>NZ_JAGRPF010000145.1 GCF_020439865.1 Prosthecobacter sp.
ATCGGCACTGATCGACGGCGTGATGTCGCTCGTCGCCGCACCTGCACGAAAAACCGGTTTGTCAGCAGAAAGACCCGGCGATCCGAATGCCAGACAAAGGCCGGCGAGGATCGGCAGACTTCGGGTGCGAATGACGGAAGCGACAGCCGACTTGGGCAGCTGGGAAATGTTCGAGCTGGGTATGATCATGGGTTTTCAACGCTCTTCCGTGGAACTTCTTCTGCACGCTGCGACAAGATTTTCGGCATCGGCTCCTCGCACGGTTTTCCGACTCCTAGAAGCGGCTCGCCTTCGAGCCTAGGCATCTTGCTCCCGGCTCTGGGCCTGTAAAAACTCGCGCTCGGCATCGCATGGGGCAAGCTCGGCGGCGCGAAGGTAGGCGGCGCGCGCCTCGGCGGGCTGACCCAGTTTTGACATGAAGCTGGCGCGGATGGCGTGGTAGAGATGATGCGCTTCCAGCGAATGGCGGTTCGGGATGCTTTCGAGGGCCTCCAGACCGACATGCGGGCTGCGGACGCGAGCGAGGGCCACGCTGCGGTTCATGGCGACGATGGGCGTGGGTTTCAGCAGCAGGAGTTGATCGTAAAGACTGAGGATGCGCGACCAGTCGGTCGTCGCATCACTCTCGGCGAGACAGTGGCAGGCGGCGATGCCGGCCTCCAGATGATAGGCGCTGATGACGTCCCCCGTGGAGGCCGCGCCGAGTGCGAGAATGCCTTCTTGAATCAGGTCTGCATTCCACTGACTGCGGTCCTGATGCTGAAGGCGCACGATTTCTCCCGTCGCGCTGAGTCTCGCGCGCAAACGGGCGGCGTTGAGGCACATCAGGGCGAGCAGTGCTTGAGTGGCGGGTCGGGATGTGACGGAATGAGCGCTGAGGAGACGCGTGAGCCGGATCGCTTCGTGGCAAAGCTCCTCGCGGACAAGGCGGTCGCCGGAAGAGGCTTTGTAACCTTCGTTGAAGAGCAAGTACAGAACCCCCAGCACGCCGTCGAGCCGTTGCGGCAGCTCACCGGCGGGCGGTACGGCGAAAGGAAGTCGCAAATCGCGAATGAGCTGCCGGGTGCGCACGAGACGCTTGGCGATGGCGGCTTCGCTGATGAGGAAGGCTGCGCCGATTTCCGCCGGACTCAGTCCGCAAACGGTGCGCAGGGCGAGCGCAAGCTGTGCCTCGACGGAGAGCTGCGGATGAAAGCAGACAAAGAGCATGCGCAGCGTGTCGTCGGAGAGGTCATGCTCGTTCGCGGGCTCTTCATCACGCGTCAACCAGCGCTCCTGCTCGGCGGTGATCTGCGCTTCCTTGCGCTGCCAGGTCTTCTCGCGACGCAGGGCATCAAGCGCGAGGTTCTTCGCCGCCTGCGTCAGCCATGCGGCGGGATTCTCAGGGATGCCGCGATAGGGCCACGTCTGCAGCGCCCGCACGAGTGCCTCCTGCACGACGTCCTCGGCGAGTTGCAGCCGGTGCGTACCAAGATGCGCCGCCAGAGAAGCGACGAGTCGTGCGCCCTCGCGGCGGAAGAGGTCATCCGCCACGAGAGTCGGGCTGCGCTCGCCGGGCTGGCTCATGCCTGGATTGGATCAGGATTGAGCCGCCTTCACATCGGCCATCGGGCGGCAGAGGTCGGCGATGGGGCGCACCTCAACCTGCGCGCCGTGCGCGAGGATGGGGCAGGCCTGCGCGAGCTTCACGGCTTCATCGGTGGAGGCCACGGAGAGCAGGAAGTAGCCGGCGATCGCTTCTTTCGACTCGGCGAAGATACCGTCGGTGACGAGGCTTTGCGGGCCGGTGACGAGCTTGCCTTCCTCCATCAGCGGCTGCGCCCCGCGAAGAATGCCTTTGCTGCGAAGGCCCTCCACCCAGCCGTAGAAGTCGGTCATCACGCGCTGCAACTCGGCAGGCGAGAGGCTGCCGTTCCAATGCGTGCCGCGGATGAGGAGCAGATGCTCGCCGGTGGTTTGTTGGGTGTTGGGGCTCATGAAGGGGGCGTTTCGTTCGTGTGGCGATAGGCCGAGGCACGCTCGGACTCCAGCGGGCGGATCTCGAAGTTCAAACCATGCGGAAGCACCGGATTCTGCGCCGCGATGGCCGCCGCGGCAGCGAGGCTCTCCGCGACGATGATCCAGTAGCCACCGATGACTTCCTTGCCCTCGGCGAAGGGTCCATCGGTGCGGATGCCTTCGCGGGTCACAAGCGCTGCATCCATGGTGAGACGCGAGCCGGGCTTGAACACGCCTTTGGCGAGGTTCGCCTCATACCAAGTGTAGAATTGGTCGATGGCAGCTTCGATGTCGGCTTTGGAGGAGGCCTTGTCCCACTGACCTCGCGATAGCAGGAGATACTCGGAGGAAGCGGGGGTGTTCATGGTGCCGCCGGTGCCGTGATGAGTTTGGCGGCTTCGGTGAGGCCTTTTTTGAATTCCGGACCACACATGGACTCGCAATTGAAGACCAGGCTCATCACCTTGGCCAGCAGTCCTTCGTTCGTGCCATACATGGCCCAGGTGACCTTCGTCTTGCCCCCGCCTTCGGGTGCAAAGGTGTAGTCCACGGTGCTGACGCCTTCCATCGGCTCCATCCAGTCCATGCGCAGACGAATGAGTTCATTCGGCCTGCTCTCGGTCGTGGTGGCCTTGCCTTTGCCTGTCAGCTTGCCGTCCCAAGTGGATGCCGCACCGACACCGGATTCCGGCCCGGTGTATTCGACCTTGGCATCGGGATCCATTTTTAACCATGGGTTGAACTCGTTGAACTTCTTGTGGCTGTCGAACCACGGGAAGATCTTCTCCGCAGGCGCGGCGATGACGAGACTGCGCTCGACACGAAAGTCGGGCGATTTGAGCAAGGCCGCCGCGAGGATGGCGACAACGAGCACGACGAGGCCGATGAGGAGTTTCTTGATCATGGCGATGGTTGGTTGGGTGTGCGTTCGACGCCTCTATTGGCGCGTGAAGACGACCGGCGGACCGCAGGGAGCGCTCTTGCCGTCTTTCCAGGACACGCCTTCGAGTTGGAAGTGGTTCGCATCGAGGAAGGTGTAGGTCGCACCATGCATGTGCATGTCCTTCTGCACGTTCAAGCCAGGCGTCGGCGCCAGATCAAAGGTCAGCGAGTTCGCGGTGCTCTTCACCAGCTTCATGCGCGGCTGATTCCGCAGCATGCAGTAGTGCGTCATCGTCAGCTTCCCATTCACATCATGATACACGCTGAGCATCTCCATCGGCGTGCCTCCGGCAAAGGTTTCCTGAATGACTGAGTCTCCTGCGATGAGGCGGAACTCCGTGTTCATGGTGCCCATCTCCGGTGACTCGCCCGACCACTTGCCCACCAGTGACTTCATGCGCTCAAAGGCGGCGGACCCCTTGTAGGGCGGCATGTCAGCACAGGTCTTGGGTTGGGATGTGCCGGACTGGCAAGAGCTGAGCACCGCACAGGCGGCGAGGGCAAGGAGGAGCGCATTTTTAGTCATAGGAGCGATGGGTGGATGTTTTCGGAGCAGGCTGGACAGGCCGGAGAAACCGCCGTCCAAAGCATCGACGAACGACTTCTCGCCGCCAGGACAGAAAAGTGAAAAACTTTCTCCAGATTCTGTCTGCCGATGCCCGAAGGTGAGAGTGCTGGTCGCCCGCATGGCGGGAATCTGCGCCCCGAGGGTGGCATTCTAGCTGCTGTCATTGGTCACGGCCACCGGGCGAGGCTTTTCCATTTCCTTGCCTCCGGCTGAAAGTTGCCCGGCCTCGGGACGTGTACGCACCGCTTATGATCTCACGCAGAAAACTCCTCCGTCACATGGCCGCCACGGCTGGCGCGGCCTTTGGATCCCCGTTGTTGCCAAACATCGGCCAGGCCGCATCGCGTGTCTCGGGCGGCGGGCCGAAGCGCGTGATCTTCTTCATGCAGAACCAGGGATTCGATCCGGCGACGTGCGTCCCGGCGGGCATGAAGAGCAGCGGCTCGCTGGCCAAGGTGAAGCTTCCCGAGCCGATCGAGGCGCTCGAGCCCTTCAAGGAGCGTCTGCACATCATTAACGGTCTGCACGGCATGCACACCAGCCCGTCGCACAGCGCCTTCTTCGGTGCGCTCGGCGGCTACCGCGTCAGTGACGGCGTGCCGCCCAGCGCGTCCACGATCGATTACGAACTCAGCAAGGTGCTCCCGGAGACCCTGCTGCCGCATCTGTGCATCGGCATGGACTCGATGGAGAACATGAAGGCCAAGCCCACGGTCGCGAACCTGTCGGCCAGCGGTGCTGGACAGCCGATCTTCATGCACTCGAACCCGAACCACCTCTACCAAATGCTCTACGGCGGCATTTCGGACGGGGACATCCGCAAGCAGCATGAGGCGCGGTCGGGCATGTTTGACCGCATCGAGCAGCTCGCCGCCGCCCATGGCAAGGCGCTGCCGATGGCGGACCAGCAGCGCTACGGGCAATACGTGCAGGGATTCCGTGACATCAACGGCCTGCGGACGCGCCTCGGCGGCGTGTCCGATCACCTGCGGAATTTCGCCCCGAAGGTGGATGACCGGTACACCCGTCCCGAGTTTGAAACCGACTGGCACGACATTCTGCTCGACCTGGGTGTCTCGGCGCTCAAGGCCGGCATCACCAGCGTGCTGACCATCGGCTCCGGCCGCGGCGAGATCTTCGGCTCCTGGAAAGGCGTCGGCGTCGAGGAGCAGGGCCACAACCTCGGCCACATGAAGCAGCCGGACAATCCGATCTGGATCAAGATCCGCCAATATAACAGCCGCATGCTCGTGAAGCTGATGGAGGAGCTGGAAAGCGTGCCCGAAGGCAGCGGCACCATGATGGACAACACGCTCATCGTTTACACCAGCAACAACGCCGACGCGCAGCACACCAGCGGCGCGAACTGGCCGGTGATGCTGCTCGGCAACTGCGGCGGCGCCTTCAAAACCGGCTGCTTCACGCAGTTGGACGGCAAGCGTCCGATCAACGCCCTCTACTCCAGCATTCTGACGGCTTCCGGCGTCCAGTGCGACCGCTTCAACATGAGCGAGAAGATGGCGGCGAAATTCGATTCCGGCATCGGCCCCCTCAAAGAAGTCCTGGCGTGAGAATCCCGACACTGCCGCTCATCGCGTCCGCTCTGGCCGTGCTCGGCATCTCCGCGGCGGCTGCGGACATCTACACGCCGGGAGAGCCCGTGCGCGCGAAGTTCAAGGACTTCGCTCTGCCATTCCTCGAACAGAATTGCTTTGAGTGTCACGACGACGAGACAACGAAGGGAGATCTCAACCTGCTCGAGCTCTCGCGGGTGGACGAGACCAACGCCGCCACCTGGAAATCCGTGTGGGCGCAGGTCGCGCTGGAGGAAATGCCGCCGAAAAAGAAGGACCAGCCCGACGTCATCGACCGGCTGCGATTCTCCGACTGGATCGTGGGCGAGCTGCAGCGCGTGATGAAGAACAAAGGCGGCTTCCATGCGCACATGGATCCGAAAAAGGGCAACTTCGTGAGTCATGCCCTGCTCTTCGGTCCCCTGCCCGACGGCATCCAACTGACGCCGACCTCCTCCCCCGCCCGCATCTGGCGCGTGACTCCGCAGGAGCACATCACGCGGCTCAATGAGCTGATCAATACCGAGCCCAAATACGATCCCGCGAAGCCGGGCCTCCGCGCCCACGGCGATGTCGTTCCCACGAATCACGGCGGCGAGTTGAAGCTCTACTTTGGCATCGACCGGATCACGAGTGTCGTGGGCGGCACGGTAGCCTACGCCACGGCGGTAAAGAGCGTGCCCGTGGTGCTCTCCTCGGCCCGTAAGGTCGGCCTAAAGAACTACCCCGATTTCTATTCGGTCAATAGCGCCGAGGCGACGCAGATTCTCGGCAAGGCGGAAGACATCCTGAAATACATGGCCTACGGACCGCTCAGCCTCGTCGGCATGCCGGAACAGATCACCGACGATCCAAAAACCTACGACAAGGTGAAGCCGAAAGGCGATCTGCGCGGACTGCCGACAGCCATTGTTTACAACACCAAAGTCGTTCGTCCGCTGACGCCGGTGCTCGACCTCATGAAGGAGCCGGAGGTCACCGACGAACGCCTGCGTGCCGCCGTGGACTATCTCTTTGAAGCGCTGACCTTCCGCCCACCAAACAAGCCGGAGTCCGACAGCTACCTGCAGATCGTGAAGGACAGCATCGCCAAGGTCGGCAAAAAAGACGGTGTCATGATGGGCCTGTCGTCGGTCTTTCTCGACCGTGATGCGTTGTTCCGGCCGGAACTCGTGGAAGGCGGCAAGCCGGACGAGCACGGCCGCGTCATGTTGCAGGATTGGGAGCTCGGCCTCGCCGTGAATCACGCTCTTTGCTACATCAAACCCGACGAAACCCTCCGCCAGGCGATCGTCGATGGCCGCATGCGGACGCGCGAGGATGTGAAGCGCGAGGTCACCCGCATGCTTGACGACGACAGCATCCGCAAGCCGCGCGTCCTGCAGTTCTTCCGCGACTACTTCGACTACGACCTCGGCGGTTACATCTGCAAGGATACGCGGGCGCTCGCGGCGACCGGCGTCGCATCGCGCGGCGAATCTCACTACCGCGCCATGTTTGACGCCACGGCCAGCACGGATCGCCTGATCGAGCTGGTCCTCGCGGAAGACAAAAACGTGCTCAAAGAACTGCTCACCACGCAGCGCGTCGTGGCCACCAAGAATGACAACACCTACTTCGGCAGAAAACACACAAAGGAAGAGCAGGTCGCCGCCATCGCCGCGAAGAAGAAGGCCGAAGAAGAGGAGGCGCAAAAGGAAGTCGCTGAACTCAAAACGCTGAAGGCGGAGGTCGCCGCGTTGGAAGCCAAGGTGAAGGACAATCCCGAAGACAAGGCTGCGCAAAAGTCGCTGACCCAGCAAAGCAGGCTGCTCGCGGCGGCGGAGAAGAGAATCGACAACGCCAGGAAGGAG
>NZ_JAGRPF010000146.1 GCF_020439865.1 Prosthecobacter sp.
AAGGACATCAGCCCGATCCTCGACGATCCGAAGGCCAAGGTGCACGATTTTGCCTTCAGCGTGGCCGGCACGAGCAAAGGTCTCATGCTCCGTGACGACCGCTGGGTTTACATTCAATACGGCGAGGACGCGAAAGGCGGCATCGAGCTCTTCGACATGCACAAGGACCCAAAGCAGTACACCAATCTTGCCAACTCGCCCGAACACGCGCCAGTAGTGATCAAATGGAAGGAACGTCTCGCCGCGAAGCTCAAGGAAGTGCGTGCGAACGATTTGAATCCGTGATCTTGACCTTATGAAACCAACCATAGTCCTTCTCTTTCTCAGCCTCGCGCTATCTGCCTTTGCACAAACATCACCACAGACATCGATCTGCACGCCGGACACGCTGATTGTCTCGACACCGTTCAACGAGCCCGCGCCACCGACGCGCAAGGGTACGATCAACGGCTGGCAGGCGGGCATTGGCGAATGGAGTGTGAAGGACGGTGCGCTGCATGGCGATGAACTCGCTGAGAACAATCATCCTTCCTCCTGCACGTATCGTTTTGAGGCCGCCGACATCGTCATCACGGCGCAGTTCCGGCTCGGCACGGCGACGCAGATCGCCTTCGCGTGTCGCGACACGGTGCCGCCGAACAACCATCTCGGCCGCACCTTCATCAGCAAAGACGCCATCTGGGTGACGCGCATGTCGGGCATCTCGAAGACCACCAAATCGGAGAAGCTCGCCGAACTCAAGACACCCATCGATCCCGAGGCCTGGCATACGATCACGATCGAGATCTGCGGCGATCATTATCGCGCCAAAGTGGACGATCACGTCGTCGAAGCGCAGCACGAACGCTACAAGGACGCCAAGGGCATCGTTGCGCTCGTCAACAAAGGCCAGGGCGCGCAGTTCAAGAACGTCTCCATCTGGCACGCCAAGCCGAAGAAGTGAATCCAATCATCGCACGATGTCTCTTCCACTCGTCATTCAGGAGCGGATCGAACGGTCCTTCGGACTCTTTCGTGATCTCGTGGAGTGCATCGATCCGGACGCGTTGAGTTCCAAACTGCCCGGGCTGCCGTCGAACGCGGTCGGGCTGCAGTTGTGGTGTGTCGTGGGCGCCCGCGAAAGCTACGCACAGGCGATTAAGGCCGGGCAATGGGCGGGCTTCACCTGCTCGCTGGATGTCACCACGCAAAAGAACGCGGTCGCCGAGGCGCTGCGCCGTTCGGCGGAAGGCGTGCTCGCGGAACTCGGCGGCATGGATGCCTTCACGGACGTGCAACACCGGCTGGTCGTCGATCTCCTCGAGCACGAAGCGGCGCATCAGGGCCAGCTCATTCGCTATCTTTACGGCCTGCGGCTTCCCATTCCCGAAAGCTGGAAGGCACGTTTCGCTCTGGAGGACCATTCGCCGCGACTTGGCTGAAATCGCCGCGCTGTCTGCTCGTTACGTTGTTTCACCGACCTTGATCATGATACGCCTCGCTCTGCTCCTGCTCTCCGTCCTCGGCACCTCGCTCTTTGCCGCGAAGCCGAACATTCTATTCATCTACACGGACGATCATTCGTATCGCACGATGTCATGTTACGAAGGCGCGGAGTCGTGGGCGCGCACGCCGAACATGGACAAACTGGCATCACGTGGCGTGCGCTTCACGCATGCCTACATCGGCACGTGGTGCATGCCTTCGCGCGTGACGATGCTCACCGGCCATCATCAGTACGGCGCGAAGACGATGCGCATGGAAGGCCCGTATCCCGGCAGCGAGTATGATCCCGCGCAGTGCCCGTTCTGGCCGGCGGTCTTCCGCAAAAACGGCTACCACACGGCGCAGATCGGCAAATGGCACTCCGGCACGGATGCGGGCTTCGGTCGCGATTGGGATCATCAGATCGTGTGGAATCGTCCGAAGCATCCCGCGAACGCGCCGAACTACTACTACGACCAGCTGCTTTCCATCGACGGCGGCGAGCCCCACGTGGTGAAGGGCTACTCCACCGACAACTACACGCGCTGGGCCATCGATTACATCAAAGGCGAAAAGCGCGACACCACGAAGCCCTGGTATCTCTGGCTGTGCTACGGCGGCGTGCATGCGCCATATCAACCGGCGGAACGTCATCTCAACGACTACCCCGGCGCGACCGTCGCCACACCGGCGGACATTTATCCGCCGCGTCCCGGCAAGCCCGGTTACATGCAAAAGATCGCCGCCTGGGAAAAAGGGCCGACAGGCGAACCGGTGCTGAGCGACAAGGCGATCGGCAGCGAAGTCGGCGATGAGTTTGAGCGCGACCGCGGTCGCACGCTCTCGACATGGTCGCGTCAATATCATCAGGCCGTGCGCGCGCTGGATGAAGGCATCGGCCAGGTCCTCGCCGCGCTCGAAGAGTCCGGTCAGCTTCAGAACACGCTCGTCGTTCTCACCGCGGATCAAGGCTACGCCTGGGGCCAGCACGGCTTCCGCGCCAAGCTCGCACCCTACGATGCGAACATCCGCTCGCCGCTCATCATTTCCATGCCCGGCACGCTGCCAGAGGGCAAGGTCTGCCGCACGCCCGTCGGCGGCGCTGATCTGCCACCCACCTTCTTCAGCTTCGCCGGACTCGAGCTTCCGTGGAAGATGCACGGCCACGATCTCACGCCGCTGCTAAAAAATCCCGACACGAAATGGCCGCACACGACGATCATACCCTTCACCGCCGACAAATTCGGCGCCGACTGCGACGTGGTGCCCGCGCCGCCCGGCAATCATCACAAGACCGGCATCCCTTGGTATGTGATGCTCGCCAAAGGCCATCACAAATACATCCGCACGCTCGAAGCGAACGAACCCGAGGAGCTCTACGACTTGCAATCCGATCCTGACGAGCTCACGAACATTGCCGGACGACCTGAGAACGCGGAGCTGCTCCAAAAACTCCGCGCCGCCGCCGTCGCCGAACTCAAACGCACCGACGCAAAGATGGTGGATTCGTTGCCGCCGGTGAAGGAGTAACGGCGCTTGCCGGATCCGACACCTCATTTGCTGAGATGGCCGGATGACGGGCGTCGTTTGAAATCGCGCCCATGAAGTTCCTCGCCGCCATCGTCTCATCTGCCATCCTGCTGCATTCGTCATTCGCAGCGGAGTCGCGGCCGAACATCTTGTTCATCCTCACCGAGGATCAGGGTGCGCACATGAGCGCGCTGGGCACAGCGGGCATCCAAACACCTCACATAGATGCGCTGGCGAAGTCAGGCGTGCTGTTTCGTCAGGCGTATGTCGCATATCCGGTCTGCTCAGCTTCAAAGGCGGCCATCTACACGTCTCTGCACAATCACACCAACGGCCTGCTCAACAACACGGCGAACTACCACAAACCCGCCGACCAACTGACCGCCGCGGAGAAGAAGCGTTCGGTGTATGTCGAGAACCGCATCCACAGTGACACCCAAACGCTGGTCGAGCGACTCAAGAACGCCGGTTACTATCAAGGCGTGACGCACAAGCTGCACGTCGCCCCGGTGGAACGCTTTCCGTATGATGAGTTCATTCCACACAGCGACGGCAAGGCGGCTGCCGGCTTTTTCCAACGGGCGAAACAGACGGGAAAGCCGTGGCATCTGTTCTTCAACATCTCAGTCTCGCATCGGCCCTTTCCAAACAGCGACAAGGTCAAAATTCGCGTGAATCCCGCCGAGGTGAAGCTGCCCGCGTTCCTTCCTGACACGCCGGTCATTCGCCAGGACTGGGCGGAATACCTCGCCGCCATCGAAAAGGCGGATCAATACGTCGGCGAGGTGCTCGCCGCGCTGCGCGCATCCGGCGCGGAACCCAACACCATCGTCGTCTTCCTTGGCGATCACGGACCGTGCTATGCACATGGCAAGATGACGCTGCATGACCTCGGATTGCAGGTGCCGCTGGTCATTCGCATGCCGGGCGGATCGCAAGGCATCGTCAGCGACGCGCTTGCAAGCGAACTCGATCTCGCGCCAACCTTGCTCGATCTTATCGGACTCAAGCCGTTCGCCAAATCGCACGGCGTGAGTTTGCGGCCTATTCTCGAAGGAAATGCATACGCCAACCCTCGCGAATTCGTCTTCGCCGAAGTGTCAGACCGCGGGCCGTTGCCGAACGACGGCATGCAGGAGCGCTCGGTCCAAGATCGGCGTTGGAAGCTCATTTACCGCGAAAAGACCGAAACGAACTGGCGACAGGTGAACGCCGACTCCATCGAACCGAAGCCCTGGGGCAATCGCGCCTACAACGAGACCCTCCGCGTCAAAGACCAGTTCCCCGAGGCCTATCGCATCCTCGCCGAAATGCATCCGCAGGCGCTCAGTGGCCGCGTTCCCGCGCTCGAGTTCTACGATCTCCAGTCCGACCCCGACGAAATGCACAATCTCGCCAACGATCCCGCCCACCACGCTCAACGCGACCGCCTTTACGCTGCGCTGCTCAAGTGGACCCGCGACACGGCCGACACCTCCATCCACCCGCCCGCCAAGTTGCCTGATTGACCCGGCGCCGCCGTCGTGCCGGAGTCTGCCACATCCGACACAACCTTTGCTGAGATGTTCGGACAGCTTGGTTCGTTTACGCGCACCACCATGCGCCGCCTCTTCTTCGCCATCCTTTTCGTTCCGGCATTGTGTGCCGCCGCAGCGGCTGCTCAAAAGCCTAACATTCTCTACCTGCTGACCGATCAATGGCGCGGCATGGCCACCGGCTACGCGGGTGATCCGAACGTGAAGACGCCGAATCTGGACCGACTCGCGAAGGAGGGGGTGAACTTCAGCAATGCGGTTTCGGTTTGTCCCGTCTGCACGCCGCATCGTTCCGCTTTGATGACCGGGCGCTTTCCGACATCCACCGGCATGTTTTTGAACGATGCCTATCTTCCGTCGGAGGAACTGTGCATGGCGGAGATTCTCCAAGAAGCGGGCTACGATCGCGGATTCATCGGCAAGTGGCACATCGACGGCCACGGGCGCGAAAACTTCATTCCGGCGGAGCGCCGTCAGGGATTCGACTATTGGAAGGGAAACGAATGCACGCACACCTACAACCATTCGCCGTATTACAGCGGGAACGATCCCGAGAAGAAGTTCTGGGACGACTATGATGCCTTCGCGCAGACGAAGGATGCGCAGGGTTACATCAAGACGCAGGCTGGAAGCGGAAAACCCTTCGCGCTGGTGATCGCCTACGGACCGCCGCACTTCCCGCACGCAACCGCGCCGGATGAATACAAGAAGCTTTATCCGCCGGATCAGCTCAAGCTCGCGCCGAGCGTGCCGGAGTCGCAGCAGGCCGCAGCGCGCAAGGAGTTGCAGGGCTACTACGCGCACTGCACCGCGCTCGACCGTTGCATCGGCGATCTGCTTGCCACGTTGGATGAAACTGGAGCGACGGAGAACACCATCGTGGTCTTCTCCGCCGATCATGGTGAAACGATGGGCTCGCACGGCAATCGTCCGGCGCAGAAGCAGGTGCCGTGGGTGGAGGCTGCGTGTGTGCCGTTTCTGCTGCGCTATCCCGCAGCACAAGGTGCAAAGGGTGTCACCGTGAAAACACCGCTCACCACGCCGGACATTTTGCCGACGCTGCTCGGCCTCGCCGGAGTGCCGATCCCCGCCAGCATTGAAGGCGACGACTTGTCCGCCGCCGTGCGTGATCCCGCAAACGCCGGAGACCGTGCCGCCTTGTATGAAGGCATTTCGCCCTTCGCCAACCTCGGCCCCGAAGGCAAAGGCAACGACCGCAACTACCGCGCCATCCGCACCAGTCGCTACACCTACGTTCGCGATCTGAACGGCCCCTGGCTGCTCTACGATGACGAAACCGATCCCTTCCAGATGAACAATCTCGTCGGCAAACCCGAGGCCGCCGAACTGCAGAAGGATCTCGACGCCCGACTTCAGGCCGAGCTCAAAAAGCGCGGCGATGAGTTCCGAGAAGGCCAGTATTACATCGACCTCTGGGGCTACAATGCCCGTGCTGGCAGCAGCATTTCCTACCGCTTCAATGCCGAAGTGCAGTCGCCGAAGAAACGTGCGTCCGTAAAATAGAACAACCACTTCATGAAGATCATCGCCGTTCTTGCTTCCTCATTCATCGTTCTGGTTTCGTCATTCGCGGCGGACACGCGCCCCAACATCATCGTCATCTATACGGACGACCACGGCCACGCGGACCTCGGCATTCGCGGCATCGAAAAGGATCTCAAGACGCCGAATCTCGATGCGCTGGCGCGCAGCGGTGTGATCGCCAAACACGGTTACAGCAGCGCGCCGCAGTGCGTGCCGTCGCGAGGCGGACTGATGACCGGCAAGTTTCAGGGGCGCTTCAATCTCGACAACAACCAGTCCTCGCTCGACGGCTTCAACAAGGAGACGACCATCGCCACTCGACTGCAAAACGCGGGTTACGTGACGGCGCAGTTTGGCAAATGGCACCTCGGGCCGTTGCCGGAGATCACGCGACATGGCTTCCGGCATGTGTATGCGCAGCACGGGCAACAGAAGTTCTCCGCGAACATTACGGCCGATGGCAAAGACCGACCGATGGGCGATCTCGCGCCCGAGTATTATCATCTCGATGGCTGCTCGAAGGCCGCCGCATCCATCATCGAGCGCTACAAGGACGATCCGTTCTTCCTGTACATCGCGTTTCGTGCACCGCACACGCCGCTCGATGCACCGCAGAGCTACAAGGACCGCTTTCCCGGCGAGATGCCGGAACGCCGCCGCGCCGCGCTCGGCATGCTGGCGGCCGTTGATGAAGGCGTCGGACTCATTACGAGCACCTTGAAAAAACTCGGCCTTACCGAGAAGACGCTGATCTTTTTGATCGGCGACAACGGTGCGCCGTTGAAGATTCACAAGACAGACTCCCCGCTCAATGGCGATGCCGGCGGCTGGGACGGCAGCCTGAACACGCCGCTCAACGGCGAAAAAGGCATGCTCTCCGAAGGCGGCATGCATGTGCCGTTTCTCATCGCGTGGCCCGGCACCATTCCCAGCGGTCAGATCTACGAGCATCCCGTCAGCGCGCTCGATGTCGCCGCCACCGCAGCGGCTTTGGCTGATGTGAAGGTGAATCCCGGTGATCTCGACGGCGTGAATCTCATCCCACATCTCACCGGCGAAAACAAAGCTCCTCCGCATGACGCATTGATGTGGCGTTGGGTGGCGCAGAGTGCGATTCGCGAAGGTAAATGGAAACTCCTGCGTGGCGGCGACCGCGAATACCTCTACGACCTCGGCGCCGACATCGAGGAGAAACACAACCTCGCCTCACAGGAGCCTGAGATCGCCACGCGTCTCCGTTCGAAGCTCAAAGCCTGGGCCGATGAACTCAATCCGCCCGGCATGGCGCTTGGCCCCATGGCGCCCGTCTGGAACGATTACTTCGACTTCTACCTCGAAGGCAAACCCGCCCAGAAGCCCGTGGCCAAAACCGAGCCCGACACCAGCGCCACCCACGGCTGGATCGCCCGTAATGGCACGCTCACGATGAAGGGCGGAGTCTTTGTCCTGACACCCGAGAACGCAAAGAAGCCCGCCTTCATCACCCGCAGCCAGCTCAAGCTCGCCGGTCCCGTCACCGCAAAGATCACTCTCAAAACCACCGCAACAGGCGCGGGCGCCATCGCGTGGCGCATGAGCGATGACAAAGACTTCCTCCCCGCCAACCGCGTCACCTTTGACCTCAAAGCCACCGACGACTGGCAGACGCATGAAATCACCCTGCCCGCCAACGGTCGCGTCATTCACCTGCGTGTGCACGTGCCTCCGGGTCCCGCATCCATTCGTGAGATCGGTGTCAAGTCTGCCGACGGGAGGTTTGTTTCACTCCTGAAATAGAAGTCTATCGTCAAGCAACCGGCGTGTCCGCACGTAACAGAGAACACTTTCATTCCCAACCATGATCAAACACCTCATCACGCTCCTCAGTCTCGCGCTCACTTCACTCAGCGTTGCGGAAACTCCTGAAACGCTCAACGGCCTGCCGCTCATCTTCAGCGAGGACTTTGAAAAAGGCTTCGATCGCTGGAAAATCATGGACCCAGCGAGCTGGACGCATCGTGTCGTGGACGGGAATGCCGTGTTTGGCATCAACCAGCGCGAGAGCGCCTACAAGCCGCCGTATCGCAGCCCGTTTCACATCGCGCTGATCAAGGATGTCTCCGTGGCGGACTTCGTGCTCACCTTCCGTGTTCGCAGCACCAAGGACACTGGCAACCACCGCGACTGCTGCATCATCTTCAACCATCAGGACGCCGCCAACTTCTACTACGCCCACCTTGGTGCGAAACCCGATCCGAACAGCGGCCAGATCATGATCGTGAAAAACGCGCCGCGCACTCCGATCACCCAGAACACGAAGAACGTGCCATGGACGGATGACTGGCATCAGGTAAAGGTCGTGCGCGATACAACGAAGGGCAGCATCGAGGTCTATTTCGATGACATGACGACGCCCCAGCTCAGCGCCAACGACAAGACCTTTGGCAAAGGCCGCATCGGCATCGGTTCGTTCGACGACATGGACGATTTCGATGACGTGCGGCTGTATGGGAAGTGAACTCGAGCCGCAGCCATCCATGAGCCGCTTGAAACGCTTGCCATTTGTCATCGCCTGCTTGGCCCTATCCCTTCCGAAATTTGCATTAGCATGGGGCTCCGGGCACGATGATGTCATGCGTGCCGTCATTGAACGACTGCCGCCAGAAATTCGCAACAGCTTCACGCCCGAGATCGTGAAGACTGCCGTGCAGCATGCCAGTCACTATCCGGACAGCTTCGAGCCGTTTCTGACCGAAGACATCGGTGAAGCCGCGCTTGCACGTTTGGCCCGGGCGCGGCTCAAGGTCCGCTACGACCTGCATTCCGAACGCGGCGCAGCGATGTGTTTCATCATGCTCGTCGATGCCATGCGGGAGCAGCATCCCGGACGCACCGCACATTGGATCGCCACGCTGTCCCACGTGATCGCAGACATGGCGGCCTGCAATCACGATCCCCTCGTTCACACCGCGACCTATGGCTGGGCGGACTGGAAGCTGAAGCTGCCCGGCGGCACTGACTTCTCGAAGATCAGGTCGCTGCTCGATCTTTCTGGCTCCGCGCACGACACGGCGGGCGGCGCCGATTCGTTCAACGCGGCGATCGATAAGCAGTTGATCCACGACGATCAGCGCGACGCATCGAAGGCGCTTGCTGAGGTCATGCTCTATGGCCAGACAGGCGCCGCGTATTGCAGCCTGCGCGGCGTAGACATCCTCGAGGGAGCAACAGGCTGGGTGGACCGGCAGGATCTCGCAGCGAGGGAGCAACTTTGGCAAAGCATCGGCGAGCTCGGTGCGTGGGCCGTGGTGCGGACCTTGCGTGATGTCGAGGTCGCGGCACGATTCGCCAAGGCAGACGCGCAAATCGAACTGACGCCGGAAGTCGAAAGCGCGCATGTGGCAGAAGTTGAGAAGATCCTGCGTGATCGCCACATCGCGGACGAAGCTCTGTTTGCGCCCATCCTGCATGACCTGCAACCGGCTCAAGAACCCGCGACCGGCATCGTGCTCGAACCTTCCTGGGCGATGAACGGCGCGATGCTCGGCTTCTCGAGTCGTGTGCAATCCGTGGCGATCGCCCGCAGCTTGCAGCAGGCCGGGCAATCGTATGCCACCTTCGATGTGCGGCAGATCCTCGCCAGAGGACTGCCGTCGCCCGAGCGCGTGCCGCGGCTCATCATCGTCGCCACGTCCTTCCACGACTACCATTCGCTCAAGGCGGATGTGTTTGACCAACGAATCGCCGACTACCTCAAGCATGGCGGTCGTGTGCTCTGGATCATGGGAAACTCCCAGCCCGCACCCAAATCGTTCGCCGCATTCACGGAGGCGATGCAGCGCAAGGGTGCCAAAGACCGCCTGCCGGTGACCGATGAAGCGTTTCTCACGTCCAGCGCGGAAGTCGTCGGCAGCGGCCTGCCCGTGCTGAAAATCACGCATCCGGCGAAGACCAGCGCAGGCTGGCAGCAGCCCTTCTGTCCCTGGACCTTCGATCTGGCGAAGAGTCCGGATTTGAAGCCTCTGGTCACTCTCGACAGCGGTGATCAAACACTTACCGTCGGGGCCATCACAACGGACTCCAAGGCCGCCTGCGTTCCGATCTATGCGCTCACCCCCTACCTCTTTGAAAGCGGCGACACGATCGAGGTCGCGCACGAACCCGCCATGGACGCCGCTGCGTTCGATGTGCTCCGTGCGTTGTTGAAACAGCTGCAATAAGTCACTCGCCCACGCACCAGAGGTATTCCTGGCGTGAGTCGCCGAGCTTCGCGGAGCGGAGGTAGATGCGGTTGCCGCAGATCGCAGGCGTGGAGAAGGATTCGTCGCCGAGCTGGTTTTGAGAAAGCAGTGTGAACCTGGCCGGCGTGGCTTCGAAGACTGAGGTCACGCCTGCCTTGCTGGTGATGTAGATGCGGTTGTCGAGCATCACGGGCGACCCGTAGAACTCCTTGTCGATCTTCTCGGACCACAGCTCCTCGCCGGTGTCGGACTTCCAGCACACCGCCTTGCCGGAATCGCCAACACCGAAGACGTGACCGTTCTGCACCAGCAACGACGGCACATAGCTGCGTGTGTTGTTTTCCCAGGCGATCTTGCCGCTGCCATCGGCTTCCACAGCCATCGTGTGGTTCTTCGGATAACCGCCGCCGAGGAACACGCGGCTTCCATCGGTCACCGCGGTGACGACGGTCTCCTCGGTCGAGCCTTCGATCTCCCACAGTTTTTTTCCGGTGAGCGGATCGAAGCTGGAGACAAGATTGCAACCCGCCAGCACCGCCTGCGTCTTGCCAGCCGCATTCACGACGGCGGGTGTCGCGTAGTTCGCGATCGGCGGGCGATCCTGCTGCCAGAGGATCTCGCCGGTGAGCTTGTTCAGCCCGGAAAACTTGCCGCCGCCGCGATAATCCGCCGCCACGAGTACCACGTTCTCAAAGATCACCGGCGACGCGCCGTAGCCTTGATGCAGTTTGAAATCGCACACGCGCCGCTGCCAGAGCGGCTTGCCGGAGAGATCGAGCGCCGAGGTGAAGATGGCGCTGTCGTTCAGGAAGTTGACGTAAAGCCGTTCGCCATCACAGACGACGTCGCCTGAAGCCAGTGATGAATTGCGGTGGCCGCCGGTGACGAAATTCCCGCTGTTAACGACGGTCTCCCAGACCTGTTTCCCCGTCGCACGATCAAAGCACAGCACAATTTGCTCCTCCTTCGGCACATCCGCAGTGGCGAGGTAGATGCGATCACCGAAGACCGTCGGCGAGCCATGCCCGCGTCCGCGCACTTCGGCCTTCCACAGCACGTTCTCCGTCTCGCTCCACTTCACCGGCACCTTTTGCCCCGAGGCTGCATGACCATCCGCGGTGGGACCGCGCCACGCCGGCCAGTCATCGGCATTCAACGATGAGACGACCAAAAGAAGAGCGATGAGTGATGAAGACGGATTCATGCGACTCACCATAACGCGCATTCGAGGCCGAAGTGGTCGCCAGAAACACGATTCGATCACGTTTACGTTCGACCATGAATGCGCGCCTCCTGATCTCGCTCGTTGTCCCGGTCCTCGCACTTCAGCTCCGTGCTGCCGAAAGCTTCCTCGTCGAAAACGGCCAGCCGCGTGCGGAGATCGTCATTTCGGACCAGCCGACGCGCATGCAGCGGGTTGCGGCGCATGAGTTTCGGCAGCAGATCGAGAAGATCAGCGGCGCACGGCTGCCGATTGTGACGCAGCCTTCGGGCAAGGCGGTGAAGGTGTTCATCGGCGCGAGTGCGCAGTCGCCGGTGAAGGCGGAGGGGCTCAAGAACGGCGCGTATCGCATCGCGACGGGCGCGGACTGGATGGCATTGATTGGCGACGACAGCGAGTTCACACCGATGGAGCCGTTTGCGAAGAACAACGGCGACATCTCGCGTGCGCAGGCGGAGTGGGAGAAGATCATCGGCGCGCCGTATGGAATGCCAAGCGGTGGCTTGTACAAGAACCGTCTGCGCCTGCCCGGCGACACCGGAAAGCCGGACGGCACGATCACCGACAAGAAGGAGACGCTCGAAATCTGGGGTCTCGATGAGCGCGGCAGTTTCAATGCGGTGTGCGGCTACCTGCACAAGCTCGGCGCGCGCTGGTATCTGCCCGGTGAAATCGGCGAAGTGCTGCCGTCGATGAAAACGATTCCGCTGCCGAAGATCGATGAAACCGTGCAGCCGGACTTCGCACTGCGGCAGTTCAACTTCCGCTTCAGCACTTCCGGTCCGGAAACATCGATGTGGGTGATGCGACTTGGCACGCGCAATGACGAGCGTCTGCAGATCG
Organism: Prosthecobacter sp.; assembly: GCF_020439865.1. Lineage (GTDB taxonomy): Bacteria > Verrucomicrobiota > Verrucomicrobiia > Verrucomicrobiales > Verrucomicrobiaceae > Prosthecobacter. The sequence continues at coordinate 12,360 of NZ_JAGRPF010000146.1, forward strand.
CCCATGGCATGTCCACGATGACGAACCGTCAGGCGGTTTTCGATGCGCATCCGGACTGGTTCGCGATCTACGGTGGCAAGCCCGACTTCAAACCCGGCGACTCGAAGTGCCAGGTCTGCTACTCGAACGACGGGCTCTTCAAGGAAACGGTGCGCTGGGCGCGTGCGCTGCTGGACACCTACAAGTTTGAAACCGTCTCCATCATGCCGCCGGACGGCTACACCTCGATCTGCCAGTGTGAGAAGTGCAAGGGCAAGGACTCGCCCGAGCGCAACGAGCGCGGCCTGCTGAGCGATTATGTGTGGGACTTCGTCAATCGCGTGGCAAAGGAGATCGCGAAGTCGCATCCGCACGCGAAGGTGCTGAACTGCGCGTATGGCGTTTACACGCTGCCACCGCTGAAGATCGACAAGCTTGAGCCGAATGTGCAGGTCTGCATCGTCGGCGGACGACGTCCGATCAATCGCGGCGGCGTGAAAGGCGAGGGCGAATCCGCGCCGGACGCGCTGCGAGCCGCGTGGGCGAAGAAGACGGACAATCCGCTGCTCATCTTTGAAAACTACCCCTTCACCGATCGCGGCTGGTATCTGCCGAGCTACGCCGCGCATTCACTCGTGAACAGCGTGAACGCCACAAAGGGCATCTCGGCAGGCGAGGACATCTGGCTCAGCGTGCGGCAGGATTTCGCCACCCACGGCATCGGCTTCAATCACTTCCTCGTTTACTTCACCGCCCGCGCCTACTGGGGCGGCAAGGACGTGGATGCCGATGCGATGCTGCGCGAATACTGCCATCTTTTCTACGGGCCCGTGGAGCCGGAGATGCTCGCCTTCTTCAACTACTGCGAAGCGAACTGGGGCGCGATGGAAGATGACAAGTCGAAGGCGGATGAAGCGCTCGCGCTTTTCGAAAAAGCCAAGGCGAAAGCCGATGCTGCGAGCGTCTATGGCAAACGGATCGCCCTCATCGATGACTTCCTCAAAGGCCTGCGCATGAAGACCGAGCAGCTCGGGCAAAAGCGCGGTCCTGTGCCGGCAGTCCGGCTCGTCGGCGATGCGCATGACATCGTGATCGATGGCAAGTTCGACGACGAATACTGGCAGAAGTGCCCCGTAGCCGCGACGGGCAAGTTCCGCGAACTGCAGACCGGCGGCACGCCTGTTTTCGGCACGTCGTTCAAGGCCGGATGGCAGGGCAACAATCTCTACTTCGCGATTCGTTGCGACGAGCATCCCGGCGAGAAGCCAAACATCGCCTCCACGCGCAATGACGACCAGGCGATCTGGCACGGCGATGTCATCGAAATCGAACTCGCCACCGAAACGCACTCCTATTATCAGATCGCCGTCAGCCCCGCCGGTCACATCGTCGATCTCGACCGCGGCGCGTCGAAGGGCCAGTGGTTCGGCTGGAACTCGCGGGCCGAGGTCGCCACGCACATCGCCGACGATCACTGGACCGTCGAGATTCGCTTCCCCGTCACCGCCGATGAAAACGATCCGCTGAACCAGGTCATCGGCCGTCATCCCACGCAGAGCCTGCCGTGGCACATCAATCTCTGCCGCCAGCGCATTCGCGAGGACGGCCAGGAACTCAGCGCGCTCTCGCCCACCGGCACCAGCGGCTTCCATGAGCCAATGAAGTTCGCACACTTCTACGACGGCCGCTCGCATCAGTTCGAGGCCGATCCCACCGTCACCGACTTCGTCATCGGCTTCCGTCAGGCCGTGCAGAAGCGCAAAGCGGACGCCTTCCTCGCGCTCGCCGACATGGAGAAGATCACCGATCTGCAAAAAGCCACCGCAATGGAACAGGCCGCCTTCTATTCGCGCGACGCCGCCGATGCGATCATCGAGCGCATCCCCGTCGAAGCCGTGAAAAAATCCGCTCAGATGCAAAGCCTGCTCGCCAAGACGAAAGCGCCCGAGGTCATCGCGCAATTCGCCGGCGAGGACATCGCGAAATGGCCCTTCTGGCAGCGCGGCGCGGGCTATCACGCACGCGGTCGCGCTTACTTCATCACCAAGACAGGCGACAAGGCCGAATCCGATCTCCACGCCGCGCTCGAATGGACCAGCGAGCCCCGAGCCCGCGATGCGATCCTGCTCGCGCTCGGGCAGAACCGCGAACGCAACCTCAACGCCGACGACAAAGCGCTGGAAGCCTACCACGCCATCATCGAAGGCCGCTCACGCATCGGCGGCGCGGATGAATATGCGGCACTGCAGGGCATCGCGCGGGTTTTGACCAAGAAGGGCCGCTTCGACGAAGCGCTGGCCGCGCTGAACCGCGCAGACCCCGAAAAACTCCAAGGCGTGTGGCGCACGAACATTCTGAAGTCCATCGAAGAGGTGAACGCCGCTCGAAAGTAGTCGGACCAGTCTGACTTGTCCGACAAGTCCGACCCGTCAGACAGGCAGCGTTCTCTTGCACTCCGGATACCCCGAGCACCCCCAGAAGTCCTTCCCCGCCTGCGCACCCTGCTTGGCCGTGCGCCTATGCATGGGCTTTCCACACTCTGGGCACTCGGGCGCGTCTGCTTTCGCAGCCCGCGCCTTCACACGCGTCGCATGCAGGCGCTCGGTGAAGCCGCCATTCTCAGCGAAGTCACGTCCCTGACTTTGGATCTGGCGTTTCAGCAGATAAGCCGCCTGATTCACCGCGCAGAGCATGGCGTTCGCTGCCAGTTCGGGACTCGCCTTCTTCACAAAGTCCGCCAATCCCGCCAAACCGGTGAGCTGAATTTTGTCCTTTGCAGGAGAAAGACCGGGAGCCACGTCATGCTTCAAGCGCTCACGCATCGCCCGGCATTCGCGGGACTCTTTGGGCCACACGCGCAGCCCGTTTTGCACGAGGTAGCTCTTGTAGTCCTTCAGCAGTTCATCGTTGAGGCTCGCACGGGCCACGTTCGTCAGTTTCATCTCCGACTTGCGGGACGTGGCCGCCGCGCCGCTGCCCTCGCTGATGTTCCGCACACCGCTCCGCGCCGCCTGCACCATCTGGTCATGTGTCCGCGAGCGCTTGTCGATGAACCGGTCACAAAACACCACCGTGGCATCATAGACAGCTTCCGCGACCTTGTAGCTCCGCAGGTTCTCATAACCCCCGTGCGGCAGCAGCGGGCTGGAGTCATCAGGAATCATGCGTCCACGAAACCCCCATCCAATCGTCTGACAAGTCCGACTTGTCAGACCCGTCCGACCTGCACCGCAAAAACCACATGACCAACCGCACGCCCCATGGAACCCATGCCTCATGAAAGCCGTCCTTTCACTCCTCCTCTCCGCCGCCTCTCTCCTGGCCTCAGACGACGCCCCGCTCATCACTCGCATCCTCAAAGCGGCGGACAAGGACTACGACGGCAAGCTCACGCTCGCCGAATACCTGCCGCTCGATGTGCAGGCGAAGCATCATGGCGACGAGCACTTCAAATCCGGCGATGCGAATGCCGACGGATTCATCGACGCCTCCGAACTCGCCACGACGCTGCACAAGCAGACCTGGTTCGCCATCCTCTCCGAAGGCATCGAACCCTGCTTCGCCCGCCTCGACGCCAACCAGGACGGCAAACTCGACGCCGCCGAGTATCGCAAGATCTCCCGCATGGGCGCCCACGCCGAACAGCACTTCAAAGGCGCCGACACCGACAAGGATGGCTTTCTCAGCAAAGCGGAGTTCGCCGCTCATGCAGGGGCCAGGCTCAAGACGGTGGAGGCGGCGACTCCAAAGAGGAAAAACATCAAGGATTGAGGAATTCAGCCGAGCGCAACTGTCGCTGGCGATAGATGGAGGTCTTTCACACAATTCATTGGGCAAAAAGAGTGGACGAATTGAGTTCTGCCACAATCAAATGTCTTTAAGCAACACTCGACAAAAAATCATGCCGCTAGACAAGCTCCCCAACAAAACATACCCAGCACTCGGCCTTTCGTTAATTGACCGTGCTTTTAAGGAGGCACACGCGGAAAGATGCTGTCCCAACGATTTGGCTAAACTCAGAGAATACTTTGGCAATCACAATGATGTGAAGTGCATCTATTGCGCGGAGAAGACGGCCAAAAGATGGGACCATCTTTATCCCGTTTCAAAAGGCGGTGACACATCCCTCGGAAATCTAGTTCCTGCGTGTGACAGTTGCGACGATTCCAAGCAGGACAAAACGCTAGACGAGTGGTCGCAGAGCAATGCCAAATACCGGCCTTCGGCAACGCGACTTGTGGCGATCAAGGAATCGATTCGACAATACCGAATTAAGTTCCCATACGACGAACAAGATTTTCAGAGCAAAATGAATGACGACACCTCGAAGAAGTACAAGCGCCTCAGAGATGCTCTTGATATCGTCCGAAAAGTTTTAATTGAAGACGACATCATATCAAAATAGCTAGACGTCCGACATGGTGCTTAGCCCTTCTAGCATTGCCATTTTCAACCGATCATGCCTAGTTGTTGCATGATCTCGCGACGATTCTTTTTTCCGGCCATCCATCACGCACTAAGAATCAGCGAGACGTTCGCCCTGATTCTGGCCCTAGCCGTCGCCGCCATCACTGAAACGACAGCTGCATCTGCCACGCCTCCCAACATCATCATGCTGCTCGTGGATGACATGGGCTATGCGGATGTGGGTTGCATGGGCGCGAAGGACATCAAGACGCCGAACATCGACCGCATCGCGGCGGAGGGCGTGCGGATGACGGACTTCTACGCGAACGCGCCGGTGTGCTCGCCCACGCGCGCGGCCTTCATCACGGGACGCTGGCAGCAGCGCTGCGGGATCGAGTGGGCGATCGGCCTGACGTCGGAGGAGGAGAAGCGCGTGAACGGCGAGCTGGTGCCGGTGGCGGAACGGTTCACGATGGGCCTGATGCCGGAGGACACCTTCCTCGTGCCGCTTTTGAAGAAGCATGGCTACGGCACGGCCTGCTACGGCAAGTGGCATCTCGGATTCAAGCCGGAGCACAATCCCGTGAAGCACGGCTTCGACGAGTACTGGGGCATCATCGGCGGCCAGTGCGACTACTACCGCTACCACTACATCGACGGCATGAAGCAGCTCTATGAGAAGATGGAGATGACGACGGCGGAGGGTTACATCACCGACCTGATCAACCAGCGCACCGTCCGCTACATCCGCGAGGAGTCCACGCAGCCCTTCTTCATCTACGTGCCCTACAACGCGGTGCATCATCCCTACCAGGTGCCGGACGATCCGACGCAGTTCTACACGGCCGAGAACAAGAACGACGGCACGCGCGCCGGTTACGCGAAGATGCTGGAAAGCATCGACAAGGGCGTGGGCGACATCTTTGCCGCGCTGGAGGAGAAGGGCATTCTCGACAACACGCTGATCATCTTCACCAACGACAACGGCGGCGAGCGTTTCTCCGACAACCGGCCGCTCTTCAATCACAAGACGACGCTGTGGGAGGGCGGCATCCGCGTGCCCTGCCTGCTGCGCTGGCCGGACGGCGGACTGCCGAAAGGCGCGGTCTCGGCGCAGCCTGCGATCACGATGGATCTCGCGGCCACCATTCTCGCCGCCGCCGGCGTGCCGGTTCCGAAGACGATGGACGGCATCGACCTGCTTCCCTTGCTCCGCGGCAAGCAGCCGCCCGTCGAGCGCACGCTTTGCTGGCGCGTGGACCGCACACGCCGCAAGATGAAGGCCGTCCGCCACGGCGACTGGAAGTATGTGCAGGACGACATGGTCGAAATGCTCTTCAACCTCCGCGACGACATCGGCGAGCACCACGACCTCTACTACGAGCGCCTCGACAAGGTGAAGGAGCTCAAGGCGAAACTCGCCGAGTGGGAAGCCGACGTGGACAAGGTCCCGCCGCCGATCCGGATTCATTAGAGCGCGGACACTCCTGTCCGCCTCTTAATGACAGCAGGCAGAGCGATGAAATGGCGCCTGTGCGCGGTTCGTTCACACGCGCATGCTGCGAACGAAGTTGTGCTCAAGTTTCCGAATGTTGTCTCTGCTGCTGTTCGCGGGTGCGGTGCAGCTCGCTGCGGCGGACCGGCCCAACGTCCTGCTCATTCTCTCGGACGATCACAGCGTGCCGCATGCGGGCTGCTATGGCGATGCGAACTGCCGCCGCTTCAACATCACGCCGCATCTCGATGCGTTTGCGGCGGAGGGCCTGCGGTTCAATCGCGCCTACACCGCCGCGCCGCAGTGCGCGCCGTCGCGCATCTCGATCTTCACCGGTCGCACGCCGGTTTCGCTCGGGGTGACGCGTTTTGCGCAGCCGGCGAAACCGGACGTGCCATTCTTCACCGACGTGCTGCGCAGCAACGGCTACTGGGCGGGCATCGACGGCAGGCATCAGCATCTCGACGGCCGCGTCAACGACGCGCCGCACATCATGGAGACGCTGAAGGAGCTCGGCATGCGCAGCCTCGACACGCGCTTCGACCACTTCGTGCGTTCTGCGAGCACGAAGGGCGCGAACCTCGCGAAGGTGGGCGAGAAGGTGGCCGCGATTCTCGACGAGGTGCCTGCGGGCAAGCCGTTTTTCCTCTACTTCGGCTTCAACCAGCCGCATCGCAGCTGGGGCGAGGACCACGACGGCATCGACCCCGCACAACTCGTGCTGCCGCCCGACTGGCCGGATCTTCCCGAGGTGCGGCTCGATTACGCACGCTACCTCGCCGAAGTGCGTGATCTCGACAACGGCTTCGGATTGATCGACGCGATGCTGGAGAAACGCGGCATCAAGGACAACACGCTCGTCATTTTCATGGGCGACAACGGCGAGGCGCTGTTGCGCGGCAAAGGCACCGTCTTTGATCGAGGCACGCACGTCCCGCTGCTGATCCGCTGGCCCGCGAAGATCAAGCCGGGCACGACCTGCGACGCGCTGATCAGCGGCATCGATCTCGCGCCGACGATCTTGGAGGCCGCTGGCCTCCACCCGGCCGAAGGCATGAGCGGCGTGAGCTTTCTGCCCGCACTGCTCGGCCAACCCTTTCGGGGACGCGCGCACGTCATGGCCGAGCGCGGCTGGCACTTCGGCCCCATCACGCGCACCGACGGCTTCGATCTCTCGCGCAGCATCATGACGAAGCGCTACCACTACATCTACAATGCGATCCCCGACCGAAGCTACACGCCCGTGGACATGCCCGGCGGCGAGGCGTGGACGGCGGTGCAGACCGCGCATGAAGCCGGCAAGCTCTCCAAACTGCACGACCGCCTCTACTTCCAGAACCCTCGCCCGATCGTCGAACTCTACGACCTCGAAAACGATCCCTTCGAGCTCCACAACCTCGCCGGCGAATCGCCGCTGCGCGAAACCGAGGACCAGCTCCGCATCGAGATGGAAAAATGGATGATTCGCGACGGCGACTTCGTTCCCCTGCCCTCGCACGTCCTCCAAAAGCACCGATGATCCGCCCTGCCCTCCTTCTTTCGCTCACTCTTCTCTCCTTGGCCCGAGGAGCGGACTGGCCCATCACAACAGACGCCGCGCCGCCGAAGTGGAGCGTGGCCTTGGATCAAAACATCGCGTGGAAGATCACGCTGCCCGAGACCGGGCAAAACACGCCGCTCGTGCATGGCGGCAAAGTGTTCTTCTCGACGATGAAGGAGGTCGATGCGGACGCGACGCTCGGCAGCGACATCGTCGCGTGGTGCTGCGATGCGGCGAATGGCAAGGTGCTGTGGCAGCGCGAGATCGCAGGCCAGTATCCACAGCGTTTGTCCGGCTGCTTCAGCGACAGCACCTCGCCACCGGCGGTGTGCGACGGCGAGCGAGTCGTGTTCATCAACGCATCCGGAACGATCGCATGCTTCGATCTCAACGGCGTACCGCTGTGGTCGAAAAAGATCCTGAGCGTGGGCCGCACGCTGCCGCTTGTGCATGACGGCAAATTTGTCTTCACGCGTCAGATTTATCCGCCGGAGCCGGATGGCAACTTTGGGCATCAGTATGCAAATTCGCCCGTGGAGATGTGGACACAGCTTCAGGCGCTCGACCTCAAAACCGGCGAAGTCGCGTGGACGACGAAATGCGGCATCAACATGGGCTGTGCGGTGCTGCCGCAGAAACTCAAGGATGGTCGCGATGTGGCCGTGTTCGGACGCGGCGGCGGCCACGGACCACCAGAGAAGCCGGACGGCGTCTCGATGGTCGATCTGCGTGACGGCAGCACGCTGTGGTCGCTCGAGCTGAAGGACTTCATGGCGACGATGAGTTTCAGCGTGCGCCATGATGAGGTGCACATCTTCCACAAAGGCGAGCATCTATCGATCGATGCCCTGAGCGGCCAGATTGTGCGACGCTGCTCCATCTTGAAGGATGTGCCGGTGCGGAAATGGAACGACGGCCATCGCATCACGACAACCGAGACGATTCCCGAAACCTCGACGCGCATGATCACGCAGACTTCGAATCTGCTCGTCGGTCCGTATCACTACTTCCGCAGCTACACGCGCCCCTATCTCGGTCGTGTGCAGGTCGAAACCGGTGCCGTCGAGTATCTGGAGCTACCGCTGCAACTGTCGCGAGTCGAAGGCAAGGCAGATGAGTTGCGCTGGTTCGTGGAGCCGAAAGGAAAGAAGGAACCGCAGCTCAAGGATCAGGCCATCGCCAAGAATGAGGTGAAGAACTCGCGCGGATTCGTGGTGATGGGCGACAAACGCTCCGTCGGCAACGGCTGGGGCCACATCGCCGCGCCCACGCCCTCGGTCGCCGGACCGAACCTGTATGTGCCCGTGATGAACGGCACCGTTTACGTCATCGACTGGAACGCCCCGAAGCTCGACGAGTCCGCCGTCGTCGCCATCAACGACCTCGGCCCCGCCGGCAAGTCCTACACGCGCGCGAGCCTCTTCTCCGACGGCGGTCGCATCTTCGCGCACACGATTCGCGAGCTGATTTGCATCGGGAAGTAAGGGACCTCTCAGCCATACGAATTGACGGAACGACGAAACACCGGACGGCGGTGCTTCGTTGCCAGCGCCACCATGAAGCCTTCTGCCGTTCTGCTGCTCGTTCTCCTGTCAGTCACCGTTCCTGCGCACGCCGCGCCACCGAACATCGTGCTCATCTTTGCCGATGACCTCGGCTGGAAGGACGTGGGCTATCAGGGCAGCGACTTCATGGAAACGCCGAACCTCGATCGCTTCGCGAAGGAGGGCATGGTCTTCACCAACGGCTACGCCGCCGCAGGCAACTGCGCTCCAAGCCGCGCCTGCCTGCTCTCCGGCACCTACACGCCACGTCATCACGTGTATGCTGTCGGCAGCACGGACCGTGGTGCCAAAAAATCCCAGCGCCTCGTCCCGATCCCGAACAAGAGCGGTCTTGCGGTCGATAACATCACCTTTGCCGATGCGCTGAAGGCGGCCGGCTACACCACCGGCATTTTTGGCAAATGGCACCTCGATGGCAGGGACGGCGCGGAGCCTGGAGAACAGGGCTTCGATGTCGTGAGTGAATCCTACCATGGCTGGAAGGGCGACGGCGCCGGGAAGACCAACGTAAATCCGAAGGGCATCTACTCGCTCACGCAGGCCGCGGGCGAGTTCATGGAAAAGAACAAGGACAAGCCCTTCCTCGTTTACCTGCCACACTACGCCATCCACACCGGACTGCAGGCACGCGAGGAAACGCTGGCGCGTTTCAAAGCCAAGGCGCCCGGCAAACAGCACAGCGATGCGCTTTACGCCGCCTGCACTTACGATCTCGACGACGGCGTGGGACGGTTGCTCGCGAAGATCAAGGAACTCGGCCTCGAGGAGAACACGCTTGTCGTGTTCACCAGCGACAACGGCGGCACGCAGCAGTCGTCACAGGAACCACTGCGCGGCAACAAGGGCAGCTACTTCGAAGGCGGCGTGCGCGAGCCTTTCATCGTTCGCTGGCCCGGCGTGGTAAAGCCCGGCAGCAAGTGCGACGTGCCGGTGATCAATGTGGATCTCTTCCCCACCTTCCTCGCTGCCGCCGGCGCCACGGTGGACAAGCAGCTCGACGGTGAAAGCCTCATTCCTCTGCTCAAACAGGAAGGACCGCTCAAGCGCGAGGCAATCTTCTGGCATTTCCCCGGCTACCTCGACAATCCGGTCATTCGTGGCCGCGAACTCGACGTGCGCACCGGTTTCCGCACCCGTCCCGTCAGCGTCATCCGCAAAGGCGACTGGAAGCTGCATCTCTACCTCGAAGAATGGCAGCTCGACGGCGGTCGCGACAAGCTGGCCACCAACAACGCCGCCGAACTCTACCACATGAGCGAGGACATCGGCGAGCGCACCAACCTCGCGACGACGAATCCCGAAAAACGCGATGAACTTCTCAACGACCTCCTGGCCTGGCACAAGTCCGTGGGCGCTCTGCTCCCGACGAAACCGAATCCCAGCTACGATCCCGCTGCCAAAGCCGGCAAAGGAAAAGGCAAGGGGAAGAAAAAGGCGGAGTGATGCTCAACCACGCCATGAAGACACGCTTCATTCTCGTCTCGTCATTTCTCATTTCAGCTTTGTCATTCGCTGCGGAGCAGCGCCCGAACGTCCTCTTGATCATGGCTGACGACCTCCGCGACTTTGGCGGAGCATTCACCCGGCAAGTCGTCAAGACGCCCAACCTCGACCGGCTCCGCGCGCGCGGCACGACCTTTGAGCGTGCCTACGTGCAGTATCCGGTGTGCAATCCAAGCCGCAGCTCCATGATGACCGGCCTGCGGGCCGAGCAGACCGGCGTCGTCGGAAACGATACTCGTTTGCGTGAGCGCATGCCCGACGTGGTCACGATGCCACAGCTTTGCAAAGAAGGCGGCTGGCAGTCGCATGCGTTTGGGAAGCTCTTCCATCTGGGTGGAGGACGGAATACGCAGCTTCGCGAGCGATGGATGGACGCCGGACGTTCCTGGCACACAGCGCAGGCTTATGAAGCCACGGAAACCGGCCGGAAAATGATCACAGGTCGCAACGTGACCGGAGGCGCTCTGAAGTGGTGCTCCTGGGGCGCGGCGGATGGTAATGATGAAGATCAGCCTGATGGCCAGATCGCCGCCGCCACGGTGGCGATGATCGAAAAGCTCGGCTCAACGCCTTGGTTCATCGGCTGCGGATTCATGAAGCCGCACGATCCCTTCATCGCACCCAAGAAGTATTTCGATCTCTACCCGTCTGCATCCTTGAAGCCCTGGCACGATCCCGCCGGAATGGATGCCGTGCGCCCGGAATCCGTGGGCTTTGGCGAATACGGCAGGGCCTTCGGCAAGTTCACCGATCAGGAATGGCTCGAGCTTTTCCGCGCCTACTGCGCCTGCACGACGTTCATGGACGCGCAGCTCGGACGCGTGCTCGACGTTCTTGATCAAAACAATCTCTGGGACAAGACGCTCGTCATCTTCGTCGGTGATCACGGCTACCACACCGGCGAGCGCCAGTGGTGGAACAAGAACACGCTCTTTGAGCGCTCCTGCCACGCGCCGTTCATCATCGCCGCGCCCGGCATGAAAGGCGGACAGACCAGCCGGTCGCTGGTCGAGTTCGTCGATCTCTATCCCACCGTGGCCGACTTCTGCGGCCTGAAAATGCCGCACGCGCCCGCCGGCGTGAGTCTGCGACCTGTTCTGCAAGACCACGCCGCGAGTGTGAAGGACGCCGCCTTCACGCTCGTCACCCGCATGCCGCCGCTTCACGCGCAAAGCGTGCGCACCGACCGCTGGCGCCTCACACGCTGGTCGGATGGCGTCACGGAACTCTTCGATCACGATGCCGACCCTGAAGAGCTCCACGAAGTGTCGGCTCAACACACGGATGTGGTGACCCGGCTCTCAGCAAAGCTCGACACCCTTCCTCCCTTCAAACCCTGAAGCGTCTCATCCTTTTCGTTTCGTCATTTGTCATTTAGGCTTCGTCATGTCCGCGTTTTCCGACCCCTTCAAAGAAGCCCGCGCCTCCAGCGGAGTCATGCAGTGCCCGTTTCACGGCGAAAATATCACCATGGTCCTGCGCCATGAGGATGTGCGGAAAGCGGCGAAGGACTGGGAGACCTTCAGTTCGGATGTGCCCTTCCGCGTGCCCATTCCATCGGAGGAAGATGTGCGCAGCATGCGCCAGCTTCCCATCGAGACCAATCCGCCCGAACACACCGACTACCGCGCCATCGCCGAGCCTTTCTTCCAGCGGGCGAAGGATCCGGAGATGATCGCGAAGGTCGAGACGCTGCTCGATGCGATGCTCACCGAGGCCTTGAGCCGTGACAGCATCGAGATCGTGAACGACTTCGCGCTGCCGATCCAATCGCGCGCACTGACCTACCTGCTCAACACGTCCGAATCCGAAGCGGACACCTGGATCGGCTGGGGCATCCACGTTTTCAAAGTCACCGGCGGCGAATTCAAGAAAGGCACCGTGCTGGAGGACTATCTCACGGCGAAGTTCGACGAGGTCGAGGCGAATCCCGGTGACGATTTCTTCAGCGCCTTGGTAAGTGCCGACTATCGCGGACGGAAGCTCTCACGTGAGGAGCGCATGGGCTTTGCCAACCTCGCCTTCGCCGGCGGTCGTGACACGATCATTCACACGATCTCCTGCGCGCTCGGGCATCTCGCCGAACATCCCGAGGCGCTCGAATTCCTCCGTGCCGACCCAAAGCGCATCACGCTTGCCAGCGAGGAGTTTTTCCGCGTCTTCATGCCGCTCACGCACATCGGCCGCGTCTGCCCGCAGGACACAAACGTGAATGGTGTCACGGTGAAATCCGGTGACCGCATCTCGCTGTGCTGGTCGTCGGCCAACTTCGACGAATCCGCCTTTCCCCAGCCCGACGAATTCCGTCTCGACCGCAAACCGAATCCGCACCTGAGCTTCGGCTTCGGCACGCACCTCTGCCTCGGCGCGCCACATGCCCGCCTGATTCTGCGCACGCTGCTGAAGCTCTGCTGCGACCGCGTGAAGCGCATCACCATCGTCAAAGCCGAAGAGCGTGTCGAACATGAGGCGAAGTTTGACCGCACACTCGGTTATGACTCGCTGGTGGTGAAGATCGAGGCGCTCTGACGGCAATCTGTCCACGATCTTATCCCCGGGGCTTCCGTCTCATTTTATCTTTTTCATTTGCATAGTTAACCTTTTGGTTAACTATTTCGCCACGTATGAAACTGCTTACTCTCATCTCCTCGATCGTCGTTCTCTCCAGCCTCACCTCATGCCAGTCCGGCAAGCCCAACCCTTGCGCAGACATGCCGCCCTACAAAGGCTCGGCGGCCTTTGAACAAATGAAATCGCTTGTCGGCAAATGGTCGGCCAACTCGCCGATGATGGGCAAGGTAAACACCGAGTTTCGCGTCATCGCGGGCGGCTCGGTGGTCGAGGAGACATTCGAAAGAGGCACTCCGATGGAGATGCTCAGCGTCTACCACGATGTGAACGGCAGGCTGATGATGACCCACTACTGCATGCTGCGCAATCAGCCGAGGATGCAGCTGACAAAGAGCACGGCGAACTCGTTGACCTTTGATTTCGTTCCCACGCCCGGGTTGAACGCTGCGAAGGAAATGCACATGCACGGAGCCACCTACACCTTCATCGATGCGAATCACCTTCAGATGGAAGGTGTGTCCTGGAAAGACGGCAAGCCGGCGCCTTGCGGTCCGCCTTTGATCTTCACCCGCAAGTAATCGCCATGCCACGCGCCCCGAAACCCGACCTCAACGATGCCTTCTTCGCGTTGTCCGATCCAACGCGCCGGAGCATCCTGGAGCAGCTCGGTGCGCGCGAGGCGGGTGTGACGGAGATCGCGGAGCCCCACGACATGTCGCTGCCTGCCATCTCAAAGCACCTGCGCGTGCTCGAACAGGCCGGCCTGCTGACGCGGCGCGTCGAAGGCCGTCAGCATTTCCTGCGCGTGAACCCCGATCCTTTGCAGCAGGCGAAGCAGTGGATTGAACGCCAGCGCGTGTTCTGGGAGGGCAGCTTCGACAAGCTTGCCGAGCATCTCGAACGCATGACCGCAGAATCTCCGCCCTCCACCCCCAAATCCTCCAAATCCCGCAAGCCATGAGTTCCAACCCCACCACTGCCGTTCTCGAAATCGTACGCACCTTCAATGCTCCGCGTCAGCTCGTCTTTGATGCGTTCAAAACCTTCGAAGTCATGAAAACCTGGATGGGGCCGGACACCTGCAAGGTCCAGAGCGGCAGCCTCGATTTCAAAGTCGGCGGCGAGTATCGCTTCAACATGCAGACCGAGATGGGAGAGATGAGCGTGAGCGGTCACTATGTCGAAATCACGCCGCCGGAGAAGATTGCCTTCACCTGGCGCTGGCTCGACGACGAAGACTGGGAACCGGTCCAGTCGCTGGTGGTCTTCGAATTCAAAGATCTGGGCGACAAGACCGAGCTTCGCCTGGTGCACACCGGCTTCCCCACTCTCGAGAGCCGCGACAACCACGAACGTGGCTGGAGCGGAAGCCTCGAGAAGTTGTCAGCGCGCTGCTAGCACGACTCCAACTCTGCGACATCCGACACAGGATTTGCTGAGAAGTCCTGAGAGTGCGCTGCGTTTACGCGCACCCAGCATGAGATTCCTCGCCCTCCTTCTCCTCTCATCGTTCCTCTTTCCTGCGTCATCCTTTTCGGCGCAGCCGAACGTCGTCTTCATTCTCGCGGACGACCTCGGCTGGGCGGACACCACGCTCTACGGCCACACGAAGTTCTACAAGACACCGAACGTCGAGCGGTTGGCGAAGCGCGGCATGACATTCATGCGGGCGTATTCGGCCAGCCCGTTGTGCTCACCCACGCGCTCGGCCATTCTCACCGGATTGAGTCCCGCACGAACGGGTATCACCACGCCGAACTGCCACATGCCGCAGGTCATCCTCGAAGCGAAGACAGGAACGAAGGCGCCGCCCGATCAGAAGGCGATCCAGCCCATCCCACCGACGCGGTTGAAACCCGAATACCGCACGCTGGCGGAGACGCTGAAGGATGCGGGCTACGCCACCGGCCACTTCGGCAAATGGCATCTCGGGCCGGAGCCTTATTCGCCATTGCAGCAGGGATTCGATGTCGATGTGCCGCATCATCCAGGCCCCGGACCGGCGGGCAGTTACGTCGCGCCGTGGAAGTTTGCGGACTTTGATCATGATCCGGACATCCCGGACGAACACATCGAGGATCACATGGCGAAGGAGGCCGTCGCCTTCATGGAGAAGCACAAGGACGAACCTTTCTTCCTCAACTACTGGATGTTCAGCGTACATGCGCCCTTTGATGCGAAAAAGGCGCTCATCGAGAAGTATCGCAAAGTCATGGACCCAACGGATCTGCAACGCAGCCCGACCTACGCCTCGATGATTGAGAGCATGGACGACGCCATCGGCACGCTGCTCGACACGCTCGACCGCCTCAAGATCGCCGACAACACGATCATCATCTTCACCTCCGACAACGGCGGCAACATGTACAACGAAGTCGATGGCACCACGCCGACCAGCAACCGGCCTCTGCGCGGCGGCAAGGCCACCATGTTCGAAGGCGGCGTGCGCATGCCCTGCATCGTTGCCTGGCCCGGTATCACCGCCGCCGGAACGCGCAGCGACGCACTGGTGCAGAGCGAGGACTTTTATCCCACACTACTCGAAGCGCTGTCGCTGAAGCCCGCCGAGGGCCAACGCTTTGACGGTAGCAGCATCCTTTCTGCGCTGAAAGGCGACACGCTCGCGGGCAAGGCCATTTTCCAATACTTCCCGCACAATCCCTCCGTGCCCGACTGGCTCCCGCCGGCCGTCTCCGTGCATCGCGACGACTGGAAGCTCATCCGCATCTTCCACGGCGGCGAGAAAGGCGCGCATCGTTACCTGCTCTTCAACCTTCGCGACGACCTCGGTGAGAAAAACAATCTCGCGGAGAAGAAACCCGAACTCGTGGCTGAACTCGACGCGCTGATCGACAAATTCCTCACCGACACCCATGCCGTGGTTCCCGTGTCGAATCCCGCCTTTGATCCAGCCAAGCATCACCCCGAACTCGAAGGCAAGGCGAAGCTCAAAGCGGAAGGAAAGGCCAAAGCGCCCGCGAAAGGTGCAGCAAAGGCCAAGGACGACGGTGATCCCGCGTTGCAAGGCTGGAAAGCACGCGATTGCAAAGCGGTGGTCAAAGATGGCATCGTGACGATCACCAACATCGGCAGCGAATGCTTCCTCGGTTTCTCAGCCGGCAAACACAATGGACCCACGACGGTGAAATTCCGCATCAAGGCCAAGGCTGGCGCCTCGCACTTCGACTGGCTCGCAAACAGCACCGAAGCCCAGACGCGGCGCGTTCCATTCACGCTCAAAGGGGGCGACTGGGAGGAAGTCGCCCTCGAACTTCCCGCCACCGGACCGCTCGGTATCGTGCGCCTTTATCTGCCCATGCAGGAGCAGCCCGTGGAAATCGACTGGATCGAACTTGCTTCAAAAAACGGCGGCAAACCGACGCGAACGGGGTTTTGATGGTGGCACCATGCGCCGCCTGATCATCGCTCCCCTTCTCTGCCTCCTCTCGCAATGCGCTCCCCGGCCGGGCAGCACGCCCGGCAGTCTGCCGCCTCATTCGTGGGGCATGCCGCAGATCATCAACGTCTCCGCCTACGATCCGAAGGAAAAGCAACGAGCCGGCGTCGGCTTCTCGGAGCACAACGTCTCCGCGCTGCGGGCAAATGGAGCCAGCGGGCTCATTGCACGTGCCGGCAAAGGTGGAAACCTGGATGAGAAATGCGCGAGCTTCCTCGCCTCGGCGGATCGTGCTGGAATGCTGCCGGGTGTTTATTATCGCGTGCAAAAGCACGTCGATGCGGTGGCGCAGGCGGACCAGCTCGTGAATCGTGTTCACGCGTTGAAGCGAAGCCGTTCGTGGAATGCGCCGTCATTGCTGATCTGCGGCGACTTCGACGGCAACCTGCCGCCTTCATCGATTCTGCGTTTCATGGATCGTGTCGAATCCCGCACCGGCATCGTGCCTGTCGCGTATCTCGAAAACAGCACGCAGCTCAAGCAGACGCTCAGCGGCGCAGACGCCGCCACCAAAGCGAAGCTTCGCCGCATGCCCTACTGGCTCGCGCTTTATGCCCACGACTGCGGCGCGGGCCCCGTCTATCCCGCGCCGGGCAATCCCCACGGATTGATCCATCAATACCAGGTCTGGTCCGACTGGACGATGTGGCAATACGGCGGCGTCGACTGGCAGCGCGGACGTTCGATGCCGAAGGTCTATCATCACGGCCTGCATCGCTTCCCGCTCTACTTCGGCAATCTCGACCGGCCCACCGAGCGAAATGTCTTCAACGGCTCGCATGCCGAGCTTCAGACTTTTTGGCAACGTCACGGCCTGCCGCTGCGTTAGTGCTCACCGCATCGTTGCGGCCACCTGCTTCAGGGCCTCCACCAATGCTCGCGTGGAGGCTGATACACGACCTTTCTGCCATAGCACGATGAAGTCCCAACGGGCATTTTCATCACTGATCGGGACAAAAGTGACGCCTGGATGCGACGTTTGGGCGAAGTAGCCGGGCAGCAAGGTCACGGCGGACTCGGAGACGACTTGGGACAGCACATTCGTGATGCCATCGACCGTCACGGCGAAGCGCGGTTTAAAGCCCGCTAGTTTGCACAGCGCGATCATCCAGCGATTCCGCCCCGGAACTTGATCCTCATCGACAGCGATGAAGTCGCGGCCCTTCAGATCCTTGAGCGCTAACTTTTTCCGCAAGGCAAATGCGTCTCCATCCGAAACGGCCACGCACACACCAATTGAGCAAAGCTTCGCGCTATGAAATTCACGCGCGGCAACCACGCCCTCCTGGCCGATGAGGGCCACATCGAGCTCACCCGCTCTCAGTCCGCCGATTTGCTCGCGCGGCGACATGTCGTGCAGCTTGAGTTTCAAATCGGGCTGTGACTTCCGCAGGTGAACCAATGCGGGCGTTAGCATCGATTGCGCGGCGGAGATGAGGTAGCCCACCCGCAGCTCGGAGCGCTCGCCCCGTGCCTGGCGGCGCAGGTCGGCGATGGCAGCGTCATAATTTCCAACGAGTGGAAGCATGGTCTTCACCAGCGCATGGCCGAGGCCCGTGGGCTTGACGCCGCTGGTCTCGCGCTCCAGTAGCTTGCCGCCGATCTCGCTTTCGAGCGCCTGCATCTGGCGGCTCAACGCGGGTTGCGTGATGCGCAGCCGCACCGCTGCGCGGTTCACGCTGCCTTCTTCGATCACGGTGAGCAATGCGCGGATGCGGTCGATCATGCGCCGAGGCTATGCGCATCCGGCATATCCGCAACGACGAAGCGGCATTACCCGGCTTCGGTTGCCGGGCAGAAGATGGTTTCGCATGAAAGCACCAAACCTCACCCAGCATCCTCCCCGCAGTCCGCGCGTCCGCCTTGGCGGCTACACCATCCTGCCGCGTCTGCTTGACAAAGCCCGCGCCACGCTCGCCAGCACAAACGGCGAGTACATCTACAACAACCCCAACGACGGTCACTTCTTCCGCTTCACCGGTATCACTCCCGAAGCGCTGCTGGAGCAGGTGAAAACCGGCGCGGGCGACTGGGACCTGCTGCTCTGGGTCAATGAGCACGTACCGCTGAAACGCACCGCGCTGGAGATTCAGCAATGGTCCGGCTGGACGGAAACTGTCGCCTTCAACGATGTCGATATGCGCGAGTGGTTCACCGGGCAGATCAAGCGCCTCAACCCCGCCCGCGAAGATCTGCGCGGCACTTTTGACTACCTCGATCTCGACGACTACGTCAGCTTCGGCGGTGTGGCGTAAACACACTCTTCACTCCAAATCGCCATGGCCGACCGATTCATGCACACCGTCCTCACGCCCGCTGTCCTCGCGGCGGAGCGTCACTACTACGGGCGCTCCTATCCAGCCTTCGATGCCGCACCCGAGCGCGATGTGTTGACCGCTGCTGAGGCGGAGTTCATCGCGCAGCGTGACTCGTTCTACATGGCGACCGTCACGGAAAGCGGCTGGCCCTATCTGCAGCATCGCGGTGGGGCGAAAGGCCTCCTCCGCGTCACGGGGCCCAACGAACTCATGTTCGCCGATCATGTAGGAAATCGTCAGATGATCAGCGTCGGCAGCCTTGCGGCGAATGATCGTGTGAACCTCTTCCTCATGGACTACCCGGCGCGCGAGCGTTTGAAAATCCTGGGCCACGCCAAAGTGCTCGATGCACGCGAGCATCCTGATCTTGTCGGCAAGATCGCCCCGCCCGGCGGTCACGCAGCCAAGGTGGAGCGCATTTTTGTGATCGACGTTTTGTCCTACGACTGGAATTGTCCCAAGTTCATCACACCACGCTTCACCGCCGCCGAAATCGAAACCGCCGCCGCACCTCTCAGAGCACGCATTGCCGAACTTGAAGCCCAACTCAAACTCCAATCATCATGACCCCACGCCCGCCGCTCCCTCCGTTCACCGAAGAAACTGCGAAACAAAAAGTCCAGATGGCCGAGGACGCCTGGAACAGCCGCGATCCTGAGCGCGTCTCGCTCGCCTACACGCCCGACACCGAATGGCGGAATCGCGACGAGTTTCTCAACGGTCGCGAAGAAGTGAAGGCCTTCCTCACCCGCAAATGGGCCAAGGAGACGGACTATCGCCTCAAAAAGACGCTGTGGGCCTTCACCGGCAACCGCATCGCCGTGCGCTTCGAATACGAGTGGCATGATGAGTCAGGCCAGTGGTGGCGCAGTCACGGCAACGAGAACTGGGAGTTCGACGAAAACGGCTATATGGCAAAGCGCTTCGCGAGCATCAACGACCAGCCAATCCGCGAGGAAGATCGCAAGTTCCGCTGGGAACGTCCTGCCTAAATCATTTCAGCAGCGCTCGCTGCGAAGGTGTGAGGAAGCCAAGCGCCATCTCAGGATCGACACGAATCCACGCGTTAACCTTCGTGGCCTGTGCGCCGCTCAGGTGCAGCTTCTCCACAGCCGTGCCGCAGACCTGTTTCTTCTGATCACTGGCTGGAGCTGTTCGATAACCTGAAATCGTGCCGACGTTCAATCGCGAGGCCTTTGCCTGCTCCATGTCAGTCGCAGGCACATGCACCGCGTTCGCACACTCCACCTTTTCTGCGGCGGCAATGAGTTTCGGCAGCGTGATGACATCCGGGTCGTAACGCACCAGCGTCACTTCGCGTCCTTCCATGAATCCAGCTTCGGTCGTGACCACGCCGTCGATCTGCCCGAGCGCCATCTCACCGGTCCAGAAGCAGTACATCGAGAACACGGCCTGCTTGAGCCGATTCGAGTGTTCCGCGGCCAGCAGACTCAAATGCGCGGGCACCGGACGTTTCGCCTTCGTCAGCGTCGTGATCATGCGTTCGGCGATGCCGCCAACGTCCCAAACTTGATCACGTCGCGGGATGATGTCCTTGGCGTTCGCATCGAGAAAGCGGACCACTTGGAAATTCCAGGCCGGTTCGCCGAAACGTTGCAGAACCTCGGCGTCTTTGCCGGGCTTGTTGTTATGGATTAGCAGCGGGGTGAACTCGTTCTCAATCGCCTCGACGATCAACGGATTCGACATCACTTCACGCCCGAACTGCTGGCAGCCGGCACAGCCGGGAATCTCCTGAAACAGCACGAGCAAAGGCTTCCCTGTTTTCGCACTGGAAACCAGCGCTGCATCCAGATCGCGGCTCCAGGCGACTTTCCCCGCCTCCACGGGCGGCGAGGCCGCCTCGGCGTGGCAGGATGCAGGAAGAAGCATGGCGGCAAGAGACAGCAGCAACTGTTTCATGGCTATATGAGAAGAGAGTCACTCGTTTATTCCGGCCATGCGTTTCGCCCTTTCTCTGCTCATCCTTTCGTCCTTTGTCCATGCCGAAACGATCCCGCTCTGGCCGGACAAGCCTCCGCAGTTTCTCGCGAATGCGCCCGCCGAGGTTAAAGAAGAACGCGGCAACATTCGCAATGTCACGGTGCCGTCGATCACGCTGTTTCTACCTCCGGCAGACAAACGCACCGGCATGGCGATCATCGTGTGTGCCGGGGGAGGATACGGGTCACTCGACTGGAAGACGCATGTCAAATACGCCGCGGAAGTCTTCAATGCAAAGGGCGTTGCCATCATTGGATTGAAGTATCGCCTGCGCCCGCCGCACAAGCTCGACAACGCGGGCATCCAGGCGCTCACGTTGTTGGATGCGAAGCGCGCTGTTCGGCTCGTCCGGCATCGCGCGAGCGAATGGGGCATCAAACCGAAGCAGATCGGTATCGCGGGCTATTCTGCGGGCGGCAATCTGGCGATGAACCTTGCGGCCAACTTCGACGCAGGTGATCCGAAGTCCGAGGATCCCATCGAACGCGAGAGCAGCCGACCGGATTTCGCAGTCGGGCTCGCCACGTGGCACTGGCGGCAGAAGGAATCGCCGTTTGTGTTCAAGAAGGACACGCCGCCCGTGTATCTCGTGCACGCTACGAACGACGGCATCAACGGCGGTGCGCCGATTGAGATGCCTAAAGCCATCAAGGCCGACCTCGAAAAGCTCGGCGTGCCCGTGCGCATGGACATTTTCAACGAAGGCTCCCACGGCGTCGGGAATCTCATTCCGCAACGCGTCGCCCACGGGTTCCCGCCCGCGAAGTGGCCGGAACTGCTGCTGGAGTGGCTTCCGGGCGTTCTGCCGAAGCAATGACGTGCAGGTTTTGACGACAACCGTCGTTCTCAGGGCCGCCATGCGCTCTTTCACCGCCTACCTCGTTTCGTCATTCCTCATTTTGGTTTCGTCATTGGCTGCGAAGCAGCCGAACATCATCCTGATGATGGCGGATGACATGGGCTTCTCGTGCATCAGCCCGTATGGTGGCGAGATTCACACGCCGAACCTGCAGAAACTCGCAGACGAGGGGCTGCGCTTCACGCAGTTCTACAACAACGCCAAGTGCACCACCACGCGCGCGTCGCTCCTCTCCGGCATGTATCCGCGCAACAGCGGCAACGCGATCCCACAGAACATCGCCACGGTGGGCGAGCAGATGCGCGCGGCAGGCTATCGCACCGCGCTGTGCGGGAAGTGGCATCTCGGCAGCAAGGCGCCGCAGCGGCCCTTCGATCGCGGATTCGACGAATACTACGGCCTCATGGACGGCTGCTGCAATTTCTTCAACCCCGCGCAGCCAGATCCACCGGCCAAGGGCAACAAGGTGCGCGTCTTTGGGCAGAATGACGAGCTGATCACGCAGTTTCCGCCCGGCTACTACACCACCGACGCGTTCACCGATCACGCGATCAAGACGATCAAGCGCTTCACCACCGAATCGAAGCCGTTTTTCCTGCATCTCGCGTTCACCTGCCCGCATTATCCGCTGCATGCGCCTGCGGAGGACATCGCGAAGTATCGCGGCAAATACAAGGCGGGCTGGGAGGCGATGCGTGAGGCACGTTACGCACGGCAGAAGGCGATGGGCCTGTGGGACACGATGCCTGCGCTCTCCGGCACCGATTCCAAAGCCTACAAGTGGGAAGGCTCGAATCAGGACTGGGAGGACCTGCGCATGGCCACCTATGCGGCGATGGTCGATCGCATGGATCAAAACATTGGCCGCCTGCTGAAGGCGCTCGATGAACTCGGCATCGCCGACAATACGATCATCATGTTCCTTTCAGACAACGGCGGCTGCACCGAGGAGCCCGGCGGGCGCGATGCCACGCAGGAGCCCGGCATCGCGAGCACTTACACTGCCGTCGGTCCTTCGTGGGGCTGGGCGCAGAACACGCCGTTTCGTCGCTACAAGAGCTGGGTGAACGAAGGCGGCATCAGCACGCCGCTCATCGTACGCTGGCCGGCCCAGGTGAAGGCGGGCACGAAGACCAATCAGGTCGGCCACATCATCGACATCGTGCCGACATGCCTCGAAGTCGCTGGTGCCAAACCGCTCGCCGAAAGCCACGGCGAAAAGACCACACCGCTCGAAGGCAGCAGCCTGCTTTCTGTTTTCCGTGGTGAAACACGCACCCCGCCCGACGAACTGTGCTGGGAATGGAGCGGCAACTGCGCCGTGCGTCATGGGAAGTGGAAACTCGTGTGGGATACCGCCGCGAAGCCGGTGAAGTGGGAGCTTTACGACCTCGAAGCCGACCGCACCGAGATGCACGACCTCGCGGCTGAGAAACCCGAACTCGTGAAGGAACTCACCGACGCCTACACGAAGTGGGCCAAGGCCACCGGCCGTAAACTGCCCGGCGCGACGAAGGGCAAGAAGAAGGCCGAGAACGAGTGAAGTCAGCGGCAAGCCGAACGTTTGAGACGAATCCCATGAAACTTCTTCGCCCCTTTGCCCTCCTGCTTGTCTGTGCGCTCTTCGCCGTCATCCGCCCCGTTCTTGGCGGAGAGCTGACGCTCACGGAAACAGACGATCAAATCCGCATCACCCTGCGTGGCAAGCCCGTGCTGGAATACATCAAGACCGAAAAGCCTGTCCCCGCAGGCATCGAGCCTTACTACCGACGGAGCGGATACATCCATCCGGTTTACACTCCCACCGGGCAGGAGATCACTGGGGACTTTCCCGCCGATCATGCCCATCAGCACGCGCTCTACTTTGCGTGGACGAAGGCCAAGTTCGACGGGAAGGAAGTGGATTTCTGGAATCAGGCAAAAGACCTCGGCAGGGTTGAGTTCCGCGAGGTGGTGAACCTGAAGCGGGACGAGCGGCAGGTCTCGTTCAGTGTGAAACATGCATTCACCGTGGGCACGGGCGACAAGCGCGTTGATGCGCTCCATGAAATCTGGACCGTCACTGTCTATCAAACCCCGGAGGATCATTTCTTGTTCGACATCGAGAGCGTCCAGGAATGCGCCTCATCCAAGCCGCTGAACCTGCCGCAGTATCATTACGGCGGCATGGCGTTCCGGGGGAATTATCAATGGTTGAAGGAGAAGGACGATCACAGCATTCATCCAGGCGACCTGCAGATTGTGACGAGCGAGGGCAAAGATCGATGGGAAGGCAATGAAACCCGGCCGAATTGGGTCGCCTTCTCGGGCAAAATCGACGGACAGGAGGTGTCGGCCGCAGTTTTCTGCAGCCCGAAAAACTTCCGTGCACCGCAGCCTGTGCGCATCCATCCCAACAAGCCTTACTTCTGCTTCGCTCCCATGATCGAAGGCCCGTTCACGATCTCGCCCGGCGAGAAATACACGTCGCGATACCGCTACTTGGTGACCTCCCATCGACTCAATGCGGACAGTATCGAGGCGTTCTGGAAGGAATACTCCGCGTCACCATAGTTTGTCCATTCGCGTCACCGCCTCGTCGAACGGCCAGCGAAGCTCGCGCACCGCTCGCCGCTCGCCTGAAAAGGCTCAATGCCAGGACAGCACGCTTCCGGAGCATTTTAAACACGGCAAAGGCAAGGAAGACGGATGCTCGACACGTTCTGTTATTCTCCATGATTCGCCGCGCTTTTCTTTGCCTCGTCTTTGCCATCACCGCAGCATCAGCCGCTGATCCGGCGCGTGTGTTGATCATCGTTGGCCCCAGCAAGCATCCGCCGGGCTCGCATGAAGTCGCCGCGGGAGGACGCGTGATGCAGCATTGCGTCGAACACATGACGAACGTGCCCGGTGTGAAAGCGGACGTGGTTTATGAGTGGCCTGAGAAGGCGCTACGCGATGCGGCGCGCACCGTCGTGTTCATCGGTGACACGTTTCCGGCGAACCGCCTGCCGAATCCGCAGCAGAACCTCGCCGATCTCGATGCGATGATGAAACGCGGCTGCGGCATCGTGTGCGTGCATTATGCGACGGGCCTGCTCGGCGAAGACGTGACTATCGAGGGTGATCATCCGCTGCTGCGCTGGATGGGCGGCTATTTCGCCAACCGTTCATGCAAGCATCACGAGTCCTTCGCGAAGATTTTCCCCGCCGCCACGATCACGCCTGCCGCGCCGCAGCATCCGGTATCGCGCGGCTGGAAGGAGTTCACGCTGCATGACGAGCCTTACACGAACAACTACTTCGGTCGCGGCAACATCATGGCGCCCAATGTCACCACGCTGGCCACTTCGATGCTGCCGCCGGACAAGCCGAAGCGCGAGACCGTGGCATGGTGTGTCGAACGCGATGATGGCGGGCGCGGATTCGGCATCGTGATGCCGCACTTCTACAAAAACTGGCGCAACGACGATCTGCGTCGCTTTATCCTCAACGCCATCGTCTGGACTGCAAAACTCGACGTTCCTGCTGACGGTGTGCAGACGACGCTTCCCGATCTCGCCGAGTTCAAACCGGAGGCCGTCGAATACGTCCCGCCACCACCGAAGCAGAAACCAGCTCCAACCAAGTGATCATGAAATCGACTCTCCTCATCCTTTCGTCATTTCTCGTTCTGGTTTCGTCGCTGGCTGCGAAGCAGCCGAACATCGTTCTCATTCTCGCGGACGATCTCGGTTACGGCGACCTCAGTTGCTACGGACATCCCAAGTTCAAAACACCGCACATCGATCAAATGGCGGCGGAGGGGGCGAAGCTGACGCAGTTCAACTGTCCGGCACCGTTCTGTGCGCCGACACGCGCGTCGCTGATGACAGGACGTTATCCGTTTCGCTGCGGCATGACTTCAAACCCGGCACCGGACGGCGGGCCTGCAGCAGACGCGCTGCATCTGCCGGATGGCGAGGTCACGCTGGCGCAGGTGTTGAAGTCGGCGGGTTATGCGACGGGCATGATCGGCAAATGGCATCTCGGCCATCACGCGGGGTATCTGCCCACGGATCGCGGTTTCGATGAGTACTTCGGCATTCCGTATTCGAACGACATGCGTCCGGTGCAGGTGCTGGAGGGGACGAAGGTGGCGGAGTATCCCGTGGTGCAGGCGACGCTGACGCAGCGTTATGCGAAGCGGGCGGTCGAATTCATCGAGCGCAACGCGAAACAGCCGTTCTTCCTCTACTTCGCCGAAGCGATGCCGCACAAGCCGCTCGCGGCCTCCGAGGAGAACTACAAGAAGAGCGGCGCGGGTCTGTATGGCGACGTGATGATGGAACTCGATGCGAGCGTGGGACGCGTGCTCGACGCGATCAAAGCAAACGGCCTCGATGACAACACGCTGGTGATTTTCAGCAGCGACAACGGCCCGTGGTTCGGCGGCAGCACGGCCGGACTGCGCGGCATGAAGGCGGCGCAGTGGGAAGGCGGTTATCGCGTGCCGATGATCGCCCGCTGGCCCGGCAAAATCCCCGCTGGCCACGTGAGCGGCGAGATCGCGATCATGATGGACCTCTTTGCCACGATCCTGAACGTCACCGGCACGAAGATGCCCGACGATCGCGTGCTCGACGGTCGCAACATCATGCCGCAGTTCACCAGCGATGCGAAATCGCCGCACGACTACATCTTCGGCCATCAAAACGCACGCCTGGCGAACATCCGCGACGCACGCTGGAAGCTGCATGTGCTGCCGGCAGGCGGCATGAAGTTCAAGGCCGGACCCGACGGACGCTGGCCGGATCCGCGCGCGCCGGACGGCGTCACCATCATCGCGCCGTTCGAGCAGTACAACCTCGACGCATTCCCCGGCCTGAGCAGCGGCGATGAACCCGCGAAGATGCAGCTCTTTGACCTGCAAAACGATCCGGGCGAGCAGCATGATGTGGCCGCGCAGCATCCCGAAGAAGTGAGACGCCTGCTGGCTGCGTATGAATCGATGAACAAGGACGTGCCGGTCGTTCCCGACATGAAGCGCGTGCCCAAAAAGTAATCGATCATGAAATCCATCCTCCTCGGCGCATTCGCGCTCTTCGCGGCCAGCAGCATGGCCGGTGCCGCGCCGGTGCGCGCCGGTGCGGCCACCAGCAACATCACGCCGGACATGGGCGTGGTGCTCGACGGCACGATCATGAAAATCGGCCCCGCGAAACACGTGCATGACGAGTTGCACGCGCGATGCCTGGTGCTGGACGATGGGACGACGCGGATCGCCTTTGCGGTGTGCGATGTGACCATGATGGCGCCGGAGATCGTCGCGGAGGCGAAGGCGCTGCTGAAGAAGTCGCTCGATCTGCCGCCGGAAAACATCCTGATTTCCGCCACGCACACGCACAGCGCTCCGCGGGCGCTGAACATCGGCTTTGGTCCGGCGAACGAAGCCTATCATCACTTCCTCGCGCGGCGCATCGCTGAAGGCATCCAGCGCGCGGCATTTCTGCTCGCACCGGCGAAGATCGGCTGGGGCGGCGTGAACAAGCCGGAGTTCGTGTTCAACCGTCGCTGGTTCGTGAAGACGGACAGCAAGCGCGCGAATCCCTTCGGCCGCATCGGCGAGCGCGTGCAGTTTGGACCGTCCCTCGCGGATGCGGAGAAGCCATCCGGCCCGGTGGATCCCGAACTGTTCGTCCTCTCCGTGCAGCATGCGGACGGGCGCCCGCTCTGCGTGCTGGCGAACTACGGCCTGCACTATATCGGCGGTGTGCCCACGGGACATGTGAGCGCGGACTACTTCGGCGTGTTTGCGGACTGCATTCAGGAGAAGCTCCACGCCGACCGTCAGGATCCGCCGTTTGTCGGCATCATGTCGAATGGAACGAGCGGCGATGTGAACGGCGTGAACCTCAAGGACCCCAACAAACGCAAGGCGGGCTATGCGCGCATGCATGAGGTGGCGGACGATCTCGCCAGCGCAGCGGTGGAAGTGATCGGACGCATCGAGCACCGCAGCGATGTGGAACTCGGCGCAAAGCTGACACAGCTTCCGCTGCACGTGCGCAAACCGGGCGCGGATCAGGTGGCGTGGGCGCAGTCGTTGCTCGGCACCGAGGAGGCCAAAAAGACGAACCCGTCGCGTCCGATCATCTACGCGCGGGAGACGATGGGGCTGTCCGAGTATCCGGACACGCTTCCCATCACGCTGCAGGCGCTGCGCATCGGCGATCTCACCATTGCCTCGGCACCCTGCGAGGTGTTTGCCGTCACCGGCCTCGCCATCAAGAAGGAGAGCATGGCTAAGGCGACATTCACGATCGAACTGGCAAACGGCTACGGCGGTTATCTGCCCACGCCGGAGCAGCACGAATACGGTGGCTACGAGACCTGGCCCGCGCGTTCCAGCTTTCTCGAAGTCGAAGCGGAGCCGAAGATCCGCGCGACGCTGGTGGAGCTGATCCGCGAGGTGAATGGGAAGTGAGCGGCACCTTCGATGAAAGAGGACCGGGTGCCTTTCGTCCTTAATCCTCGTGTTCCAGCCCGCCGCTCCCAACCTCCTCGCGTCCATCGTCGCCTGCTTGAGCCTCGCGATTGCCGCGACTCATGCCACCGACGGAGTTTACAACGCCCAGGGCGAGATGAGCGGCGAAGTCACGGACACCAGCGCACTGCTGCAATCGCGCCTCACGGCGATCCCAGGACCGCAACTCGACGCGCAGGGCGATGTGCCGGGCGCGCCAGGCGTGGCGTTGTTTGAGTGGAGCGAATCAGCCGACTTCGCCGGATCAAAGAAGAGCGACAAGCTGAAGGCGGAGCCGGAGCATGATTTCATCGTGCGGACGCAAGTCACCGGATTGAAGCCGGACACGACCTACCATTACCGGCTCGTTTTTGGCGAAGATGGTACTTCAAAGA
The DNA here is from genome assembly GCF_020439865.1 of Prosthecobacter sp. Taxonomy (GTDB): domain Bacteria; phylum Verrucomicrobiota; class Verrucomicrobiia; order Verrucomicrobiales; family Verrucomicrobiaceae; genus Prosthecobacter. The sequence continues at coordinate 40,937 of NZ_JAGRPF010000146.1, forward strand.
CCGGACCCACGCGCAGCTTCAAAACACTGCCGGGTGCGACTTCGACCGCAACAGTTCATTTCTGCATGGGCAGTTGCATGAACTACCACAAGTTCATGAACGGCAAGGCGGGCAAGGCCGACGGACCGATCACGGCGACCGAGGAGGACAAGAAGCTCGGCTTTCCGTCCTTCGCGGCTATGGCGGAGTTGAAGCCGGACTTTTTCATCGGCACCGGCGACATCGTTTACTACGACAACATTCTCAATGGTCCGGCGACAACGCTGCCGGAGCTGCGCGCCTGCTGGCATGAGGAGTTCCGTTTTCCGCGACTGATCTCGCTCTTTGCCAGCACACCGGGCTACTGGTCGAAGGACGATCACGACTTTCGTTTCGATGATTCCGATCTCGGCGGCAGCAAACTGCCCACGCCCAGCACCGGCATCGAGATCTTCCGCGAGCAGATGCCCATTCATCCGGCGGGCGACCGCACCACGCCCACCTACCGGACGCACCGGCTGAACAAGCATGTGCAGCTCTGGTTCACCGAAGGACGCGACTACCGCAGCCCGAACAAGTCCGAGGACGGTCCGCAAAAAACGCTGTGGGGCGCGGAGCAGAAGGCCTGGCTGGAGCGCACGCTGAAGGCGAGCGACGCAGCGTGGAAGATCATCATTTCGCCGACGCCGATGGTCGGACCGGACGACGCGCGGAAGATCGACAACCACACGAATCTCGGCGGCTTCAGGCATGAGGCGAACGAGTTCTTCCAGTGGCTGAACGACAACAACATTCACAACCTGTTTGTCTTCTGCGGCGACCGGCACTGGCAGTTTCACAGCATGCATCCTTCCGGCGTGGAGGAGTTCGCCTGCGGTGCGTTGAACGATGAAAACTCGCGCGTGGGCGTGGCGCCCGGATCGAAGAAAAGCACGGACCCCGAAGCCCTGATCAAGCAGCCTTACACTTATCCCGAACCCACCGGCGGCTTCCTGCACGTAAGCTCGCAGGAGAACGGCGGGCTCGTCATCGAATTCCGGGATGACCACGGAACGATCCTGCACACTGTCACCAAAACACCGAAGCCCTGAACCAACCACATCCATGAAACTCGCTTTCGCCTTCCTCGCCCTGCTGTCACTGGGCACGCATGTCCTCGCCGATCTCGCCGGCAGCAAGCCCAACATCATTCTCATCATGACCGACGACCAGGGCTACGGCCAGATGGCGTGTCATGGTCATCCGTGGCTGAAGACGCCGAACCTTGACGCGCTGCATGACAAAAGCCTGCGCTTCACACGCTTCCTCGTCAGCCCCACGTGCTCACCGACCCGCAGTGCGATCATGACGGGCCGGCATCCGATGAAGAACGGCATCACGCACACGATCCTGGAGCGCGAACGCATGACGCTCGATGCGACCATCCTGCCGCAGGTGCTCAAAACGGCAGGCTACACCTCCGCGATCTTCGGCAAATGGCATCTCGGCGACGAAGAACCCTACCAGCCGCACAAACGCGGCTTCGACGAGGCTTTCATCCACGGCGCGGGCGGCATCGGCCAGGCTTATCCGTGTTCCTGTGCAGACGCACCGGGCAACAAGTACATGGACCCGGTCATTCGTCACAACGGCAGCTTTGTGAAGACGCACGGCTTCTGCACGGATGTCTTCTTCACCGCCGCGCTCGGCTGGATCAAGCAGCAGAAGGACAGCGGCAAGCCGTTCTTCACTTACCTCGCCACGAACGCACCGCACGGTCCGTTCATCGCGCCGGAGAAAAATGCGAAGCGCTTCACCGATCTCGGCTTCGGCAAGAATGAGGCTGGATTCTACGGCATGGTCGAGAACATCGACGAGAACATGGGCCGCCTCGCGGAGAAGTTGAAGGAGTGGGATCTCTACAAGAACACGATCATCATCTTCATGTCCGACAACGGCACCACAGGCGGTGTCTCAGGCGTGGCTGGGAAGGACATCGCACCCGGCTATCCGTTCTTCAATGGCGACCAGGTCGGACTCAAAGGCTCCACCGATGAAGGCGGCGTGCGCGTGCCTTTCTTCGTGCGCTGGGACGGCCACATCACACCCGGACGCGACATCGACAACATCGCAGCACACATCGACATCCTGCCAACGCTCGCCGGACTCGCGAACGCCGAGATTCCGAAGAACCAGGTCGAAGGCCGCAGCCTGCTGCCGCTCATCGAAAACAAGGCGGACAAGTGGGAAGACCGATTCCTCTACACGCACGTCGCCCGCTGGTCCACCGGCGAAGAGCCGAACAAATACGAGTTCCTGAACTACGGCGTGCGCAACCAGCGCTTCCGCTACGTCGGTCCGCGCGGCGGCGGCAATCCGAAGAAGAACAAGAAGGCCGGCCTGCAACAGCCCGCGGCCAACGCGAAGGGCGCGCTCTACGACCTCGAGGCCGATCCGTATCAGAAGACCAACGTTATCGGCGACTACCCGGAAGTGGCCGATAAGATGAACGCCGCCTACGAGGCCTTCTGGAAGGAAACACGTCCGATGATGGTCAACGAGACCGCACCAATGTCACCCACACAGCCGTTCCATGTGCTGTATGAAAAGCAGCTCAAGGAAGGCGGCATTCCGGATTGGAAAGCACCGGAGCTTTGATTGGTGCCATTTCGTCTGGCTTTCGAAAGGAAGCACCGTGCCTGCATGCCATCGTCTGATTTCACCCCGAACCACCTTATGAAAACCGCCGCCACATCCCTCCTCGTCGTGCTCGGTCTCACGCTCGCATCCATCGCAGCGGACAAGCCGAACGTCATCATCGTGATCACGGATGACCAGGGCTACGGCGATCTTTCCTGCCACGGCAATCCGCGCCTCAAGACGCCGAATCTCGACGCGCTGCACAAGGAATCGGTGCGGCTCACGGACTACCACGTCTCGCCTACCTGCGCACCGACGCGTTCGGCGTTGATGACCGGTCATTTCTCCAATCGCACCGGCGTATGGCACACGATCAACGGGCGCTCGATCCTGCGACAGAACGAAGTGACCATGGCGCGTGTCTTCAAAGACGGCGGCTACGGCACGATGATGGTCGGCAAATGGCATCTCGGTGACAACTATCCGTCGCGTCCCGAGGACAAGGGCTTCGACGAAGTCTATCGCCATGGCGGTGGCGGCGTGGGCCAGACGCCCGACTACTGGGACAACGCCTACTTCGACGGCTCCTACAACCACAACGGCAAGGCCGAGCCTGCGAAAGGCTTCTGCACGGACGTGTTCTTCGATCACGCCATGGGCTTCATGAAGGATCAGGCCGCGAAGAAGTCGCCCTTCTTCGTCTATCTTTGCACGAATGCTCCGCACGGTCCGAATCACAGTCCGGAAAAGTTTGCCGATCCTTATGCCGATCTCGGCACCGCGACGGCGCATTTCTTCGGCATGATCGCCAACGTTGACGAGAACATGGGCCGCCTCTCCGCCTTTCTCAAAGAATCGGGCCTCGAAGAAAACACAATCCTCATCTTCACCACGGACAACGGCACCGCCGGTGGCGCGAAAGTCTTCAACGCAGACATGCGTGCGGCCAAAGGCAGCGAATACGACGGCGGCCATCGCGTGCCGTTTTTCATCCGCTGGCCTGCCGGCGGTTTCACCGGCGGACGCGATGTGGACCGCCTCACCGCGCACGTGGACATCCTGCCCACCTTCATCGACTTGCTCCAACTGCCCGCGCCTGCAGGCGTGAAGTTTGACGGCACCAGCATTGTGCCGCTGCTGAAAGGAAAGGCCGAAGGATGGCCCGACCGCGTGCTTGTGACCGATTCGCAGCGCATTCACACGCCGGTCAAATGGCGCAAATCCTCCGTCATGACCGACCGCTGGCGTTTGATCAACGGCAAGGAACTGTTCGACATCGAATCTGATCCCGGACAGAAGACCGACCGCGCCAAGGACTATCCCGAGATCGTCGAACGTCTGCGCAAGGACTACGAAACGTGGTGGAGCAGCATGGAGCCGAGCTTCAGCGACGACTGCGAGATCACGCTCGGCAACGACGCCGACAATCCGGCCACGCTCACCGCGCACGACTGGCTGCTGCCGGACGAAAAGATGTCGCCGTGGAATCATTCCGCGATCCGCGCCGAGAAAGGCGAATCGCAGGGTAAGTGGGCCGTGAACGTCGAGCAAGCCGGCCGCTACCGCATCGAACTCCGCCGCTGGCCCGTGGAGGCCAACAAACCCATCGCCGCCAATCTGCCGCCCGGCGCCGACGTGCCCGGAGTCAAAGCCTACCGCACCACGCCCGGCAAAGGTTTCCTTGCCACCAAAGCCTCGCTCGAAATCGCCGGTCAAAAAGCCGAATCCAAGATCACCGATCCCCAGGCCATCGGCGTCAGCTTCGAACTCGATCTTCCCTCCGGCGTCACCACGCTAAGCGGCACCTTCACCGCCGCCGACGGCACACAGCTCGGCGCCTACTATGCGGTGGTGAAGCGGCTTTGAATCGGCTCATAGTGACGTGACATCATTGAAGGCTGTCGCAGTGCTCCCCGAACGCAGCCATGCACGCTACGGTGTCGACGGCAAGAGGAGTTGCTTCCCCCGCGCATCACCGCCCAAGGGAAACAGGCAAGGCAAAAACTTGGAATGCTCTAAACCGACCTTATTCCGCCGGCGGCAGCTGCACCTGCGGCAACGGAGCCACGATGTTTACCGGCCAGGGCACAAATTTTTCGATGATGCCAGTGCCGAGTTCTTTGCCAGTCTCGTACGCGCGGCGGAACATCTCGAGCTTGGCATCGATGTTGTCCACGTGATGCAACGCGATCGCCTCCGGTGTCTTGGGCAGCACAGGCGACCCAAACTCATGCGTGCCGTGATGCGCGGCAATCAGATGCAGCAGATGCAGCCGAACCGTTTCAGACGCAGGCTCGAGCGTGATCCAGTCCGCAGCCTCGGGAAGTTCCAGCAGATCCCGCCAGAGCTTGTTCACCAGTTCTAATCCGAGCGGAATGTGACCGAGCATCTCGGCGGTGAGATTGTAGGGCATGGTGAAACCGGATTCGGCGTACACGTTTTCCCAGAGCTTGCCACAGTCATGAAACAAGACGCCGGCAATCATCAGATCGCGGTTCAAATGGGGATACACGCCCGCCACGGCCACCGCACAGCGCATCATCTGCGCCACATGCTCCACGAGGCCTCCGCGCCGCGCATGATGATTCCGCCGCGCGGCTCCCGTGCGGCGAAAACGCTCGCCATAACGTTCCAGAAGCAGCAGGCACAGCTTCAGCAGCCGAGGATCGCGAATCGAATCAACGAACGCCTCTATCTCGGCGAAGTCGGCTTTTTGTCTGGCTGCGAGATCAGGATCTCCCAGCAGCAGCGTCATGGTTTCCTCCTCTGACAGAGAGCGCATCTGCACCTGACGCGGTTCCAGGCCGTATTTGCCATCCACCCACTGACCGGCGAGCTGAATGAAAGCGTTTCGCGCGAGTTTGGCCGCGTCATGGAACAGCGGATTGTTGTCAAACACACGCCAGACCAACGAATCCCCCGCATCGACCAGCTTCACTTCGAAAAACGGGCTGCCGGAGCTCGTTGTCTTCTCGATGCGTGATTCGACCTGCAGATGCAGCCGGTACGGCTGCGCCGCTTGATTCGCGACCTGCCGCAGTTGTGTGATCGTGATCAGGTCGAGGTCGTTGGAGATAGCATCTTCCATGTCGCCAGCTTGGCCGTGAAGCACACCCAGCGTCAAGAGCGAACCGGCTCGGCGATCTCCCGCCACGGCCCCTGCTTGAGCACGATGTCCGGCACCAGCGACTGCCACTGGGGATCGCGGGCATGCACCATTTTTCGGACTTCGGCACTGGTATGAAACAGGAACTCCTGCGCGACGGGAGCGTCGATGGCGCGCACGCTGTGAGTGGCGGTCATGTAGCGCAGCAGATGCTTCTGCTCGCGGGTGACGCGGGCATCCTGAGCACCGAGAATGCTGCCGCTCATCGGATCACCCATGGGATAGACATACAGTCGCACCTGGTTTTTGAAAAGGCGACCGAAGGCTTCGAGCAGACCGCCTTCGAGATCGGTGCACCAGCGCTCATTGAAAAGTTCTTCAAACAGGGGCAGCCCGAGCACGATGCCGATGGGCTGCTGTGTGTGGCGCGCCAGGAAGCTGCTCACACGATGGAATTCAGGATAGCGTGAGATCAGCACGTTCTTCCCCAGCGCCTGCAGAACGTCTGCACGGGCTAGGAACTCGCTGTCAGGAACTTCGGAACCACCGGCAAGGAGGTTGTGCATGGTGATCTCGAGAAGCTCGATGTTGTTCTGCGCAGCCTCGCCGAAGTCCGCCTGAAACGCCGCCTGCCCACGCTCGATCATGTCGAGATTGAGCTTGGTGATCGGATCAAAACTGCCGCGCTTGAGCAGAACAGGTTTTTTGTAGAGCACATCGGACGCCTGCCAGATCTCGCCATCTGCTCCGAACAACGCGGCGTCCGCCAGTCCCAGACGCACCAGCTTGAGGGCAACCAGACGATCCTGGAATTCGGAGGCGGCAAACGCCGGCCCGCTGAAATCAACCATGTCGATCTCGACGCGTTTGCGACTGAGGTCGTCCAACAGGCTCTGCAGCAGGATCGTCGGGTCATCGCGCAGGTTGAACGTGGCATAGAGCAGATTCACGCCAAGGATGCCAAGCGCGTCCGCCTGACGTGCGTGGGTGTCCTCCAGAAGACGCACGTGCATCTGAATGTCACTGCTGGGGCCACCGGGCTCCGTTTGAAAACGCAGACCGATCCAGCCATGACATTCTTCATTGGTATCACGGTAGGATCTCGCACGCACCGTGTCAGCAAGGGTGAAGAAGGTGGTCGTCGCCCCGCGCTGGGCACTGAGCCGCTGAAGCAGCATGGGATACTCATGGCCGAGCATGGCGCACATGCGCTGGCGGGAGACGTAGCGCGTGGCCTTGCCATAGATCTCGTCACTCACGATCATGTCGTAGGCGGACATGGTCTTGGCCACCGTACCGGATGCGCTGCCTGCGCGAAAGAACCAGTTGGCAATTTCCTGGCCGGCGCCGATCTCTGCAAAGGTGCCGTAAATGTCGCGGGAGAGATTGAGCCTGAGGGCTTTTTCGAGAGTTCCGGGGCGTGCGCTGGCAGAGTTCATGGGGTGTTTTATGATGCGCACGCGCGGGGGCGATGCACGAAGCATTTGAAGGCGGTTCCGGCACCATCGGGATCGGTCAAATGGGCCGGAGCTTTCTGAGCTTGCAGGAACTCGGCCAAAGTTTGTCCGGAAACCTGCTCGACGCCCAGTTCCGAGAGCCAAGCAACATAATCGGTGAAATTGATGTCCGCGGTGATGTCCTGACGCCCCGGATTAGCATAAACATCGGCGCCAACGAGCCTCTGATGCAGCAGGTAGGCTCTCAACGTGCCCTGCGGCCGACGATGGTAGAGCTGAGGAAGTGCATCGCCGTAGTCGATCGTGAGCATGGCGCCTTTCTTCCAACGTGGCGTCCAGCCTGCGAGCCATTCACGTATGCTGGGATGAAGTTCGCAACGCTGGCCGTCGGTGAACGTGGAGTAGCGCAAGGCACTGAAGTGCGATGCCTCCAGATTGAGCGGATGCAGCGACTCCGGCACCCAAACTTCGAGCCAGCGCTGCTCCGCGAGGTTCCACTGCACAAGCGTGGCGGGGAAGGCATCGAGCAACTCGTTATGATAGATGAAAGCGCCGCCCCGAGCGCTTTCGAGAGCGGAAATTAGAGTCTCGTGCCAGACGACTCGGTCTCCGAATTTCCTTTTCTGCTCCTCACGAAGCACTGGGGAAGCCTCGACGATATGGAAAACGAACCGGTAACGTGCCCACCATCCGAGCGATTTGCGAACGGTCCGCATGAGCGATCCGTCACCTGCGCCGACTTCGATGATATGACGGACACCGGGCTGTCGTCGGGACTCAGCCTTCAACCAAGCCGCAAGGGCCTTACCGAGGGCCGGGGAAAGCGTGGCGAAGGTGCTGAAGTCTCCACGCGCTCCAACCGTGCGAATGTGCCGGGTGTAATAGCCGCGTTCGGGGTCGAACAATGCGCGAGCCATGAATGCCGAAAACGGCTCAGAAGCTGCGGATGATTTCATCGGCAATGATTTCGAGCCCTTCGCGCACGATGTGCTGCGGTTGCGAGTATGTAAGGCGCAAACATTCGTGCGGGTGACGCCAGTCCTGATCGAGACCGTAGGAGAAGTAATGGCCGGGGATGACGAGCACCTTGCGCTCTTTCAGCCGGCGGTAGAGCTCTTTCGCGGGAATGGGGAGACCGTTGATCCAAAGCCAGAGGAAGAACGCACCCTCCTGCGCATGTAGCGCCCACGGAACACGATCGCCAAGAGCAGACGCGAGAACGGATTTGGCAAAATCGGAGCGTTCGCGGTAGAAGGGGCGGATGATCTCGGGTCCGAGCCTGACGAGCGTGTCGTCTTGGAGCAGCGGCTGCAGAATCGCCTGACCGAGATTGCCGTTCGCGAGCGAGACGATGGCGTTCATGTTCGACAAAGCCTTCACGATCTGCGGATCGGCGACGATCATGGCGGTGCGAACACCGGGCAGCCCCACCTTGCTCATGCTGACGCTGAAGATCATCCCTGGCTGCCATTTGGGCTGGAAGCCGTTGTGGATGACGCCCGGAAAGGGATGACCGTAGGCGTTGTCGATGATCAATGGAATCCCATGCGCTTCGCTGAGCGCATGCAGGCTGTCGAATTCATTCTGGGTGAGGACGTTGCCCGTAGGATTCGTCGGGCAAGAGACACACATCGCAGCGATGTCCGGAGTGATGCGAAGGCGGTCGAAATCGACGTGGTATTTGATCTCATGTGGCGCGGTCTCGACAATACGTGGCAGGCATGCGGAGAACTGACCTTCAGCGAGCGCCTGGTTGGCGTAGCCGATGTACTCAGGCAACAACGGGAACAGAATGCGGCGCCTGGTGGCGCCGGTCTGTCCTGCGAGGAGATTGAAGAGCAGGAAGAAGGCACTCTGAGAGCTGGGCATCACCGCGATGTTGTCCTGTGTCACTTCCCAACCGCACCCGCGCTTCAAGAAGGCGGCAAAGGTTTCGCGGAAGAGCGGATTGCCACCAGGCGGATCGTAGTTCAGCAACGCTCGGTCGATACTGCCGTCATCTAGCAGAGCCTGCATGCGCCGGCGCCAGAGCTCCTGCACTTCAGGGATCGCCGCGGGCTGCCCGCCTCCGAGCATGCGCATGTCCGGATGCGTGGTGAGCGCAGCACCGCAGTCGTCCATGAGTTCCTGGATTCCGCTGGGGCCCGCGAGGCGCTGGCCGATGTCTGAGAAGTGGGCTTGCATCAGGAGGCGACCGAAGTTTGCACCCATTCACGGATATCGAAACCTGGCGCGATTTTTTCAATCTGCCATCGACCGTCGGCATTCAGCCGGAAACTGCCGACCCAGCGCTGGTGCCACTCCTCAGGAGCGATCATGCTGAGCTGACGCCTTCCCCCAACCTCGTAGAGATGATAGATCTCACCGCAAACAGGCTCGAAGCCAAAATGACTTTCATAGATGAGCTTGTTCCAGTTGAACGCGTCGATGACCTCCATGTAGCGCTCCTGGATTTCGACCATTTCCTGCTGCAGCACCCGTTCAACACGGGAGGCACCCCGTGCTTTGAAACTGGTGAGGTCCTGCGGAATGATTTTGGCGGCCAGGCGTGAAACGGGATACGGCAGATAGCTTCCGCGCGGCTCTGGGGCCTGCAAAGCTGCGTCGATCGGGTCTAAAGCGGGGGCCATGACGGCCGTAGGATCGGCTCAGAGGAAGGGTGATGCAACGGTGCTTTGATTTGAAAATCAATCCTTGGAGCGTACGATATGGCATGAAGATATTCTCAAACCTGCAGATGAGCGCACTGCTCTGCAGCCTTCTGCTTGCCTCCTGCGCGTCGTCCACGATGGACAGCACTCCAACCGTGGCAGAGTTGAATGCCTATGAAAAGGTGGTCCGGGCCAGGTACCAGCCATCATACGATGATCTGGCAAGGAAGCGTGAGAGCGGAGCCCTTAGCAAAGCCGAGTACGATGAGGAAAAGAGCCGGATCGATTCCAAGGTCGCTCAGGATGTCAATGATGCGGCTTGGAACAAACACTTCCTCGCGGAGTCTGAACGCAAAGCAGACGGTGTTCCCACGCCGGACAATCCCATTGCCTTAAGTTCAGGACAGGCGGGAGGAAGCATGGGATCGTTTTACCGTCCCTCGAATCAAAGCTTCGGAATGGCGGCTGGCATCGGAGGAACTGCCGGCATTGGCAGCATGAACGCCGCCCGTGAACAAGTCGGCAAAGGACAGGGGACTCGTAATGATGCGATGTCGGCCGGTGGAACCTATCTGTCCCAGCCTCCTCCCGGTTCGATCTACGACTCCAACGTCACCCGGTAGTGGAGAATGCATTCGCATGAAAAAGCCCTGTGAGGAATTATCCCCACAGGGCTTTTGATGACGGATTGCTCCGCCACACTGACCTCATAAGGAGGTCAATGCGTTACTTCTTCTTCTTGGCGGCGGCCTTCTTGGCGGCTTTCTTGGCTGGAGCCTTCTTAGCGGCTTTCTTCACAGCTTTCTTTGCAGCCTTCTTGACGGCCTTTTTTGCAGCTTTCTTAGCCATAGTGTTTGTCCTCTGTTTGTTGTTGGTTGCTTTGTTGTTTTGTTTTGCCGCAGCAGCCGGCTTTGCAGCCTTGCCACTACGGACATTTTTTCCCGCGCCAGCCTGAGCGGCTGAACGCTTCTCTTCGATCGCTGCCTGCGCGGCGGCGAGGCGGGCGACTGGAACTCGGAAAGGACTGCAACTCACATAGGTGAGGCCCACACGATGGCAGAATTTAACGCTGTCTGGATCACCCCCGTGTTCACCGCAGATGCCGAGCTTGATGTCCGGCTTCGTCTTGCGGCCTTTCTCAATGGCGATCTTGACGAGTTGTCCGACGCCGGACTGATCCAGCGTGGCGAAAGGATTTTTCTTGAAGATTTCGTTCTCGGTATACGGCATCAGGAAGCTGCCCATGTCATCGCGGCTGATGCCGAGAGCGGTCTGAGTGAGGTCGTTGGTGCCGAAGCTGAAGAACTGCGCCGTCTCGGCGATTTCATCAGCCGTGAGTGCTCCACGCGGCA
>NZ_JAGRPF010000147.1 GCF_020439865.1 Prosthecobacter sp.
GGCAGCTTTGGCGAAGAGGTGGAGGAAGTAGTCGCGGACGAGCTCTTCGTCGTTTTGGATCGGTGGCGAGTTGAGCAACGGATCGCTCAGGTCGGCAGTGAGATCACACCAGTCGGAGTTGTAGGTGCGCAGGAACTCCTCGTTGATGTAGGGCAGGCGGCGCGGGAGTTTCAGGTAGGTGAGGAAGCGCTCGCGGTCATAGACGCCTTTTTTGCGATCGTGATCGAGGCGGAGATACAGGATGCGCGATTTGATGGTTTTGTGCGATGAGACGTCCTGCGCGAAGGCCCACACGCGGTCGAGCCAGGCCTCGCGCTCCGCTTCATCGTATTCGAGGTTCACATCGGCGCTGGGGGCCAGTTTGCGCAGGTAGGTGTAGATGAAGCTGGTGCTCCTGCCGTGGTCGGCCTTCAGTTCATCAAGCTGCGAGATCAAAAGCTGGCGATGAATCGGCAGATCGCCGAATCCGATGCTCGGCTCCGCTTTGAAGTCGGCATTCAGAGCAGCGACGAGATTGGGCACATCGGGGCGTTGCAGCTTTTGCAGCACGGCGCGGCGTTGATCCGGCGTGAGGGGCACCTGATCGCGGATAAGCGCGGCGAGGGCGTCTTGGGAGAGGCTTTGCAGGCCGCGGTCATTGTTGAGTGCGTCTTCAAGAAAGACATCTCGGGCGATGCGGGCCTGATCGAGGCTGGTGGGCAGGTCGGGCTTCTGGTCGCGCACCTCCTGCTGGTGGTCGTGGCGGACACCGAGGCGTTCGATGAGGTATTTGAGCGTCGCCTGCGGATCACGCTCATAGTTGGTGATGGCTTCGCGGTTCAGGATGACGCGGCGTGACCCGTTTTCGTTCGGCACACGCTGACGCCATTGGTTGAGGATATCGTTGAGTTTCGCGGTGTCGCGGATGTTCTGATAATGCAGGGCGTGGAAAAAGTAATACTCCTCAGAACCGGGAACGAGCTCACCGAGGGCTTTTTCCCGGTCGGCGGCGAGAGCGAAGCGCTCGATGAAGCCGATTTCGTTTTCGGCGAGGGCTGCGAGGGGCAGCAGAAGGGCAAGGGCGAGTGTTTTCATGGCCAATGGCAGAGATTGGAAGGATGATGCGGCGAGCATCACGGCAGAGGCGAGCTTTTATTGTAAAGACTCTGTCAATCAGATGTCCGGGCTGGCCCAGCCCGCCAAAAAACCGTTTGAAACCTAGGGGCCGGGAACTACAATCGCGGCCCTCACTTCCCCAGACCCCCATGGCCGACGCAGCAAACAAATACGCCCAAAACGCACCCGGAGCCTACTATGTCGATGATCAGTGCATCGACTGCGACCTGTGCCGCGAAACCGCACCGGCGAACTTCAAGCGTGACGATGACGGCGGTCATTCCTTCCTCTACAAGCAGCCTGAGTCGGATGATGAGCGTGCGCTTTGCGAAGAAGCCCTCACCGGCTGCCCGGTGGAGGCGATCGGCCGCGACGGCGAAGAGTAAACGAGTCCTTTTTAGCGAAGCGTGAGCCAGCGGGGAGCGATCACCCGGTTCAAAATCACGCACTGGTTGGACTGGGCGTCCGGCGGGAAGGAGACGAGCATCGTGTACCCTTTGAAACCGGAGGGACCTGTGGCGGCGAGATCCCGGTCGAGCCAGCGGGCCAGTTCGGTGCGCTGGTCACAGTAGGCATAGACCGAGCTTTCCCCGTTTTCCGAAGTCAGCTTGATGCAGAGGTACTTTTTGGAGTCTGAGAACTCGTAATTGTAATACTCGAACAATCTCACGTAGGCCCGCATGGTCACCGGTTCGGTGGGACGCTTGGCGCGAAAATCCCGGAAGGACATCTCGCCGTAGCCAATGAGGCTTTCCCAATCGATCAGAAACTTCTGGTCCGGACCGCGCAGCATGGCCACTTCGAGCGAGCCGGTCGGGCGGTTGCTGGTGTAGCTGAAGTAGAGAATCTCCGTGTCGTCGATCTGGTAACGTGCCTTGCTCACCAAGCCTCCGGGCTCCGGATCCTGACCTCCCTGGGTCTCATAAAAATCCTTCATCAAAGCGGCGACACGTTCCGAATGGGCCACCAGAGGCACGCGATCTTTCCAATTTTCGGTTTGCCAATAGCGGTCCAGCAGTGCCAGGGCTTGAACCACATCTTCCCCTGATTCATCCAGGGACAGCACTTTGATTCTGGACTCGGCAGGATGGGAGATATTCGGAGGCGGTTCCGTGGAAACGCTGCCTGAAGGAGGGGAGGAGGTGATGGCAGAAGCCGTCGCTGTTTCTGGTGCCGTCACCTTGGGGAGCACGGATGCAGGCGGCACCTCGGTCTTCCCCGCCTGGAGCGAGAGGCCCAGGTTTCCCAACTCCTGGTCGCGTTTCTCATTTTTTTCGGCCAGCTCGATCAGGGTATGTCGTTTGGAGAGGCTTTCAAAGTACCACCTCCACCCCACGAGGAGAGTCAGCACCAGGCAGAGGCACAGGGTGATGCAGACACCCATGAAGGCGCGGTGGGAACCGATGGAACCGGAAGTCATTGGCGGAGAGTCAATTGGCGGGAGGAGTCACTTTGGCCGGGATTTTCTTCAGACTCAAGCACTTGGTTGCCGCAACTCGTGCGCCGCCTACGTTCCCGGCCACCCATGAATTACCCGGAAAAAGCCCGTCGCGTCATCCAGCTCGAAATCGATGAGTTGCAGCGGCTGCATGCGCGCATTGACGAGAGTTTCGCCCGGGGCATCGACCTGCTGCTCACCGGCGTTCGCAGCCGAGGCAAACTGATCGTCTGCGGCGTGGGCAAGAGCGGCAACATCGGCCGCAAGCTCGCCGCCACGCTCAACAGCACCGGGGCCGTGACCGTGCTGCTCGATGTGGGCGACGCCCTGCACGGCGATCTCGGAGTCGTCGGTCCAGGCGATGTCGCCATCATGCTGAGCTACAGCGGGGAGACTTCCGAACTGCTCAATCTGCTGCCGCACGTGAAACGCTTCGGCATCCCGATCATCGCCATCACCGGCGGGCTGCAGTCCACGCTGGCCAAGAACGCCGATGTCGTGCTCGATGTGCACGTTACCCAGGAGGCCTGTCCGCTGAACCTGGCCCCCACCTCCAGTACGACGACGATGCTGGTGCTCTGCGATGCGCTGGCCATGGCCCTGCTCGAAGCACGGGGGTTTCAGTCCGAGGACTTCGCCAAACTGCATCCCGGCGGTTCGCTGGGACGCGCCCTGCTCACACGTGTCAGTGACGTCATGCGCAGCGGTGAGCAGCTCGCGATGATCAAGCCGGAGACGCAGGTGCGCGAGGCCCTCCAGGCCATGACGAAGGCGCGCAGCGGCGCCGCAGTGGTGGTGAATCCAGACGGCACCCTCGCCGGAGTGTTCACCCACGGTGACTTCGTCCGTGCTTTCCAGAAGGACAACGCCATCGCGGACAGGCCGGTGCACGAATTCATGACCCCGAGCCCGATCAGCATTCAGGCCGACAAGCTTGCTGCGGAAGTCCTCGCCACGCTGGAAAAATGCCGCGTCGATGATCTCGTCGTCATTGACGACGCCGGCAGGCCAGTCGGCATGGTCGATACACAGGACCTCACACGGCTGCGGCTTGTTTGAGTTCAAAGTTTCAAGTGACAGGTTTCAAGAGGCAAACCTGACCAGCTTGAAACTTTAACGCTTAAACTTGGAACTTCAGAAGTCCGTCACTTCACGATAATGCCGCACGCGATAGCCGCGCTTGCGCATCAGCTCGATCAATCCGGTGTCGGAAGTCAGGTGCCCCGTGCCCACGAGAACCATCACCTTCTCGCCCTGCTTGAGCATCTGTTCGAGACGGTCCATCCACCTGAGGTTGCGGGCGGTGAGGAAGAGGTCCATCAGGTCGGGATACTTCTCCGCCTCGCGAAAGAGCATCTCCTTGAGTTCGTCCAGATCGCCGTTCTTCCAGGCCTTGATCATCTTCTTGAACTCGGCCTCCACGGAGCTGATCTCGCCCAGCGTCTGCTCCAGAAGCTCACGCTGCTGCTTGTCGCTCAGAGACGCAAACAGCTGGATCTGAAACTCCACGGTTTCGAGCCCCTCGGCAGGCTTCCCGTCCTTTTTGGCGCGGTCTTCGAAATACGAATCTACGCCCTTGTCCGGATTCGCCCCCAGCGCCGCGTATTCCATCGAGGTGATCATGAGCGCCACGAACCAGGGGCGGAACCGGTTCATCGACGACCGCTCCAGCCCGTGCTTCTCGGACCACTTCTGCACGGCCGCCCATGTCTCCGGGCTCACGTTCTTTTCCAGCGAGGCATCCGCTGAATACATGCCGAGCTGCGACATCCGGCTCGTCAGCTCTGGTCCTGACGCCGCGCCGGGAGGGAGCTCAAGCACCAGCTTGTTCGAGTACATGTAGGCCGCCTCGTAGGCCGGGGCCAGGGGGTAGTCCTCATCACGCAGGATGTGAATCGTCCCACAGAGAAAGAGCCGGCCGCCGTTTGGCCCGTCCACGACCCACACGCTGCCGTCTCCGCCGCCATCAGCGACAAACGCCGCCGCATCCGGCTTCTTCGCCGTCTTCTCCTGGGTGCGCTCGCACGCCACTGCGCAGGCGCATAGCGAGAGGACGAGGGCGAGTCGGAGAAACAGCATCGGTCGATTCAAACACGCGGCGGCACCGGTATGCAACCGCCATCTAGTTCTAGGCCAGCACCGGTTTCACCACACTCCCATGCACGTCCGTCAGGCGGAACTGCCGGCCTTGGAACCGGAACGTGAACCGTTCATGGTCGATTCCGAGCAGGTGCATCAGCGTCGCCTGGAAATCGTGAACGTGGACGCCGTCCTTCGCCACGTTGAAGCCGAACTCGTCGCTCTCGCCGTAGGTCATGCCTGGTTTCACACCGCCGCCGGCCATCCAGATCGTGAACACATACGGATGATGATCGCGGCCCCACTGCTTTGTATCCTCGATCTTGCCCTGCAGGAACGGTGTGCGGCCAAATTCACCGCCCCAGATCACCAGCGTGTCTTCCAGCAGGCCGCGTTGCTTCAAGTCCTTCACCAGCGCGGCGCTTGGCGCATCGGTGTCGGTGGCCTGAATCTTGAGCTGCGTATTCAGATTGCGATGCTGGTCCCAGCCCGCGTGCATGAGTTGAACGAAACGCACGCCGCGTTCGGCGAGTCGGCGAGCCATGAGGCAGTTATAGGCGTAGCTGCCCTGCCGCATCACGTCCGGGCCGTACATGTCGAGGATGTGCTTCGGCTCGTTGGAGAAATCCGTCAGTTCCGGCACGCTGGCCTGCATCTTGTAGGCCATCTCGTATTGCGCGATGCGCGTGGCGATCTCCGGATCGCCGTAGTCCTTCAGCTTCATCTCGTTCAGGCCCGCGATGCCGTCGAGGATCGTGCGCTTCACCTCGCGGCTCATGCCGTCTGGATTGCTCAGATACAAAACCGGATCACCGCTGCCGCGGAACTTCACGCCCTGATACTTCGACGGCAGAAAGCCGCTGCCCCAGTAGAAGTCATAAAAGATCTGGCCGCAGCTTGCCTCCTTGTCGCGTGACGTCATAACCACAAAGGCCGGCAGATCGTCGCAGTCGCTGCCTAGACCGTAGCTCAGCCACGAACCGATCGCCGGACGCCCCGCCTGCTCGCTGCCCGTCATGAAGAACGTGATCGCCGGTGCGTGATTCACCTGCGTCGTGTGCATCGACTTGATGAAGCACAGATCGTCTGCGATCCCCGCGATGTGCGGCATGAAATCGCTCACCGTCGCGCCGCTGCGACCATGACGGGCGAACTTCGTGATCTCGCCGAGCACCGGCCGTTCCGTCTGACCGCCGGTCATCGTGCTGAAGCGCTTCCCGCCCACGATGCTGTCCGGAATCTGCGTGCCGTGCATCTTTTTGAGCATCGGCTTCCAGTCGAACAAATCGACATGCGACGGCGCGCCGTTCTGTAGCAGATAGATCACGCGTTTTGCCTTCGCCGCGAAATGCGGCAGCGCCGGAGCCATCGCATCCGGCATCTGAGTCGCGAACCCGTCGCGTGTCAGCAGCGATCCCAGCGCCGCACCACCCAGGCCCATGGCCGCTTTCCCAAACAGGGAACGGCGGGTCAGATGCAGGTGGCTGGCTTCAAGCGGATCCATGGAGCGCTCATCTCTACGAGTGACAAACCCGCGCCTTTCCATCATCATCCGCCGCATCTCATGAAAGCTGTGTACTTCATCTTCCTCACCGCGTTGCCCCTCGCTGCCGCTGATCCCATCGAGTTGAAGCTCTGGCCCGACGGCGCTCCTGGCCAGATGCAGCCGCACTCCAAGGCTACAGACGAATTCCTGCGCACCAAGGCCGGCAAAAGCACGATCACCGACATCACCGATCCCACGATCACGGTGTATCGCCCCGAAAAACCCAACGGCACCAGCGTCATCGTCGCGCCCGGCGGCGCCTACGTCTTCCTCTCCGCCGTTCACGAAGGCACACAGGTCTGCGAATGGCTCAACACGATTGGCGTCACCGGCATCCTGCTCAAATACCGCACGCCAACCCGCGACGAAACCGCTCCGCACGAAAAGCCCGTTCAAGATGCCGCTCGTGCGATCTTGCTCGTCCGTAAGCACTCGGAAGAGTGGGGACTCAATCCGGCTCGAGTGGGCCTGCTCGGCTTCAGCGCCGGTGGCAACTTGCTTGCGCATCTCGCCTGTGATCGTGACTGGCTCAGTGAGCCTGCCAAAGCGACTGACATCAAATTCAGCCTCCCCACGTTCGGCATCATGATCTACGGTGGCGGTTTTGTGGACTTCAAAGAGCCGACGAAGTTCAAGGAGGGCTTCTCCGTGCCTGCCGATGCGCCACCCATGTTCATCGCCTGTGCCCATGACGACGGTCAGAACCCCATCGCCTCCGCAATGCTCTACCTCGAATACAAGAAACGCGGCATCCCTTGCGAACTCCACCTCTTCACCAAAGGCGGTCACGGTTTTGGCATGCGCAAGGCTGGAAACCCCATCAACGATTGGCCGCAGCGCTGCACGGAATGGATGGCCGAGATGGGATGGCTGCCGACCATTGAGCGACTCAATGAGGCGATCGCACAGCGCAAAGCTCAGTTTGATCGCTACGTTGGATCGAAAGCGAAATTGACTGAGCAAGACAAGAATCTGCTGGCTAACCTGAAAAGAGAACAGTTGGAACTCGAAGCCGAGCGCGAACTTCTCCTCCAGGGACAGTCCAAGGATCGAGCTCACTGATGAGATGACATCTCAGCGACGCTTTCGCATAAGCTGTGGAGGATAGTATGCGTTATCCCCAAACTCTCCCGAACCCATCCATGAACTCTCAGAAGCCCTCCCCGAACAACCGCCGCCGTTTCTTCGCCCTAGCCGCCGGGACATGCGGGGCGTGGGTGACCAGTTGTTCCCGCCAAAGCGGTATGCGGAAGTTCTCCCAGTCCTCCAAAGCGCTTGGCGCGAAGGTAACAATGACGGCGGTGCACACGGACGAGCCCACGGCCAATGCAGCCCTCGGCGCGGCCTTTGCGGAACTGGAGCGCATCGAGAGCGTGATGAGCCTTTACCGGTCGGAGAGCCAGATTTCGCGGTTGAATCGCGACGGTTTGCTCGAAAACCCGGACGCCTTGCTCGTCGAGGTGCTCCGTTTTGCGGCCGAGGTGGCGAAAAAGTCCGGTGGTGCCTTCGATGTGACCGTGCAGCCGCTTTGGGCGCTAAAGGGTGCGCAACCGGATGCGGCCACGCTCGCGCTCGTGGACTGGCGGAAGCTCGAGTTGGAAGAGAAGCGCATCAAACTTGCTCCCGGCATGGCGATCACGCTGAATGGCATCGCGCAAGGCTTCGCTGCTGATGCGGCGATGCGTGTGATGCGGGCGCATGGCATTGAGAATGCGCTGATCGACGCGGGCGAGTTCAGCGCGCATGGCAACAACGCGGAAAACGCACCGTGGAGCATCGGCATCCAGCATCCACGGGAACGTGATGCCTTCGCGGCCCTCACGCGGCTCGAAAACCGCTGTCTCGCCACCTCGGGTGATTACGAGACGGCGTTTAGCGACGATTTTAGTCGTCATCACATCCTTGATCCGCGATCTGGCGAATCGCCGGGTGAACTGGCAAGCGTCTCTGTGCTCGCACTGACCGCGATGGCGGCAGACGCGCTCTCCACCGCGCTGTTTGTACTGGGTGCGAAGCGCGGGATGGAGTTCCTGCGCCACTACACGAACACGGATGCGCTGCTCATTCTCAAAGACGGTCGTCGCATGGCCACCGCAGGCTTCACCCTCGCCGCATGACTTATGGTGACGTCACGCATCCTGATTTTCCTCGCTGCGATCGCACTGGCTCACGCGGACACCATTGAGCTGGCCAACGGCAACAAGGTCGAGGGCAAGGTTCTCGAAAACAATGCCGAGGCGAAGCAACTCACCGTCGAGTTCAACCTCGGCGGCACCGTCACAAAGCGCACCGTGCCTTACGCCAGCGTGAAGGCCATCACGGTCAACGGCACACGAACCGTTCTCGCCGAACAAAAGTCGACCACGCTTACTCCGGCGGAAGTGCAGGCGCTCATCGCGAAAGTCGGTCCCACAGACCCTGACTGGTTCAAATCAACCAAGCTCAACTACCCGAAGACGCTCGACCTCTCCTGGGCGCCGCCAGCACAGGGCAACAAGTGGAACAACCAGGTTAACGTCGGCCAGTTCATCTGGGACATCATCAATCCCAACTCCAGCCGCTGGCGTGAGGGAACCAAGTTTGTCGGACACGTACTCGACGTGAACAAGAGTGATCCCACCATTCAGAAGCGGGCGCAAAACGAGATGGCGAACATGTACTTCCGTTTCTTCCAGGACTACGCCCGTGCGGCGTGGTGGTGGCAGCAGGCGGGCACCACCATCGACGACGGCCCCGCATTCCATCTTGCCGAGTGCTACTGGCGGCTCGGCAGCAAGCAGATGGCGCTCGATTTCATGAACCAGACGGAACTCGTCTACCTCGATGCCATCAAGCTTCTCGGAGACATGGGGGAAACCGACCGCGCCGTGAAAATGGCGGAGTATTACGACGACCACGACGCCTGGCTCCTCGGCGGCGATGCGTGCCGTCTGGCGGGACGGTTGACGGAGGCGCAGGCGTTTTACGAAAAGGTCGTCGACACGCCCGGTGACGGGCAGAACCCCAACCGCCTCAAGCGCACTCAAAACCGCGCGCAGGCTAACCTGGATGCCATCAAGCTGTTTGAACTCGCCGATGTGTCAAAAGTGGCCGACGGCACTTACAAGGCCAGCAGTCTCGGCTACGAGGCGCAGGTGGAGGTCAGCGTTACTGTTCGTGGGAAAAAGATCGAGGACGTAAAGGTCACCAAGCATCGGGAGAAGCAGTACTATTCCTCGATCACGGACGTCCCGGCGCAGATCATCGCCAAACAAAGCGTAAAAGGTGTGGATGCGACCAGTCGCGCCACGATTACCGGCGAAGCCATCATCAACGCCACCGCGAAAGCGCTCGCCCAAGGCGCCAAATGAGGATCGACCACTATCTCCCCACGCTCAAGCGGGCGAACAAGGCGGATCGCAATCCGCCGGGGAAGATTCGGCGAGTGTTGGAGCGCATCGGGCCGTCGATGGCTTCAGCGCCGTTGCGACGCGTGATCCAGACGGTGTGCTTTATCACGTTTCTGGTGTCGTTTTTTTACATCTGCTGGCCTTACACCGCCAGACCTGCTTCTACGGCAGAAACTCCGGCCACCGAGGCAGCGCTGGATGCGTTGCTGGCGGGAGAAAAGCCATGGCCATCGCACTACGCGGACGATTTGGTGAAGAAGGAGGTTGTTCCGGCGGATTTGTTCCTGCGTATCGATCCGCTCGTGAGTTTGAGCACGTCGATCGCATCACGGAGCTGGGTTTACTCGCTGGTGAGCGCCGGAATCATCCTGCTCGTGTGCATTTTCATCCCGCGTGGATTTTGCGGTTATTTGTGTCCGCTGGGAACACTGATTGATTTGTTCGACTGGGTGGTCGGCCGACGAGTGAAGCGTTTTCGCGTCGCCAAGGACGGGTGGTGGGTTCACATCAAATACTACATCCTGCTCGGCACGCTGATCGCCGCGGCGTTCGGCGTGCTGATCAGCGGCTTTTTCTCTGCCATTCCCGTGATCACGCGCGGTCTTTTGTTTCTCGGCGAACCGGTGCAGACGGGTTTTCTGCGGGGCTGGCATCTAGTTGTGCCATTTCACATCGGCCATGTGATTTCGTTGCTGCTGTTCGTCGGTGTGCTGGCGCTAGGGCTGCTGCGGCCGCGGTTCTGGTGTAAATACGTCTGCCCGAGCGGCGCGGTGTTTTCCGTCGCGAATCTGTTCCGCGTGAGCGAGCGCAAGGTCGAGGACTCGTGCATCAAATGCCGCAAGTGCGTGGACATCTGCCCCTTCGACGCGATCAAGCCGGACTTCACGACGCGCACCACCGACTGCACGCTTTGCCAGACCTGCGGCGGCGTGTGTCCGACGCTCTCGATCAAGTTCGTCGACCGCTGGGACGTGATGAGTCTGAAAAAGGAAAACGACCCACCCACGCACGAGACGCCGATCGGCCGACGCGGTTTTGTTTCACTCGCCACCGGCAGTGCGCTCGCTGTGACAGGCGGTGTGACCGCGAAAGCTGCGACAAGCCTGTGGGGAGCCGATTTGGACAATCCGCAGGCATTTCGCCCGGTGCGGCCACCGGGCAGCGTGTCGGAGAAGGAATTCTTGCAGATGTGCATCCGTTGTGGCGAGTGCTTCAAGGCCTGCCCGAACAACGTGCTGCATGCCGAGGGATTCGAGCAGGGTTTTGAAGGTCTGTGGACGCCGATGGTGAAGGCTGACTGGGCCGGCTGTGAGTCGAGTTGCAACGCCTGCGGCCAGGTTTGCCCAACGGGAGCGATTCAACCGTTGCCGCTCGAGGTGAAAAAGATGACACGCATGGCTTTGGCGGAGGTGAATTTGCAAACCTGTCTGCCGCATGCTGGCAAAGAGGCGTGCCAGCTTTGCGTCGATGATTGCGCCGCAGCGGGCTACAACGCCATCGAGTTCATTCAGGTCCACACGAAAACCGACGTGAATGGCGATCCTGTCGAAGGCACCGGCTTCGTGGCGCCCGTCGTTCTTGCCGACAAGTGTGTTGGCTGCGGTTTGTGCCAGACGCGTTGTTTCGGCATCAATGTCCTCGAAAAGGGCTTGCTGAAACAATC
Source organism: Prosthecobacter sp. (assembly GCF_020439865.1). Lineage (GTDB taxonomy): Bacteria > Verrucomicrobiota > Verrucomicrobiia > Verrucomicrobiales > Verrucomicrobiaceae > Prosthecobacter. The sequence continues at coordinate 11,211 of NZ_JAGRPF010000147.1, forward strand.
TGCCATCGTGATTTCTGCTGGTGCGGGCAAAGAAGACCGTGGGGTAATGACGAAATCAGAATGACGAATGGCGAATGAAGCCTGATTGTCGAAACTTGGCGTGTTGCCTCGTAATCGCTTTATGAAATCGCTCCTCGTCTCGCTTCTTGTTCCTGCATCTCTTGTCGCCGCTGATGTGGCTTCACTCACGAAAGCCGAACTGCCGTCGCTTGTCGTGCTCTACAAGGAACTGCATGCGAATCCCGAGCTTTCGCTGCATGAGACCGAAACGGCGGCCCGCGTGGCCAAAGAACTGCGCGAGGCCGGTCTGGAGGTCGTGGAAAAAGTGGGCGGCCACGGCATCGTCGGCGTTTTGAAGAATGGCGAGGGCCCCGTGATCCTCGTGCGCACCGATCTGGATGCTCTGCCCGTGAAGGAGCAGACGGGCGCATCTTACGCGAGCACGAAGATTGTGAAGGATGATCTCGGGCGTGAGGTGAATGTCATGCACGCCTGCGGCCACGACATCCACATGACCAGTTTCATCGGCACAGCGCGTGTTTTGGCGAAACTGAAGGATCAGTGGAAGGGCACGGTCGTCATGATTGGTCAGCCGGCGGAGGAGCGTGTGCTGGGAGCGCGTTTCATGCTGCGTGCCGGGCTGTTTTCCAAGTTTCCGACGCCGCAGAAGGCCATCGCGCTGCATTGCTCGTCTGACATGGCGCATGGTCAGGTGGGCATCGTCGAAGGCTTTGCGCTGGCGAATGTAGACAGCGTCGAAATCGTCGTCAAAGGCGTCGGCGGACACGGGTCGATGCCACACCTGAGCAAGGATCCCATCGTGCTCGCCTCGCAGATAGTGCTGGCGCTGCAAACCATCGTCAGCCGGGAGGTCAAGCCGGGCGATCCAGCCGTGGTGACGGTCGGCAGCATTCATGGCGGGACCAAGAGCAACATCATTCCCGACGAAGTTCGTCTGCAGCTCACGCTGCGCAGCTACAAGACCGAAACGCGCAAACACCTCATTGAATCCATCAAACGCATCGTAAAAGCGCAGGCGGAGTCTGCCAACATGCCTGCCGACAAAATTCCCGAGGTCATCGTCTCCGACGACAGCGCCAACGCGCTCTACAATCAGCCCGACCTGTGCGCAGAGGTGCGGAAACGCATCGGTGCAGCGATCGGTGCGAACAATGTGCTCACACGCGAGCCCGTGATGGGTGCGGAGGATTTCTCTGAGTACGGCCTCACGAAGGAGAAAGTGCCGTTGTGCATGTTCTGGCTCGGCACACAGCCTCCTGAGGTGGTGGCCGAAGCTGCGGCGAAGGGCACCACGCTGCCCTCGCTCCACTCGCCGTTCTTCAAACCGGTGCCGGAACCCACGATCGAGACCGGCGTGAAAGCGATGGCATCGGCTGTGATCGGCCTCATGAAGTGACCGTTTCTGCTGCTACTTCCGGCTCAGCTTGTAAAACAGCCAGCCGCCGATGCCTAGGAAGATCACGTTCGGCAGCCACATGATGAGATGCGGCATGGCCGCCGGCTTGTCATTGAGCGTGTCCGCCAGAATGATGAAAACAATGTACACCGTGGCCGTGATGAGGCTCAACGCGAATCCGGATGAGGTTTCGCGGCGCTGTGCCGTGACGCCCAGTGGTATGCCGACCAGGGCAAAGGTGAAGCAGGCAAGCGAGAAGCTGTATCGCTTGTTGAGCTCGGTGCGCGAGAGCGAACGGGTCACTTCTGTGAGCGGCTCGCCGGTAAATGTGTCTTTCCAGGTGCTTACTTCCGTCTCCAGGGCGCTGGTGGTCTTCATACTCGCATTCACACGCACGGCGTCCTCCTGCATGTCAGAGAGAGGAAGTTTCAGCCAGGATTCCGACGTGGCAAACCCGCCCGGTTTGCTCTGGGGGCCGGATGGGACAGACTCCTCCGTCATGCCCTCCATCTGCAGCACCAGGTCGATCGAACCAGGGGTGGTGTGCAGGGTGGCCTTCCTGGCGTGAACGTAGGTCTGGGCCTCGGCATTTTTGATTGTGATGATGTGCAGGTCGGTCAACACCTTGTCATCCCGTTTGCTGGTGTAGATGCGGTATCCTGGCACGCGCTCCAGCACCTGGCCTTCCTGAAAAAGCGACTCGGGATTCTGCACGGCCACTTCATAAAACAGCCGTTTCATGCGGTTCTTGGCCGCAGGCGCCAGACTCACGTTCACCCACAGGCAGAGGCCGCTGAGGACCAGGGCCAGGACGAAAACGGGGGCGCAGATTCGCGGCATCGACATGCCGGTCATTCGGAGAGAGACCAGTTCGTTGTCAGCCGAGAGCCGGCCAAAGACGAGCAGGATGCCGGTCAGGAAGGCCCAGGGAATGGTGAAGATGAGCGAGAACGGAATGACCAGCATCACAAACTCAAGCACCACCGAGATGGGGAGCTCGGTGTTGCCGAGCAGTTCATCGAGTTTCTTGTACACATTCCCGAGTACCATCACGCCGCTGAGCAGGGCCACGCCGATCAGCGTGGCTGATCCAACCTGGCGGCCGAGGTAGCGGTCAAAAATGCGGGGAAACATGTGATCGCGAGGCTAGCGAGATGTCTCCGTCGGGCAATTTGAGATTGCCATAAGGCTTCACACCACCGCCTTCTTCACCTTGCCGAAATCGGTGCCGAGGAAGCGTCGGGCGAGGTTCTCGGCCTGTTCGGAATGGTCGGTGAGATAGACGTCGAGCGTTGGTTTCGACTTGGTCGTGCGCAGAAGGCGGCTTTCTTCCAACTGCGCCTTCACATGAGCTGCACAGGTGCTGGCGGAGTCCACGAGGCGAACCTTGTGGCCGAGCATGCGTTTCAGCACGGGAATGAGCAGCGGGTAGTGTGTGCAGGCCAGCACCAGCGTGTCGATGCCCTTGTCGAGCAGCGGTTTCAAATAGTCGCGCAGCACGGATTTGAGCGCCGGATGATCGATCCAGCCTTCCTCCACAAAAGGAACCAGCAGCGGCGTCGCCTTCGCCTCGATCATCACGTCGGGACGGCGCATCGCGATCTCATGCTGGTACGCATGGCTGCGAATCGTGCCGGCGGTGCCGATGATGCCCACGCGTTCGCAGCTCGGTTCTGACAGCGTCGCTTCGACGCCAGGTCCAAGCACGCCGATCACCGGCACGCGAAACGTGGCCTGCAAGAGCGGCAGCGCATGCGCCGTGGCCGTGTTGCACGCCACGACGACCGCCTTCACGCCGTGCGAGACGAGGAACTGCGTGTCCTCCATCGAGAAGCGCCGGATCGTGTCCGGCGACTTCGAACCATACGGCACGCGTGCCGTGTCGCCGAGATAGACGATGGACTCATTCGGCAGCAAATCCCGCAGCGCCCGCACGACCGTCAAACCACCCACGCCGGAGTCAAAGACGCCGAGGGGACTGTTGGCGGTGACGGTGGTGCTCATGGATGGGAAGTGGGATGAATGGCGGCATGTTCAGGGACTGCCAAGCAGCTTTTTTACTCCTGAGTGAAACGAAATCGGTTCGATTACGAAAAAGATGGCAGCCACGCCCTCTCATGCACGCTTCATTCTTCATGGCCTTTTTCGCCAGCGCTTCGTTGTTGCATGCTCAGGCTTTTTTCGTGCCACCTGCACCTCCGCCGGAAGCACTGCCCGCGGACAAGGTTTTTCCAAGCGGACGTGTGTTTCCGTTTATCGGCTTTTCGGGAAATGCGAAGTGGCAGAGGGAGAATGGTTACACCGTCCACGGTCCGGTTTATGGTGATGAGGCACGCCAGATGGAGGCGCTGGCGGAGGCAAAGGCCGCCGGTCTGCCGTTTATCTTCAAAGTGGGATTGGAGATGAATTTTCTCGGCAAAAACGGCTCGCAGCCGGTGCAGATGAAGCCGGATGCCGTGCGCGAGGCGATCTCGAAGCAGGCCGCCGCAGCGATGACCGACCCGGCTGTGTGCTGGTGGTATGTGACGCCGGAGGAACTGCGTTACTGGATCCCATCGGAGATGGATTACCTGGAAGCGGCGAAGAAAGCCCTGTCAGCCGACCCACAGCAACGGCCGATGTGGATGTATGAGCCCAATGATCGTGATGCAAACGCGCTCGCTCTCACGGGAAAGCACCAGGACATCGTGGGCAAGGGGTTCTACGCCAACTTAGCTGGATTTAAAGACGACCGTGTGTGGATCCGATGGTCGGCGGAGCAGGAAACTGCAGCGCTGAAAAAGCTGGGACGGAAGAATGGTCTCGCTCTCGTGATGCCGGAACTGATCGTCGATCCCGAGCCTGCTGACGAGCCGCTCATTCCCATATGGGCACGGCACGACGTTTATGCTGGACTGATCAACGGCTGCAAGGGCGTGGTGGTTTATTCGCTCTTCAAACGGCCGGAAGTGGCGAAGACGCATGAGGCGTGGATGACCGCGTACTCGACTGTGGCGAAGGAACTCACCGGGTCGAAAGCCCTTGGTCAGGTTTTCCTGTTTGGCGAACCGAGAAAGTCGCTCGTGCTCACGCAAACAGCCGGACCGCCCGCTGTGGAGCTTCTGCTCGGCAAGGCACGCGGCCTAGAGGCCGCTGACATCTCCGCCAAGGACCGCCGCAAGCTGACGGAAAAGTTTCCCGCCTTCTCCAGTGCTGAACTGGCCTACGGCACCTCACGTTACCTCTTTCTCACGAACGACACCGCCAGCACGCTCGTCATCGAGGTGAAGGGCTTTCCCAAGGGCTGTGAGATCACGTCTGTTTTTGATGAGAGCAGTCAGGACAGCAGCACCGGCATCCTGATGCTGAAGCTGGACAAATGGGGTGCCGCCGGACTGCGCTTCAGCGCGCCCGGGACCATTCCAGCCCAGCGTTGGAAAAGCACTGATGGGCGGGAGATCGAGGCGCAATTTGTCCGTCTGGATGGCGAGGATGTGCTGCTGACTCGTGCCGGGAAGCCGTTCAAGGTGCCTCTGGCCAAACTGGCTGCGGAGAGCCAGGAACTCGCCCGCCGGCTCGGAAACCCTAGATAAAACGCATCGCGTGTATTCTGAAACATCAAGCACCTCTTACGCAGATTTCCATCGCCAGCGGGGCGGAGACCGCGCTAGTATTTAATCGAGAAACCGAGCAACGCATGAGCACTGATTCACGCCCTTCATCCTCTCATGCCGGTTCAAAGCCCGGTGGTGGCTGGACTCCTCCCACGGTCGAAGAACTGCAGGCTCTGCTGCCGCAATACGAGATTGTTTCGATGCTCGGTCATGGCGGCATGGGGGCGGTTTACAAAGGTCGGCAGAAGTCGCTCGACCGTGTCGTGGCCATCAAAATCCTCCCGCCGGGGCTGGACAATGACGACGCGAAATTTGTGGAGCGCTTTCAGAACGAGGCGCGCACGATGGCGAAGCTGAATCATCCCGGCATCGTCAGCGTGTATGATTTCGGCGAGACGGCGGAGGGCCAACTCTACTTCATCATGGAGTATGTGGACGGCACCGATGTGGCGAAGATGATCCAGTCCAGCGGCAAGCTGCCGCAGGACTATGCGCTGGCCATCACGGCCCATGTCTGTGATGCGCTGGGCTACGCGCATGCGAACGGCGTGGTGCATCGCGACATCAAGCCCGCGAACATCCTCATCAACATGCAGGGGCAGATCAAGGTGGCCGACTTCGGTCTGGCCAAGATCGACGACCCCACCCAGAGCGGTTTGACAAAAACGGGCTACGCCATGGGCACACCGGACTACGTCTCGCCCGAGGCGCTCATCATGGGCAGCAGCATCGACGGACGTGCCGACCTGTATGCCGTGGGGGTCATGCTGTATCAGATGCTCACCGGCGAAGTTCCGCGCGGCCTGTTTCAGATGCCGAACATCCGCACCAATGGCGAGACCGATCCGCGCTTCGACGCCATCATCAGCAAGGCGATGCAGACAGATCGTGAGTCGCGCTACCAGACGGCGATGGATCTGCGCCGTGCACTCGACGTGATCCTGAGCACGCCGCACATCAAACAGGATGCTTCCAAGGCTGTCGCCGCCGTGCCGCAGCAGGCCGTGGACCAGACGCCGGGCAAACGTTCTGCCGTTGCGGTGAAACCCGGCACAAGAGGGCCAAAGCCTCCGCAGGGGAGCACAGACCATGCAGCGGACAGAAATGTGAGCGCTCCTGCCAGGAAGTCGCCGCCGGGTCTGTGGCTCGGCATCACGGCCGTACTCCTTGTGGTCGGCGGGATCGCGTTCATGCTCAGCGGAGGCAAGCCCAAGCCTGACACTGCGTTTGCTTCGCAGGCTTCAAAACCTCCTGCCAAAACGGCCGAGGCACCCAAGCCCAATCCAACACCCGTTTCGACTCAGGCACCGAAACCCGCTCCTTCCGCGAGCACCATTGCCGCATCGAGTGACGGCTGGATCGACGGCCTCGCCGAGTTTCTGGCTTCTCAGGCCGATGGCACCACAGGACCGCTGAAGCAGGAAGGAAATGCCTGGCGCTTTGTGGGGCCTAGCGGGGTGTACTTGGGATCAAAACTTCCTGTCGAAGGAAGAGCCAACGTAGCAGTGCGCTACACGGGCCGTCATGGTGGTGGCGCAGCGATCAACATCATACAGCGCAGTCAAAAAGCGGGCGGCAATTTCTATGAGGCGAACCTCTGGAATAATGGCAGGGCAAAAATCGTTCGAGCGATCGACGGACAGAAGACCACGCTCGCCGACTACGCTGAGTCTCCCGGTTACGACCAAGGCGTCAGGCATGTTTTTGAGTTTCGCGCACAGGGCGATGTTCTCACACTCCTGGTGGACGGAGAGACGCGCGGCTCCGTTCAGGATGGCACTTTCCCCGATGGCAAGCTGCAGGTCACCGGCGGGCTGATCGACAAGATCGAATATCGCGCGCTCGGCGATGCCAAGACCCCGTAGCGTCAGCAGTCAAAGCAGATGGCCGGCTCTGATCTCGCTGTGAATGTCACGACCGGTTTCCATTCCCAGTCGAGGATGGGGGCAGTCTTTTTAGCCCGTTTGCCAGTGGCAGCATCGGATTACACGGATACCGCGGCTCGATTAGGTCAGCGTTTGCGGCGCAGGATGATCCCGCAGATGCCGAGCGCGGCGAGCAGGGTGCGGGAGGGCTCGGGTGCTGCGGTGGTCTCGATGTAAAGATTGTCGATCTTGTTGCCCTCGTAAAGGCCGGTGCGCAGCATCATGCGGTTCCACTGGGTAGGGTCTTGACCTGAGGTAAGATTCAAGTTGATGTCTTGAAGACCGGAGACCGCCGAGTAGCCGAGATCCCCATCGGTGAGATTCTTGTAGAACAGGCTGCCGCTGCCATCTCCGCCGTTGGCGGTAAGATCCATCACCAGTTGCAAGCTGATCCAGTCGTCGAAGTTCAGCGTGCCCGGAAGGACCGGTCCCGAGCCGTTGATGACCAGACCATTGCCATTCAAGCCGAAGAAAGCCGACTGCGTCGAGGCAATGGGAGAGGAGTTGAGGTAGAAGAGCGACTGGTTGTTCACGCCACCGTTGCCGCCGTCTACGTAACGGGTGTCAAAGCCCAGTGTGAGCGAGGTCACCCCTGAAAGGCTACCGAAGGAGAAGGTACCATCGTTGCTGCGTCCGGCAAAATTACTGCCTGTGCTCCCTGCCGTGCCGACAACAGTGCTGGTGTTAGTGCCGCTGCCGGTGCTGACGATGAAGGCATCACCTCCCAATCCCGTCCAGTTGTCCTGTCCTGCGAGATTGTTGCCACTAGTAAGGCTCTCAAAGTTGTAGGTGAAGACGGCGGCAGAAGCGGCCAGTTCTGAGAGCGCTAACGCAACTGTCAGAATGAGGGGTATGAGGAGGCTGGGCTGGGTTTTCATAGAGAGGAGATGGTTCAGGTCGTAGGTGCGGATGCTTTGCGACGACGGAACAGCAGCGAGGTCGTACCAGATGCCAGCAGCAGAACCCGCGATGGCTCGGGCACACCATAGGCGATGCCCGAATCGCTGCCGATACCTGGCGAACTGACGAGTCCGTTGAACTGGTCATAGACCTCGATGCCGGTGAGCGTGAGTTGGAGATTGCTGGCACTCGCGGAGCCGCTGGATGCTGCCACGCTGCCAGAATAGCTGCTGTAGGCTTCCAAGCTGAAATTGAGATCGAAGGGCGTGCCAAACGTGAAGTTTAGACCGGAGACGTTGAAGTCGGTCATTGCGTCACCGAGGAAACCCGAGGAGGCAGGACTGGAGATCTCCTGACCGAAGCGGCTGAATGAATTCCCGTTCACGGCGCCACTGAGAACATAATTGGCCTGGGCATTCGAGGAGTCACCGCCGTTTGCGGCGGCCAGCGATCCCGAAAGGGAAAAATAGAGCTTCAGTGATCCGAGACCTGATCCTCCCACGATGGTGAGCGAGTCCACCCAGCCTGCCTTGGCTGAAGTGCTGGCTGACGCGTCACCGATCGTCGTATTGGTGATGCTGGAAACCAGCAAACTGCCAAAGTCTGCCGTGGCGGTGGCCGTCGTGGTGTATTGGGACAAAGACCCGCTCAGCGGCCCGGTTGCCTGGGTGACCTCGGCCGGGTCGTTGTTGCTCGAGAACGGCACCGGGGTCGGATCATTGTAACTCGCGGCGAAATCCACCACCACGTTTGCGGCATGACTCGGCGCCGCAGGTGCGAGCAAAAACAGGCCCGCAACAGCCAGCAGACGAGTATTTATCGCCTTCATGGGGGGGATGATCATAATTGGACGCGTGTTTAACAAGCTTTTTTTAATGTGGACACCGATGTATTTGTGGCGGTTTGGGGGTGCTGATCGGCAACTCCCGCCCGTCAATCTCTCGAAAGAATTCCGGCCGTGTTTCACTTGCCGTGAAATAAATCTCCCAGACTCTGGTCGCGCGCCCCTTCATGCCACCCACCCCCACCAGTGATGACCCTCGTAGCCGTGACACGCTGCTGGGAGTCGCCTTTCCCACCACACAATGGAGTCTGGTGCTTCAAGCGCAGAAAGATGGCGCTGAAGCGGCCCGGGCGCTCAATGAGCTGTGCAGCCGTTACTGGTATCCCATCTATGCCTACCTGCGCTGTCGCGGCTTTCCACGGCCGGATGCGCAGGACATCACCCAGAGCTTCTTCCTGCGTGCCGTCACAGAAGGTCTCGTCAAAAATGCCGATCAAACCCGCGGGCGTCTGCGCTCGTTCCTCCTCGGCGCCCTGAGCCGCCACCTAACGGATCATCTGAGACGTGAAAATGCCGAAAAACGCGGCGGGCGCGCCATCGTGCTGCCGTTGCAATGCCACACATCGGAGGAGCGCTATGAGCGCGATCTCATCGATCACCGTGATCCAGAATCGCTCTATCTGGCGGCGTGGGCACGCGAATTGATCGACCGCGTGCGTGAGAGGCTTCGTGCGCATTATACTCGGACAAAGCGAGCCGAAATTTTTGAGCTCCTGCACGGGTGTCTTTCCCTGGATGAACAGGCCACACCTTACCGTGAGCTTTCCACACAGCTCAACGTTTCCGAAGCCGCCCTGCGTCTCCAAGTCTTTCGCCTGCGCCGTCGATTCGGCAAAATGCTACGTGAGGAAGTCGCGCTAACGGTCGAAACTCCGGAGGAATTGGACGAGGAACTGTCGTGGCTCTCCAGGGTGCTTCGTGGGGACTGAGCATCCCTTATTTCCGCGTAATCTCCACGATTACCGCCTTCTGCGCATGCAGACGATTTTCGGCCTGGTCGAAGATCAGATCGGCGTGGGCTTCCATGACTTCTTCGGTGATTTCCTTGCCACGATAGGCGGGGAGGCAGTGCATCACGAGGGCGCCGGGGTTGGCGCGCTTAAGCAGCGCGTCGTTGATCTGCCAGGGCTTCAGGATTTCGATGCGGTCGGAGCTTTCGGCTTCCTTGCCCATGCTGACCCAGACGTCGGTGTAGAGCACGTCGCAGCCTTTCGCGGCCTCGACGGGGTCATCGACGATTCGGATGGTCTTCGACGGCACGTTGCGCATGAAGCTCTCCTGCGGCTGGAAGGCTTTCGGAGCACCGATGACGAGCTCGAATCCGAGATGGACGGACGCCCAGATCCAGGAACGGGCCATGTTGCAGTCGCCGTCGCCGAGGAAGCACACGCGTTTGCCTTGCCAGCCGCCAAGACGTTCCTTGATCGTCTGCAAGTCGGCCAGCACCTGGCAGGGATGCTCGTCGTCGGTGAGCGCGTTGATGGTGGGAATGCCGCTGTATTGCGCGAAGTCCACCACGTCCTGCTGTGCGAAGGTGCGGATGACCGCGCCGTGAATCATGCGGCCCATCACGCGGGCGGTGTCCTTGATCGGTTCACCACGGCCGAGCTGGATGTCTGCGCTGGAGAGAAACATCACCTGGCCGCCCAGCTCACGGATGCCGACTTCAAAACTCACACGCGTGCGTGTCGAGGACTTGCTGAAAATGAGGGCCCATTGCTGGCCGGTGAGCACCTGCGGCGAAGCCTTGCGATCTTTTTTCAGCACGCAGGCCAGATCGACAAGCTTCTCGATTTGTTCCTGAGTCAGTTCTTCGATTGAAAGGAGGTGGTTCATGAGTTGGCGGATGACGCGAGCTGGTCGAGCACGCTCTTGAAGAGGGTCAGGCCTTCGGCGACATGCGCCTCGGTGATGTTCAGCGGCGAGAGCCAGCGGACGACGTTTGGACCGGCGGGGGTGACCATCATGCCGGCGTCGAGCAGCTTCTGCGCGAGGAAGATGGAGGCAGGTTTGTCACCGGCCTTCGATTTGAAGGCTTCGGCATTGAGTTCCCAGCCGATGAAGAGGCCGAGCTGGCGGATTTCTTTGATCAGCGGGTGATTCCACGTGCGCGCAGCGGTGGAAATCGCCGCGCCGCGTTCCTTGGCGTTGTCGCAGAGGTTTTCATCCAAAATCGTGCGCAGTGTGGCGATGCCGACCGCGCTGGCGAGCGGCGAGCCGCCATACGTGGTGCCGTGCGTGCCGGGGCCGAGCGTCTTGCTGAGATCGCGACGATCGTTGACCCAGAACGAGCCGAGCGGGAAGCCGCTGCCGATTGCCTTGGCCCAACTGATGCCGTCGGGCTGGATTTCGTCACCGGGAATGATGCTGCGCCATCCAGCCATCTCGCCGGCACGGCCAAAGCCGACCTGCACTTCGTCGAGCAACAGCAGCAGATTCTTTTCGCGGCACAAACGCTGCGCAGCACGCAGGAACTCGGGCGTGGCGGGATTCACGCCGCTCTCGCCTTGAATAGGCTCCAGGAGGATGGCGACGGTTTTGTCCGTGATCGCGGCTTCCAGCGCGGCGACGTCGTTGAAGGTCGAATAGACAAACCCTGGAGGCAACGGACCGAAGCCGCCGTGAATCTTTTCCTGCGCCGTTGCGGTCATCGCACCAAACGTGCGGCCGTGGAACGAGCCGCTGAAAGTGATGATCTCGTAGCGGCCGCCGGTCTGCTGGCCGTATTTGCGGGCGAGCTTGAGCAGGCCTTCGTTCGCCTCCGCGCCACTGTTGCAGAAGAAGCACTTGCCGGCGATGCCGACGCATTCCTCGACGAGAATGCGTGCGAGTTCGGCCTGCTTGTCGATGCAGTACCAGTTCGAAACGTGAATGAGCGTGTTCGCCTGTTCCGTCATCGCTTTCACGACGGTCGGCGGGCAATGGCCGAGCGGGCAGACGGCGACGCCGCCTGCGAAGTCGAGATACTTCTTCCCGTCGCGGTCCCAGACATACGGGCCTTCGCCACGCACGGGCCAGACGTTGTAACGGCCGTAGTTTGGCAGGACGTACTCCTGCATCAGTTGATCACTCGTCTTCATCCTCGGTTACAAATGGATTTCCGTGCCGATGCCGCCGTCGGTGAAGATTTCGAGAATGAGCGCATGCGGCAGGCGGCCGTCGATCAGATGCACCTTGCCCACGCCGCCGCGCAGCGAATCGAGCGATGAATCCACCTTCGGAATCATACCGCCGCTGATCACGTTTTCGGTCTTCAGTTTCGCGATGCTGGCTTCGTCGAGGCTCGGGATGAGGGTCGCGTCATCCTTCGGATCACGCATCACGCCGCGCACGTCGCTGAGGAAGATGAGCTTCGTGGCCTTGAGGCGTTTCGCGAGCGCACACGCGGCGAGGTCTGCGTTCACGTTGAGCGTTTTGCCGGAGGCGAGTTCGCGTGCGACAGGGGAGACGACAGGCACGAATTCACCGGCCACGGCGGCCTGGATCAAGCCGGTCCGGCAGTCATTCACTTCGCCGACCCAGCCGAGATCACCCTTCATCTTGTCGCCAAGAAAGACTTCCGTGCCGGGAATGCCGACGGCCTTGCCGCCGAAGGCGTTGATCTTGTTCACGATTTCCGGGTTGATCACGCGGGCGAGCGTCTCCTCGACGATCTTGATTGTTTCGTCGTCAGTGACGCGCATGCCATTGATGAACTTGGCCTGCAGGCCGGACTCGTTCATTGCCTTGGAGATTGCCTTGCCGCCGCCATGCACGATGACGGGGTTGATGCCCACGGCTTCGAGGAACACGACGTCACGCAGGAACGAATCCACCTGCACCGGATCTTCCATGGCGCTGCCGCCGACCTTGATCAAAAACGTGCAGCCTCGGAAGCTCTGCATGTAGGGCAGGGCTTCGAGAAGTACGGCGGATTTGGTGATTTGGGCGTCGAGAGGATTCATCGCGATGAAAAAGATACGCGTGCCGATCAGGCAAAGCCCTTCTGGCGTTTCGCGTGGATGGCGGCGGAGTATTCCGCGCTGTTGAAGTCCACATACTCCTCGGAGAGGTCGCTCGTGTAAACCGTGTAGCCGCTGGTGCCGAGGTTGAGGTCGATGGTGACGGTGAACTTGGGCTCCTTCACGACCTTTTCCATTTCGGAGATCGGCGTCTTGGTGGCCAGTCCGCCTTTGCAGGCCTGGAGACCGCCGAAGTAGATGTCGATGAGCTCTTCACGGATGCGCGCGCCGGAGTAGCCGACGGCGTGAATGATGCGGCCCCAGTTTGGATCGCAGCCATGGAACGAGCACTTCACCAGCAGAGATTTCGCGACGGTTTCGGCGACTTTGCGGGCATCAGTTAGCGTGCGGGCATTGCGCACGCGGATTTCGACGAACTTGGTCACGCGCTCGCCGTCGCAGACGATCATCTTGGCGAGTTCGAGCATCACCTTGTGCAGCGCACAGCGGAACAGCTCCGCCTCGGGCGAATTCTTGCGGATCGTCGGCACATCGGACTGGCCGTTGCTCATTACGATCACCGTGTCGTTCGTGCTGGTGTCACCGTCGATGGTGATGCAGTTGAAGCTCTTCTCCACAGCGTAGCGCATCGAGCGATGGAGTTCATCCTTGCCAATCTTCGCATCGGTGGTGATGAAGCAGAGCATGGTTGCCATGTTCGGGCAGATCATGCCTGCGCCTTTGGCGATGCCGCCGATGCGGAAGCTGCCTTTGCCGCAGGGCACATCGACCGCAAACGTCTTCGGTCGAGTGTCGCTCGTCATGATGGCGCGCATGGCGTCCTCGCTGCCTTGATCGCTTAGTTTTTCAACGGCGGCTGGCACCTTGGGCAGGATGCGTTCGATTGGCATCGGCATGCCGATGATGCCGGTGGAGCAGACCATTACCTGACGCATTTTCACGCCAAGCTCCTCCGCCACGGCCTTCGTCATGGCCTTGGCGTCTTGGATGCCCTGCACGCCGGTGCAGGCGTTGGCGTTGCCGCTGTTGGCAATGATGGCGCGGGTATCGCTCTCCTTGAGATGCTGCTGGCAAACGCGCACGCAGGCGGCCCGCACCTTGTTCGTGGTGAAGACAGCATCCGTCACCGTCGGAGTGTCTGAAACAATGAGCGCGAGGTCGAGACGCGTCGCCTCCGGATTCTTGATGCCGCAGTTCACGGCGCTGGCGCGGAAGCCCTTCGCGGCGGTCACGCCGCCTTCGATGACTTTAAATGGAACCCGGCCATTGCACGGATCGTCTTGGGATTTGTGGCTGTGAGGCATGTCAGATGTTCAGCAGTCCTGCGGTTGCCTCGAAGCCGCAGACGAGGTTCATGTTTTGCACGGCCTGGCCGGAGGCTCCCTTGCCGATGTTGTCTTCCGTGCTCATCAAGATGAGCTGTCCCGCACGGGCATCGAAGGACCATCCGATGTCCACAAAGTTGGTACCGGTGACGTTTTTGGTGTCGGGAGACTGATTCACCCCGAGCAAACGAACGAAGAACTGCGAATCGTAGGCCGAATGCAGAGAGGCGCTCACTTGGTCAATCGTCGCACCCGGTGCGAGCTGCGCAAAAGTCGTGGTGCAGATGCCCGAATGCGTCGGCATGAGATGCGGCACAAAGGAGAGTTTCACTTCGCGGCCGGCCGCGAGGGCGAGTTCCTGGCCGACTTCACTCAGATGCCGGTGCACCGGCACGCTGTAGCTGCGCACGCTGTTTTGCACCTCGCAGAAGAGCAGGGGAATGCTTTCCTTCCGCCCAGCGCCGCTGGCACCGCTCATGCTGGCGACCGAAAGCGGAGAATCAGCGAGCAGTCCGGCTTTCAGCAGCGGAATGAGCGGCAGCAAAATGCTGGTGGGATAACAACCCGGGCATGCGATGAGCCGCGCGGTCTTGATTTGTTCGGCGCGAATTTCGGGAAGCGCGTAGACCGCTTCGTCGAGCAATTCCGGCGCGGGATGCGCATGGCCGTAGAATTCTTCATACAGCGCCGGACTCCGCAGGCGGAAGTCGGCGCTCAGGTCGATGACCTTGAGGCCGAGTTCGAGCAACGGCTTCGCGTATTCCGATGCCACGCCATGCGGCACAGCCAGGAAGGCTATTTCCGCACCGGCGGCCTCCAGAGCGGCGGCGTCCGGAGCGGTAAATGTCAGGGAATCCGCCACGCCCACGCCACGGAAGCGCGGAAACTCCTTGGAGAGAGCTTTTCCTGCGAGTGACCGCGAAGTCACCGCCACGAGTTCGACATTCGGATGGCGCAGCAACAGGCGCAGGAGTTCTGCTCCAGAGTATCCACTGGCTCCAACGACGGCGACTTTGACAGGTGCGGACATATTGCGGGGGGCGGAGTATGGGATGTCACCAGTTCCGTGCAACCCTGAAATAAGAGCAATTCTCATCCGAAACAGCACTCATCGTGCCGCTTGTCAGCGGGCCTTGCCTCGCGCACAGTCGTTGTCCTCATGAGCGACCCCACGCCAGAAACTCCAGAGACTGAAAAACCCAAAGCTCCCGGCACGCCTGAGGAGATCACGCGGAAGCTGGAGGACTTCATCAAAAATACGCTCGGCGGCCAGGTGCTCTTCACCCGCGTCGAAGGCCCCGGCGGGCATCCTGCGCTGGAAGGCGGTGAGAAGCCTGTGGAACCCACCCGGCAGGACAACGGCAAGGCTTTTGAATTCAGCTACAAGCCTGCGGACATCAAAGCCTATCTTGACCGCTTCGTGATCCGGCAGGACGAGGCCAAGAAGGTGCTCGCGACCGCTGTCTGCGACCACTACCACCACGCACGGATGCTGCGCGATGATCGTGAATCGGAGTCCACGGGCTCGAAGCTCGAGTTTTCGAAGCAGAATGTCATCATCATCGGCCCCACCGGCGTCGGGAAGACCTATCTCGTCAAACACATCGCGGATCTCATCGGCGTGCCGTTTGTGAAGGCGGATGCGACAAAATTCAGCGAAACCGGCTATGTCGGCGCGGATGTGGACGACCTCGTTCGCGATCTCGTGGCCAAGGCGAATGGCGACATCGAGCTCGCCGAGCATGGTATCATTTATCTGGATGAAATCGACAAGCTCAGCAGCGGTCCGGAACGCCTGGGCCGTGATGTGAGCGGACGTGGCGTGCAGACCGCGCTGCTCAAGCTGATGGAGGAGACGGAGGTGGCCCTCTACGCTCCCAACGACATCCGCAGCCAGATGCAGATGATGTTTGATACGCGCAAAGGCCGCACCGGTCGCGAGGTGGTGAACACGCGGAACATTCTCTTCATCGTCAGCGGCGCGTTCAGCGGACTGGAAAAGATCATCGAGAAGCGCACGAACCGAAAATCCATCGGCTTTGTCTCCTCCGACTCGAAGAGCACGGCCGCCGAGCACCTGTTCCGCGAATCGCGCACCAAGGACTTTATCGACTTTGGTTTCGAGGCCGAGTTCATCGGCCGTCTGCCCGTGCGCGTCGTGTGCGATCCGCTCAGCGCGGACGACATGTTTCAGATCATGAAAAACTCCGAGGGCAGCCTCATCCGCCAGTATCAGCGTGAGTTTGCCGCGTACGGTGTGAAGGCCGTCTTCGAAGACGATGCGCTGCGCGAGATCGCCAGTCGTGCGGAGGATGAAAAAACCGGCGCCCGCGGCCTCGTCACGGCATGGGAGCGCGTGCTGCGCGACTTCAAATTCGAAATGCCCAGCCTCGGCCTGCCCGAACTGCGGATCGACGGCGCGCTCGTGAAAGATCCGGAGCAAAGGCTGGTCCAATGCCGCGCCGAAGCCGCCAGCCAGGTCATGGAACTTGGCGCCGCCCATGCCGGCGAGGTGAGGGTTTTTGCGGAGCGTTTCCAGCGCGAGCACGGCTTTACGCTCGATTTCGACAGCGCTGCCATCGCCGCAGTCGCCGCACGTGCGCAGCGTGAAGGCATGCATGTGGACGCCATGTGTGAGAAGCTTTTCAAGGACTATCCCTTCGGACTCAAACTCGTGACCCGCACCACGGGTGATACGCGGTTCACGCTGACCTCCGAAGCAGTCGCCAATCCGGACAAGTACGTCAGCGAACTCGTCGTCAACGCCTGCCGCCAACACCCGCAGCAGACTCCATCCAACGTCATCGATCCCACCCCCGACATTCCCGCCCATGAATCGTAATCACGCCGCCGCCATGTTCATTGGCGTGCTCGTCTGCATCCCGCTGCTGGCCCTGTATCATTTTGGCTTTTTCCAAAGCACCGCCGAATGGTTTGCCATGCTGTTTGCCCGCGGCTTCATCCTGCCCGCCGCCGGTTTGAGGCAGATCGTCTGGCTGCAGTACGGCTACTACACGTTCATGGCGTTCACGAGCGCGTGGGTCTGCATTGAGATGATCTCCCAGTGGCGGCGTTTTGCGTTCCTGCTTGGCGGCACCTTCCTCACCGCCACGTTCTCCTGTCTCATGGCGATGAGTGGAGTGCTCTTTGAACCCGTGTCGGGATCCCTTGCGCTTTGGTTTGCCGGCATCGTCGGCATCGCGGTCAGCGGCTCGGTGAACGGCTATCGCCGTCACGTCATGCGTGACTACTTTGTCGGCCGCCTGTCTTCACACCTGTTTGAAGAGCTCGTCGATCAGAACAATCCCGCGAAGATGACCGAGCGCCGGGAAATCACCGTGCTCACCTGCCGCCTGCTCAATCATGGTGAGCTCTCCACCGGCATCGAAGCGCCGCAGTTTGAGAATCTGGCCACGCACTTCCAGCGCAGCGTCTCCGAGTTTCTCATCGCCCGCGGAGCTTATCTCGATGACTGTGACGCACGCCAGGTTCGCGTCTTTTTCGGCTTCCCGCTTTCGGATGAGCATCACGCCCTGCATGCCGTTCAGGTCGCCGCCGTCCTGCGAACACACCTCTCCACGCTCACGCGTGAGATCGAGCAGCGCTTCGGAAAGAAAGCGCAGATCGGCGTGGCCTTCAGCACCGGTCCCGGCGTGTGCGGCCTGTATGGCACGGACCATTTCCAAAGCTTCAGCGCCGTGGGCGATGTGATCGACTTCTCCGCGCAGCTCTGCGTGTTGAACGCCGAGTACGGCAGCAAGGTGCTATTGAGTGCGCGCACGTATTCACTGGTGAAAGACAACGCCGAGGTGAGACCGATGGAAATGGTCTGCGCGGCAGGCTCCAGTCAGATGAGCGAAGTCTACGAGCTGCTGGCCGAAAAAGGCACGCTTGCGGAACAGGACATCCGTGCGCGTGACGCCTTCTGGCAGGGAGTGGTGCAGTATCGGAAGGGTGATCTGAAGCAGGCGCTCGAGAGCTTCGGCAACGCCACCGTCGAGGATCGTGAAGATGCGCCGCTCAAATACTTCAAGGAGCGTGTCGAGGCGGCACTGAAAGAAAAAGAGGCGCCCGCCAAGGAGACGCCGAAACATTCGCGCCAGCTCGCCGCCACCTGATTCTTTTCCGTCACTCTTCGCGTGCGCATCGATTATCCACCCGCCATCCAGCGCCTCGTCGCACAGCTTAAATCGCTGCCCGGCCTCGGACCGCGCAGCGCGGAGCGCCTGATGATCTGGCTGCTGCAGATGCGGGATGAGCGCATCACCTCGCTGTCAGACTCGCTGCTGGAGGCGAGGGAACGCATCGTTCCATGCCCTGACTGCGGGTTCTTCATCGAGAGCGACGGCGAGTGTCTGCTCTGTCATGATCCGCGACGCCAGCAGAAGCAGCTGTGTGTTGTCGAGCAGGCCGCTGATGTGCTGCGGATGGAGCGGTCGGGTGCGTTTCAGGGGCTGTATCATGTGCTCGGAGGCAGGCTCTCTCCGCTCGACAACGTAACTCCTGAGGATCTGCGCATGGAGTCGCTGGTGAATCGTGTGCGTGATCTTCATACGGAAGAGGTCATCATCGCTCTCGGCTCAGATGTTGAGGGTGAGGCCACAGCGAGCTACATCGCCGACCTGCTGCGCCCCGCCGGCATCGCCATCACCCGGCTCGCGCAAGGAATGCCTGCAGGTGGAGGGCTTGATCATGTTGATGAGCTGACCCTTTATCAGGCGCTGCACGGGCGCCGGAAGATGGGATAAAATTTCTCGACAGCAGGTTTTTGAACATTCATAGCATCGGCATGAATTACCACATCGCACGCGATGGCCAGCAACTCGGCGTCTTTGCCGAGCAGGAAGTTCAGTCTGGATTCGCATCAGGAAGGTTTCTGGCCACCGACCTTTGTTGGAGCGAGGGAATGGCCGACTGGCAGCCGGTGAGTGCACGCTTCGGCGCTCCGGCGGCTTCGCTTCCGACGCCGACCTTCACGGCGCCTGGAGCTTTCAATCCGTATGCGGCACCGCAGGCGAACGTGGTGACGCCATCCATGATGCCGCAGTTCACTCTGGCCTCCCGCGGCAGCCGGCTCGGTGCGGCATTGCTGGATGGGCTGGTGGGAATGCTTGTGGTCGGACTCCCGGCAATCTGTGGTGTGGCCATGCTCGACTCCAAGGCAGGTGGCGGAGGGGACGTTCCGGTGGGTTCTGTCATCTGCTTTATTCTGGCGGGGCTCGGATTTCTCGGTCTCACGATCTACAACATCGTCCTGCTGACCAAGCAGGGGCAGACCATTGCGAAGAAGTGGCTGCGCATTCGCATCGTGACGCATCCTGATGGTAAAAACCCAGGCTTCGTGAAGGCCTTCCTGCTGCGCTCGTTCGTCAATGCGATCATTGGCCAGGTGGTGCCTCTCTATGGTTTGGTGGACGTTTGTTTCATCTTCCGCGAAGACCAGCGCTGCCTGCATGACCTCATCGGAGAGACCATTGTGGTGCAGGATTGAACTCATTTGAGTTCATAGGAGCGAATCTGTTGGACAGGCACAAATCCGGTCTAAAATCGCCGTCTCATGAGCCAATATCACATCGCACGCGACAGTCAGCAGTTGGGAGTTTTTTCGGAGCAGGATGTTCAGTCAGGTCTGGCCTCGGGCAGCATTCTCGCGAGCGATCTCCTGTGGGCGGAAGGAATGGCCGACTGGCAGCCGGTGAGCAGCAAGTTCGGTGCGCCGGCGTTTGCTCCTCCTGCTGCCGTGGCTCAGCCTGCGGGTTTCAACCCTTACGCGGCTCCAATCGCCAACGTCGCAGTTCCTACCACTGGGCAGGGGATCACACTGGCCTCGCTCGGCCAGCGTCTCGGCGCGGTGATGCTGGATGGCTTGATCCAAGTCGTGGTCCTGCTTCCGTTGATCATCCCCGCTGGCATGATGGACAACAAGAGCGGTGGTGAGCCTTCCATGGGAATGATCATCTCGATGGCGGTCGGCGGCATCGGACTGCTCGCGCTTCTCATCTACAATCTGGTTCTGCTTGGCACGCGCGGGCAGACCTTGGGCAAAAAGATCGTTGGCACACGGATCGCAATCTTCCCAGGTGGGGAGAAGCCGGGCTTCGCCAAGGCTTTCCTCGTCCGCTCCTTTGTCGTAGGCATCATCGGCGCCATCCCGTTGCTGGGACCGCTATTCTCGCTTGTGGATATCTGCTGCATCTTCCGTGCGGATCACCGCTGCATTCACGATATGATGGCCGGCACGCATGTGATCGAAGGACAGCCGCCGGAGGCCTGATTCAGGCTCAGGCCAGTCCCATGGCTGCGACCTCATCCTCGTCGAGGCCCAGGTAGTGGCCGAGTTCGTGGAGGAAGGTGATTTTTACTTCATGGCGATAAGTTGCCAGATCTCCCGCGCATTCGTCCCATAGATTGTCGAGAAAAAGCCGGATGCGCGGCATTTCGTCCGGTGATTCGGGCAGCGGATCGCAACGAGCATTGCCTTCAAACAAACCAAGCAGATCGGGGTCGAGGTCTTCGTCGAAGTCCATCAACGCATCCATCTCGACGAACTCGATCCGGCAGTCGGTCGCTTCGTTGCGAATCTCTTCCGGCAGTGAGAGCAGCGCCGATTTGACGACGCTGGTGGCGATGGTTTGAAGACGTTCGAAGCGCATGAGGATTACTTTTTGGTCGCAGGCTGCGCCTTCTTTTTGAGCGTCTCGATTTCTTTCTCCTGTTCCTCTGACTTCTTTTGCAACTGCTGCACGCGGTCCCAGAGCTTTTTCAGATCGGCGGGGGATTCGAGCCCGGCGCGGATGTCCTGCGTGGACTTCTTTGCGGCTTCCAGTACGGGATCGATGATGTCTCCGCCGCTGATGGCGAGCATCAAATCCAGCAGGCCCAGCGCTTTCGGGTCGCGCAGCGTTCCCAGTGCCTTGGCAGCGGCCACGCGCCAGTCGCGTCGTGGATCGCTGAGCTTTTCGGCAAGGAAATCGCGCACGGCATCGCGTTGCGCGTTGGTGGGACGACGTGCGAGGAAGGCCAGTGAATCAAATGCGGTTGCCACGTCGCGACCGCGCAAGTCATTGAGGGACTGCAGGCGTGCGAGGACATCGGGGACGGAGGATTCGTCATCCTGAGCACGCAACGAGCGGATCGCGGCGAGTTGAAGGGTGCTGTTGAAGCTCGTTCCCGCGAGCTGCGTGCGCAGCGCCTTCGCGATTTCCGGTTCGCCAGGGCGTGCGCCCCAGGTGGTGATGATGCTGGCGAGGATCTCAGGATTCTTTTCGCTCTGCGCCATCTTCCACAGGGTGTCGTTGGCGTCCGGTGTGTTCAACGCGGCCAGTGCCTGCACAACGGCTCTGCGAACCCGCGCATCCTTCTGGCCGCTGCTTCCGGCGATGAGCGCGGCGCGCGCCTCGGGCTCGGCGATCTTCGCGAGTGCTTTGGCGGCTTCGGATCGCACCGCGTAGAAGGCATCGTCACGCAGCGCCTTGCTGAGTTTGTCGATGCCCCTGTGGTCAAGCGTGCTGATGGCGAGCAGGCGCCCGATGACATCAGATTGCAGCTGTTTGTCGAGCATCGGTCCCGGCGGTGTGAAGGTGATCTTCGCCAGCACGGTGTAATCCGGGTCGATGCGAACGAGTTCGGGCTGGGCGGGAAGGGAGAAGTAAAAGTCTTCGACGTCCTTGCTGACGTCAGCTTTGAACTGCAGCGGCTTGTTTTGCCCGGCGATGGTGAAGCCGACCGGCAGCGGCAGACGGAAGAGACGAACCTGATCGCTGAGCTTCTGTGTTTGACGAACCGTGATCCTGGCCAGCTTGCTGCCGGCATCCCACGAGTAGTCGATCTTCAGCTCCGGCAAGCCTCCGTGAAACAGCCATTGGTCAAAGAACTGATCAAAGGACAGGCCGCTGACCTCCTCGATCACGTCCTGCAGATCTTCGGTGCGGACGATGCCGTTGCGATGCCGCTGAAGATAGGTCTGGATGCACTTACGGTAGAGGTCTGCACCCAGTTGGCTGCGCAGCATGTGCAGCACCCACGCGCCTTTCGGGTAGGCCCGCGAGTCGAACTGCTGCATCGGATCGCCGTAGTCTCGCCAGACGATCGGACGCGTGTCGTTCGACTGAAACACCTGCTGCGCCTCATGCCAGAGGGAATGGTTCATCGCATCGAGACCGAGCTTCTGCTCTTCGTAGAGGATCGTGTAGTAGCTGGCGAAGCCCTCGTTCAGCCAGAGATGCGACCAGTCGCGGCAGGTGACGAGATCGCCGAACCACTGGTGCGCGGTTTCGTGCGCATCAAGTCCGTGCAACGACCGAAGCTGTTCCATATCCGAATTGAACAGCATGTCGGCGGCTTCGAACGTGCAACTCGTGTTTTCCATTCCGCCTGCGAGGAAGTCGAGGCAATAGACCTGATAGTATTTGTCCCACGCAAATGGCACACCGATTTCCTTCTGGTAGAACTCGATGATCTTCCGCGTGTCCGTGAAAGCATTCGCAGCCTGCGCGGCATGCGAAGGCGGCACCAGCAGCGCGAGCGGCAGTTTGCCGGCCTTGTCCTCCAGCTTGTGGAAGTAACCGCATGCCATCGCGATGAGATAATTCACGTGCGGCTTGTCCTGCAGCCAGCGCCAGGCCACGCGGTCACCGGCTTCGGGCGTCTGACTCTTGAGCGTGCCGTTCGAAACGACTTCCATTCCCTTCGGGGCATGGCAGATGACCTCGCTGGTGAAGCGTTCGTTCGGGTAGTCGTAGCTCGGGAACCAGAAACGGTGCAGTTCCGCCTCGCCCTGGCTCCACACCTGAGTGTCGCCTTCCTTGTAGCCCATCTCCGGTGTGCGGAAATACAGACCGTGTTCGGGTTGCGCTGAATATGTCACCGCGACAGCAGCCTCCTCTTCCGGTGCGACGGCTTTGGCAAAGGTGATGATGAGCTTGTCGTTGGTCACCTCATGCTCGGCCACGCTGGCCCCTTCGGCGGTGATTTTTGAGATCTTCAAATCGACCGCATCGAGTTCCAGCGTCGTCAGCGGCAGCGCGATCGGTTTGAACCGGATCGTGGCGGTGCCGGCGATCGTGCGCTTCGCAAAGTCCGGTGTCACATCAAGCTTCAAGTGCAGGATGTCCGCCCGGCGGTCGCGTGCGTATTTGCGGCCCGGGATGATTTTGACGGGCTGCGGCAGCAGGTGCTTCTCGCAGTGCCGGCATTCGTAGGAATCGGCGAGCGCGGTGGAGGAGAGCAACGTCGCGGCGAGAAGAAGATGGGTGGTACGCATGACGGGCGCGAGCATCCCGAAGCCGTCGGAGATTGGCAAGGACAAAGCGGAAGGACTGCCGGTGCCGGCGCGTATTGCCCTCGTCATGCTCTCCTTCTCCGACCAGAGCCGGAATTCTTCGCGCCTACACCGGCGGGATTTCCTGCGTATTGGCGGTCTTGGTCTGGGCGGACTGTCCTTGAGCGATTTGATGGCCGCGTCCCAGAAGCGTCTTATCAAGGACAAGTCGGTCATCTTTCTCTTCATGCACGGCGGGCCGTCTCAGTTTGAGACCTTTGATCCGAAGATGGATGCGCCTTCGGAAATTCGCAGCGTGACGGGCGAGATCAAAACCACGCTGCCCGGCATCACGTTTGGCGGCAGCTTTGAGCGACTGGCGAAACTGGCGCACAAGTTCAGCATCGTGCGTTCCTTTGTGACCGGCGACGCCGTGCATGACATCAAGACCATCGTCGGCAAGGACACGATGAAGGCGAATCTCGGCTCGCTCTACTCGCGCATCGCCGGTCCGCTGCGCAAAGGCAGCGCCATGCCGACGAACGTGGCGCTGTTTCCGCAGTCCGTGGATGCGACGACGGGTCCGATCATCAAGCAATTCGGAGATTTCACCGCCAGCGGAGAGATGGGATCGACCTATCAGCCATTCGTGCCCGGCGCCGGCGGCGGTGCGCAGGCGGACATGACACTGAGCCTGCCTCAAGCACGTCTCGATGACCGGCGCATGCTGCTGTCCTCGCTCGATCAGTGGAAGCGGCAGATGGATGCAAGCGAAGCGGTCGGAGGCATGTCGGAGTTTCAATCGCTGGCCTTCGATGTGCTGCGACGCGGTGTTTCCGATGCATTTGATCTCTCGCGAGAAGATCCACGTCTCATCGCCCGCTACGACACGGCACCGCTGCTGCCGAAGGATCGCATCAGCACGCAGTGGAGAAACCGCGAGCACTATGCCGACAACGCCGCGACTCTCGGCAAGCTGCTGCTCATGGCGCGGCGTCTGTGCGAGCGCGGCTGCGGCTTTGTCACCGTCACGACCAGTTTCGTGTGGGACATGCACTCCGACATCAACAATGTGCCGGTGCGCACAGGCATGGACTATGTCGGGCGCCCGTTCGATCATGCGGTTTCGGCGCTCATCGAGGACATCGAAGCCCGCGGCCTGAGCGAGAAAATCATGCTCGTCTGCTGCGGCGAGATGGGGCGTTCGCCGAAGCTGAACGTAAAAGGCGGCCGCGATCATTGGGGTGGCCTCGCTCCGCTCATGGTTTACGGTGGTGGCCTGAAAATGGGCCGCGTCATCGGCCAGTCGGCGCGCAATGGCGGCGAACCGGCGTCTGAACCGGTGACGATCCCCGATTTGATCTCGACCATCATGCACACGCTCGTCGATGTCGGCGAAGCCCGCGTCACCGACGGCCTGCCTTCAGGCTTGCTCAATGTCCTCACTCGTGGCCAGCCAATCCGCGGCCTTGTTTGATTGATTCTCATGCCTCCTCTCCGCTTCATCCTCACCACCATTGCCTGCCTTTCG
Source organism: Prosthecobacter sp. (assembly GCF_020439865.1). Lineage (GTDB taxonomy): Bacteria > Verrucomicrobiota > Verrucomicrobiia > Verrucomicrobiales > Verrucomicrobiaceae > Prosthecobacter. The sequence goes on from NZ_JAGRPF010000147.1 coordinate 35,967, forward strand.
TCCCTCGCTCATGCTGATGACAAGCCGAAGCCGGTGACCCGCACATTTTATGTCTCGGGCGTCGAGTGCGGCAGTTGCGTGTATGCGGTGCAACAGTCGGTGACGGAGACCAAGGGTGTTGCCGATGTGACGGTGGTGCAGTTGATCGACTCCATTGCCAATGTGACCTTTGATCCTAAAGCGGTGAGCGACCAGCAGATCGCCCAGGCGGTGCGCGAGGCCTATCCGCTGCATGGCATGCCCTACCTCGCCACGCTGAAGCTGCGCATGCCGGGTTATGCGAAGAATGCCGCGAAAGTGGGCCGATTGTTCGCAGGGTGGAAAAAATCCGTGACAATGGAAGTGATCGACAAAGCGAAGGGAGAACTTGTTGTTCATTTCCTTCCTTTGGAGGTCGATGCGCAAAAGACCGCTCCACAGGGGTGGAGCATCGCGTTGCTGACGGAAGCCGCGAAAAGTCTGGGGCTGGACTTCAACGTGGAAAGCGAAGGGCAGTGATCTCCACCTTGCTTGGTGGAGGGCATCTGACCGGATTATTCGTCCGCCTTCTTTTTCTTCTTCGCTTTGCCTTCGCCTTTTTTCTTTTTCTCGGCTCCGGAGGTTGAAGGAACTTCGGATCCGGGAGGAGGAATTGCGGCGCCGAGTTTGGTCTTGATGTCGCTCATGCCGACTTCGCCGGCGAGACTGGTCCACTCATACGGGTCCTTGGAGTGATCGTAGAGTTCTTCGCTGCCATCGGCATATCGGATGTAGCGCCAGTTGGCGTCGCGCACGGCGTGGTTGCCTTTGCCGTGGGTGCACACGGCCACGCCGTCCCATTTCGCAGCGGGATCTTTGAGCAACGGCATCAGGCTTGCGCCTTTGACGTGTTCCGGCACGGGAAGACCGGTGAGTTCACAGAGGGTGGGATACATGTTCACGTAGTCCACGGGTGCTGCGCATGTGGTGCCGGGCTTGGTGATTCCGGGAGCGATGATGGCCATGCTGGTGCGTGTGGCCTCCTCCCAGAGGGTGAATTTGCGCCAGTGGTCCTTTTCACCGAGATGCCAGCCGTGGTCCGTCCACCACACGATGATGGTCTTGTCCTTGCGCGGGCTTTGATCGAGACCGTCGAGCAGGCGGCCGACCTGATCGTCGAGGAAGGAAATGGTCGCGAGATAGGCCTGCACGCCCTTCTTCCACTGGTCGCCTTTGACCACCGCGGCCTGATCACCCTCGGGTGCGGCCATCCTTTTGCCGGGTGCGGGCACATCATCGAGGTCGTTCTCCTTGGTGACCGGGAGCTTGATGTCGGCGAGTGGAAAACGGTCGAAGTATTCGCGCGGCACATACCATGGCAGGTGCGGCTTGATGTAACCGAGGGCGAGGAAGAGCGGCTTGTCGGTCGGAGCGGTCTTGAGATGGTTGATTGCCCAATCGGTGGCCTTGTAGTCACCCATGTCGGACGGTTTGGCATCGACCGGACCCCAGTCGAAGTGGCCGCGGTTGAGGCCGTTCATGTTTTCCTCGTGCTCCTTGATGCTGGGAAAAAGGCCCGCCCACTCGGTCCAGGTGTCCGTGCGGCCCTCGCTGCCGTAGCCGTGGTAAATCTTGCCGCCGCCGAGGGTGTTGTAACCGCTGGCGAGGAAGTGACGGTTGAGCGTGACGATGTTCTTCATCACGCCCTGCGCCGGATCGTTGTTGGTGTAAACACCGGTCTCCCATGGACGCAGGCCGCTCATCAGCGCCGCACGGGAGGGATTGCAGGCCGGCGCCGCGCAGTGTGAGTTCGTGAAGGCGGTGCCGCGCGCCACGAGGCGGTCGATGTTCGGTGTCCTCGCCTGCGGATGCCCGCCGAGGTAGCTGGTCCAGTCGTTCAAATCATCGACGGCGATGAACAGAACGTCCGGCTTCGATTCAGCAGCGAAAGCGGCGGTGGCGAGGAGGCAAAAGGCAAGGAGGCGCTTCATGGTCCGCCTTGAACGGAGTCATGAAGAGGGTCTTGCACCCCAACTCACGGGGCCTCCGTCTCCAGCCGGTACATCGTTCCCTCTTGGGAGAGCAGCACCGGCTCACCTTCGGGATCGGAAGCCACCAAGGTCGGATTGAATTTGTGATCCGCGCTCTTGCGATACAGCACGCTGCGCCGGCTGGCACGACCGCTGGCGGCGTCGATCCCCAGCGCCCAGACGGTGCCGAAACCCCAGTCGGCAAACACGAACGAACCGTCGAGCTGCGGCAGTTTTTTCCCGCGATACAGCAGCCCGCCGACGATGCAGATGCCTTCGCCCCGCATCCGAGTGTAGGCATGCACGGGATCGGTGGTGACCAGGTTTGGCAGATAGCCATGCTCATGGAAAAAGCTTTTGGCCGGGCCGTCGCGGTCGCTCCAGCCGTAGTTCGCGCCGCGTTCGACCCGATTGATCTCCTCCCACAGATCCTGACCCACATCGGCGCACCAGAGCTGGCCGGAACGTGCGTCGAACGAGAGCCCCCATGGGTTGCGAAAGCCGAGCGCGAAGATTTCTCCGCGCACGGTTTGTTCTTTGGCGAACGGATTGTCCGCAGGGATCGCATACGGCAGTGCGCCGCTGCGGCTGTTCACGTCGATCCGCAGGATCTTGCCGTGCAACACCCAGGGGTTCTGCGCCAGACGGTAGGGATCGTCACGCAGGCCACCGTCGCCCAGCGCGATGTAGAGCATTCCGTCTGGCCCAAAGGCGATGTGACCGCCCCAGTGATCCGCCAGCGGCTGGGGAATCTCCAGAATTACGCGCTCGGTTTCGGGCAGCGCCACGGGGTTGGGGGATTTCGATACGCGCATCTCGCTGATCACCGTCCGTCTCGGATCGTTCTGCGAGTAGCTGAGATAGAACAGACCGTTTTCGGCGAATCGCGGATGGAAGGCGATGCCATGAACGCCTTCTTCGAAGAGCAGCAGCGTCTTCATCTTTTCGCGGAAATCGAGGAACGGCCGCCCGTGGCCGCTGCCATCGAGCCGCACGGCGCAGAACTCACCGCGCTGCATGGCGACTACCTGTTCTCCGCTGTCGTCGGGTCGTGTGGCCAGCATCACCGGCGAGTCAAACTCACGGTCGAAGGCCAGCTTGCGAAGCACGAGGCCCGGCATCTGGTCCTCGGGAATTTCGAGAGGGGGGATGCCCGGCACGTCGGTGACGGCCTTCGGTGCCTCGGTTTCGGAAACGGCGTGACAACGGGAGCTGTCAGCACAAAAGAAGGCCGCCAGCGTCAGGCCGGGCAGCCAGAGTCTCGAACAGGGGATTTTTTTCATTGGGGGTGGTTGCGTGAACCGCATGGACCATGCCATGCAGACAGCGCTGCCGCCAGTTCGCTCGAGACACAGTTTCGTCAAAGTCAGCCGTCTTGAGATGTCGGCCTTTATGCGGCGTTTAATCCGCCCTATGAATTTTCTCATCCGCTCGACGCTGCATGGCAGCCTGGGTTTTGCCGCTGTCAGTGTGGCAGCCTATTCGATCTGGGCCTTTGCACCTCGCGTGGCCGGCAGTGAAATAGGCATGTATGCGCTGATCGCTCTCGTTTATCTCGGTGGAGCCGGTCTGGCATTGTGTGGGTTGTTGAAGGGAGAAAACAAGCTCGGGCGCTTCTACCGCATGTTTTTGCCCGCATTCTTTGGCTATGCGCTGATCTGGAGCCTGGCGTGGTTTTTGATCAAAGATCCGCCGGGCATGAAATTGCGTGAGTGGACCGGCGCGGCGGCGGGCACGTTGTTTTTCTCATGGGTGTGCTGGATCGCGCTGAAAAAGCCTGTGGGGTTCTGGGGCGCGGCGCTGGTACTTTTTGCCCTGCACACGCTGGGTTATTTTGTCGGCGGAAAGTGGATGTACGGTGTTTTGGGGACTGGAATCGAGGGCTGGACGAAGCCACAGGTCGCCATGGTGGCTAAATTGGGGTGGGGATTGTTCCACGGGCTTGGTTTTGGGGCAGGGATCGGGTTTATGCTTGGCTGGTGGCAGCGAGGGACGCGCTGACGCTTTGTGAATAACAAAGGACGCAAAAATCTTATCCAGATAAACTGATTCCACGTGTTGCACTCCTCCCACCACATGCCAATGATGGGCGCTCCTTCCTGAATGAGCGACCCAATCCGGCACGAGTGCGGCATAGCAGTGGTGCGGCTGAAAAAGCCGCTCGGATACTTCTATCAAAAATACGGCAACGCCCTCTACGGCTTTGACGCCCTTCAGGCGATCATGACCAAGCAGCGCAACCGCGGTCAGGACGGCATTGGCATCGGCTGCACCAAGCTCGACATGGCCCCCGGCCTCCCCTACATGTTCCGCGTGCGCAGCACGGAGAGCGTCGAACGCATCGCCCAGGTCTTTGACGATGAACGCAAGGAGTTCAAGCGCATCGCCCGTCGCATCGACAAGCAGCGCAAGGACGAGCGTGACCAGGAAGGCAAGGAGTTTGTGCCGTTCGAGGAAGACCCCGAGGCCATCAAACGCGAGTTCGAGATGGCGGGGGAGATTTACATCGGTCACCTGCGCTACGGAACCAGCGGCGATTTTGGCAAGGGCGCCCTGCATCCCTACATCCGCCGAACCACCTGGCCAACTCGCACGCTGATGGTGATGGGGAATTTCAACCTCACTAACACCCGCGAGCTCAACCAGATCATGATGAAGCGCGGGCAGCATCCCGTCTTCGGTACGGACACGCAGAGCGTGCTCGAGGAGATCGGCTTTCAGCTCGACGAGGCGCACACCAGACTTTATCACGACCTGCGTGACTCAGGCATGTCGGGGGAAAACATTCCCGCACACATCAGCGCACAGCTCGATGTGACCAAGGTCGTCCAGGACTCGGCGAAGCGTTGGGACGGCGGTTACGCCATCGTTGGCGTCATCGGCAACGGTGATCTCTTCGCGATGCGCGACCCCAGCGGCATCCGCCCCTGTCACTACTACGAAAACGACGAGATCCTCGCCATCGCTTCCGAGCGCGTCGCCCTGATGTCCGTTTTCGGCGTGCACGAGGAGGACGTCAGCGAGCTTCCTCCCGCCCACGTCGCCGTGGTCAAGGCCGACGGCAGCATGAGCGTCCAAAAGTTCACGGAACCGCGTGAGTTCAAGCCCTGCTCCTTTGAGTGCATCTACTTCTCCCGTGGCAACGACTCCGCCATTTACCAGCAGCGCAAGGCTCTCGGCGAACAGCTGGTGCCGCAGGTCGTGAAGGCGATCGACAACGACTTTGAGCACACGGTTCTCAGCTTCATTCCGAACACCGCCGAAACCGCGTACTTTGGCTTCCTCGACGGCCTGCGGAAAGCCCGCCGTGTGGTGGTGAAGGACGCGCTGCTTCAAATGCTGCGCGAAGGCCACTTCAACGCCGAAGACGAGGCGAAGCTTGACGACCTCGTGCTGCGCAACTGGCCGCGCGCGGAGAAGATTGCACTCAAGGACATCAAGATGCGCACCTTCATCGCCCAGGAAAACGGCCGTGACGCGCTCGTCTCCGGCAGCTACGACATCACTTATGGTGTCGTCACGGAGAAGGACAATCTCGTCGTCATCGACGACTCCATCGTGCGTGGCACGACGTTGAAGAAGAGCCTGCTTCGCATCCTGGCGCGCACCAATCCCAAGCGCATCATCGTCTGTTCCACCGCGCCACAGATCCGTTATCCAGACTGCTATGGCATCGACATGGCCGAACTGGGCAAGTTCATCGCATTCCAGGCCGCCATTTCACTCCTGCGTTCCCGCGGCATGTCCCACATTGTGCGTGAGACCTATCAGGCCTGCAAAGCTGAGATGAGGAAGCCCAAGGATCAGATGCGCAATGCGGTGAAGGCGATTTATGCGCCGTTCACTGATGAGGAAATTTCCGAACGCATCGCCCAGATGATCAGTCCGGAGGACACGCCATGGCACGGCACTGTCGAGGTCATCTACCAGTCCATACCCGGACTGCACAGCGCTTTGGGCGCCGAGTACGGTGACTGGTATTTCAGCGGCGATTATCCGACACCCGGTGGCTACTCCGTCGTGAACCAGTCGTTCATTCTCTACTGCGAAGCCAAAGACGGCCGCGCACACGAAGCGCTACTGTAGGTCGTGCTTCAAACCACTCCGAACGCGCAGACCTCGTTCTTGTTCGCGCAGAGGCGTGTGAGGTGAAACTCGGCGCAGAGAGGCTGGGCCTCGCGTTTGAGCACGTCGAGCAGGGGATACTCGTCGTGTCCCTTGAACTTGATCGTCACGATGAAATTCCGCATGCGCTTCTCGCGCAGCCACTCGATCAGCAGATCGATGCTTCGCTGCGGGGCGGCGATGACGTCGCAGACAAGCCAGTCCACGGTCTGCGGCGGCCGGTATTTAAAGGCGTCGGCGGTTTCAAAGTGCAGGCGCGGGTTGCGCATCAGGTCCTCGCGCAGTTCGGAGCGGTCCACGGCGATGACCGAAGCGCCACGCTGAATGGCGACGTAACTCCAGCTTCCAGGAGATGCGCCGAGATCGACACAGGTCTGGCCGCGTTCGATCTGGCGTCCGAGGCGCTGCTCGGACTCGACCAGTTTCGTGAAGGCACGGGAAGGCGCGCTTTTGTCATCAGCAAGCGGTACTTCGCCACGTGGGAACGACGAAATCAAACTTCGCAAAGCATAAGCACGCGGCGCGGGCGCTACGGAGAGCCAGCCGGTTTCGGGAGACGTGAGCACCCCTTGCACCAACGAGGTGTGGCAATCAAAAACAGCGTCTGTGTCGACCAGCGATCGCAGCATATGCCGGCGACGTTTTTTGAGCCGCTCCATCAGGCTTGCTCGAATCAACTCACAACGGTTTTGACCTGCTTTTCCCTCGCCATACTGAGGCCAGAGGTGCAGACGCCACGGCTGGTCATCGGGAAAGATGCCCGCGACGGATTCGATGATGCGGTCGGCCCACGCATTGATCGACGCAGCGTGGACTTCAACGGCATCGGGGAGCGTCTGACGTGCGAAGGCAAGCAGCAGTCCGTCGAGATTCACATCTGCGGCGAAACCGAGCCCGTCGATGTCGCGCAGTGCTGAACCGGGTGCGGCACGGCGCAGTTCATCCGCGAGAAAGGGCGCAGTGTCGGGATCAGCGAGAAAGAGATGCACGCTTGGCTTGGCCGGTCACGGTTTCGCAGGCACGTTTTCCTTGAAAGGGGACACGACTCCAAGGGTGGAGGGCAGAAAGTCGTCGGTGCGGAAGCAGGAGGCTGGGAGGCCCTCGGCGTTCACGAGATTCGCACCTTCCGGCCAGCTCGCCCAGGCGTAGCGCACTCCGACCGGCTGCGGCACGAATTCGTTCCAAACGACGACTTCATTGCCCTCGATCTTCGCCTTGGCCCAGACCCACTTCTGGTCGGCACCCGTGATTTGAAAGTGCTTCAATTCACCGCCGTCGCGCGTTTTCAAACCGCTGCCGGCATGCTCGAACTGGATGCGCACCTTGTCGCCTTCCACGACGGAGGAATGATACAGCGGACCGCAGAATTCGGTGCCGTTCTTCCCGTAGTCCTTCGCCAGCGCCCACAAGGCGAGCCGACGCCCGACCTCCTGCTTGTTCTTCGGGTGGATGTTCTTCTCCTCGCCGATGTCATTGATGATGGCGATGCCGCATTTGTCGAGCGTCTGTGCGGTGAGCGTCTGCGCTTCCTGAAGTTCGGCCCAGGTGTCGGCGACACCGGCGTCGGTGGTCGCCGGCCTGCCGTTTCCAAAACTGGCGAGCTGCACGATGTAGAATGAGAACGCGTCTACCCACTGCTTGCGCCAGTCGTTGATCATCGTGGGCAGCAGTTCCTGATATTGGAAAGCACGTTTCTGATTCGATTCGCCCTGATACCAGATGACACCCTTGACGCCGTAGGGAACGAGCGGGGCCACCATGCCGTTGAACAGCACGCTGGGATGATGCGGTGTCTTGGTCGGATCGTCAGACGGGCGGGGAGCCTGGGGCTTCGTCTTCTTTTTATCGGCGGGCAGCTTGGCATTTTCCGCATCGATTTTCTTCACGAGCTCCTTCCAGTCTGCCAGACGCTTCTCAAATGCGGCCTGCTCCTTCGGTCCGTCCCACTTCGCGACGTAGTCCTTCCAGTCAGCGAGCATTTCGGAGGCGCAGGGGCGCTCCTCCAGTGCTTCGCGGCTCGTCCAGGCCTCGATGCGTGTGCCGCCCCAGGAGGTGTTGATCAGGCCGACGGGCACGTGCAGCACCTGATGCAGGTGGCGGCCAAAGAAGTAACCCACGGCGGAGAAGTCGCCCACGTTCGCACTGGTGGCCTCTTTCCAGGCGCCTTTGCAGTCGGACTGGGGTGTCATGCTCGGGCTGCGTTCGACATTGAACATGCGGATTTGCGGATGATTGGCCGCGGCGATCTCCTCTTCGGCCTTGCCGGCCTGCTGTACCGTCCACTGCATGTTTGACTGGCCGGAGCAGATCCACACTTCGCCGACGAGCACGTTCTTGATCGTGATCGTGTTCTTACCGGCCACCACGAGATCGGCGGGCGTGGCGTTGGCGTTCATCGGGTTGAGCGTCACGGACCATTGGCCGGCGGGATCCGTGACGGAACTGTGGGTTTGATCTCCGAAAGTCACCTTCACGTCTTCGCCGACCTCGCCGGTGCCCCAGACTCGCACGAGCTGCATCTGCTGGAGCACCATGCCGTCGGAGAAAATCGTGGGCAGTTTGACCTCGGCATGCAGGCTGGTGGCCAGCAACAGGAGGCAGAAAAAGGCGTGTTTCATGAAAAAGTCTCGTGCGGGGTCCAAGTTCGGGCAAGTAAGCCAAATGTCACAGAAGTGTGCTGTCGTCCGTACGCTCGAGGCGGCCGATCTTCTTTTTGATCGTCTCCAGCAGAACGGTCATCTCATGCACGCAGCGGAAGCATTCCTTCTGCGTCTCCTCGTCGGCCAGTCCGGGCACGGCGGGATGAATCTTCATGAACTGAAGGGCGATGTTTTTGCAGGATTCGCGGATCTGGGCAATGGCGGCGGGTCGGTCCATGCTTTCAGCCTAGAGCGCCCCCACGCGCGTGCAAGATGCGGATCAGGCCGGAGCTCCGTTGGGTGAAGCATGAAGTCCCGGCTCCTGCTTCGGGCGTAAACCTCCGCACATTCGTCATTCCGCATTCGCGATTCGTCATTTAATCTGCCGCCCATGAACCTCGTCTCCAACGCCATCCGCTACTCGACCTACCTCCTCGCCATCGCGGGCGTGGTTGCCATGGGGTTCGTGCTGCAGACCATCCGCAGCCAGGAGTCGGCCATCCCGCCGCCGCCGGTCGCTCCGCCGCAGAAGGACGCGCCTGACAACATCGCCGCCACGGGCATTCTCGAAGCGAAGGATGAAAACATCGAGATCGGCGTGCCGGCTCCGGGTCTGGTCGAGGCGGTCAAGGTCGCCGTCAATCAGGTCGTCAAGGAGGGGGATCCGCTGCTCATCCTCGACGATCGCGAGCTGCGCGCGGCATTGTTGAAGCTGAATGCCGCGGTTGTTGTGGCCGAGGCCAACAAGGCTGTCGCGCAGGCTGAGCAGGTCAAAATGCAGGACATGCTCGACCGCCTGAAGTCCATCCCGGATCAGCGCGCGATCAGCCAGGACGACCTGCGCAACCGCACCAATGACGAGCGGGTGGCCAAGGCCCAGTTGCAGGCTGCCGAGGCCCAGCTCGCCGCCGCACAGGCGGATGTGAAGCAGACGCAGCTCCTCATCGACCGCCTCACCGTCAAAGCCCCGAAGTCCGGCACGATCCTGCAGGTGAACATCCGCGCCGGCGAATACGCTTCCCCGCAGAACAAACAGCCCGCGCTTGTCCTCGGGGACATTTCCACGCTGCACGTGCGCGCCGATGTCGATGAACAAAACGCCATGGGCGTCGCCCCCGGTCTTGATGCCAGTTTTTCCCTCAAGAGCGATTCCTCGAAGAAGTTTAAAGTGCAGTTCGTCCGCATCGAGCCCTACGTCATCCCCAAGGTCTCCCTCACCGGTGCGAGTACCGAACGCGTGGACACCCGCGTGCTCCAGGTCATCTACAAGCTCGACAAACCGCAGGATCAAAACCTCTACGTCGGGCAGCAGGTGGATGTGTTTATTCCGAGGAAGAAGCAGCTTTGATTTTGCCGTCGGCTGTCCGCCGCTTTGTCGTCTAAACGCCTTTTTCCATCGAGATGAAAACCTGTTTGCTGTTCATCGTGAGCGTGATCGCCTCCTGCAGCCAAATCGACCAACGGGCCACCGAAGTTGAGATTGAGGCGGCTGCGAAACGAATTGCCGGCAAACATCTGCCATCGTCAGCGCAGCTTGCCTCGCGTCTGACGAAGGAAAGCGATGGTATTTGGCGGGTGCAGGTTCACCAGATTGATCCCAGGCACACGAATTGCGGCTGCATTTTGTTTGTGCCCGGAACGGGGAGGGAGATGCTCTTCAAACCGTCAGGCAGACTCATCAGCAATGTGGCCCTGCACTGACCTCAGACGAGGCGGCTGCATCCTGGTCGCTTTCCGTGTGTAAGAGTGAGGTTGCTGGGAGGGCAGAAGAACAAATTGAGTCCCCCGAAATCCCACGCATGAATGTCCGCCCCATTGATTTCGCCCATGCATTACATTTCCACCCGCGGCCAGACGAAGCCGCATACGTTTTCTGAAGCCGTTGAAGCCGGACTGGCGCCGGATGGCGGGCTGTTTTTGCCGGACAATCTGCCCAGCATTGCTGACAAACTGACCGCCTGGTCGAAGCTGACGTATCCTGAACTCGCGGCGGAGTTTTTCACGCTGTTCGCGCCGGAGATCAGCAACGCGGAGTGGCATCAGCTCACGGCGGAGGCCTACCGCCGTTTCGATTCACCGGACGTGGCGCCGCTGAAGAAGATCACGGACAAAACTTATGTGCTGGAGCTGTTCCACGGCCCGACCCTCGCCTTCAAGGACTTCGCGCTGCAATTGCTCGGCCTGCTTTACAAGCGTCAGGTCGAGCACAGCGGCAAACGCCTCGCCGTGCTCGGTGCCACGTCCGGCGACACCGGTTCTGCGGCGATTCACGGCTGCATGGGGCAGGACGGCATCACCATTTTCATTCTGTATCCCAACGGACGCGTGGCGCCGCTGCAGGAGCGCCAGATGGCCTGCACGGGCGCGGACAATGTCTTCGCCATTCCGGTTCCCGGAACGTTCGACGATGCGCAGCGAGTGGTGAAGGACACGTTTGGCGACACCGCCTTCGCGAACTCGGTGAACCTCTCCGCGGTAAACTCGATCAACATCGCCCGCGTGCTGGCGCAATGCGTCTATTACATCTGGGCGTCGTTGAAACTGCCTGAAGAAGTCAGGGCTACGGCCGAATACGTCGTGCCCACCGGTAACTTCGGCAACGTGCTCGCCGGCTGGCTGGCGCAGCAGACGGGCATGCCGGCGGGCGGTTTCCGCGTGGCGACGAATCAGAACGACATCCTGCATCGCTTCTTCACCTCGGGTGACTATCATCAGAGCGACGTGCATCCGAGCCATGCGCCGAGCATGGACATCCAGGCGGCGTCGAACTTTGAGCGCTTCCTCTATTACATCCTCGATCAGAATCCTCAGCGCGTGCGCGAGGTGATGACGCAGATCAAATCGGGCGCACCATTCAAGATCGACCTGCCGAAAACCTCGATGCGCTCCACGCGCATGGACGATGCGCAGATCGAGCGCGTCATCGCGCAGATGTGGCAGGACTGGCAGTATGTGCTCGATCCGCACACCGCCTGCGCTTTCACCGACATGGCGCAGGATCGCGTGAGCGTGGTGCTGTCCACGGCGAGCCCGGCGAAATTCCCCGACGTGGTCAAACAAGCCACCGGCAGCGAGCCGACGCATCCAACACTCGAAGCGTTGAAGTCGAAGCCTTTGCAAACCTGGCCGCTTCCTGCTGACGTGGCCGAGGTGCAGGCGTTCATTCGGAAACACATAAGTCACGGAACGAATCCTTGACGTTCTCGGCAGGGGCTTGGTTTAATCCCATAAAGACATCTCATGAACCTGCTGCCCCTATCCTTCGACGTCACCGGCCTGCTGGACCTCTCCCCCTACCTGACCAAGGGCAGCGACACCGGCAACGGCGTCACGCTCATGATCGGTGACATGTACTCCTGGGGTCTTCTCGGTGGCGGGCCGTTGCTGATCCTGGCGGCCCTGATGCTGGTGAAGATCATGTATGCGCGGGTGAAGTTCTTCGCCCTCGAGTACGGCAATGGTGGTTTCTTCGGCCGCGTCAGGGCGATCGCTCCTTTCATCACCTTGGGGACCGCCTTGTTTCTGGTCGGAGTGGCCGCGCTCTGGATCGGCTGGCAGGTTCTCGGCTACTCCGTGACGGTCAATGCCAAAGGAGTCACTGAGACGACGCAGGAACAGACGATTCACTATGAGTGGGCCGATGCCACCGGCGCCTCGAAGCGCGTCAAGTCCACCGAGTTTTGGGTGACCTTCGCCAAGGACGGCCGCAAGTGCCGCGTGGATTTCCAGCAGCGTTTCATTGGTGAAAAGGTTCAGGACAAGGCGATCGAGATCGTCGAAAACGCGCTGCTCTATTCCAAGGTGCCGCGGCTCGAGTAGCCGGCGTTACTTGAGCGCCTTGACCAGCACCTTCGAGTTTCGGCCGCTCTTGTCGTACTTTTCGCGGCGGCTGAGCGGCAGGGCGCTCGGATCGGTCACGGTGTAACCCATCTTCTCCTCAAAAAAGCGGAAGGCCTGTGTACTGAGAGCCACGATGACTTCGCAGCCGCGCTGTTTCGCCGTCTCCTCGGCAAAGGCCACGAGCTTGCGGCCATGATTCTTGTTCTTGTGCGAGCGGCGGACGAACAGACAGGCCAGTTCGGCGATCTTCCGCCCGTCCTCCTCGTAGGTGTGCACGGCCACGGAACCGATGGGGTTGCCGTCGAGCTCGAGCACGAAGAAGTCTTTGATCTTCGACTGAATCTGATCGCGTGACCGCGGCACGAGCGCCGCCTCATCCATGCTCTGCTGCATCATGGAGAGGAGTTCGGGCACGTCGGAGGAACGGGCCTTGCGGATCTGCTGGTAGTCGTCGGCATGAATCATCGTGCCGACGCCTTCATTGGAGAACAACTCGGCCAGCAGCGCCTCGTCCTGCGTTCCGTCGACGATGTGGACGCGCGGCACGCCTTCCTGGCAGGCCAGCGCGGCATAGCGCAGCTTCGAGAGCATGCTCACATCCTGCTTCGTATCCTTCTTCTTGTACATCTCCCGCGCCTCGGCCACGGAGATCTGGGCCAGCCGCGTGCCGTCCGCGTTCGTAAGGCCGGATTCGGCGACAAAGATGACTTTCGCAGCCTGCAGCGCGATGGCGACCTCGACGGCAACGGCGTCGGAGTTCAGCCGCAGCGTGGTGCCTTTGCCGTCATAGCCGAGCGGGGGAAGAATGGGAATGATGTCCGCCTTCAGCAGCGAGCGCAGCGATTCTTCATCGACACGTTCGATGCGGCCCGTGAACTGCTGATCCACGCCGTCGATGACCCCGGCTGGGTGAACGGCGAGCGCGTTGGAAACGGCCACGGGCATCTCCAGCGCGGTCAGATCGGCGATGAGATCGCTGCACTGGTGCATGATCGCGTCCACGGCGATCTCGATGCCCGCGGAATCGGTGAGCCCCATGCCGTCATCATTGTAGAGCGTGATGCCGCGTTTGGCCGCAAGCGCACGAACCTGGGCGCGTGCGCCGAACACGAGCACGACCTCGATGTTCAGCGACTGCAGCACCGCCACGTCCTGGAGAATGCTGGCGAAGCCGGGCTGCGTCATGAGCGCGCCATCAAAGGCGATCACGAAAACACGCTGCCGGAACTGCGGCACGTAGCGCAGGATGCCGCGCAAATCTTCGAAGCGTTGCTGGGGTTTGGTGGGGTCGTTGTTCAAGGTCGTAGCTATCAAGATAGCACAACTGCGGCGATCTCATCCCAAAGTTTGTCGATCTCCTTCGGCCCATGCGACGGCTTGCCGGCTTTCGAGAACCAGTAGTCCGCGTTCCATTGATCTCCCTCGATCACATGCAGCAGGGCATGAATCCACGAGCCCATCTTGGTGTGGATGTCCTGTGCGATGTTGTGCGCGGAATCCCAGTCGCCATTTTTTACATGCCAGAGAGCGTGGGCCTCGGGCGAGAGGCCCGAGGGATCTTTGAGAGCCTGGAGTTCGGCGGGGGACATGGCAAAATGACGAGGGCGATTTTAGAATGACGAAGGCATTCCACGTTCGTCATTCCGGCGAAGCCGGTCAATCATCCTCAGGCAGCGGTTTGCCCTTGGTCTCAGGAGCAAACGGCAGAATGCAGATGCCCATGAGGAAGATGACGCACATGGTCATGGCGGCGTAGCGCAGCGGCAGCGCCGGATCCTGTGTGGCAAACTTGCCGTAGATGCCTGCGGTGAGCGTGGCGGAGAAGAAGCTGCCGCCGGCCGCGGCAAAGCGTCCAAGATTGTAGCAGAAGCTGGTGCCCGTGCTGCGCAGCTTGCTGGGGAAGAGCTCCGGCAGGTAGATGGCGAAACCGGCGAACACGCTCAGCTGCACGGCGCCCATGAAGAACATCATCCAGCGTGCGGCGATCGGGTCGCTCATCTTCCAATAGACGAGGAAGGTCACGACAAGCGCGGCGCTGAAGCCGAGGAAGAAAGCGAGGCGGCGGCCCATTTTGGCCACATTGGTAAACAAGGTCATGCCGACAGCGGCTCCCAGCATGTTCCAAAGATAGGCCACGGAGATCGCATGATTGACCTCGGCGGCGATTTGGTCGGCCGCGATGCCGGCTTTTTCAAAGTGCTGCCGGAAGACGACCTTCTGCAGGTCCACGGCGTACTCGCCGATGGCCCAGAGACCAATGACACCCGTGCTGGCGATGACAGCGCCGACGAGGAGGTTCTTCCGCCAGTGCGCGCTGGCGAGAAGGCCGGCATACGGTGCAAAGATGCTGCCCTTCGGAAGCTGGTCGGTGTCTTTCAGGTGTTGCCACGCGTCAGGTTCCTTCAGGTATTTCCGGGTGAAGATGATCATCAGCGCAGGTGCCGCTCCGATGAGGAACATCCAGCGCCAGCCGGATCCGGCATGAATCGTGCCGCTGGCTTCAAGGGAGTCGATGCCGATTTTGGCGAAGCCCGCGGCGAGGTTGCCGATGGTGGAGAGAATCTGCAGCAGCCCCAGACACTGGGTGCGTGCGCCATTCGGAACGGTTTCCGCGATCAAGGACACTGCGAGACCGAACACGCCGCCCACACCCACGCCCGTCAGGAAGCGGAAGATGGTGAAGTCCGTTTGAGTGCGGCTGAAATAGCTCAGGCCGGTGAAAGCGGAATAGATCAAAATCGTCAGGGTCAGCATCCTGGCCCGGCCATATTTGTCTCCCAGTGCACCGAAGGTCAGACCACCCACGCCCCAGCCGATGAGGAAGCAGGCCGTCACGATTTTGCCGAATGCCTGCAGGTCAGGGCTTGTCGGAGGCAGTTTCATCAGTTCGACGAGCGCGGGCACGCGTGCGAGCGAAAACAGACGCTGATCGAGGCAGTCAAAAAACCATGCAGCAGAGGCCACAATCAGAACAAACCAATGGTAGCCGTTCATCTGTTTGTACCAAGGCGCGTTCGAGTCGGGAATGGTCGGAGTGCTCATGAGAAGCGCGGATGTTGAATGACATGGCGGGAGATGACAATCACGAAATCACGTTAATCATGCCCGTGTCATGGCAGCCGCTTCTTTCAATGTTATCGGCATCGGTGCGGCCACGCTCGATGCGCTCTCGATTGTCCCTGAGTTCCGCGCGGACGAGCACGTGACGCAGGCGCTTGCACACGTCGAGGAAGGCGGCGGTCCCGTGGCAACGGCGTTGTGCGTGCTCGCAGCAGGCGGACATCGTTGTGTGTTGATTGATCGCTGCGGTGACGATGTGACGGGACGGAGAATCCGTGCTGGCCTGGAGGAATTCGGAGTGGACGCCTCTCATGTGCGCGTGATGCCGGGAGCACGCTCTGCGAGCGCGAGCATTCTGGTGCGTCAGAGTGATGGAGCCCGCCAGATTGTCTATGTGCCGTCCACGGCGGGTGAGCCTGCGCCCGATGAGGTGGATGCATCGCTATTCACTCACGCGCGACTGCTTCATCTCAACGGCCGCCACGAAGCTGCCGCACGTCATGCGGCGGGGCTCGCTCAGCAGCACGGGGTGTCCATCTCCTTTGACGGTGGCGCGGGCCGATGGCGGGAATCTTTGCGTGATCTCGTCGATGCGAGCCATATCCGCATCGTGGCTCGTGAATTCGCGGAACGATGCACGGGAGCGAGTGATTTGCAGGAGATGGCTGCGGCGTTGCTGCAGCCGCCTGCGCAGATCGTGGTAATCACCGTCGGCTCGGGGGGCAGTCACGTTTGGACTTCGAAGGGGGCTCATTTCCATCAGCCGGCCTGCGCATGCCTTGTGACCGACACGACGGGTTGTGGCGATGTTTTCCACGGATGGTTTCTGCATGGCTGGCTCAAAGGCGATGCCGTGGAACAATGCGCGGCGGTCGCCGGCCGCCAGGCGGCGTTGACGGCCGAAAAACTGGGCGGTCGCCATACCCTGCGGCTGAAACTTTGAAGCTTGAACATTGAACTTTGGCAGTGAGGCAGTAAACAGACGCATGCGCAGAAACGTCGTATTATTCCTGCCGTTGATTCTCGCCTTCGTCGTTGTGGCCTGCGCCACCTATGACGGCTCGCGCATCGCACGTTGGGAGGCGCGATTTCGCCCAGTGTCTCCCGGTGCCATGACGCCGGATCAGCTGCTCGCCGAGGCACGGGTGAAGCTCGACATCATTCCCTCCGGCACGGTGGGCCGTCGCTACTATCGGCCGATGAAGCCGCGCTACATCACCATCCACAGCACGCAGAACTACACGGGCAACGCGTACAATCATGCGCTCGCGTTGAAACGTGGCGCCTTGCGCGCTCCGAAGCGCAAGGGGGGCAATCGCATCGGCTATCTCACCTGGCACTTCACCGTGCAGGATGACATCGCCATCCAGCATCTGCCCTGCCGGGAGCAAGGCGAGCACGCCGACTTCGACGGCCCCGGCAACAATTACAGCATCGGCATCGAGATGTGCGAGCACAATGGCAACGACCTCGCTATGACCATCGACCGCACCGCGCGTCTAGCCGCGTATCTCATGCGTGCGTATGACATTCCGCTCAGCCATGTGGTTCCGCACTACCACTGGCCGCGCGCCGGGGTAAGCCCGGCACACAAGGACTGTCCGCACTTCCTGCTGGAGCGCGGACGTCCGGGCCACACATGGCAGTGGTTCCTCAACCGCGTCAATTTTCATTACAGCCGCATGTTGCCAGGACCTGCCACACCACTTGGGTGAGCCATGAAACGCGCAGTTCTCCAGTTCGCACTCGTGCTCACTGTCGTGTCGGCGGTGTGGGGTCAGAGCGCTGTCGCGTGGCCCGAAAAGCCGGTGCCCAGCGTCAGCGAGCGTGTGGCGATCCTCGACGACAAACGTATCAACGAAAGTTCCGGCCTCGCGCTTGGCAGCCGTGATCGCTCGATCTTCTGGACGATGAACGATTCCGGGGGCGAGCCCTGTGTCTTCGCCATCGACCGCAGCGGCAAGACCCGCGCGAAGGTGCGGGTGCGTGACGCTGCAAATTTTGACTGGGAGGGGCTCGCGATGGGCAAGGATGAGAAGGGGGCTCCGGCGCTCTTCATTGGCGACATCGGCGACAATCTTCTTCTGCGACCTTCGGTCCAAGTTTATCAGATCCCCGAACCGGAGATCAATGTGCCTGGCAAAACTGTTGCGGAAACCGAAACAGCAGCACCACAGCTTTGGCGTGCGAACTACCCCGATGGAAGGCACAACGCCGAGAGCTTGCTGGTTCATCCGCGAACCAACCGGCTCTACATTTTGACCAAGAGCGAAGAAGGCAAAAGCGCGTTGTATGCGTTTCCTCAGCCGTTGAAGCCCAAAGAGAGCATGGTTCTGGAGAAGATCGTCGACATTCAGTTTCCTGAACTGATCCGCGCCGGCAAGCGCCCCCATGACAATTGCATGGCCAGTGGTGCGAGCTTCGCTCCGGACGGTTCACGCATGGTCGTCTGCACCTACAGCAGCCTCTATGAATGGATATTGCCGGAAGGCAAACCGCTGGCTGTAGCCCTGAAGCAGCCTCCTGTGCGCATAGAACCCGAGCTGCTGAGGCAGGTCGAAGGCGTCTGCTACGACGCCGACAACATCACGCTCTGGCTCACCAGCGAACATCTGCCGACGCCGCTGCTGAAAGTGAAGCGCTGACCCACAGCCGGCTCAGATCACCTGCAACATGTCGATGGTTGTTCTGTTTGATTCAGGCATGCGCTCCCTGCTTCTCCTCTTTGCCTGCGCCTCTCTCCATGCCGATGACTGGCCGCAGTGGCTCGGTCCGAATCGTGACAGTGTCTGGCGTGAGTCTGGCATTATCGGCACTTTTCCTGACGGTGGACCGAAGGTGCTCTGGCGCGTCAAGATCGGCGGTGGTTACACCGGACCGGCAGTCGCGAACGGCAAAGTCTATCTCATGGACCGTCAGGTGGCGGTGAACACACGGGCACCAGGCAATGCGTTTTCCCGTGGTCTCATTGCCGGCACGGAGCGCGTGCTTTGCCTCGAAGAGAAAACCGGTGCGCTGCAGTGGGAACATCGCTACGACTGCACCTACACCATGAGTTACTCGACCGGCCCGCGCTGCACACCGCTGGTGAGCGATGGCAAGGTGTGGACGGTCGGCGCGGAAGGAAATCTGTTCTGCCTCGATGCCGAAAACGGCAAGGTGCTGTGGTCACACGACTACAAGGCCGACTACGGCGCCCGCACACCGATGTGGGGCTTCGCCGGTCATCCGCTGCTCGATGGTCAGCGCCTGATCTGCCTCGTCGGCGGTCCGGGATGTGTGGCCATGGCCTTTGACAAGGACAGCGGCAAAGAACTCTGGCGATCGCTCGACGCCCGCGAGCCAGGCTACTGTCCACCGACGATGATCGAGCATGGCGGCACGAAGCAGCTCATCCTCTGGCATCCGCAGTCCGTGAACTCGCTCGATCCCGCCACCGGCAAAATTTTCTGGTCCTGTCCATGGGACGTGCGCGCCGGACTCACGGTGGCCACCCCGCGTCTGTCAGGCGACTTGCTGCTTTTCAGTTCGTTCTACACGAGTTCGAAATGCTTCAAGCTGAACACCACGAAGCCGACCGCCGAACTGCAATGGGAGGGCAAAAGCTTCAGCGAAAAGAACACCGACACGCTGCACAGCCTCATCAGCACGCCCTTCATCGAGGACGGTCACATCTACGGTGTGTGCAGCTATGGCCAGCTTCGCTGCCTGAAGCTCGACACCGGCGAACGCGTGTGGGAAACCTTTGCCGCCACAACCGGTGACAAACCCGTGCGCTGGGCGAACGCCTTCATCATCAAACACGAAGGCCGCTTCTTTCTCGCCAACGAGCAGGGCGATCTCATCATCGCCAGGCTGTCACCGAAAGGCTACGAAGAGATCAGTCGCGCAAGTATTCTCAAACCCACCACCACCGATCCGCGCCGTGCCGTCGTGTGGTCGCATCCTGCCTTCGCGAACCAGTGTGTCTTCATGCGCAACGATGAAGAAATCGTATGCGCGTCGCTCGCTAAATAGCCTTCGCCTAACCTGCGACTCCCAGCTTCCGCAAGATGAACTCCTCGCAGATGCGGTAGTACAGACCCATCGACTCGATATCGATCCATTCGTCGAGTCCGTGCAGATTCCCCACCAGCGGACGGGAAAGCACGACCGGAATGCCAAACTGCGCGATGAAGCGCGCGTCGCTGCCGCCGGAAGCGCGCACGAGCCGCACGGCTTCGCCGGTGAGGTCCTCGGTCACCTGCAGGTAGAGCGGATCCGGGGCGAGGTGAGTGGACTCGGCGCCCATGGTGCACTCAACATGAATCTCCGGCCCAGCAACCTCGCGAACCAGCGCCAGCAGCGATTCACGCGTATGCGGTGGTGGGAAGCGCAGATCAATGAACGCCTCCGCCTCGCCGGGAATGCAGTTGATGGTCTGGTTCGCCGTCTGAAGGATCGTCGGCACGCAGGTAGGATACCAGTGATCGTTGCTGTCGGTCGTCTTGAGCGTTTCGAAGTGATCGCACAGTCGCTGAATCCCTCGAACAAGCGTGGTGAGCGCATTGGCCGCCAGCCAGGGGCGCGCGGCATGGCTCTCTCGTCCTTGCGCGCTGAGCTTGAGATGCAGGATGCCCTTTTCCGCCACGGTCACGTCGTGAATCGATCCGCCGTCCGGCACGATGGCGAGTCCGCAGCGCAGACCAATGTCTTCAAACAGATGACGCACGCCGTTCTCGCCGCCACGTTCCTCATCCGAGGTGTAGGCAAGTCCGACCGACAGCCCCGGATGACGGCGTTGCAGATCGCGAAACAATTCCAGCATGATCGCGCCCTGTCCCTTCATGTCGCCGGAACCCGGGCCGTAGATACGACCGTCCGCCAAGCGTGAGGTGTAGGCTTCGGGATGTGGATGCTCGATGACATCGAGATGCGCCACCATGAGGATGCCCGGCCTTTCAACGCCCTGCGGCATCACCGTCATCGAGACAAATCCCTCGCTTTGATACTCGCGAATCTGGATGCCCGGCAGTGACTCGAGGTGATTGCGCAGCAGCGTGAAGCAGCGCGCCCGTTCCTCCGGCCGGCTCTCGGTGCTGGGAATGACAATGAGATCACGTGTGAGGGTGACGAGGCGGTCGATCGGAGGTGAGGAAGGCATGAAAGTCGTAAAACGGGAGGATCATTCCTGAATGTAATCCCAGTCGATGGGCAGATGCTGTTCCGTGCGTCGCAGCAGTTCTTCGCAGTCTTGGAGAACCGGGCCGATGCAGAGGAACTGGCCTTTTTCGACGAGGCCGGGTTCGCTGAGATTGAAATTCAGCGGCACCACGCCGCGCTCCATTCCAGGGTGAAACAAGTCGCCGCTCTTCGCCAGCAACTGCAGCACGACACTGCCCGGCACGGGTCGTTTCATCAGCAGATTGCGCATCAGCCACGCACCACGTGGAAGGAAATGCCGCGCCAGCATCGAAGGATAGGTGGCACCCGTCAGCCGTGCATTGATTTCACAAACATGCGCCCGAAACGCGCCCGGTTCATCAAGCACCGCCACGAGGAAGTCCACGCTCGCCGTGCCGCGATACCCCTGCGCATGCAGCCACCGGCCGGCGATGCCCGCTTGATGAAACAACTCCTCGGCCAGGCCTGGCAAGGCATCCAGATAGGGCGGTGGTGACTCATTCCCCTCATGCACGCTTTCATGGCTGAGGATCTGTTCGGTCAGGTCGTAGAGATACACGGCCTCGTCATCGAGGAACATCTGTACGCTCGGGCTGTGGATGCATGCGATGCCGTCGCGCCCGGTCTCCAGCCAGCCCTGCACCATGGCCGGTCCTTCGTGGAAAAAAGAATCCGGCACGAGCACGCCGGTTTCTGAGGTGGCGAGCTTCATCAAGCCGACCCCCGAGGCGCCGATCTGCGCCTTGATCACCGCACGCGGGTAACCACATCGCGCGAGCGTTTCGAGTGCGCCGCCCACTTCACCGGGGTGCGCGACGATTTCGGTGTCGAACACCGGCAGCTTCTCGCTCTCAAGATGCTGATGCAGCAGGAACTTGTTGTTGCCGCGCCGGCTGCCTTCACTGGTGGACAGCGTTCGCCTTCCCAGCCTCCTGGCGATGCGTTCCAAAATGGCATCTGTCACGAAGCCATCCAGCAATGGCGCGTCATGCGCGATGAGCTTGGTCATCAACTCCGGTGACGGCAGCGCTTCACCACGTTCCAGCGCCTGACCGAGGTCTTCGTATTCGCGATGGCTCAACACGTGCAAATCCGGCAGCCTCAAACCCAGATCGTTGCTGAAGTAGCTGCACAAGGAAGGATCCGGCCTGCTCTCCAACACCACCGCATTTCGCTCTCCGCGATAGAGCAAGCCCATCACCGGCACGAGCCGCGCTCCGTAAGACTCCGCATGGGTAAAGTCATGCCGCAACGTCTCCATCTGCGCTTCGTTGCCGAAAAACATGCTCTGCACGTTGGTGAAAAAGATCGCATCACGTCCGGCCCACAGCCGTGGCGTGTATCCCTGCGTCTGGATCACCAGCGGCCCGCCTGGCAATGGCTCATGAGCATGCGTATCTGATGAGGTCATGGCTGTCTAAAGCATAGCCTCTTACGGACGCGAAGTCATCACCTCCGGCTGTGTATTTCCGATCTCATATTGAACGCAACCAGCGCGCTACATCCCCTTTGGCATCCACGCATCCAGTTTGCTCACTTCCGCCTTTGCGGACGAGCTTACCGGAATGCCCCACGCATCAAAGAAGGGGCCGAGATTCTTGTTCGTGATCTTCGAGTAACGAACGAGGAACTGGTCGCGGCGTTCGTCGTCGCCCTTGGGGGCGGGGCCGAAGCTGGGATCAGCGAAGCTGTAGAGGTACTTGCGCCAGCTTTCCCAGCCGAACTCCTGCATGAGCTGGATGTAAGTCGTGAGAGCGGTGAAGGGCTCGCTCTTCCACACCTGCCACTTGTTCGATGCCTTCTTGATCTTCTGGATGTGCTCTTTCCGCGACTCCTCGCTGATCGCCCCGTGGCCGATGAGCCAGTCCTTCATCAGAACCTCGTAGTAGCAGTACATGCCGATCACGTTGTTCGTGACCTCGCCCGTGCCGTCGAAAGTGAAGTCGCCGCGCTGATGGTTGTGGCCGATCTCATGGTAGAAGCCCCAGCCGGGAAATTTGATCTTGTTGAGCGTGACCATCTCAGGCCCGGCACTGGTCGGGATCATGATCGGATAACCGCTGTGCATGTAGCCGGCGCTGATCTGCACGTCGGCGACAATGCGCTCGGGACGTTTGCGCTCGGCGGTTTGGTTCGTGATGTCGTCCTGCGCCTCGACAACCTTCTTCCAGAACTCCATGAGTTCGGTGGGATTGTTCACCGTGCGCGCCACCTCCGTCGGGCAGCTCACGATCATCTTGTCGCAGGCGAGTTCGGCCCAGGGGGCTGGTCGCATGCGGATTTCCTTCCACTTCGCATCGTCATCCTGCCCGAGCACGAACAGCGGCGCGGGGATGGCGTTTTGAATCGTCACGGTGAAGGGCTCGTCGTCCTTCGCACGGCCCGGAACTTCGATGTAGATCAATCCACCGAATGCGGAGGCCGTTTTGGTTGTTCCAGCGGCCAACGTGTCGCTGCGTGTGATGTCAGGAGCACGCTGCCATTTGTCGAGATGGTAAAGCGTGTCGCTGTGGCAGCCGATGCGCACGGCGTAACCTTTGTCGGCATACTTCTCCGGTAACGTCACAATGATGATCTCACCTGCGGCGGCATAGAGACCGGTGCTGGTCCAACCGGGAATGCTCGGCGTCACTTTGACCTCGCCCGTTGTGCGCGGGGCGTCCTTCGGAGCATCGCCTGGGAATTCGACATGCGCCGGATGCGCCTTGATGCCTTCGGCGCCTGCGAGACGCAGCATGCGCGTCTCCATGCCAAGACGCAGACGCGCTGCGGCGTGCTGCGTGTCGGTGAGCGGTGCTTGTTTGGTTGGAACAGGCGCATCAGAGCCAGCGTTGCCGAGCGCGGCGGCCACGGCGTTCTTCAAGTTGCTTCGATCTGGCGGTTGCGCGGCCATGGCGATTTGAATCGCGTTCATACCCTGTTTCATCTGCTCCGCGGTGAGCGCCGGTCCGCCTTCGCGCTGCTTCTTGATCGCGCTGATGGCGTCGGAGGCGTTCATGAACGGTGAGAGTTCGGAGCGTGCTTCAAAGGTGCGCAACTGATCGAAGGCGCTCATGTCCGTGATCGCAATGCCCGCAGGCATCAGCGCCTGATTCACGCCGTGCGAGAGAGCCAGGTCCTTGCCCCCGCTTGTTTGTCCAAACGCCCAGCCGGTCATGCCGCCGATGAATCCGCCTCCGCCTTGGATGTAATCCGCAATTGCGGCTCCTTCCTCCGCGCTGGTGACGCCCTGTATGTTGATGATGACGACGTCGTAGTCGCCGAGGCTCTTCTTGTCCACAGTGGTAAAGCTCTCCGCATTGAAACCGCGCTGTTTGTAGAAGTTCACCGCGTTCACGCCTTTCAGGCCAACGCGAGGCTTCTCCTTGTTGCCGACCCACTTCACGCAGTTCTCCATGAGCTTCGCGTGGTCGCCGCCCTCGCCGCCATTCAAGTAGCTGTTGTGTCCAAAGAGGATGAAACGTCCTTTTTGAAAACCCGCCGCCGCCGCAACAGCGATCTCCACGCCGTCCTTGTCCGGTGCAGACAGAATAGGAAAGGCGATCTGTCCCCAGATGCCAATCGGCCCAGGCGCACCCGATTTCGGAACGGACTTGACGCCTTCGAGAATCTTGGCGCGTTCCGCATTCACGAGTGCAGGCGGCATCTGCGCCTGAGCGACGGCACAAAACAGGAGGGACAGGAGGATGGTTGGCTTCATGGTTGGGTTGGAAAATCTTCAGCGATAAATCACGACCAAGAATACCAGCGCGTCGGCCTTGCCGGTGTTCACGATGGCATGCGGCACGTCGGCGCGGTAGGTGCCGGAGTCGCCTTTGCCGAGTTCTTCGATGTCCTGATCGGATTCGATTCGGACGCTGCCTTCCTCGACGGTCAGGAACTCACGCGTGCCTTCAAAGTGCGGCTGGCTGCGCAGTGCCCCGCCAACTCTCAAGGACAGTTCATAAAACTCGACGTCCTTCTCCAGATTCAGCGGAGAGAGCGTGCGGATCTCGCACTGCTTGTCGCTGCGATAGACCTGGGCGCGGTCGTTGGCACGAATGACCTGGATTTTCGACGCGCTGGTCTCCGCGCTTTCGATCAACTCCTGCAGCGTCATCCCGAAGGCACGGGCGATGCGGAAAGTCACGGTCAGCGTCGGATTGGCCTTCTCGCGTTCGATTTCACTGAGCATCGACCGGCTGACGCCGCTGGCGGTGGCCAGTTCCTCCAGCGACCAGCCGCGATCCCCGCGCAGCTTCTTCACGCGCTTGCCGAGGTTCTCATTGATGGCCTCGGGACTGGTTTCGACGGGGACGGCTTTGCGTTTGGCGGGCATGGGTGTCGATATAACGGAGTTTTGTCCTGTAAATTAGAATTATCATCACATGCTCAAATCATGATGCGTTGATATGAAGGTTGACCCACCCAGCGAGAGGGGTAGTTTCGGCCATGCCTTCCCGCCCGAATTGCCGTCCAGAACTCGAAGCCGCCATGCGCCAGCGCATCCTCGTGATCGATGGTGCCATGGGGACGACGATTCGCGGCTACAAGGAGAAGGGCATGCTGGATGAAGCTTCGGCTCGTGGAGAGCGATTCCGTGACAACGAGAAGGACATCCTCAACAACGGCGACATCCTCTCGATCACCCGTCCGGACATCATCGAGGACATCCATCGCCGCTTCCTTGAAGCCGGGGCGGATATCATCGAAACGAACACGTTTTCGGCGACGAGCATCGCGCAGGCGGAATTCTTCCGCGAAGGCAAGAAGAACCCCGAATTTTTCCAGGGTATCATCGAGGACAAGTTCCTCAACGACCTCGCCTGGGAGATCAATGTCGAGTCGGCCAGACAGTGCCGCAAATGGGCGGACATCGTCGCCGAGCAGACGGGACGGAAACGCTACGTCGCCGGAGCCATCGGGCCGCTCACGGTGTCGCTCTCGCAGTTTCCGGATCTGAGCGATCTGAGTTTCCGCTACGTGACGTTCGATCAGGTGAAGCAGGCGTACAAGCATCAGATCCGCGCCCTCATCGCCGGTGGCGTGGACACGCTGCTGGTGGAAACGATTTTTGATTCGTTGAATGCGAAGACGGCGCTCGTGGCGATCCGCGAGGTGTTTGAAGAGGACCACATTGAACTGCCGGTGCAGATCAGCGCCGCCGTCGGTCCGGGTGGCGAGACGATGATCTCCGGTCAGGTGACGGAGGCTTACTTGAACGCCATGCGGCATGTGAAGCCGCTCTCGATCGGCCTGAACTGCTCGCTCGGTCCCGACAAGATGCGGCCCTTCCTCGAAGAATTGTCAGCGAAGGCCGACTGCTTCGTCTCGGCCTATCCGAACGCGGGCATGCCGAACCCGCTTGCGCCCACCGGCTTCGATTTGCTGCCGCCTGACATGGCGAACTACGCGAAGGACTTCGGCGGCAGTGGCTTCGTGAACATCATGGGCGGCTGCTGCGGCAACACGCCCGAGCACATTGCTGCCATCGCGAAAGCGGTGGAAGGCCTCGCGCCGCGTGAAGTTCCTGCTGACCCGCATACGATGCGCCTCAGCGGATCGCAGCCCTTCGTGCTCGACACGCGTGAAGAAAATGCACGTCCGCCTTACCTCATGATCGGCGAACGCACGAACGTGGCCGGTTCGCCGAAATTCGCGAAGCTCATCAAGGAAAATAAGCTCGAGGAAGCCGTCGCCATCGCGCGTCAGCAGGTCGAAAGCGGCGCGAACGTCATCGACGTCTGCATGGACGAGGGCCTCATCGACGGCGTGCCGATGATGACGAAGTTCCTGACGCTCCTGCAAACCGAGCCGGAGGTGAACAAGGTGCCCATCATGGTCGATTCCTCGAAGTGGGAAATCATCGAGGCCGGTCTGAAGTGCCTGCAGGGCAAGGGCATCGTGAACTCGATCTCGCTCAAGGAAGGCGAGGAAAAGTTCAAGGAATACGCCACCAAAATCAAACAGTACGGTGCTGCGACGGTGGTCATGGCCTTTGACGAACAGGGCCAGGCGGCGACCTACGACGACAAGATCCGCATCTGCGAGCGCGCGTACCGAATCCTCGTCGATGAAGTCGGATTCCCGCCGGAGGACATCATCTTCGATCCGAACATCCTCACCGTCGCCACCGGCATCGAGGAGCACAACAATTACGCGCTCGATTTCATCAACGCCACGCGCTGGATCAAGCATCATCTGCCGCATGCGAAAGTGAGCGGCGGCGTCAGCAACATCAGCTTCAGCTTCCGCGGCAACAACAAGGTGCGCGAAGCGATGCACAGCGTGTTCCTGTATCACGCCATCAAGGCGGGCATGGACATGGGCATCGTGAACGCCGGCATGCTCGAAGTTTACGAAGAGATCCCGCAGGAGATGCTCGTGAAGGTCGAGGACGTCATCCTCAACCGTCGTCCCGACTCCACGGAGATCCTCGTCGATTACGCCGAGCAGTTCAAAGGCCAGGCCGGCAGCGCGAAGAAGGCCGAGGTCGATCTCAGCTGGCGCAATGAGAGCGTCGAGAAGCGACTCGAGCATGCGCTGCTCAAAGGCATCACCGATTTCATCAACGAAGACACCGCCGAAGCTTTGGAAAAACTCGGCAAACCGCTCTCCGTCATCGAAGGCCCGCTCATGGACGGCATGAGTGTCGTCGGCGATCTCTTCGGTGCCGGCAAAATGTTCCTGCCGCAGGTCGTGAAGAGCGCCCGCGTGATGAAGCAGAGCGTTGCCTACTTGCAACCGTACATGGAGGCCGAAAAGCTTGCCAATCCGGCGCAGCGCAGCGCCGGCAAGATCGTCCTCGCCACGGTGAAGGGCGACGTGCACGACATCGGCAAAAACATTGTCGGCATTGTGCTGGCCTGCAACGGCTTCGAAGTCACGGACATGGGCGTCATGGTGCCCTGCCAGAAGATTTTGGACAAGGCCGTCGAAATCGGCGCGGATGTCATTGGCCTCAGCGGCCTCATCACGCCGTCGCTCGATGAAATGGTGCACGTCGCATCCGAAATGGAACGCCTCGGCTTCAAGCAGCCGCTTTTGATCGGCGGTGCGACCACGAGTGCGGCGCACACCGCGATCAAGATTGCTCCGAAATACAGCGGTAGCATCGTCCACGTGCTCGACGCCTCCCGCAGCGTGCCGGTCACGACCTCGCTGCTGTCCGAGGATCAGCGCGCTGACTTCGTGAAGAAGAACGAAGAGCGTCACATCAAACTCCGCGAGGACTATGGCAAGAAAAAGGACCGCCAACTCCTCACGCTCGCCGAATCACGCGAGAAGGCTTTCACGTGTGACTGGAGCACGCAGGAAATTGCCACGCCGGGATTCACTGGAACGAAGGTTTACGAAGGCACCGACATGGTCGCGACGCTGCGCGAGTTCATCGACTGGTCGCCCTTCTTCCACTCGTGGGAACTGCGTGGACGCTGGATCGCCGCCGAGAATCGCTTTTCGTCCGCGCATGAAGACGCCGAGATGAAAGTGAAGGCGGAAGAAGAGGCCGCGAAGCTGTTCAAAAACGCCAACGACCTGCTCGATCGCGTCATCGCCGAGAAACGCTTCACCCCGCGCGGTGTGTTTGGCTTTTTCCCGGCCAACAGCATCGGCGACGACATCGAAGTCTATGCCGACGACACTCGCAGCAGCGTGAAGACCATCTTCCACACGCTGCGCCAGCAGGTGATCAAGAAAGACACACCGAACTACGCGCTCAGCGACTACATCGCGCCGAAGGACAGCGGTCGTGCCGATTACATCGGGGGATTCGCCGTCGGCATTCATGGAGCGGACGACTTCGCGCGCGAGTTTGAAGCCGCGCACGACCCTTACAGTGCGATCATCGTCAAAGCGCTCGCCGACCGTCTCGCCGAAGCCTTTGCCGAATACCTGCACAAGCAGACACGCGTGGCCTGGGGTTATGAGAAGCCCGAGGACTTCACCAACGAAGAACTCGTCAAAGAGCGCTACCGCGGCATCCGTCCCGCACCTGGCTATCCGTCGCAACCGGACCACACCGAGAAGCCGATCCTCTTCGATCTGCTCGATGCCACGGAGAAAACCGGCGTCGGTCTCACCGAAAGCATGGCCATGCACCCCGGCAGCGCCGTCAGCGGTCTCTACTTCAGTCATCCCGACTCGCATTACTTCGGCATCAGCGTCGTCGCGAAGGATCAGGTCGAAGATTACGCGCAGCGCAAAGGTCAGACGATCGAGGAAGCCGAGAAGTGGCTCGGTCCATGGCTGGGGTATTAAACTTGCGCCTCTTCACTGAAACCAGCGGCGGATGCGGTCGAACAAACCGGGCCGTGAAGGCTGTTGCATGCGCTGCGGAGGCGGTGCGGCGTAGCCCTGATGTTCGAGGCAGAACCCTTTGGGCACGAGATCGTAAGGGAGAGCCTCTTCATATGCGGTGCCGGCACGTGAGCAACCATCGGTGGCGAGCTGGCTGCTCACGCGGCAAAGCGTTACTTTGGTGAGCGGTAGGGTGACCTTGGGAACCTTGGTCTTGTAGCCGAGCGCGACAGCTTTCTTCATCACATCAGACCAGATGGGCAGCGCGAGCGTGCCGCCGTAACCGCCTTCGACAATGGTCTGCGGTTTGTCGAGGCCCACCCACACGCCGCAGCTCACGCGGTCGGTATAGCCTGCGAACCAGGCGTCCTTGTAATCATTCGTGGTGCCGGTTTTGCCGCCGCCGGGTTCTTTGAAGCCGTACTCGCTGCGCAGGGAGGCGGCGGTGCCGCGATCCAGCACCTGTGCAAGAAGCGGGCGCATCATGTGAGCCACACTGGGAGTGATGACCTCGGATTCGAGGACGGGCGTCTGGTAAACAACGTTGCCCGCCTTGTCGATGATGCGGTCGATGAGGAAGGGTCGGCGGCGCAGACCCTGATTGGGGAAGATGCTGATCGCACTGGTGAGCTGGCGCGGATTGCCGCCGATGTTGCCGATGAAGATCTGCGGCGTGCGGATGGAGGGCTTGCTAAATCCCGCGTTGGTGAGCAGTTCGATCACGCGGTCGAGTCCGGCGTAGTTGCCGAGGCGGATGGTCATCGTGTTACGGCTTTTGACGAGTCCGTCGGTCAGCGTGGCGAGACCGAGAAACTTGCCGTCCGAATTCTGCGGGCTCCAGCCCGGATCGGCTCCGTCGATCTCGCCGGGCTGGATGGGAGCGTCGTTGATGTACGTGCCGGGCATGAAACCCGAGGCGATGCCGGCGGCATAGACGAAGGGCTTCACGGTGGATCCGATCTGGCGTTCGCCCTGGGTGGCGCGGTTGTACTTGCTGTGCCGGTAGTCGCGCCCACCGACAAGGGCAAGGATGCCGCCGGTTTCATTGTCCTGCATCATAAGCGCCGACTGAAGGTAGGGTGTGGAGGAAATCTCCTGCGAGCCGTCCCATGTGTTGTCAAAGTCCGCCTTTTTCGGGTGCCGGTAGCCCCGCATTTTTTCCACGGCGGTGAGGCGTTTTTCAACGGCTGCTTCGGCGGCGTCCTGCAGATCCTTGTTCAAGGTGGTGAAGACCTGCAATCCGCCGTCCTCGATCTCTTGTTCCTCCAGAATCAGATCAAGGTCGCGACGTACGGTGTCGAGTGCGTAGCCGCCCTGGCTTTGAAACGCGGGTTGCGCATGGAGGGCGATGTCCGCGTAGCGTGCGGCGATTTCTTCCTCAGGAGTGATGGCTTTTGTCTCCAGCATGCGCTTGAGCACGGTGTCACGTTCCTTGATGGCGCCTTCGTAATTGCGGAAGGGCGAGAAGCGCACGGGACTGCGGATGATGCCCGCGATCATGGCAGCTTCGCTGAGGTTGAGCTGGCTGGCATGCTTGCCGAAGAGAACCTGGCTGGCCCGTTGCACGCCATAGATCCCGGGGCCGTAGAAAATGCGGTTGATGTAGTGCTCGATGATCTGGTCTTTCGTGCAGGCCTTCTCGATGCGGCGTGCCAGCATCATCTCCACCAGCTTGCGGTGCAGGCTGCGATCATCCAGATCGGGGTAGCTGTTGCGTGCGAGCTGCATCGTCAGCGTGCTCGCGCCCTGAACCACGCGCATGTCCTTGAGATTGCGAACCGCGGCACGGATCACGCCCCAGTAGTCGATGCCGTGGTGCTGGTAGAAGCGTGAGTCCTCGCGTGCGATCAGCGCCTTGATGAACCAGGGAGAAACCTCGCTCAGGGGCACGATGATTCGGTTCTCACCGTGCATGCGACCGAGGACTTCCCCCTTGTAGTCCATCACGACGGTGCGTTCCGGCATCTGCCCCAGTTTGGTGAGATCGTAGGCTTTCGCCAGATGGCTGTAGATGCCGATGACCACGGCCGCCGCGAGCGTGCAAAGCAGCGACGTTCCCATGACGAAAATCGCAAACAGCCGCTTGAACGACTGCCAGCGCGAAAAGGTGCGCGGCGGCGGCAGATGGGCTGCAGGTTGCTTCTTTTTCATGCGGCGGTCATGGGGTCGCTGTTTTTTGATCAAAGATCAAGCTTCAGACGATGAACTCCGTGTGAACTTCGATTTCATCTTTGTTCGTGACATTCGCCCGGTTGGTCCCGTACCATGCGCTCGAATTGCATTCTATCCGACCATGAAACTCACCGCACTGCTTCTGCTCATTGCCACCGGTCTCTCTGCCGCTCCGGTCGCCGCCTCGAAACTCATCGAATCGCCGCAGACCGGCGGTCTGCAGATCAAGTCCCTCAGCTCGATCAGCTTCGGCCCGGGAGGCCTGCTGCTCGCGGCGGAACCCGCCACCGCCAGCGTGGTCGCCATCGAGACCGGCGACGTCGGCCCCGCGAAGGCCACGCTGACGAAGCCCGTGGCTGACATTGCCGTGGTGATTGGTGACGGCCTTGGCGCGAAGAAGGAAGATATCACCATCAAGGACCTCGCCGTGAACCCCGCCAGCGGCCGCATCTACCTCGCCGTGCAACGCCGGCCGGACAATGCCGTCCTCATTGTCACCGTTGATGCCGCCGGCAAGGTGGCACCGTTGAATCTCGACAATCTCCCCTGGGTGCGCGTCACGCTGCCCGGCGGTACCATCAGCAAGGTCACCAACATCACCGATGTCGCCTTCGACAAGGACCGCATCTTTGCCACCGGCACCTGCAACGAGGAGTTTGCCTCCCGCATCTTCACCATCCCCGTGCCGGTCAAAAACGGCGCCACCGCCAGCGTCTTCAGCGCTGAGACTTATCACGTCGCTCATCGCAAGTGGGAGACGAAGGCACCCATCCAGAGCTTCATTCCCTATTCCTCCGGCGACGACACCTATGTCGTGGGCGCCTTTGCCTGCACGCCCGTGGCCAAGTTCAAGGTGGACGACATCCAGAGCGGGGCGCAGGTCAAAGGTGTGAGTACTGTCGAACTTGGCAGCGGCAACCGCCCCGTCGATCTCTTCAGCTACACGGACAAGAGCGGCAAGGACTGGCTCGTGGTGCAGACACAGCGCTTCAAGCAGAACAGCTTCGGCCCCAGCAAGCTGTGGGCGGCACGTGTCAGCATGGACTACCTCGACGCGAACGAGCCCGGCAAGACCAACGAGAACGCCACCCGACGCGACGAAAAGCAGCACGAGGGTCCGAAGGGCATCGAGATCGTGGACACGCTCTTCGGTGCCGTGCAGGTGGACAAGCTCAGCAACTCCGAGGCCGTCGTCTTGCGCGACAATGAAGGCGCCCTGAGCCTCGAAATCGCTGCGCTGCCATGAAGATGTGGTGATCGGGAGTTTTTTGAATCGCTCACGAGACGCTGATATGACGCTGATGACTTGTTGGAATCGGCGTCTCATGAGCGTCGTGTCAGCGGTTTTATTGCTCTTCTCGTCGTGGTCTGGTGCTGAAGAGGCTCACATGAGCACGACGGGGCAGGTCGAGGCGACCGGCACTGATCTGCGCGTCTTCCGGGGCGATGCGAAGTCGCCGCTCTTCGGCCGTGTCACACGTGACGGAGACTCCGTTCGTTTCGCACCCGTGCTGCCCTTCGTCGTCGGAGAATCCTACCGCGTCGAAGTTCGCTCCGCTGCGGGTGCATGGACCACGCTGAAACTGCTCGTCCCTCAACCGGAAACGGAAGTTCCAGCTGTCACCATCACACCGTCGCCTGCTGTGCTGCCGGCCAACGCATTGAAGCTCTACCTGCACTTCAGCCATCCCATGGAGCAAGGTGTGTTTCTTGATCGCATCACCCTGCATCGTCAGGACGAAAGCATCGTGGAAGGGCCGTTTCGTGAAACGGAGTTGTGGTCGCCGGACGGCAAGCGCCTGACGCTCTGGCTCCATCCTGGCCGGCAGAAGACCGGGGTGAATCTCAATGTGGATGAAGGCCCGGTGCTGACGAAAGGGGAGACATATTCTCTGAAGATTGCCGCCTCGTGGCGTTCGGACAAAGGCGTGGCCTTGGGAAAGGAAACCGCGTTTGCCATCACTACGGCTGGTGCAGATCACACCAGCCCTGATCCGAAGCGCTGGCAGATTGTCGAGCCGAAAGCCGGAGGACGGGAACCGTTGAAGGTTGTTTTTGATGAAGCGCTCGATTCCGCGATGCTCGCTTCTGCGTTGAGTGTGACTCGTGCCAAAGTGCGGCTTTCCGGTGCGGTGCAGGTCGCTGCTGACGCACGTTCATGGTCGTTTACGCCGGACGATAAATGGATTGCGGGGGCATGGCTGCTGGAGGTCGATCCATTGCTCGAAGATCTCGCTGGGAACAATCTTCTGCATCCGTTTGAAGTGGACCGCGAGGAGCCTGTCAAAACCGTGCCGCTGACTGTGGTGAGATTCGAGGTGCGTGGGTGACGGGCGGAAGGCATTGAAAGAGCATCGTGACGGATTTACCTGCTCTTGTGGTGTGTTGAGATTGTCAGATTCATTCAGGGGCGGGGGTGATCCAGTTGAAGAACATCGAGTTTGGGCCCAGTGGATGACTCGATGTCCGAGCCCGTTTCGACTCCTGATCTCTTTTCGCCCCATCGCCGCTGGGCGTTGGCGGGCGGTGTCCCGTCGTCCACTCCGGTGCCACCTGAGGCACCTGATGCGACGGCTGGTCTGGAGCTGTTTCGACATGCTGATGCGGAAAATGAAGATGGGTATGAGCGCTGGAGGCAAGAGAGAGCTCATGAACGTGCATTGCAGGAGTCGGCGAGACGGTCAGAAGAGCTTCCGGCACAGGCGGATGACGCGGGTTATGCTGCGTGGAAGACGGAGGCTGAAGATGCGAAACGGGCTTTTGAAAAACGCTGGGGAGTGCCGCTGGGCAGGCGGGTGCGGGTGCGGCTGAGTGGAGAGCTGCGTGAGCGCGAAGGATTGCTGCGTTTGACGGAAGAATCTCCCTGGAGTGGAAACCCTCTTTTCCTCCGGCTGGGCGCAGACGTGTTTGAGGCCGGACGGATCGAGAGCCTCGTGCGGGTGGATTGAACCCGCCTGCGAAATCCGTGATTATGACCGCTTTTCCGGTGTGGCGACATGGCCGCCTTCGTTCTCGAAGTTCTGCACTGCGGCTTTCTCGCCCTGCACGGCTTTGGCGGCGGCCTGTTCGCGGCGCACTTCACGCATGCGGCGGTAACCGACGAGTTTGTTCAGCTGCTCGTCCCACAGGCGGTAGGCCAGGGATTTGAGGCTGGTGCGGATGGTGATTGGTTTGACCTGCTGGAAGACGGGGTGCGAGTGGTGGCAGCGCTCGAGGTTGTAGTTCGGAATGCGTGAACTGAGGTGATGGATGTGGTGGAAGCCGATGTTTCCGGAGAACCACTGAAGAATGCGGGGGAGCTTGTAGAAGGAGGAGCCCTGCAGGGCGGCGGCGGTGTAGTCCCAGTCTTCGTGGCGCTCCCAGTAGGCGTCTTCAAACTGATGCTGGATGTAGAAAAGCCACACGCCAAAGACACCGGCGACGCCGGTGATGATGGCCTGAAGGATGAGGTAGGTACCCAGTCCGAAGACCCAGGAGAGAGCGGTGATCATGCCGAAAAGGGCAAGGTTCATGTACCACACGGAACGGCGCTCGCGTGTGTCCCCGCGGCTGTTGGGGATGCGCTGCAGCACCACAAAGAGAACGAATGGGGCGATGACGAAGAGGATGATCGGATTGCGCGCGAGCTTGTAGGCAAAGCGTTTCCAGCGGGAGGACTCGAGATACTCCTGCACGGTCATGGTCCAGACGTCGCCGATGCCACGGCGGTCGAGATCGCCGGTGGTGGCATGGTGAAGCGAGTGCTCCCAGCGCCACTGGTAGTAGGGGGTGAAGGTGAGCACGCCGGTGATAAAACCGATGATGTCATTGGCGAGGCGGGAGCGAAGGAAGGAGCCGTGACCACAGTCGTGAAAGATGATGAAGACGCGAACGAGAAGGGCTCCGGCGAGCACGGCGAGCGGAGCGACGATCCACCAGGAGATGCTCAGAAAGTGGTACATGAGAACCCAGAGCGCGACATAAGGGACGAGGGTGTTCACCAACTGCCAGGTGGCGCGCCAGGTAGACGACTGCTGGTATTCCGCCACGATGGCCTTCCACTCCTTCACCGTAGGGAAGCGCATGGAGCCAGAGGCCGGGTCCGAAGTGCCAGGCTGAGATGTCATGGGAATGGCTGGCATGGTTGTCATTTAAAATGGGGGCGAAGGCGGGACTGGTCAACAAGGGGGTCGCTTCAAGGAACATTGGATGAGATAGGGGGTGGAAAGCAAAAGTCACCCACCCAATGGAATGCCCTGCATAGGGCGCACCCGAAGGGCGCTGTCTTACTCATCATACGCCTGAGCGTCGAGCCTGGGGGTGATCTTTACCCTCGGAGACGCAAGCGTTGGGCAGACGACACCCAATGGGCCGTTCTTTGAGGAACCCGGATCCTCAGGTTTCTAAGGCTGCCGCGCGCTGATGCCAGGCCGCAGTTAGTTTGTGAACGAGGGTGTCGATCTGGTCGATCTCCTTCGCATGAACGTGCACGAGCGGAACGCCCGTGGATTGAAGGACATCGTTAACCAGTTTGCGGTCGCGCATTCTTCGGCTGGACTTCTCGGCGCTGTTGTCGTCATCTTCGAACTCAATGGCGAGCATGGGGAGCCAGTCCTCCTTCCGGTAAATGAAGAAATCGATGTGTCGCTGACAGATCTTCTGAAAGCCTGCGAGAGCCTCGTCGTGGAGGAAGTCCGTCAGGCGCGGTTTGCATTGGATGTGGCAGCGCTGGTGGGAGAGGTTTTCGAGGCAGGCCAAAAAGAGAGATTCAGAACGGGTCAGAAGGGGTTGCGAGATAGGGCGGGCGGGCGCGTTGTCTGGAGCCTGGGGGGTGGGCTGCATAAGGAGACAGTTATGACCATTATGGTAAATCGCAATCGTGGATTGATTCAAAGGTGGCGGGGCTAGTTAAATGCGAATTTACATGTTCCATTGAACATTTTACGGTGGTGGGCATTCTTCCACGAGTCACTCATGCTTTCTCCATTGGCCAGTTCAACTCAGGCCCCCCTTGTGGACTGGCTGTTCCTTGATTTGAACAGCTACTTCGCCAGCGTGGAGCAGCAGCTCCATCCGGAGCTGAGAAGAAAACCGATCGCGGTGGTGCCGGTTGACTCGGATGCGACCTGCGCGATTGCGGCGAGCCATGAAGCGAAAAGATTTGGGATCAAAACCGGTACGAACATCGGAGAGGCGCGGCGGCTCTGTCCGGAACTCATTACAGTGATGGCGAGTCACGATGTGTATGTGGAGTTTCATCACCGGATCATCACCGAGGTGGAGAGGCATTTTCCGGTACAAGTGATCTGCTCGATCGACGAGATGGCCTGCAAGCTGGATGCACCGCGTCAGCGGCTCGATGCGGCCATGGATCTGGCCAAGCGCATCAGGCAAGGGCTCAGGGAACGCATCGGCGAGTGCATCACCTGTTCCATCGGCCTGGCGCCGAACCGGTTTCTGGCCAAGGTGGCGAGTGACATGCAGAAACCGGACGGACTGGTGGTGCTGCTGGCGGAGGAACTGCCGGGGCGATTGCTGGACCTTGAGGTGCGGGATCTGTGCGGCATTGGCCGGCGCATGGAGCCGCGCCTGCATGCCTGTGGCATCCGCACGATGAAGGATCTGTGGGAGGCGGAGCGCGAGACGTTGCACCATGCGTGGGGCGGTGTCTGTGGTGATCGTTTCTGGCACGCCCTGCACGGGGGGCCGACAGAGGAGGACCAGCCGGTGGAACACCGCTCCGTGGGGCACAGCCATGTGATAGCGCCGGAACTGCGCACACCGCCGCAGGCCGGCATCGTGGCACGGCGTCTTCTCCTGAAGGCGGCGAGTCGGCTGAGACGTCTGAAATACCGCGCGAGACACCTGCACCTGAGCGTGCGAACCGAAGAAGGGCCGCGCTTTGAGTCACAGGCAAAGTTTGAAGCTGTATCCGACAGCATCGCACTCACCCGCGTGCTGACGAAGTTGTGGCAAAATGTGATGAAGCAGGCGCGCTGGCAGCGGGTGAAGAAAGTTTCCGTCGCGCTTCATGGCCTCGAGTCGGAAATGCAACCGCAGCAGCTCGAACTGTTCGGCAAGGACGCGGCGGATTCACGTGCGCAACGTGAACTCTTGAGTCGCGTGCTGGACGAGATCAATCAGAAGCGCGGGCGTGACTCGGTGGTGATCGGGTTCACTCCAGACACAGTGCGCACATTCTCGGGCACCAAGATCGCCTTCACTCGGATTCCTGACCGCGAGGAGTTCAAGGAGTAAACCGGCGAATGATGTCAGGACATCAAAGATGCCGGAGCAGTTGATCCCCTTCGGCCCTCCTGATCAAGAGAGTGGGCGCTTGATCAAGCGGCAGGAAACAGATTCCTGCGCCGTGTGATGATCAAAGCACCCAGTGCTGCCGTAAAAACGAGGAACGCGGAGCCCGGTTCCGGCACCGGGCAGGCATTGTTGACCGAAATGAGGAAGTAGGGATCGCTGGTACCATCCATCTGGCATCCGGCTCCGTTGTCGACGTCTGCGGCCAGAGTGAATCCAGATATCTGTGCATTGGACCCCACCAAGGCATCCAGGCTCAGCAGCCAGGTGTCCACCTTGTAGGCCGGATCATGGCCCGAAATCAGACTCATGGCGTTGCCTGCCAGAATATCAGACGCCGAGAAATCACCGAGCAGGGAACCACCCGCACCGTAGATGGAAATGGTCGGCGAAACTTTGCCGGTGTTAAAACCTGAACTGAGAGAAGTCACGTCGAAGTCGCCCAAGGTAGCGGAGAGCCCGTTGCTGGAAACTAGTTGGTCGAAACTGATGTTCAGGCCGGTGGAGGTGGCTTGGAAGCCTTTGGCAGTGCTGCCATCGTAGAGGCCGATTCCAAAGTCTGTCAGTTTGCCTGCGGGACTCAGATAGCGGACCCCAATGCCGCCCTGAAACTCGAAGTTCAGATTCGGATTGGCACCCACAGAGGTGCCTCCCGTCAATGTCACGGGCGTGAGGTCCTGTAGAGCGGTGATGCTGTAATTCTGCCCTGCGGGAACATAGGGCTGGGGCAGTTCAGTGATCGCGGCCACGCCCGACGAGAGGGAAATCAGCAACAGCATGGCTGAAAGAGCTTGGCTCCTCAGAGAGAAGGACTGATCAGCAAGAGGTGTCGTTTTCATGTTTGAGAGCTTTTAACATTAGTAATACTCAGTTTAGAGAACTGGAGTATATTTGGGCCGAACGCCTTAAATTATGATTCATTAGATTCTCTGTAAAGAGATTCATCTATGAAAATTATCTCAAATACGCAAACTATTAGCGTTGGTTGCGCGATCGAATCCAAAAATTGCAAATCACTTACGATAATCGACGCAAATATGACAATTCAGACAAACGTCTTACTTTGCGGTCTTGCTGAGCCACGAAGTCATCCGGTCGCGTGGGCATGAAGCTGCCCGGAGGTGCCGTTTTGCACGCCGATTTACCCTACAGCAGACCAGATGCATCCATGGCCGCTACACAAACTGGGTCGCATTGTTCAGGTGTTCCGAACGTCGGGCATCAGGTGGTGATGGTCTCGGATGGCTAGAAACGCCAAGTCACTGAGATGCGGAACATGCGCGGTTCAATGGGGTGCAGGTGCACGTCATTGACTGGAGCGGCCTCACCACGAAGCTGTGAGGCATAAAAGTAAGCGATATCGTTGTCACTGCGGTTGATGAGATTCAGGCAGTCGACGGCGACTTCCCAGTTGTTCCGGCGATAGCCGATGCGGGCGTTCACCTGGAAGGACTCCCGGGCGTCGGCCTCTCTGTCTTCGCTGAGAGGACGCGGGCCGAAATAACGACCACGCAACGAGCCGAAGAAGCCCTGAGGTCCTCCTAGAGAGATGCCACCATTGAGCGTGTATGGGATCGAGTTGGGAATCTCCTGGCTGGACGGATTTGCCGTGCGCAGGTGGGCGTCAGTGTAGGTGGCCTCGAGATCGACCATGGTCCAGTCATTCGGCCGCCAGTAGGTGGAAAGCTCCAACCCGTAACGCTGAGAGGCTGGTCCCGGCTCGGAAGTTCCGGCGTCGCCGACGTAGATTAGCTCCGAATCGCTGCGCAGCAGCCAGAAAGAAAGTGTGTTCACCAGCTTTGAGATCGACTCGTTGCGGATGCCGAACTCGGCACCGTAAGTACGAACTAGCGGGTCCACAGGATCGACCGGTCCGGCCGCAGGATTGGGATCCGTCACGATGGTGACGCCACGGGCGTCGTTGCTATGGAAGCCCATGCCGGCGTTTACATAGAACTCGGTCTGGTTCCAAGGACCGAAGACCATCGCCAGTCTTGGACTGACGATGCCCTTGGAAAGGGTGCCGGTGTTTTCATTCAACGTGCTGCGCTGCACGTCGAACTGGAACAAGTCCGCACGCACGCCTGGTACGATGCGGAACCAGTCCGTGGGCTTGAACTCCAGCTCCGAGTACAGGCCGTAGGTTGCCTGAAAGATATCGTCCTTACGCACGACGTTCCAGCGGTCGCGCATGGTGGTGTTGTAAAGGCCGATGCCGTCGATGTAATCTCCACGAACCTGCACACCGAGCGTGAAGCGCTGCTCGTGGCCGAGCGCCTCAAAATGCCAGTCGCGTGCGAGTTCCCCGCCGAAAAACCAGCGCTGGTCCTGCTGTTCGAACTGGTCCCCGACTGGCGCGGGATTGTCCATGAAGAAGGTGAAGTTGGAAAACAGGTCGAGGTCGTAGTAGCCGACGTAGGCGTTGGCGCGTGTGGTGGTGCGCCCCTCCTCTCGCACCCAGTCGAAGGCAAGGCTGTAGCGCTGGCTGTTGCCGCCGTCGGTAGCATCCAGGGAGTCGTAGCGTCCGATCATGCTGCCGATCGCGCGTTGCGGGACCTGGTCGGTGGAGGTCCAGTCTCCATGGTAGCCCATGGCGGTGATGTTGATGCGGTCCATACCGTCCTCCCAGTGCCAGCGCATAAAGCCGTTCCAGCGTGTGGCATCGGAGTTCACCGTCCAAGGGCCGTTGTAATACTGGTGCTCCACCGCCACGGTTAGCTGTCCGGCACCGGCTTGAATCGTGTCCGCGATCAGAGTGCGCGTGTATTCATATTCACCCCAGGTGGTGGAGAGAATGCCCTGCGGAAGTGAATCGACCAGCTTGAAGCGGGCGGCACCGGTGGAACTCAGATCACCGTGCTGGGCAAAGTAGTTGCCCTTCCAGTACTCGAGTTCCCCCACGAGTTCCGGGATGATGAAGTTCATGTCCGCGTAGCCCTGGCCGTGGGCGTGATTGCGGAAGTTTACCGGCATGCCGTCGACATACATGAGAAAGTCCGTCCCGTGATCGAGGTTCGTGCCGCGCAGGAAATACTGGTTCGCCTTGCCGTCACCGCTGTGCTGGGTGGCGATGAAGCCTGGAATGCTCTCCAACAGTTCGCCGCGGCGTGAAAACGGCCTCGCCAGCAGTTCCTTCGCACTTGTCTGGCCCTTCGATGCGGATGTGGCGATGCCAATGAGGCTCTCCGCCTTGCCTTCGATGATGATTTCGGGCATTTCGAACGGTTGCTCGGTGGCACTTTGCGCATGAATCACCGGAGGGAACAGCAAGGGGGTGAGGATGAGATGAACAATTCGTCGGTTCGGCATGCGGAAGTCGTAGGGGCTGCCTCTCCCAGACGACATTCCCTCTGCCACCCCATAAAATGACGGCGAAAAGGTGCGGCGCCGTCAGGCTCAACGCTCTTCGTTCCACCACTGCATCAGCATCTGCCGCGCCCGATACAGCCGTCCTTCCACG
Organism: Prosthecobacter sp.; assembly: GCF_020439865.1. Lineage (GTDB taxonomy): Bacteria > Verrucomicrobiota > Verrucomicrobiia > Verrucomicrobiales > Verrucomicrobiaceae > Prosthecobacter. The sequence goes on from NZ_JAGRPF010000147.1 coordinate 76,985, forward strand.
CCGCGGACCGAGCAGTTGAGCACCTCGGCGCATTCTTGGTGGCTGAGGCCTTCCATGGTGATGAGCATGAGCGTCGCGCGAAGCTTCTCCGGAAGCAAGGCGAGCCCTCGGCCGAGTTTTTCCATCTCGCTGTTCAGTCCGGCGCTCTCATCCGGAGAGTTGCGCGGACACGACGGCGATTCGGCTAGTTCGTTAAGCCCGATCGTGTTTTCGCGCTGTCGTGAAAACCGTGACTTCAAACGATCCCGGCACAGGTTCAGAGCAATCTGATAAAGCCATCGCGAAAACTTCGCGCGGCCCTCAAACTCTGGCAGCGCCTGCCACGCCCGTACAAACATGTCCTGGCAGACCTCCCGTGCGTCCTCGGTGCAGCGCAGCCAGCGGCAGCAAAAGCCGAACATGCGTTCCTCATGTCTCTGCACGAGCCATTCAAACGCACCGATGTCACCAGCTTGCGCCGCACGGATTTTCTGCTGCTCCACGTCTTCACGCAGCGCAGCATCCGGCTCCGTCAGCAGGAGGTCAATGCTCGCGGGCAAGGCTGTCATGAGTCCATTCCAGAAGTTTTTTTGCCTGCGCAGGCCGCAGGTAGCGCTTCATGGCAAAGAAATGATCCAGCGTCATACGCTGCAGTTCGCCCTGGGCGTGGTTCAGACGCTCCAGCGCAGGCTTCAGCCTTGCATCGCTCTCGTTCCCATCCGCGATCGCTGTCGCCACATCCAGACCTGCGGCGCGGATCTCGCCTCTCAGCCGTACCCGCTGCTTCTCAAACTCCGCTTCGATGGGTTCCAGTTTCTCATGCTGCTCCGGAGTGATGTCGAGGTGCTCATGCATCCACGCATGAAAATCCGTCTCCACATGATCATGGGCATGACCTTCGCCGTGCCGGTGCAGGGTCCAGTCGGTGACAAGCAACGCCGTCCCTCCTGCCAGAGTTGCTGACAGGAGTACGGAGAGGAGCAGCCATCGGACACGCGAAGTCATTTCGGAAGTTCTGCCCCAAAGAGATTCATCGCCGGCGGTGTCGTGTGAGTCGTGTCGTGGGAAGCCAAGGACCAGCCGATCACTCCGGCTGTCATGACTCCGGAAACGGCGGCCAGGATCAACAGCCATCCGACAAACGAACGCCAGCGTTTTGCGCGGCCCTCATCGGTGCGCACACGTGCCATGATCGTGCTCTCCAACGATGCAGGCACGGCCTCCGAAGTGGCGGAGGCGGCGTGTTTGAGCATGCTGTCGAGCTCCTTGTCGTTCATGGCGGGATCATGGGCTTGCGTCGATAAAAGTCCCACAGTTTTTTGATCTTTGCCGCATAACCGCTACCCTTGGATCTCCATGGCAGCCAAACCTACCCGCATCCTTCTGGCCGACGACCACGCCGTGGTTCGGAATGGCTTTCGCATGATTCTCGCCGCCCAATGGGACATGGAAGTTGTTGGCGAGGCCTCCAATGGGCGCGAAGCGGTGGACAAGGCCATCGATTTGCAGCCGGATGTGGTGGTGATGGATGTGACCATGCCTGAGCTCAACGGCATCGAGGCCGCGCGGCAGATCACCAAGGCCGTGCCGAAGGCGCGGATTTTGGCGCTGTCCATGCAGAAGGATTCCGTTTATGTGCGTGAGATGCTCCGTGCGGGTGCCAATGGCTACCTGCTGAAGGATTGCAACGAGAGCGACCTGCTCGCCGCCGTGCGAGCTGTTTCCAACGGGAAGGGGTTTCTCAGTCCGGAGGTGAGCGACGCCGTGCTGGACGACTATCGCAAACACGTGACGAACCCGATTGATCTCCTTTCACCCCGTGAGCGCGAAGTGCTGCAGATGATTGCGGAGAGCAAGACGAACAAGGAGATCGCCACGGCGTTGAGTCTGAGCGTTTACACCATTGAGGCGCATCGCGGGCGCATCATGGAGAAGCTCAATCTGCATTCCATCGGTGAACTGGTGCGCTTTGCCATTCGCAATGGCCTCATCGACTGATCAGCCGCTTGTGCAGAAAATGGCGACCACCTTGCGGTCTGGAGTCGTAAGGAGGCGTGGCTTCGAATGCATTCGTGCCTAAGAGATTAATTCCACCCAGATATCAATCCCATGCCTCATTCGAATCCGCATTCAGGCCTTTTTAGAGATCTCTCAGCCGGACTCGTTGTCTTCCTTGTTGCTCTCCCCCTTTGTCTGGGGGTGGCGCTTGCCTCCAACGCCCCTCTGTTTTCGGGAGTTCTTGCCGGGATTGTCGGAGGGTTGCTTGTGGGGGCGATCAGCGGGTCGCAGACGAGCGTCAGCGGCCCGGCTGCGGGTCTGACCGCAATCGTTGCGGCGCAGATTGGAAAGCTGGGTTCGTTTGAGACCTTTCTGCTCGCCGTCACGCTCGCCGGGGTGATTCAGATCATCATGGGCGTCTGTCGTGCGGGTTTCATCGCCGCGTTCTTTCCCTCGAGCGTCATCAAAGGACTGCTGGCGGCGATCGGAGTCATTCTCATTCTCAAACAAATCCCGCATGTCATCGGTCATGATCCTGACCCCGAGGGCGACATGGCCTTTGAGCAGCCCGACCACGAAAACACCTTCACAGAATTGTGGTCGGCGTTCTTTGACATCCAGCCGGGAGCGATGCTTGTCGGGGTGCTCTCCATTGTGCTGCTCGTCGTTTGGGACAAGGTCAAGGCGCTCAAGAACAGCGTTGTTCCTGCACCTCTTGTGGTGGTCTTGATGGGTGTCTTGGTTGGCTGGGTGCTGGAGCAAGTGGGAGGGGGCTGGGTCATCAAAGCATCTCACCTGGTGCAGGTGCCTGTGGCTCAAGATTTCGGGGCCTTCCTTGGTTTTCTACAGTTCCCGAACTTTGGCGCCCTCAACAGGCCGGAGGTGTATGCCGCGGCGGTCACCATCGCGATTGTCGCGAGCCTGGAGACCTTGCTGAACCTTGAGGCGGTGGACAAGATTGATCCCGAGCAGCGCAGCAGCCCGCCGAATCGTGAGCTTCTGGCTCAAGGCGTCGGCAATCTTGTGGGCGGCCTGATCGGTGCACTGCCGATGACCTCGGTCATCGTGCGGAGCTCGGTAAACATCAACGCCGGCGCAAAATCCAAGCTCAGCGCCATTTTTCACGGAGCGTTGCTTCTCGGTTGTGTGCTGCTGATCCCCGGCTGGTTGAATCTGATTCCGCTTTCCGCGCTTGCCGCCATTCTTCTGGTCACCGGGTTGAAGCTCGCGAGTCCAAAGTTGCTCAAACAGATGTGGTCCGAAGGAAAAGGCCAGTTTCTCCCTTTTGCCATCACGGTGGGGGCCATCGTCCTGACCGATCTTCTTGTCGGCATCCTGATCGGTCTGGCGGTCAGCATTGGATTCATCCTCCGCAGCAACATGCGTCGTCCTTTGCGCAAAGTGATGGAACATCGTGTGGCCGGAGATGTGCTGCGTATCGAACTGGCCAATCAGGTCAGCTTTTTCAGCCGTGCCACACTCGAGAAGACTCTGCGTGAGGTGCCGCGCGGCGGCCACGTCCTCATCGACGCTCGCAACACGGACTACATGGACGCCGACATCCTTGACATCATCCAGGACTTTCAGAACAACGGAGCCAAGGCGCGCGGAGTCCGGCTCAGCCTTTCAGGGTTCAAGGACAAGTATTCCAGGTTGGAGGACCGCATTCAGTTCATGGATTACAGCAGCCGTGAGGTGCAGAGCAGCCTCACTCCGGAGCGCGTGCTTGAGATCTTCAAGGAGGGCAACGAACGGTTTCGGGAAGGCAGGCAGCTGACTCGTGATGTGGGACGACTGGTGGATGCCACCTCGGGCGGGCAGTTCCCCATGGCCGTCGTGCTCAGCTGCATTGACTCACGCACCCCTGCCGAACTCGTTTTCGACCTTGGCCTGGGTGACGTCTTCAGCGTGCGCATCGCCGGGAACATTGCCCGGGACAAGGTGCTCGGCAGCATGGAGTACAGCTGCGCAGTCGCGGGTGCGAAGATGATTCTCGTCATGGGACACACGAGTTGCGGGGCGGTGAATGCCGCGGTGGATCTCATTTGCAGCCAGAAGACGGCCAAGGAGGCCACTGGTTGTGTCAACCTGGACTCTCTGGTGACCGAGATTCAACTGTCGGTCGATGTTACAACCTGCAAACGTGACGGCGCATGGCTGCCGGGTGAGAAGGACGCGTATGCCAACGAAGTTTCTCGCCGAAATGTGCTGCGGACCATGCGCATGATCCGGGAGCGCAGCAGCACGTTGGACGACTTGGTCAAAGACGGGAAGCTGGCGATCGTTGGAGCGCTGTACGATGTCAAAACAGGTCATGTGTCCTTTTTTCAGACCGCGGGGTCGAGCCGTTCTCTCCTCCCGATTCCGGAAGCCGTGATGTAAGTGGCGTCCGCTCAACCTCGTCAGGCGATAGCGCACATGCCCGAAGCGGGAACAAAAGGCGCGCGTTCTTTTGATCTTTGCCGGATTGCCTTTATTCGTGGCCTCACCATGGCGGCGATCAAGACATTCACCTGTCATATGAACGGGAGAGAACCTGTTCTTCGCATACGCATGGATTGAGCAGAATTCCCCCGTCATGCCGTTCACCTTTCTCCGCATCACCGAGCGCAACCTGCTGCGTACTCTTGCACTAGGGTTCGCACTGGTGATGGTACTGCTGAGTGCCGCAGGACTCATTGCCGTAAGACAGAGCCAGCGCATTCGCGAAGGGGTGGCACAACTGGCACGCGACCAGTTTTTGATCGCCCGGCTGCGGCAGGACGTGCAGATCGAGGAGAATGCGATGACCGAGGTGCTTCATCAGATCGCGGAGTTTCATCCGACGCGTTCGGACAAGGCGACGCTCCTGCGCGACCTCGATGAGAGTGACCGTCAGATAGCGAGACTTTCGAAAGAGGCACGGGCGGCGGCTGGTGAGAAGCTGTGGGCGGATCTGGAGACGAGCGTCAAGGCCTTCACCCGGGAGGCGCATAGGGTGATGGAAAAAAATGGTCCGGTGGAGCGCGAACATCTGGAGTCTCTGTTTATCCATCATGATCATGTCGTGGAACTGGTGAACGGGCTCATCA
>NZ_JAGRPF010000148.1 GCF_020439865.1 Prosthecobacter sp.
AGGGCCGTCACAATGCGATCGGTTATGTGGCGTGGCATTTCACCGTGGATGATCATTCCACCTATCAAAGTCTGCCGACGAACGAGCGCGGCGAACATGCGGACTATGACGGCCCCGGAAATCGCAGCTCCATTGGCATCGAAATGTGTGAAAACCGCGGAAATGACCGCAGCCAGACCATCGAACGCACAGCACGCCTCGTCGCTTGGCTGATGCGGGAGCACGGGATCCCGCTTTCGCATGTGGTGCCGCACATGCACTGGCGCATGATCCGCCACGACGACCACCGCGATCTCGGTCACAAGAAGTGCCCGCATTTCCTCCTCGACCAAGGGCGACTGGGACCGAAGTGGCAGGCTTTTCTGAGCAAGGTGGAAGGCTACCGCAGGCAACTCGGCCCGTGAACGCGAGACAGGACGGGGGCTTGTCTTCTCCGCAGCAAAGCTTGCCCATTCGTCCGATCTCTGAAACATTGCAGGAATATTTTCCCTGCATTCGACTGTGAATCCTGATCCGGCCAACCCATCCACGCCCTCTGACAAGGACAACCCTGCGACGGATTCCCCGCCCGGCTCTTCCGATACGGGAGCCTTCACGCTTGGGCCGGAGGACGCCACCATCGCCATTCCCAATCTGAAAAAGACATCGCCGCCGCCTGAGGCGAGCACGCCCACAGGCATGGTCACGCTTGGCCCCGAAGATGTCACCATCGCCATTCCCACCAAAGGGTCGTCGCTGCCGGCGGCCACCATGGGCGGCTCAGCCGGTCCGGGTGTGCCCACGAGTGCGATGACGCTCGGCCCCGAGGACGCCACCATCGCCATTCCCACCGGCAAACAACACGGCACTCTGCCCGGTGCGGCGACCATTCACAGCCATGGAGGACTGCCCGCAGCCACGGCGAGTTCCATGACCAGCATGGGCACCACGAAGCCCAGATCCCACATGGAATCGCTGACCGGCAACGATGGCTGGATCGGTGACCGCTACCGTCTGCTCGACAAGCTCGGCGAAGGCGGCTTCGGCCTCGTCTATCGTGCGGAGCAGGTGAAACCGCTGCACCGCCTTGTCGCCATCAAGCTGCTCAAGGCCGGTGTCACCTCCTCCGACATCCTCGGACGCTTCGCCATCGAGAAGCAGACGCTCGCCATCATGGAGCACCCGAACATCGCCAAGGTGCTCGACGCCGGCGAGACGGACATGGGCGCGCCGTTCTTCGCGATGGAGCTCGTCAAAGGCCGCTCCATCACCTCCTACTGCAAGCAGAACGACTACGACATGCGGCAGCGCATGGCCCTTTTCATTCCCGTCTGTCAGGCCGTGCATCACGCCCACCAGAAGGGAATCATCCACCGCGACTTGAAGCCCGGCAACGTTCTGGTCACGGACGAGGACGGCAAGGCAGTGCCGAAGGTCATTGACTTTGGCATTGCGAAAGTTCTGGAAGGGGAAGGCTCCGGGCACACGATCGCCACCGGTGTGGATCAGCTCGTCGGCACGCCCGGCTACATCAGCCCTGAACAGATCGAGCACGGCAGCGCCCACATGGACACGCGCTCGGACGTTTACGCCCTTGGCGCCATCCTCTTTGAACTCGTCTGCGGAAAGCCGCTGGTGACGCCTTCGGACATCGCGCAAAAGCCCATTCACATCCTGCTGCGGGAGATCGCTGAAAAGGATGCGCCGAAGCCCTCCACCATCGAGCCCCTGATCAAGGGTGACATCGACTGGATCGCGCTCAAGGCTCTGGAACGTGATCCCAACCGCCGCTACTCCAGCGCCGACGAACTGGCCAACGACCTTAAGCGCTTTCTCAACTACGAACCCATCGTGGCCCGTCCGCCCAGCCGCGGCTACCTCGTCTCACGCTTCG
>NZ_JAGRPF010000149.1 GCF_020439865.1 Prosthecobacter sp.
TGCGGGTGGTGGCGAAGGGCTGGAAGAGCTTGCCCATCTGCTCGGCGCTGATGCCCTTGCCGGTGTCCTCAAAGTTCAGCCGCACCTCGTAGTCGGTGAAGGTGCCGCTGATCGTCAGCGTGCCGCCGTTGGGCATCGCCTGGCAGGCGTTGCGGATGAGATTGTAGAAGGCCTGTTTCATCTGGTTCGCGTCCAGCGGCATCGAGGGCAGGTCGGAGCGCAGGTCGAGCTTCAGCTTCACCTTCGCCTGCTCGATCTCCGGCTGCAGGAAGCGCACGCACTCCTCCAGCAGCTCGCGCAACTGCACGCGCTGGAGCTGCGGCTGCGTGGGGCGGATGGCGGCGAGGAACTGGCCGATGATGAAATCCAGCCGCCGGATCTCGCCGGTGGCCACGTCGAGGTGCTCGCGCAGCGCCTCGCCCTTCGCCCCCATCTTCTTGAGGCGGCGTTCGAGGAGCTGGAGGTGGATCGTCAGCGAGTTGAGCGGATTGCCCAGCTCATGCGCAACGCCGGCGGCCAGCAGTGTGAAGGCGTTCAGGCGCTCGCTTTCGAGCTGCTCCTCGGTGCGCTTGCGCGTCTCGGTGACGTCGCGGATCAGCATCACGAAGCCCAGCGGTGAGTCGTCGTCGATGCTGGTGATGTAGAAATTGAGGTAGCGGTTCTCCGGGTAAAAGATCTCCAGGTCGCGGCTCACCACGGTGCCCGGCTTGAGCAGCTCGTTCCAGTCCAGTCCGCGCACGCCCTGCGCCAGCCGCTGCCCCAGCACCTGGTTTTGCTCCAGCCCGAAAAAGGTGCAGGCAGCGCGGTTCACGTAGCTCACCTTGCCCTCGGTATCGAGCAGGATGACGCCCTCCTGCAGCGCTTCGAAGACTTTTTCCTGAAACTTCTTCTCCCGCACCAGATCGAGCACCACCGCCTGGACCTCGCCCGGTTCGAGGCGGTCCATGCGTTTGATAAGCTTGTCGATGAAGGCGGATCTCATACACTGGCGGTCATGAACGACATCCTGATCGTCCTCTGCACCTTTCCCGACATGGCAAAGGCACGCGAGACTGGCACGGCGCTGGTGGAATCGCAACTCGCCGCCTGCGTGAATCTCATCCCCGCCGTTGAGTCCATCTACCGCTGGGAGGGCAACGTCGAGACCTCCGCCGAGGTGCTGGCCCTCTTCAAAACCACCCCCGCCGCCTGGCCCCGTTTCGAATCCCGCCTGAAGAAACTACATCCCTACGACGTGCCGGAGATCGTGGCGCTCAAGCCGGAACAGGTGTCGGAGAGCTATGCGCGGTGGGTCGGGGAAAACGTGGTGTGACGTCATTTGCTCCGCGTTGCCTTGCTGCGAATAGAAGCGGCAATGACGTCGCCCTGTTTCAGCAATTCGATAACCTGATCCCTGATTGAAAGCAGTTTTAGATAGTCTTCACTTTTTGATGGTGGGCTGTCACGGCGAAAAAAACGTTTCAAGTATCGTTCGATAGTGCCTTTTCGCGACAACCGTTCTTCATCGGACATCTCAAGCGAATCCATAAAGATGCTCCACGGTCGATTTCCTTTCTTCGAATTACACGGCTTACAACATGGAAGTAGATTGCCAAGCCGATGTCCGGCTCCACTGAACTCGCCATTTTCTACCGTTGCAAATACGTGGTCCCATGTTTCGGCCTCTTTTCCGCAATACACACACTCAAGATCGGCTTCCGGGTCTTGTCCCAGCGCGTGGACAGCCTCTTTCACATCAGCTTCGCTGTATTGGTCACAAGGAGAAATCGCCGATGCAAATGCATGATTGATCGTGGTTTTTCGCCTTCCAAAGATTGAGTAGATGGTGAGATGCTTCTTTATGGCTGTGACTCTCATGTTTCGGAAATGGTTGATGGAATACCCTCCTACTGAGTCTGTCCGTTTGATGAACAGCCGCTTTTGCGAACAGTGGTTTTAAAACGTCACTCGGGAACAATACGACTTAATTATCCACCACTTCCCGTAGCGCCCGCTGAATCCTCGCCAGCGTCTTCTCCTTGCCGATCAAATGCGCGATCGTCGTCACGCCCGGACCGCGTGACTGGCCGCTGAGGGCGAATCGCAGGAGCGGCATGAGTTTGCCGGCCTTGATGGCAAGCGTGTTGGCAGCGGCTTCGACGGCGTCGTGCACGCTTTGCTCGGTCCACTCGGTGGCCTGGGCGAGTTGATCGCTCGCGGCCTTCAGCAGATCGGCGTTTTCGGGTTTGGCCTTCAGTTTGGCCACGACATCTTCCTCAAACGGGAAGTCCTCGCGGAAGAAGTAGTGCACCCACTCGGGAAGTTCGGTGAGCAGGCTCACCTTCTCGCGCACGCTGTGCACGGCGGCGGCGGCCATGGCGTCGTCGGTCCATTGCAGGCCTTTGGCGGTGAGGAACGGACGCGCCTGCTGCAGCAGCGCATCGGGGCTGAGTTCGCGCAGATACTGCGCGTTGAACCACTGCGCCTTCTTGAGATCGAACTTGGCGTTGCTGCTGTGGATGGCCTCGGCGTCGAACAGCGCGGTGAGTTCGCTGCGCGAAAGTTTTTCGCTCTCGGCTTTCGGCGTCCAACCGAGCATGCAGAGGTAGTTGAACACGGCGTCGGGCAGGAAGCCGGCGTTCATGTAGCTGTGCTCGATGGCGCTGCCTTCGTCGCGCTTGCTCATCTTCGTGCCGTCCGGATTAAGGATGAGCGGAATGTGCACGTAGGTCGGCGGCGTGGCGCCGAAGGCGTTGAAGAGGTCGATGTGCTTCCAGGTGTTGGAGAGATGATCCTCGCCGCGGATGACATGCGTCATGCGCATCTCAATGTCGTCCACCACATTGACGAAGTGGAAGATGTAGCTGCCGTCCGGACGACGGATCGTCATGTCCGGCTCCTCGGTGGGCGCGAATGTCACATCGCCGCACACGAGATCGTGCACGGTGATCGCGGTGCGGCTGAACTTGAAGCGCATCGCGCCATCAGGCTCGGCATACACGCGGCCGGCGTCTTCGAGCTTCTTGAAGTAGGCGTCGTAGATGTCCTTGCGCTGGCTTTGGAAATACGGACCGCAGTCACCACCGGCCTCCGGGCCTTCATCCCAGTCGAGCCCGAGCCAGCGCAGTCCTTTGAGAATGCCGGCGGAAGCTTCCGCCGTATTGCGCGCGCCATCGGTATCTTCCACCCGCAGGATGAACGTGCCGCCGGTCTTGCGGGCCATCAGCCAGTTGAACAAGGCCGTGCGCGCGCCTCCGACGTGAAGGTCACCGGTGGGAGAAGGAGCAAAGCGGACGCGAAGGGACATGGATGAGGCGTGAGGGGTTGAAACGGGGGAGCGACAATAGCCGGGATTTGCCGATGGAAATTTCAAATCTCAAATTTCAAATCAGGCCCACAGGCCTATGTTCGCCCCATGAAGATCTCACGCATCCTGCTTTCACTGCTCGGTCTGGCGATTCTCGGCGCCGTGGCCGCACCGCTGGCCGGCGCCTGGTGGCTTCGGAGCTACGTCAACAAGGAGCGCCTCGTGCTGGAGACGGAAAAGAACATCAATGCGCGCGTGCAGCTCGACGATGTGGTGTTCACTCTCTTCACCTGGCCGCCAACGATCCGCCTCAGCGGCCTGAAGATCGCACCGCGCGACAAGTATGCAGGAACGCCTCTCGAAGGACGCCCGCAGCTCCAGCATGCGCCGGTGGAGATCGACATGGCCTATCTCGAACTGGACTCGGACGGCCTGTGGCGCCGGCAGTTTTATCCGCGCGTGCTGCGCATCATGGGCGTGGAGGTTCAGGAGAGGCTGGACGCCCAGGGCAGTTCGTTGGAGAAACTGTTTCAAAGGCCTGTTGCTGAAATAAACCTGACCGAAGACGGCGTGCCGCGCGCGATCCCGCTGTCTCCGCCTGGAAACGAGCCTGTGAATGCGCCACCCGCACCCGGCAAGTCCACCTTGGTGCAGGACACGACGGAGCCCGTGGTGACAGCTATTCCACAGGTGGAACTTCCCCCTGCTGAGAAATCGCGTGCCGAACGGCTGGCGCTGCAGGAGATCAGCATCGAGCAGGCGCACTTTCACATCGTCAACCAGGACGCTGATTCCAAGTTCAACGCTGACATCAGCGACTTCAGCCTTTCCCTCACTGACATCGACATCGATCCGGAAAACCTCATGGCGCACAACCGCCTGCACGTGCGGCTCGCCGCCAAGGCGGTGGTGGACGGCATGGCAAAGATCGGCGGACAAATGCGGCAGGTGCGCTTTGCCGACATGGTGCTGCATGGTGACGGCGAGGTGAAGCCCGTCGATCCCGCCACGATGGCGTGGTCCCCTGCGGCCGATTTGAAACTCGTCATCGACCGCGGCTCCTCCATCGGCGGCAACATGACGATCGGTGAAACCGCGGGCCAGAACCTCGACAAGCTCATGAAGTACGGCATCGACATCAGCGCCGTCCGCATTGGCGGAACGTTCCTGCAGGATGTGAACGCCCACATTTTGTTTCACAACCAGTACATTCAGTTCCTGAGCGACACCCAGTTCGTCCTGCCGGACTACGAGTACACGATCAAGCACGAGTCATGGATGGACTTCGCCAAGGATCAGCAAGGCCTGTTGACGCGGCTGTCCTGCGGCGACGCGCTCAAACAAAGCATCATCAACGGCATCGCCAGCCGCGGTGTGAACAAGACGCTTTCTCAAATGGCCGTGGATCTCATGTCCGACAGCCGCGGTCGTCTTTCCTTTGATCTCACCATCACCGGTTCGCTGGCTCACCCCGAAGTGAAGCCGGACCTCCAGCGCAAACTCGAAGGCCTGCTGGGGAACGACATCGAAGACAAGGCCAAGGGCCTGCTCAACGGCCTCAAGGGACTGTTCAAGAAGCTCTGATCCGGACGCACGATTGCTCCGCAAAAACGAACGTTGATGCTTCAGACATGCGAAGGGAAATTCCCGCGGGAACACTTGGCATCCACAGACGCGCTGAGTAGCTTCCCAGCATTATGAGCAACAAATCGTATGGCTGTCTGATCATCCTGCTGCTTCTCGCGCTGATCGTGAGCCTCGGACTGAACGTGGGCCAGTTTCTGGGCAAACTGGATCTCGATGTCGGCATGGACGCCGGCCTCTCGACCGCACGTCCGAAAAAGAAACTCCACGAGACAACCGTGGAATCGGCGAAGAAGCCGACGCAGGACAAGATCGTTCACATCGACCTCGAAGGGGTCATCTCATCGATGGAAATGAGCGGGCTGTTTGCCGAGGCGATGCCGAGCGTGGATTCGATCAAGCAGGCGCTGGAACAGGCGACGGAGGACAAGAACGTGAAGGCCATCGTGCTGCGCATCAATTCCCCCGGCGGTGAAGTGACGGCGTCGGACATCATCTACAACGCGGTGAAGAAAGCGGCGAAAGAGAAACCCGTGGTCGTTTACATGGACTCGATGGCGGCCTCCGGCGGCTACTACGTAGCCTGCGGTGCGACGAAGATCGTCGCCAGTGAAACCACGCTCACGGCCAGCATCGGCGTGATCATTGAGACGATGAACTACAGCGAACTGTTCGGCAAAGTGGGCCTGTCGATGACGGCCTTCACCAGCGGTGCGTTCAAGGACTCCCTCAGCGGCGCGCGCCCGATGCGCGACGACGAGAAGGTCTATGTGCAAAATCTGGTGACGCAGATGTATGACCGCTTTCTCGGCATCGTGTCCGAGGCTCGCGGCGTGCCGAAGGACCAGCTCAAAAACACCGTAGCGGACGGCCGAGTGGTGACCGGACGTGAAGCACTGGCGGCAAAGCTGGTGGATCAAATCGGCTATGTCGAAGACGCCTATGCGCTGGCCCGCGAACTGGGCAAGACCACCGACGCCGGCGTGGTGAAGTATCGCCATGAGGTGAGCCTTTTTGACGTCTTTGCCTCCGCCAAAACCGCTCCGCAGCCAGCAAAGGTGCAGCTCGACGTGAGCAGCGGCCTGCTGCCAAAACTGCTGCCGGGTGTGCCCTACTATCTGCCGCCGAGCTTCGCCCGCTGATCATGCTGGAACTTTCAACATTTGGGGTCTTGCGTGATCTTGCGATCTTCGCCAGCATCGCCACGGCACTGGGAGTGGTGGCCTATCGCGTGATGCGGCACTTCAGGCCGGAAGTGTCATGGAATCACGAGGGACAGGTACTCTCACGTCCCTATGCCGCGCCAGATTTGATGGTGCTGGCGGGCCTGGGACTGCTCTTTCTCAGCAGCATGGCGCCTCCGTCGGGCGGACAGGCCGATGCGGCGATGAGTGCCTCCGGGATCATTCTCAGCATGCTCTTCAATCTCATCGTCTGCGCGGCCCTGCTGCTGTATCTGCATCAGCTGCGCGGACTGAACCCAGCGGAACTGTTCGGACTGCAGCACCTGCGCTGGCGCTGGATGGGGAAAGTCGTTTTGATCTTTGCCGTGATCTGCCTCGTCGCGGTCAGCCTCACTTCGATCGCCGTGACCAAGTGGCTGCAGGACATCTGGCCGGATTTGCAGCCTCAGCAGATGGTGGCCGTGTTTCAATCATCCGGCGACCTTTGGATCAAGGTGCTGGTGATCATCGCCGCAGTGGTGATCGCACCGCTGGCGGAAGAGACCTTGTTCCGCGGATTCGTTTACGGTGTCTTGAAGAGGTATACGGATGCGCCATTCGCAGCACTGAGCTCCTCGCTCATGTTTGCGATCATTCACATGCACGTCGGCAGCCTGTTGCCGCTGTGCATGCTGGCCGTGCTGTTCTGCCTCGCGTACGAAATCACCGGCTGCCTGCTGGCGCCGATGCTCCTGCATATGATCTTCAACACCACCAGCATCGTGCTGATGCTGGTCTTCGATGTGAAGTGACTCACATCACCATGCCACCATCGACAGTCAGCACCTGGCCGGTTACGTAACGTGCGGCAGGGCTGGCGAGATAAAGCGCGGCGGCGGAAATGTCTTCAGCGGACCCGAGTTCTCCAAGAGGGACCTTCTTCAAGATCTCCTCCTTTACCTGGTCGTTGAGCACGTGCGTCATGTCCGTGGCGATGAAGCCGGGGCAGATGCAGTTGGCAGTGACGCCACGACCGGCGAATTCGCGGGCGAGCGACTTCGTGAAACCGATGAGGCCGGCCTTGCTGGCCGCATAGTTGGCCTGACCGGCATTGCCGATGAGACCGATGACGGAGCTGATGTTGATGATGCGTGCGCCTTTTTGCTTCAAAATGCTGCGCTGCACGGCCTTCACCATGTTGAAGGCGCCTTTGAGGTTCGTGTCGAGCACAGCATCCCAGTCTTCCTCGCTCATGCGAAGAAGCAGGCCGTCCTTGGTGACACCGGCGTTGTTCACCAGAATGTCAACGTGATCGAAATCGGCGAGAATCTGCTTTCCAACTTCGGCGCAGGCGGGACCGTCGGCCACATCGAGCGCATAGGCCTTGGCCGCACCGGGATGCGCGGCGTTGATGGCATCAGCAGCGCTCTGCGCGTTGGCCTGCGTGCGGCTGACAACGGCGACTTTCGCGCCTTCGGCGGCGAAGGTTTCAGCGATGGCTTTGCCGATGCCGCGACCGGCTCCGGTGACGATGGCGATCTTGTCTTGAAGTTTACCCATGGTTCATCCATGAACGGGGCCATTCACCGTGCAAGAAGAAGGTGCATCCAGACCGGATCGCGTTCATGGTCGCCCATTGCCGATGAGTGACGACGCGCCGCCAGCCGACAAACCCCGCCTTCTGAAAACGTCCCTCTCATTCGGCGGGTTCTGTGAAATCGCGGCCCTTTCGGCACTCACCGGAACGTGGCTGGGCAGTCTCGGACGCTTCCATTGGACGTTTGACCTGCTGTCGCACTTTCGGCTGCAGTACATCGTTGTGAACGCCGTCATCGTTGTCTTCGCGCTCTTCCGTCGGCGCACATGGCTGCTGCTTGTGTCGCTGATCTCGCTTCTCTGGAATGCCCAGATCATTCACGCCTACCATCACACCGCCGGGATCGAAGAAGCCGGATCAGTCAAGCCGCTAAGGGTGATGACCTTCAATGTCATGATGGACAACCCCAACCAGGTCGCGGCCATCGAGCACGTGATGAAGGCGGATGCCGACATCGTCTGCCTGCTGGAGGTGAACGAATCATGGCAGACGAGCCTCGAACCACTGCGCGTGAAATATCCCCATCGCGTCGAGGAGATGAACGACGGCAATTTTGGCATCGCCTGCTACACCCGACTGCCGCTGAAGAGTCTCGAGGTCCGGCGATTCACAATATGGCGGCTTCCTTCCCTGCTGCTGACCCTCGATCACCTTGGTGTGCCTCTGACCTTCATCGGCACCCATCCGATTCCACCGATGGGCGGCCTGAGTGCGCATGAGTGGCGGGAACAACTGTCCCAGATCGGCGCCATCGTCACGGACCTCGAAGGCGAGGTCATTGTGGCCGGCGACTTCAACGCCACGCCCTGGTGCGAAGGCATGCGGTTGCTCCGCGAGAAGAGCGGCCTCGATTTTCACTCCGTCGATCCTGTATGGCCGCCGACGTGGGGCTTGAGGCTGCCGATGATGATTCCGATCGACCATGTGCTGGTCAAACGCGGGCTGACCGTACAGAAGCGCACGATCGGACCTGAGATGGGTTCAGATCATCGTTCGGTGACGGTCGAGATTCTCAGCTCGCGTTGATCACGCCAGCACCGCCTTCACCGGATGATGCTCTTCCACGCCGGTGAGCCGCTGATCAAGTCCTTGGAACTTGAAGCTGAACTTGCGGTGGTCGATGCCCATGAGGTGGAGGATCGTCGCGTTGAGGTCGTTGATGTGAACCGGATCTTTGACCACGTTGTAGCTGAAGTCGTCGGTTTCGCCGTATTCGACGCCGCCTTTCACGCCGCCGCCGGCCATCCACATGGTGAAGCAGCGCGGATGATGATCGCGACCATAATTGTCCTTGGTCAGCGTGCCTTGGGAATAGACAGTGCGGCCGAATTCGCCGCCCCAGACGACGAGCGTGTCCTGCAGCAGGCCGCGTTGCTTCAAATCCATGATCAGCGCCGCGCAGGCGCGCTCGCTGTCCTCCACCTGGCCGCGGAGGAGCTTTGGCAGGTTGTTGTGCTGGTCCCAGCCGCGATGCAGGATCTGCACAACACGCGTGCCGCGCTCGATGAGACGACGCGCCATGATCGCGCTGTGCGTGAAGCTGCCGCTGCGCTGCACGTCCGGGCCATACATGTCGAGCGTGGCCTTGCTCTCCTTGCTCAGGTCGGTGAGCTCCGGCACGCTGCTCTGCATGCGAAAAGCCATTTCGTATTGCGCAATGCGCGTTTGAATCTCGGGATCACCGATGCGGTCGTGATTGATCGTGTTCAGCTTGTTGAGCGCATCGAGCATCGTGCGGCGGTCGGTGGGATCGACGCCGGGCGGATTCTTCACATACAACACCGGATCGCCCTGGCCACGCAATGCCACACCGGTGTATTTGGTCGGCAGGAAACCGCTGCTCCACATGCGCGTGAACAGCGCCTGCGCCTGACTTGCCGCAGGGAATGTGGGCGTGAAGACCACAAACGAAGGCAGGTCATTGCTCAGACTGCCGAGACCGTAGGAGAGCCAGGAGCCGATGCTCGGCTTGCCCGGCACCTCGCTGCCGGTCATCACAAAGGTGCAGGCCGGATCGTGATTGATGGCGCTGGTGTGCACGCTTTTGATGACTGCGATTTCATCGACGATCTTTGCGGTGTGCGGCAGCAGTTCGCTCACAAAGCGCCCGCACTGGCCGTGCTGCGTGAACTTGAACATCGACGGCGCCACGGGGAAGCGCGCCTGGCCGCTGGTCATCGTGGTGATGCGCTGGCCGTTGCGCACGCTTTCAGGAAGGTCCTTGTCGTAATGCTGCTGAAGCTGCGGCTTGTGATCCCACAGATCGAGCTGTGACGGCGCGCCGTTCATGTGCAGGTAGATGATGCGCTTCGCCTTCGGTGCGAAATGCGGCAGTCCGGGCAGCGGCGGCTGCACCAAGGAGGAGTCGGCGCTCGCGAGGCGTTCACCCAGCATGCTCGCCAGCGCGATGCTGCCCGCCCTCAGGCCGGTCTGGCCAAAGAACTGACGGCGGGTCTGACTGCGGTGAAATTCGAGGAAGGGGTCCATGCAGCCTCCCATAACGCCGTTCACGTGCGTGAGTTTGCGGAAAGCCTTGCCCACGGGGGCGCGTTCACCAACGGCCATGCTGATTCGTCTGCCCCTGCTCGCCACCGTATTGTTCCCGCTGCTCCTCTCTGCAGCTCCATCCAGGCCCAATGTTCTCTTCCTGCTGGTCGATGACCTGCGCTTCAACGCGCTCGGTTACATGGGCGACACGATCGTGAAGACGCCGAACATCGACCGTTTGGCGAAGGAGGGCGTGGTGTTCAAGAACATGTTCGTCACCACATCGATCTGCTCCGTGAGCCGCGCCACCGCGCTCACCGGCCAGTGGATGCGCCGACATGGCATCGAGGACTTTGCCAAAGGAATCAGCGATGAAGCATGGAAGGACACTTATCCCGCGCGATTCCATGACGCAGGCTACTACACCGGCTTCATTGGTAAATATGGTGTGGGCAATCCGCAGGTGACGAAGGCACGCGGAGCGAGCTTCGACTTCTGGCGCGGTGAACCGGGACAGGCAGGCCGCTTCTTCATCGAGCCGAACGATCCCACGCGCACGCACAAGACGGCGAAGATGGGCAACGATGCCCTGACGTTTCTGACGACGACACCGAAGGATAAACCGTTCTCGCTGAGCGTCAGCTTCAACGCCGTCCACGCACGCGATCACGAGAAGCGCGAGTATGAACCCGATTCGCGAGACGATGGCATGTATGACGGCATCGAGATCCCGCTGTCCAAGCTGGCGACGGATGAAGCGTTCAAGCGGTTGCCGGAATTCGTGCAGAAGAGCGAAGGCCGTCGCCGCTGGGAATGGCGCTTCGACGAGCCGCAGAAGGCGCAAAGCATCCTGCATGATTATTACAGCCTCATCTCCGGCGTGGACCGCGAGATCGGCCGCATCTTGGAGACACTGGATCAGCAGAAGCTCATGGAAAACACCATCATCGTCTTCACCGGCGACAACGGTTACTCGCTGGCCGACCGCGGTATGGCGGACAAATGGTATGCGTATGAGGAAGACCTGCGCGTGCCGCTCATCATCCGGGATCCCATGCTGCCGAAGGACCGCGCCGGAAAAACCGTGGATGCGATGGCGCTGAATGTCGATCTCGCGCCCACGATGCTCGATCTGGCCGGCATTCCTGTTCCCGCCGCCATGCAGGGGCGCAGTTTGAAGCCGTTGCTCGAAGGCAAGGTGCCGGAAGACTGGCGCACCGAGTACTTCTACGAGCATCACAGCGTCAAAGACCGCATCCCACCCAGCGAGGCCGTGCGCACCCAGCGTTGGAAATACATCCGCTGGATGGAGCCGAATCCGCTCGTCGAAGAACTCTACGATCTCGAATCCGACCCGCTGGAAGAGCACAACCTCCTCGCTGATCCGAAGCATGTCGCCATCCTGAAGGAACTGCGGGAGAAGTGGGCGAAGTATCGCGAAGCTTTGAAGTGAATCCCACTTCTGCCGCCGTACCTAGTACCGCGTTTCGCTGACCGCGCCGGAAACCGTCACGGTGGCTGTGTGGAAGTTCAGTTTCATCAGGGCATCCGGCTTCATGCCTTTAATATGTTGATGGCCAGATTGAATGGTAGGGTTGCCTTCGAGAACGACTTCTGCTGATCCCGCACGGAAGTGAATCCGCGAGGCAAGGGCGAAAAAGCTGCCCTGCGACGTAATAACAGTGACTCGTGCGCGGGAAGCACGTGCCGCCAGCAGCAGCCCCCCTTTTTCGCGAATAACCCGAATATCGTCGCCTTGGAGCAGCACAAAGGGGCTCTCACAGAGTGTCAACTGACCGCGGCGCCCGTGTGGTGCGCTGTTGACGAAACCAGCGCCGCCATTGTCCTGAGTAGCGACCACCCACGTCATGGGGTCCACGACCATGAGCGAAGAGGCCACCTTCTCGACAGCAGCGCTGGCTCCGCGACCAAGGCCGATGCCAGACGGCCTCAGCCCGGTCCCACCACTCGCCGCCAACTCTGCATCCGTAACGAACTGACGCGCGTGCACGAACCCGTGATCGATAACACGCAATTCAGGCCCCGGTTTTGCCGCCCAGCTTTTCAGCTGCGGATCCAAATCCACCACCTCACCACTGCGAGGAACCGCATCATTCGCCATGCTCAGGACGCTGCCAGAGATGAGGCCGACACACGGTGTCAACCAAGGCAGCGACAACAAACATACCGTCAAAACGAATAGAGCACGCTGAAGCTTATGCCGCTGCATTTCTCAAGTTTGTCCGGTCAATGTGGCGGAAGCAAGCATTGACTTCATCCCACTGCCGTCACCGAAACAGTTTATTCACAACGACTGGACCGTTGACGATCACGCGCCTGTTTTTGAAGTCCAGACGCATGATGGCATCATGCTTCGCTCCTTTGATGTGTTGCTCTCCGGACTGGACGGTGGGATCGCCCTCGAGGATCACCTCCGAGGAGCCGCTGCGGAAATGAATCCGCTCGGCGAGGCCAAAATAGGTGCCGTCGGGCGTGATGACCGTCACTTTGCTGTGTTTGCTGGCACGGGCGATTCGCGGCCATGGCTCCTTCTCTTTGCCGAGGTATGTCAGGTCTGTCCCTTGCAGCAGGACAAATGGAAACTCATTGAGTATCAACTGGCGGCGCATGTCGTGAGCCGATCCCGGAAATTCGTCAAGAACCCCCAGATTTCCGCCTCCTTCTTCAATCATCCCCCGGGTGCTGGCATCTGTGGCGGCGAGCAAAGCGGATACCATTCCGATGAAGTTACCCGTTTTCCCTCGCAGTCCCGTTCCGGGACGTGGCGCGGTATGAGCGATTTTCTTCGGCAGATCCTCATCACGAACAAAGAGATTGGAGGGGACCGATCGAACCACCTGGATCTCCAGCATGGGTCCCGGGCGAGCGGCCCATTGTTTCATGTCCGGGTGGGGCAGGTAGTCGAGCGGTTGACTGACAAGCGGCCTGGCAGCAACATTGATCGCGCCGGAAGCCATCGTCCCCAAACCAAGCGTGCATGGAGTCAGCCACGGCAGAGAAACAACGCCAACCGCCAACACAAACAGGCCTCGCTCAATTGTTTTACGGGTTGTGACAAGCATGGCGGCAGCCTAAAACGAGAATGTAAAAACGCTTGTATCAAAACTTGGTTTCCACGGCTCGGCCGCTCACAAACACGGCGAGCCTTGTGTAATCCAGTTTCATCAGCGCCTTCGGACCGGCGGCTCTTACCTGCTGACGACCAAACTGAACGAACGGCGTGCCCTCCAGCACGATCTCCGAAGACGCAGAGCGAAAATGGATTCGTTCGGCCGTGGCAAAAAGCGTTCCCTGAGATGTCGCGACAGTGATTTTCGCCATCGATGACCCGGTGGATGCAAGGGCCAGCGACGGCATGTCCTTTTTTCCTTCTCTGGCAACCCAAACATCGTCACCTTCGAGCACTGCAAGAGGAGAGTCAGACAGATCGACCTGTTTCCAGGAGCTGCCTTTGATCGGTGTGAGCTGTTGGCTCTCTTCAAATGAGATCAACGCCTGTCTGGAGATCGATTGATTCTGCCGGACAATCAAAGACGATCCGGGTTTGACCGCTTGATACAAACGATCTCGGTCGGGTGACACGGACAGATTGGAATCACCCTGACCGCTTGGGGCGCAGGGCGTTAGCCACGGCAACGCCAGCACGCAGGCCGCCAACGTAAACAGCGCACGACGGAGAGTTTCCCGTTTCATGGGTTAATCCTGCCCATCTTCTCCGCGTCGGGCAAGAATGAATTCCGTTCGCCGGACCAGCATGGCATATCCCAGAGCGGCCATCGCCAGCGCGATGAACTGATAGCCGCTGAGTCCAAGCCAGACCTTCGGTGTATCGCGCATGAATTCGTGCAGAAAGCGAAACAGGCCGTAGGCGATGAGGTAGAGAAAGAACAGGCGGTCACGCAGCAGGCCGCGCCATTGCAGCAGCCAGAATGTGATGAGCATAATGACCTGAAATGCACCTTCGACAGCGGGAGCGGGCCAGCGGGCGATGCCGTTCACATCGCGTGCGGCAAACACACCGGCAGTCGGTTTGCCAAGGCAGCAGCCGTTCAAATAGCACCCGACGCGCCCAAGCAGAATGCCGACGGGCACGATGATGGCAAAGGCATCGCCGGTGGAATGCTTGTGGCCGGTGAAGTGCTTGGTGAGTTCCACACCCGCATACGCGCCGAGCAAGCCGCCGAGCACCGATTTGCCCGTGGCCCATCGCACCCAATGATCAGGCTGCTGCCACTCGAGCCAGCCCTCGGCCAGCAAGTAAGCGATCTTGGCACCCGCGAACCCGCCGATCAGCGCGCCGAGATAGATGAGCAGCAGGTCGCTTTGGCCCTTCGTGCGACGATACCAATAAAAGGCTCCAATCAAGATGCCCGCGACCATCATGAAAGCGTAAGCTGCGCTCCCCGGCAGGAACTGATGCTGGGAAGAAGCGCTCACGATGCGGCTTTGGTGTCAGGAAAACCGGAATAGTAACGGCAAAACGAGTCCAATGCGCCATCCGGTCGAATGACATGCGTGCAGCAGCGGTCAATGCGATCCTCGTCCCAGGTCCACGCGTCCATGAAGGGCTTCACCATGAGGCGGAAGGCCATGCTGCGAGTTTTTTCGAGCGTCTTGAGCAGTTCGCCAAGCGGTTCGTTCTCGCAGCCGCATTTGGCGAGGTCTTCGAGCGTGTAGTGAATCTTGTCCTGCAGGAAGCCCTGAAGTTTCGTGAAGTCGAGGAAGTCGCTGACATGCCAGACCTGATCGTCGCGGCGAATGAGATAACCGATGGTCGCGCAATTCGGATCGCCGCAGGGCAATGGCGTGAAGTCCTCAAAGCGAAGCTGGCCTTCCGACTGACCGACTGCGGCAAGCAGGATGTCGGCGGTGTTGAGACGCTGCCGGGCGTTGGGCGTCTGATTGCGCCCGCTCACAAACTCCGGCTGAAAGGTCACGCCATGGATGTTCGCGTCATCGAGGCCGAAACGAATCGTCTGCCAGAGGTGTGGCAGGTTGTCATGCGTCACCGTCATCGCCAACGTGACGGGAATGTTCGCCGCCGCGAGGTTCGCGAGCGCCCTTTGTTTCACTTCACGCAGATCGGCGCCGCGAAGCGCTGTGTGTCCGGCCTCCTGCAAGCCGTCGAACTGCAAATAGACCTGCAAGCCACCGGCGCGGAAGATTTCACCGAGTTCCTGGCAAAGCGCGGGCTCTTTGGCGAAGCGCACGCCGTTCGAGTTGATCAGAAGGAAGTCGATCTGTTCGTGCTGCTTTGCCCAACGACAGATGTCGACCAGTTGCGGATGCAGCGTCGGCTCGCCGCCGGAGAGCTGCAAAATCTCGATCTTGCCCTTGCGTGCAATGACACCGTCCACGCGCTGCTGAATTTCGACCACTGGCACGGCATCGAGCTTGGACCCGATGCCGATGGGTGAGTCAGCGTAGCAGGTCGGACACGACAGGTTGCAGGAGTTCACGATCTCAATCAGTGCGAGACAGGTGGACAGAGTCTCAACGGGATTCGCACCACGCCCTTCCGCGTTACGGCCCAGCGTTCCCGCACTCCGTCCTGTGGCGTCACAACAGGTGCCACCGGAACAGCAGCGGTTCTCTTCCCTGCCCTGCGCCAGCCAGTAAAACCGTGCGTCACTGGCGATGCAGGCGCTGAACTCGCCATGGGCAATACAACGTCGTTTCATGAACACCTTGCCGTCCTGCTGCTCCACCGTGGCGGGACACGGCTTGTGGCATTGAGGACAGCGCGAGGTGGTGTGTTTGAGGAGGGAGCCGCTCATTATCCTTGGGCGACGAGGGCCAGACAACCGGCAAACAATGAAACCAGCATGAGCGCCCAGCCTCCAATGATCAGACCGACCAGCAACCCACCGGCTCTGCCCTTGCCCAGCTTGATGCTGGACACGAGATGAAGAACAAATGAACTGCCGCCTGTCAGAACCAGATAGGCCTCGCCCACGCTGGCATCATTGGGGAGCAACGGCACCGCTGCCAGAATAACAGCCGGGATGATCGCCGTGCTGGCGATCCAGATGCCCCACCAACGTTTGACGTTTGCCGTGGGTGGTGTCGTGACCTGCTGAGGAATGGGCGGCGGGATGCTTTCTTCCATTTTCGTGATTCAATCGTGAATCAGAATCGAATGCAAGACAGTTCAAAAGCAACACCAGTCCTCATGAGTTGCCAAAGCTTTCGTGCGTGAACCGTCACGAACGCCGCACAGCCGAAAAGGAATGTGGTGAGGATCATGATCAAGCCGTCGAGGAACCAACGCTTCCGTCTCACTTCAGTTCAAGAATCGAAACTCAGGCGTGGACCACAGGGTCTGAATGAACCGCGCCCAAAGATCCCGGATGTCTTCGGTGCTGGCGTTGCCAGAAGCGCTGGATTCGAGGAAGTCACGGACCTGATTCCGCTCGTGGTCCGTTGCCGCGCGCTGAAGAGAAGTTTGGAAGGCGTTCTGAATGCGCTGGTCCGTGTCGGGCGATGATTTGAGCACGACCTCGGCGGCGGCGCGGGCCTGTTCGATGACCTTGGGCGAGTTCATCAGGAAGAGCGCCTGCGTGGCGACGGTGCTGGTCGTTCGCTGCGCGATGGGCTGGTTGATGTCGGCGAAGTCGAAGACTTCAAACAGCGGATGACGCACGTTGCGGAAAGCGGCGGTGTAGAGGCTGCGGCGTGTGTCGAGGAACTGATAACCGTATTCGAGATTTTGGATTTTTTGATCGTTGGCATCGACCGCCTTCGCCTCGCTGACTCCAGGGCCGCCGATGGAACGATCCAAGGTCCCAGCGGCGACGAGCATGGCGTCGCGCAGACACTCGGCATCCAGACGCTTGCGGTTCATGTGCGAAAGCAGGCGGTTGTCAGGATCCTGAACGAGCGCGGGCGCATTGGAGGTCATGCGATAGGTGCGGCTCATGACCATTTCTTTGACCAGACGCTTCAAGCTCCAGCCGTCCTCGATAAACTTCACGGCGAGATGATCGAGGAGCTCTGGATGACTCGGCAGTTCGCCGGTGGAACCGAAGTTGTCGGTTGTGCGCACGATGCCGGCGCCGAAGAGCCAGTGCCAGACATGATTGACCATGACACGGGAGGTGAGCGGATGATCGCGCGATGTCATCCACTGCGCGAGCTGCAAACGACCGCTGGCATCGGCAGGAACACCCGGAGCATCGGGGCGCATGGCCACCTGGATGAAACCACGCGGCACGACGTCGCCGAGATTGCGAATGCTGCCGCGGATGTGGATCTTCGCATCCTCAGGTGCCGAGTCATCAGCCACGGACATGGCCTCCGAGCGCTCCGGCATCTCCTTTTGCAGCGTCTTGAGTTTTTTCTCCAACTCTGCGAGCTGCATTTTGAGCGCTGTAATCTTGGAGGACTCCTTGGCGGGCTCCTCGTCCTTCACCACCTCTCCGGCGGACAGGAACTGCACCGCGTCGACGGTCACAAAACCTTCCGACCCGGCGTTGGAGACGAGTACAAATCCCTGACCGTTTGTTTCGAAGCGGTAGGTGCCCAGCGAGGCAAATTGCAGCCCCTTGAGACTCTCGGTGGCCATTTTGACCACTTTCAAGTCCTCGCCGTCGGCATGCATGATGGTGATGGATACGCGTTCCGCCCGGCTGGGGCCGGCGTTGTAGGCGAGGCGAACCTCGTAACGGCCCGCCTCCGGAAACCTCGGCGCGAACGAGACGGTCTTCTCGCCTTTGCCCTCGTCTTTGTCACTGAGATAACCCTCATTGATGTATGGGGCGTAGCTGGTGGAGCGCTTCCAGTCGCCGACGATTTGCGCTTCGCTGTCATCGACGACGATGCCGGAAAGATCTTTGGCCGAGATGGTTTTGCGTTTTCTCAGATCGGCACTGCCGGCATCCCGCAGATCATCTTTAAGCCCGGCGATTTGAGTCTTGAGTTCAGCGACCTGCTTCTCGTGCTTCTGCATGACGATCTCAGCCTCGCCATCGAGCGGCAGCGGCGAGTCGATCCAGTGCGCAACGTTGTCCGTGTAATTTCGAAGCGTCTTGGTGCTGCGCATGATGCCGGCCAGCGCATAGTAGTCGCGCGTGGAGATGGGATCGAATTTATGATCGTGGCAGCGGGCGCAGCCGATGGTCATGCCAAGGAAGGCGCGGCCCATGGTGTCGAGTTGTTCATCGACGATGTCCATGCGCAGCATGCCTTTGTCCTGCTCCTCGTAGTTGGTGGGACCGAGAGCAAGGAATCCGGTGGCGGTGAGCTGACGGCGGCGCTGCGCCGCATTTTTATACGGCATGAGGTCGCCCGCGATCTGCTCGGTGATCATGCGATCGACGGGTGCGTCGTCACGAATGGATTCAAGAACGTAGTCGCGAAAGCGCCACGCGTCTTTGAATGGCAGCGAGCGCCCGCCGCCGGAAGATTCGGCAAAGCGCGCGATGTCGAGCCAGTGAGAGGCGAAACGTTCCGCGAAGGCCGTGGAGTTCAGGAGTTCATCGACCAGCTTCTCATAGGCGGCAGGGGTCAGCGCCGAACTCGAAGCTGCGGCGTCCGGAGGCAGTCCGGTGAGATCGAAGAAAAGACGACGCACGAGCGTTTGGGAGTCGGCTTCAGGCGCGGGCTTGAGCTGGTTCGCTTCGAGTTTCGCGAGAATAAAGCGGTCGATGTCATTGGCAGGCCACGCCGTGTTCTTCACCGCAGGTGGAGCCACGGGCTTTGGCGGCTGAAAGGACCAGAAACTGCCATCGGCACGAGGCTGACGATGAGAGGCTGATTTTTCGACACCACCTTCGCGAGGATCGGGCGCACCGGATTCGATCCAGAGTTTGAGATCGGCGATTTCGCTGTCCTTGAGCTTCCGCTTCGGCGGCATTTTCAAATCACGGTCAACGTAGGTCACCGCATGCCAGAGCGGACTCTCGGTGAGCTTGCCGGGAACGATGGCCGGGCCGGAATCACCACCCGTCTGCCAGCCGGCGCGGGAGTCGAGCCGCAGTCCTCCCTTTTGCTTGTCGGGACCATGACAGTCGATGCAGTTGGCGATGAGAAGCGGGCGGATGCGCTGCTCAAAATGCGTCGTGTCCGCAGCACCGGCTGCGGCGGACATGAGAAGTGTGATGAGGGTGCATCGGATCATCAGGGGTGCGAAGGCAAACGAGACGCGCTCTGGGGCTCTTTCAGGCGGTAAACCGCAGGACGTAGTGCTGCTGGTAGCGGCCGACGACTTCCGTTCTGGAAAGTCCCGCCTGTTTGGCCATGAGCGTCAGATCGGCGACCGTTTCGGGAAAGTCATACGCGGCCACATGCGCACAGGCGTCATCGAGATGTTCGGGCTGGACCTCCGTCCAGTGCGTGCGCATGAAATTCAGATAGTCATCGAGATACTGCTCACGGCTCTGGCCCTCCTCCCGCACGACATCGACCATGATGAACTGACCTCCAGAAACTAGGCGTTCCGCGCAGGCATGAAAAAGCCGCTGTTTGGCGGCTGGATCCAGATGATGCACGGCGAAACCGGTGAAGATGACGTCGAAGGCCGAATCCGTGTCCTCCACGGCCTGCAGCATGTCCTTGTGATGCAGCGCAGCATTGGGGATGCCTTTCAAATGAATGCGCGCCTCATCCAGTGCCGAAGCGGAAAGATCGACGCCATCATATGTCTCCGGCAGCGCCGCCTGAAGACAGGACGAGAGAAAACGGGCATTGCCGCAGCCCAGGTCGAGGAGGTGATAGGGCCCCTGTGCGCGGCGCTCCTTCAGCAACGCAGTGACGTGTGCGTAGATCTCGAGATGGAACATGTAGTTCTTCTCCGTGATGGCGTCATAGAGCGTCCACGCTTTGCGGAAAAGGGCGGTGTTGTCGTCTTGAGGAGGAGATTGAGTCATGAGGAACGTGAAGCAGCGTCGGTACGGCCAAGAAGAACAACGACGGCACTCAGAGCAAGCATGGCGGCGATGCCGTTGAGCGCCATGCCCATGTCGTAGCGAGTTTTCAACCACGCGACCATCTCGGGACTGAGGTAGCCGGCGAGGTTGCCGAGGGCATTGATCAGCGCGATGCCCGCCGCAGCGGCGGTGCCGGAAAGAATGGCGGTGGGCAGCGCCCAGAAACAGGCTGCGGCGGACATGACGCCGGTGATGGCGATCGCGAGCGCCACCATTTTGAGAACCGGCGGCAGGCCAGGCTGGCCGCTGATCACGAATGCCACAGCTGCGACAAAGGCTGAGATGCCGACATGCCAGCGGCGCTCGCCAGTATGATCGGAATGCCGTCCTACGAGCACCATCCCGACTGCGGCAAAGGCCCAAGGAATGGCGGAGTAGAGTCCGACGAGCCACTTGTCCTTCGTGAACGTATTTTCCACGATCTGCGGCAGCCAGAATGAAGCGCCGTAGATGCCGACGACGATCCCGAAGTAAAACACACTGCAAAGCCAGACCTGCGGTGATTTGAAGGCGTCCAGCGCACTGTGATGGCGGTGTCCTTCGTCAGCCTTGGCCTGCTCGTCAGCGTCGAGGCGGCTTTGCAGCAGGCGCTTTTCATCATCGTTGAGCCAGTTCGCGTGCGAGGGTTTGTCAGTCAGCAAAAAGGGAACGGTGAGACCGATGAGAACGCTGGGCAGTCCTTCAACGATGAAGAGCCACTGCCAGGCCTTCAGACCATGCCAGTTGTCGGCCGTCTTGAGCAGCCAGCCGGAAAGCGGTGAACCGACGACACCTGCCAGCGCAATAGCGGTCATGAACCACGCCACCATGCGCGCCCGGTGCTCACGCGGGAACCAGTAGGTCAGGTAGAGGATGATGCCGGGAAAGAAACCGGCCT
Source organism: Prosthecobacter sp. (assembly GCF_020439865.1). GTDB lineage: Bacteria > Verrucomicrobiota > Verrucomicrobiia > Verrucomicrobiales > Verrucomicrobiaceae > Prosthecobacter. Next base: position 20,942 of record NZ_JAGRPF010000149.1, read on the forward strand.
CCGCGATGCCGAGAATGAACCGCATCGTGTAAAACGAGACGGGGCTGGAACACCAGGCCATCAATGCCGAAACAATGCCCCAGCCGATCATGATGCGGGCGATCCACAAACGCGCGCCGACGCGATGCAGGATGATGTTTCCCGGCACTTCAAAAAGGAAGTAGCCGATGAAAAAGATCCCGGAGCCCGTGGCAAAGACGGCATCGGAGAACCATGGCTCCGCCTTCATGCCAAGCTTCGCAAAACCCACGTTCACCCGGTCGAGATAGGCGAGGATGTAGCAGGCAAACAGGAACGGAATCAGCCGCCACGCCACCTTGCGATAGGTGGCGGCGGCGAAGGCAGGATCGGCGTCTGAGTTCGGCATGCGGCCCGCATGAGAGCATCAATCAGACCTCACGCCAGCATTCGCTCGTCAACGCTTTCAATAAGGACGCGGACAGACCACGAAACCGTGGCCGTGCGGGCGATACCAGACGCCACGATGCGTGTAATAAGGTGCGCCTCCGTGATAAACACGCCGCGCCTCCCTTGGCAGAACAACCACTCCGCCCGGACTATACGGGCTGTGAGGATTGCGTTCACCGGGAAGCACCGCCCGGCCTCCGGGACTGTAGGGACTGCGGGCACGCGGCCCCATCGGCGTGACGAAGCAGGAGGTCAGCGTGGTGAGAATCAGGACCGAGGAGAGGATATGACTGGTTTTCATGGCGGAGAAGTTGGACCCAAACGACGGCCCGGCGTTGCAAAAAGGCCTTCAGCCGCGATCAGCAGCCCGGCGAGTACCTCGAAAGGGATGGATTTTCACTTTCGTTTATTGCGCCCCTTTCCAAAGTCCCGCTCCCAAACTCCGACCATCATGACGCCCGAAGACGCCAAAAACCAGCTCGACAACCAAGTCCGTGAAACCATCGCGTGGCATTTCGCTCCAGAAACCGGTTGCCCCTTCTGGCTCGACTGGACAAAGAAGAACTTCGACCCGCGCGGCGTGGTGAATAGCTACGAGGACATCATCGCCAAGTTCCCGCACTTTGAAGACGAGTGGCTGCGCGACCAGCAGCCCGAGGTCTGGGTGCCTGCCGCATTCAAGGGCAAGCCCTTCAACATTTTCGAAACCGGCGGCACCACCGGCATGCCGAAGCAGCGCATCGGCTGGAATGACTTCCGCGTCGATTACGAAGAGTTCAGCCACAAGCTCGACGACAAGCATTTCCCGCCTGGCGAGTCGTGGATCATGGTCGGACCCACCGGCCCGCGCCGTCTGCGCCTCGCCGTGGAGCATTTGGCAAACTACCGTGGCAGCGCCTGCTACTTCGTCGATCTCGACCCGCGCTTCGTGAAGAAGCTCATCTCCAACAAGCAGTTCGACGTCGCCCGCCAATACATGGACCACGTGGTCGATCAGGCTGTGCTGCTGCTGAAGAACCGCAAGATTTCCGCCATCTTCACCACGCCGAAGCTCCTCGAAGCCCTGGCCGAGAAAGTGGACCTCTACAGCGCCGGCATCCGCGGCTGCTTCGTCGGCGGCACCACGATGACTCCGCAGTATGTGCGTTTCATCGTTGAAGAAGTGCTGGAGGGCAAAATCGGCTTCTATCCGACCTACGGCAACACGCTCATGGGACTGGCCGCCAGCGTGCCGCTCACGCCGGAGGACAACTTCTCCATCACCTACTATGCCCCGCAGCCGCGTGCCGTGCTGCGCATCGTCGATCCAAAGCAGACGGACAAGACCGTCGAATACGACACCTGGGGCCGCGTGGAACTGACCACGCTGACGAAGGAATTTTTCATGCCGCGCTTCCTCGAGCGTGATGAAGCCATGCGCCGCAAACCGCGCGCCCCCTATGCCTGGGATGGTGTCGCCGACGTGCGTCCGTTTGGTGCGATGGAGAAGACCATCGTCGAAGGCGTGTACTGATTCTGCGGCGTCCTTGAGCCGCTCTACAGCCGGGGATGCGCACGACGCATCCCCGGCTTGTTTTTTGGGCTCTCCAAGCCGGGAAAACTCCCATTTGCATTCCAGCCGCCGCACGCTTTAAGACTCGCCTCCCGATACTCTTGAAGACCACCACGCACACGCAGGCATGAAGATCGCACTGGATGTCATGGGGGGCGATTTCGCCCCGCAAAATCCCATTGGCGGCGTCAAACTCGCCCTCGAATCCCTGCCCTCCATCACCAAGCTGTTCCTGGTGGGTGTGCCCGAGGTCATCGAGAAGGAATTGCAGGTTCAGGGCGTCTCCAGTCCCAAGCTGGAAATCGTCCCCGCCAGCCAGGTTGTGGAGATGTCCGACAGCGGCCTAGACGCCGTGCGCAAGAAGAAGGACAGCTCCATCAGCCGCGCGGTCGATCTCGTGAAGGATGGCACGGCCGACGCCGTCGTCAGCGCCGGACACACTGGAGCCGCGGTGACGGCCTCGCTGATCAAAATGCGCACGCTCACCCACATCGAGCGCCCGGCCATCGCCTCGATCATGCCGTCGCTGACCAAGCACTGGATCTTGATCGACGCCGGTGCCAATCCCGACAGCGAGCCTGCCCATCTGGTGCAAAACGCCATCATGGGCAGCGCCTATGCCCGCCACGTGCTTGGCCGCGACAATCCGAGCATCGGCCTCATGTCGAACGGCACCGAGGAGGAAAAGGGCAACGCGCTGTGCAAGGAGACAAGCAAGCTGCTGCGTCACACGGCGGGCCTGAACTTCATCGGCAACGTCGAAGGCCACGATGTCTGGGACACGCCGCCCGATGTCGTCGTGTGCGACGGCTTCACCGGCAACGTCATTTTGAAGAACGCCGAGGCGCTCTCCCATGCGATCTTCAGCATGGTGAAGAGTGAAATTAAGAGCTCGTTCTGGACCAAGATCGGCGGCCTGCTCGCCAAGCCGGCCTTCAAGCGCGTCCACACCCGCACCAATCCCGACGAGGTCGGCGGCATGCCGCTGCTGGGCCTCCGCGGCATCACCATCATTTCCCACGGCAGCGCATCTCCGCTTGCCATGAAGAACGCCATCCGGCAGGCTTGCGAATCCATCAAACATCAGGTGAATCCGCACATCGAAGCCGCCGCCACCGCCCATTCCATTTCCCTCCATGCCCGCTCCTAGTTCCCCGTCCTTTTGCGCCTCCAGCATCATCGGCACCGGCAGCTACATGCCCGACAAAGTGCTGACCAACGATGACCTCTCCAAGATCGTCGACACCTCCGACGAGTGGATCACCTCGCGCACGGGCATCAAGGAACGCCGCATCGCCGCGGAAGGTCAGGCCACCAGTGACCTCGCCGCCGAGGCCGCACGCCGCGCCATGGAAAACGCCGGCGTTTCCGCGGAGGAGATCAAGCTCATCATCGTCGCCACCGTCACACCGGACATGTTCTTCCCGTCCACGGCCTGCTTTGTGCAGAAAAAGCTCGGTGCAGTGAACGCGGTCTGCTTTGACATCTCCGCCGCCTGCTCCGGCTTCTTGTACGCCCTGCAGGTCGCCCGCCATTTCATCAACACCGGCAACCGCACCACCGCCCTCGTCATCGGCGCAGAAAAGCTCAGCAGCCTCATCAACTGGAAGGACCGCAACACCTGCGTGCTCTTCGGGGATGGTGCCGGCGCCGTGGTCCTTCGCAAAGCGGCTGCGTCTGAGTCCGACGCCCCCGGCCGGGTGCTTTCCACCGTCATGGGCACCGACGGCACCCTCGCCGACGTGCTCAAGGTCCCCGGCGGCGGCTCCTCCTGCCCGATCACTGCAGAAAACGTCGAGTCCCGCCCGAACACGATCCACATGGAGGGCCGTGAAACCTTCAAGCACGCCGTCACCCGCATGCTGGAGGCCTCCCAGCAGGCCCTGGAAATGGCCGGCCTCTCCGCCTCCGACGTGTCCCTCGTCATCCCCCATCAGGCCAACGCCCGCATCATCAGCGCGATCGCCGAGCGCCTGAACCTGCCGCCGGAGCGCGTCTTCATGAACCTCGACAAATACGGCAACACCAGCGCCGCCACGATCCCCGTGGCCCTCGACGAGGCCAACAAGGCCGGACGCCTCAAACCCGGCGACGTCGTGCTCCTCGTCGCCTTCGGCGGCGGCTTCACCTGGGCCAGCTCCGTCGTGCGCTGGTAGTCTTGGGTGAGACAGGCAGAGGATCCATGGCAGCCGAAAGCGTTGCAACGGCTGGTGACAGGGGCCTGATCGTGGCCTCCGTGGGGGCTGCAGCCCTCAGCTCACTTTCTCGGTTCTTTGTTCACCACCCACAGCACGGCCGCCACCACCAGTCCGGTTCCCACGGCTTTGACCGCCTCTTTGACCAGAAAAGCCTGGGTGAATCCTGCCCCACAGACGCCTTGAATCATCACGATGATCCCTTACTGCTCCGTCTTGGCTCTGGCTGCAAAAGCCTGAAGCGAATCCCTGTCACTATACGAAGCGGTTAGCACATCGAGTTTGAGCAGCTCCTCGCAGACCTGCTGGGCCACGTCATGCATTTGATTTCCAGGTTTCGGTGACTTTACGACGACGAGACAGTCATCAGGAAGTTCGCCGCCTTCCTTGATACGGCGCAATCCGCCGACCACTTGATCTCCCTTGCGCAGGATTTCAGTGGTGTCGCGTAGATTCAGATGCAGCGCACGGATAGCGCGGACAGGAACGGCATGAGTTTGGTGAACGAAGGGGAACTTCATCCGATAGATGTCCGTGCCCACCTCAAGAGGTTGATACAGCTTGGAGAGATCCCACTGCTTCAGGTGATCGTGGATCGCCTCACGCATGAGTTGCTCCTGATACTCTTTCGGCTGCGCAAACTGGCGCCGGACATAGTGTCCAAACAGCTCCTTCAGTTTGGTTGAAGGATCTGGCGTCATCGCCACTCGCACATCGCTGAAGTGGAACAGCGTCTTTCTCGGACGGACCAGGAAATTGAAGGCTGAAGACAGATTGGGAGCGCCACCTGAGAGAGTAAGGCATCCATCGACCGAAGCATTGGCTTTGGGACTCAGTCTCGTGATTTCGCTTTCGATGGATTTGATGCCTTGGCGGTAAACTACACCATCGAGCTCATCAAAAAAATCGGTGACCCGGGTGGAGCGCCGTTTTTCGAGGAGAAACCCCAGGTAGCCCAGTTCCTCACAGAGGACCAGCACTCCCACGTTCACAAACTCTTCCGTTTCCCGGTAGGGGAGGAAGCGTACAACAGCATATTTGCAAAGATGTTGATTCATGGTGGTTAGGGCAAGGGGCGGGAGAGCAGTATGCGGATCTTTTCGATAAAATCACCTGAGTCTTTCAGCCATTCAGCAGGAAGTTTGGCGAGGATGGACTCCAAGTGGTCTTTACCAGTCTCCAGCCAGGCACGCATGGCGTCCCCGTTCTCGCCATCCCAGCATTCCTGCCAGTCTTTTCGGAAAATGTGCGTTTCGATGACATCCCGCACCGGGATGGCAGACAATGTTAGATGGTGGTCAATCACCCACAGGGCCTTCTCCGGTGCCAACCAAAGGAGGTTGGGGTTGGCATCCCGGCGGTCGCTATTGTTGATCCAATGATCAAAGGCCAGCAGTCGCTGCCTCTCTAGAACTGGAACGTCCTGCGTGGCTGCTTTGGGGAAAGTGTCTGCAAACTCCACCGCCTGCGATCCGAAGGCCCAGCCAGGGACTAGGTCATAGTCCGAGTAGATGCACTCGTTCACCAGCGGAGCGGGTAGCCAGGCGATGCAGACTGGCGGACACCGCAACCCCAGAGCATGGGCGAGATTGCTACACACCCACTCGCACACCAGAGGCAGCATATCGGAGGAGCGACTCTTAATGAAGTAGCGATTACCATCCGCCGCCAGACACTCCAGCGGGCGCAGTATGCTCGCAGCTTCACGGCCCAGAATCTCGGTGATGAGCAGGCGTCCGCCGGCAAAAGCGGAATCGGGTGGCATTGGGAGGTCCGAGTTCATGATCGAGTGACAAAGTTAGCCAATGTAGAGTTGACCGGCAAAGGCCTTCTGAAGGATGGCCTGCCTAAAGCGGGTGGCGAGTTGGAGGTTTGTGGAGACCATGGCTTTCAGTTCCTCCATCACGCTCAACCGCCGCCAATGGCAATAACCACTGCGGGCGTCGTGACTGGACAGGGTTTATTTCTTTGATTTTGCTCTCGACGCTTCAACCTCTGAGCCATCCGCAGTTTTAACGCGGAGCGACGTCAGCCCCTGGAGCATCACGTCAGAAATGGCAGAAGGATGAATATCGCCTTCTGACGCCGATGCGTTGGAGAACAAGTTCCTCGAAAGCTCGCGCAGTAGGTCGGTTGGAATCTCGGCATTCTTCTCATGCGCATCACGAACGGCCTCCAGCAGCCAACCAGAACGTCCGATGTCGATCAGGCGGGAACGATTTCTGAACTCTTCTTCTGAGTGTTGCTTGGCCCATGAGGACGACCAGCGAATGAAATAGACCATGAAAGTCGTGAATGCGGCTAGAGGGAAAACGGCTTTGGAGGCCAGTGCAACCCAATGCCACCATTGAAGCTTAGCAAGGTCATCCGTTGTTTTCAGCAGTTCATAGTTGTGGGTGGTCGCATAGGCTGTCAGGCCGCCAGTGACCAAGATAGCTGCAACATAAGCGCCTGTGATCGGCCAGCGCTTACGGCTCGTTCCTTTGGTGAGACCCCAGTTCTCCAACCACGCTTGAATCTGTTTGATCTGTTCATCTTGCTTTTGACGGGAGACATAGCGCGCTTCTTTGGTTTGGAATTCCGCCTCTTTGTCCGCGTGCGCATTCTCGCGTTTCTCAATTTCAGCCAATCGCGCTTCATGCACGCGTTGTAGCTTTTCGCGCTCTCCGGCAAGTTCTTCCCGCAATTGGCTTTCGTGTTTCTCGAATCGTTCCGATCGAAGTTTCTCGATCTCAGCATTTTTGTTCGCAACATCGACAATGATCTGCTCTGCCGTTTGTTGAAGGCTGCTCAACACTCCTGCCTGCGCATTTCTATATTTTCCCCACGCCGTGCTTGGATCGCCAAGCAACGAGGCGTCCAATTCCGATGCCTTGAGGCTTTTGCGACATAGCGAAGTAAGCTTGATGGTCAACTTGGCGACCTGTTGCTTTTGCGGTTTATCGAGGTGATTACGCCACTCGTCTTCGATTCGAAATACATCGAAGTAGGAATCGATTTTTCTCTGAACATACACGACGGCGAGACCGCCTGGCCCGCGCAAGTACAGAGAGGGAGCGATCGCTGAATTCTCGGCAAAAAGCGCTTTCAAGTCAGAACCGTCTGGAAGTGCATCGAGTTCATAGTTGACCTCTTGGTCACCAACAGGCGGCACATTAATTATGAGCTTTAGCGGGCATGTTTCGGCAACCTCTTTGGCGACTGAGATCAACGCTTCCGCAATCTCTTTGTCGGTAAGGCGAGGAATATTAGTGTTTGTGGCCATAGGTGGGACGTGGTGAGTTATGCCGCGAGTGCCTCGTTAAGCTCTTCCAGCAGTTTCGGCAACGGGCCGCCGAAGAGTTGATGGGCCTTACCGGGAACGCCTTTCTGGTTGAAAGGAGTGTCGTCGTAGCGGCCGGACTTCAGCAGCACCTCACGGAGTGCTACGCCAAGCGCGGCGGAGGGATCGAATACTTTGTAGTCCCGAACGGCCCAGCCCGCCGCCGCCAGCAAGGCGTCGATGTTCTGGCGGGCGTGCTGGTCCGGGAGATCGGCCATAAAGGTAATTTCTTATCAAAGCCGGGGATGAATCCGATGGCAAGGAATTGTCCCGGGCCGGAAAGTGCGAGGAAAAGCTAGCTGCGCCAAGCAGGTCGAGATGGGGAGAGGAGGAGAATGGGCACTCTTGGCTTGGTGCGCAGGCACCCCTTGAAAATGAGCGGGTTCAGTGTCTCCCCCCTCCTCGGAAAAAGTTTTTCCGAGGAGGGATTTCACGTTTCCGAGTCCGGTTTTGCGGTTTCCGGACTCGGATCTCGCGGGTCCGGCCCCGGAATGAGCGTTCCCGGACGGGGAAAGGGTGGTTCCGGGCCGGGTTTTGATGATTCCGGAGGGTGAAAAGGATGTTCCGAGCGGGGAAATCCGGGGTTCAAGGCGGGGGTAGGCTGGGGAAAATGGGGATTGAGGATGGGTCAGGTGTGGAATCTTCAAACCGAGTCGTTTCCTGGGTTTTAATTATTTTCTCCCTAAATAAAGTTCTCGCTTAAATCTGGACTTTGCCTGTCAAGTTGCTGAAATCGCGCCAGCCCCCGTCCTAACAACCAGGAAAGACACCATGCCTCGTTTCGACCAGCCCGGACTTCGATTTGACAGCGCCGGGCTGTTTTATGACGCGGCGCCGGTGCCTTCCGCAACACCCAGACGCAAGATGGCCAAACCGAAACTCGACCTGAAAAGCAAGACCGACAGTGAACTGCTGGGCTACGCCCAGGCCCACATCACCGCCATGACGGGGAACGCGAACTTCCCCACTCCGGACCCGGACGCCGCCGCCTTTGCCGCGAGCGTGGCGGCCTTTGACACGGCGCTGACCACCTCCGACACCGCGCAGCAGACGGCGCGGGAGAAGGTGGCGCTCAAAGACGCCGAGCGCGCCAGCCTGGAGCAGGCGCTGGCCCAGCGCGGCAACTACGTGGAGAACGCCAGCGGCGGCGATGAGGCGAAGATCCTCTCCTCCGGCTTCAGCGTGCGCTCCCCCGCCACGCCGCCCGCCATCCCGCCGGTGCCGGCGGACCTGGGCATCACCATGGGCGACCATGCCGGGGAGATCGATCTGCACTGGACGCCGTCGAAGGGCGCGAAGTCCTACATCATCGAGTGCGCGCCCTACAACACGCCGCGGGTGTGGCAGCAGGTGAAGATCACCACGCGCAGCAGCTTCACCGTGACCGGCCTGACCCCGGGCGCGACCTATGTCTTCCGCGTCAAGGCCATCGGCTCCGCCGGTGAAAGCGACTGGAGCGACGAGGCGGTGAAGATGGCGCCGTGAGCGCGACCCGAAACCGGGCGTTGGCCGAAAGAAGGAAAAGACGAGAAAAAATCTGAATCGGTTTTTGAACTCTTTCGATTTTTTCGGCCAATCCTCCAGCTTCGCGGCCTGACCGCTTCCTCTTCTCAAACAGCGGGCAGGAGTGCCCGCGCTCCCTTCAACCGCCATTGCCCATCCGTCATTCCGCATTCCAGCCACGCCATACGACCCATCCTACCCATCTACGGACGCCCTGATCGAGTCCGCGCCGATGCGCGGCCAGTTCAACGGGCTCAAGGACCTCATCGACGCGATCCAGACGATCACCGCCGCCGCGGTCGATGCCACGAACACCCTGCCGCCGGGAAATCCGGCGACGGTGAGCGTGAGTGTGAGCGGCAACACGCTGCACTTCACCTTTGGCATTCCGCAGGGACTCAACGGCACTGATGGAACCAACGGCAATGACGGTGCCCAGGGGCCGCAGGGAGACCCCGGCCCGCAGGGGCCGATGGGCGAGATCAGCAACATGGATCTGAGCAATGCGATCTCCGGCACGAGCGCCAACAGCAACGGCGTGGGCACGCTGGGCCTGGTGGCGAGCAGCCCACCGACGCAGTACGAAATGCAGGCGGTGGCCGACAAGCTCGACGAGCTGATCAATGCGCTGCGGAGGTAGGAGGGCAAACCTCCGTGTTTGCCGAAGTCGGCAACGCAGGAGCGCTGCCCTCCGGGGGCAGGGTTCGCGGGGCTTGGAACGTGAGACAGGCAGCCTGGGTCACGACGGCGGAACGTCAGGCTGACCGCTTCTGATGCTTGTTCCGCATGTTCCGCCATTCGGCGCGATGGTTTTGCGCCCATTCGTTCAGGGCAAACTCAAAGCCGATGTCGCGGCCCTCGCGTTCGCTGGCGAGCCATTTGAGACGCTGAATCTCCTCCTGCTCGGCGAGGAACTCTCCATAAGGAGTGCCGGGGAGAACGTCTGGGGATGAGTCGGGCATGCCTATTCATCGCAGCACCCGACCATGACTTCAAGCAGGAGAGGCGGCTCAAACCCAGCCCCATCCGAGGAACCCGGACACACCTTCCAAAGATCACTCAGAACGATGATTTTTACTCCCTGTGGCAGAAAGCAAATGACAAGGTCCTGCCACCCTTTATATAATCGCCGGCTTTAAAAGTCACACGTTCAAGCCGGAGTAGCTCAGTGGTAGAGCATCGCATTCGTAATGCGAGGGTCGCGGGTTCAAATCCCGCCTTCGGCTCCACCAACGCGTGTTCACCATGACCGACCCGAGTATTGACGCCCCAATCACGCCCCGCCGCAGCAGCGCCCGGCGTCGCGAAGCAATGATCAATGCCATTGCCACCATTCTCGGTTGCTTGGCCTTGGTGATCATGATTGCCACCGTGGTTCGTGTGGTCACGGTCAAGCTCTGGGACTCGGCCAAGGTAAACCCGGATTACGTGCAGTCTGTTTATGATGACAACGCGAACGAGCGCCGCTGGTCAGGCACCATCTCGGAGCGCCCCGCTCTCTTGAGCGAACCCTCCAAGGATAAAGCCCAGTCCGAGGATGCAGCCAAGCCCGCCGCCCCCCGCATCAGCCCCCCGCATGCCGCCACGCCGCCGGCCAGCACCGTCTCAGCCATTGAAAACATCGAAAGCAAGCGTCTGAAGATCGAAAACACGATCCGGGGCTTTTTTGAGACCACCGATGTGGATCAAAAACTCGCCTTCGCCCGTGACCCCCAGCGGGTACGATCATTGATGGAGCAATACTACCAGAACCATCCCCAGCCTCACGTCGAATGGAAGAGCCTCGGCTGGGTGCTGCCGGTGGAGGAGCCCGGCTACCGCCTCGGCTATGCCCAGGCGATCTTTAACAACGCCGAGCCCGTCAGCCTGATCATCGAGGAACTGGCGGACGGATCGTTCCGCGTGGACTGGGAAAGCTCCGTGCGCTACGGGGAACTGGACTGGGAAGAGTTTATCAAAACACAGCCCGCATCCCCCAAACTTTTCCGGGTCATCGCCTCCAAGCCCCAGCACGCGCCGCCCGGCGAATCGACCCAGGGCAGCGAAGTTCTGGAGATCAAGCATCCCGATGAGGAAGATGTGATTTATGCGGATTTCGACCGCACGGACCCCAAATTCGAACCCCTGATCCAGCAGCTTCAATCCGGCAACTGGAAGGACGTCCCTTTAACACTGCGACTCTGCTATCCGGGTCCTGCAGGCAGCGGCAAACGCGCACGGATCGCAGATGTCGAAGGCAAAGGATGGCTGATGATTGCAAGGAACTAGGAGCGAGACTGTGAGCAAATCCAACAGAACCACCAAAAAGGCGGCCCCGGGAAAGGCCAAGCCAGCTGCACGGAAACCAGGCAAAGCTGCCCCCTCCAAAAAGCCCGCTTCCAAGCCGGCACCGGCCAAAAAAGCTGCCAAAGCCAAGTCCGCTCCAGTCAAAAAGCCCCTGACGAAGAAGAAGCCCGCAGCCGCCAAGAAACCGGCCCCGAAGAAGCCGGTCAAAAAAGTTTCGCCGCCCAAGCCCGCGGCCAAGAAGAAAGCCCCTGCCGCCAAACCAGCGCCGAAGAAGCCTGTGGTGAGGGCTGCCGTTTCCAAAGCAAAAGCGCCCGCACCCAAAGCTGCGGTGGCCAAGCCGGCCCCGAAAGCTGCCAAACCGGCCTTCGCCAAGCCAGCTGCGAAGCCCGCTCCAGCGGTCCAGAAAGCCCCCAAGCCTGCCGCAGCCCCGGCACCCGCCCCGGCCGCAGCCGCGGTTTCGGCGGAGCCCGTCAAAAAGGGACCTTCGCAGCCCCTGCCCGCCCCCGGCCCGACCAAGTCCGGCGCCCTGTTCTATGACTCCCACATGCACACACCTTTGTGCAAGCATGCCTGGGGAGAACCGGAGGAGTATGCCCAGCAGGCGGTGAAAGCCGGTCTCAAAGGCATCATCTTCACCTGCCACTGCCCGATGCCCAACGGCTTCTGGCCCACGGTGCGCATGGCTGAGAGCGAATTCGACACCTACGTCGCCATGGTCCAGCGCGCGGCCGACGCCTTCAAGGGCAAGCTCGACATCCGCCTCGGCATTGAGAGCGAATACTTCCCCGGCTGCGAAGAATACATCACAGGCCTCCACCAGCGCGCCAACTTCCACTACGTGCTCGGTGCGGTGCACTGGCAGGCCAAGGAGTACCTCAACAAGTTCGAAACCGGAACGATCGAGAATTTCCGCCGCACCTACTTCGAACACCTCGCCAAATCTGCCGAGTCCGGTCTCTATGACTGCCTCGCGCACCCCGATCTGGTGAAAAACTACCATCCGGACTCCTGGTGCTTCGCGATCGTCAAAAACACCGTCTCCACCGCCCTCGACCGCATCGCGGCCACAGGCGTCGCCATGGAACTGAACACCTCGGGGCTTAACAAGAGCTACTCGGAGATGAATCCCGGCCTCGAGATGCTGCGCATGATGGCCGAGCGCAAGATTCCTGTCGTCATCGGCTCTGATTCGCACCGCCCGGTGCGTGTCGGCGAGCACTTCGTCACCGCCCTGAATCATCTCACTGAAGCAGGCTACGAAAAAGTCAGCTACTTCCTCAACCGCCAGCGCATCGATCTCAAGATCTCCGATGTCCTCGCCAGCTTGAAGAAGGCCGCCGACCACAACGCCTGATTTCGTTCCCATGGTTCGCACCGGCATTGGTTACGACGTTCACCCCTTTGAAGAAGGCCGCCCGCTGGTGCTCGGCGGAGTCACCATCCCGCATTCCAAAGGACTCAAAGGCCACTCGGACGCGGATGTGCTGAGCCATGCCATCGCGGATGCCGTGCTTGGAGCTCTCGGCGAACCCGACATCGGTCACTGGTTCCCTCCTTCCGACCCCACCATCGAAGGCATCTGCAGCCTGAAGATCCTCGAAAAGTGTGCCCAGATCGCCGCAGACAAAGGCATGCTCATTGAAAACGTCGATTCCTCGCTGATCGCCGAAGCACCGCGTGTCAAACCTCACGCCGCGGCGATGAAGAGGAATATCGCCGCCGCGCTCGGCATCGAGCCCGATCAGGTTGGTGTCAAAGCCACCACCAACGAACGCCTCGGTTTCGTCGGTCGTGAGGAAGGCATCGCCGCCATGGCCGTCGCCTGCGTGAGCAGAAAGTGAGTTGGAGAAAGAACTTCTCCTTTCACCTCGTGTTCAGCACGCTTTTCTGCGCTCCCGCTCCTTCACGTTCCCTCCAAGACCCACGTCATGTCTGACACCGCATCCGCCGCCGCCCTCGTCGCCAATTTCCAAAAACTCAAGACGGCCCTCAGCAGGCGCATTGTCGGACAGGAAACGGTCATCGAACAGCTCTTCATCGCACTTGCCGCCGGAGGTCACAGCTTGCTCGAAGGGGTTCCCGGTCTGGCCAAGACGCTGCTCGTCAAATCGCTCGCCGATGCGATGCATCTGAGCTTCCGCCGCATTCAGTTCACGCCCGACCTGATGCCCGCGGACATCACCGGCACAGAGATCATTCAGGAAGACGCCGAGACCGGCCGTCGCAAACTCACCTTCCAGTCCGGCCCCATTTTCTCGCAGATCATCCTCGCCGACGAAATCAACCGCACGCCGCCCAAGACTCAGGCTGCTCTGCTTGAGGCGATGCAGGAAAAGCACGTCACCGTCGGTCAGGAAACCTTCGAACTGCCGAAGCCCTTCTTCGTGCTCGCCACGCAGAACCCCATCGAGCAGGAAGGAACCTATCCCCTGCCCGAAGCGCAAAAGGACCGCTTCCTTTTCCTCATCAAAGTAGACTATCCTTCCCGCGACGACGAACGCGAGATCGTGAATCGCACCACGGGCAGCGAGTCCCAGGACATCGACGCTGTGCTCACCGCTGAAGACCTTCAGGCCGCCCAGCAACTCGCCCGCAAGGTTCCCGTGCCCGATCATGTGATCGACTTCGTCCTCGATCTCGTCCGCGCCACACGCCCGAACGAGCCGACGGCTTCTGAATACGTGAAGAGCATGCTCAGTTGGGGCGCAGGTCCGCGTGCCAGCCAGATGCTCGTCCTCGCTGGCAAAGTCCGCGCCCTCCTCCAAGGTCGCACCCACGTCACCACCGACGACATCGAAGCCCTCGCGACTCCTGCCCTGCGTCATCGTCTGGTGCCGACCTTCCACGCCGAAGCCGAAGGCATCTCGGTGGATCAGATCATCGCCGAGATCATCAAGCAGACGAAGAAGAGCGAAACGCGAGTGCTCTGAGTCACCGTCAAAAGATCAGCGCCCAAGCAGTTCAGGTGGTCGCCGGTCTTTCCCTGAATCTCACTTTCTCCCGTGGCCACGCTCTCCGACATCCTTCACGCCGAAGACATCACCAGCCTGCAGCATCTGCAGCTCTTCGCGCGCACCGTGGTCGAGGGATTCACCACAGGCCATCACGCCTCACCGCACAAAGGCTTCAGCGTCGAGTTCCGCCAGCACCGGCCCTATGTGCAGGGTGACGAAATCCGGCGCCTCGACTGGAAGGTCTTCGGCCGCAGCGACCGCTTTTACATCCGCGAATACGACGAGGAGACGAATCTGCGCGCCACCATCGTTCTCGATGCCAGCGGCAGCATGAACTACCGCGGCCAGAAAGGCGTTCTGAAGTTCGACTACGCGCGCAAGCTCGCCGCATCGCTCGCCTACTTGCTCATGAGCCAGCAGGACGCCGTCGGCCTCGTCACCTTTGACTCCAAGGTGCGCGACATCATTCCCTGCCGCACCAAGATCACGCACCTGCATCTCCTGCTGGAAGCGATGGTCAAAATCACGCCCGGCAAGGACACTAGCCTCGCACCCGTCATCGAATCTCTCGCCCAGCGCCTCAAGCGCCGAGGTCTCGTGATCCTGATCAGCGATTTCTTCGACGATCCCGCTGCCCTCCTGCAGTCGATCGGCGTGTTGCGCAAAAAAGGCCATGAAGTCATCGCCCTCCAGCTCTGGGATCGCGATGAAATCGATTTCCCCTTCGGCAACTGGGCGCGCTTTGAAAACCTCGAAGACGACGACGACTTTCTCCTCCTCGATCCCGCCACGATCCGGCAGCGCTATATCGAGGTTCAGAAGAACTTTGCCGAGCAGCTCAAGGAAGGCTTCCGCAAACATCAGGTCGACTACCTGAGCCTGCCCACCGACGAATCTCACTCTGCGGCCCTTCGCAGCTATCTGGCTTTGAGAATGCGATGAGTTTCCTCAATGCCATCCTCCTCGCAGGCGCAGCGGCTTTTTTGATTCCGCTGATCATCCACTTGTTGAACAAGCGGAAGGTCGTCACCGTGCGCTGGGGAGCGATGCATCTGCTTCACGAGGTGATCCGTCAGCGGAAGCGCAAGATGAAGATCGAGCAGCTCCTGCTACTGCTCACACGCATCGCCATTCCCATCGTGCTGGCCCTCTGTCTTGCACGTCCGGTGCTCACGGCGCTACGCTCGCTCGGACTCGGCAGTTCATCGCTCGTCGTCATGCTGGACGATTCGTTTTCCATGCGAGCTCCGGCTGCACAAACGTCGCTTCCCGGCGGCACCGTCATGGAACAGGCGCGGCAGGACATGCAAACGATGCTCGGTGATCTGCCGAACGGTTCCAGTGCGCAGGTCATTCTCTCAGGCGGTTCTCCACGCAAGCTGCTCGATCAGGCAACGACCGCGCTCGACCTCGTGCCAAAGCAGCTCAGCGAGGTGCCTTCGATGTCCGGACCTCTGTCGGCAAATGACGCCTTTCAGGCCGCGACGTCGGCACTGAAGGACGCTCCGAATGCTGCGCGCGAAGTCGTCATCGTTTCCGACTTCCAGGAAGCCGACTGGAAGTCCATCGCCGATGGTGCCGCGCTGCCTGGGCTCGACACACTTTCCAAACAGGAACCCAAACCGCAGATCACCTTCTTCCGCGTCGGCAGCGACCTCGCGGAGAACCTCAGCATTGCCAGCGCCGACATCTCCGCGCTTGTCGCCGCCGAATCGCAGCCCATCGGCCTGCGGGTGCGCATCAAGAATCATGGCAAACGCCCCTGGCAGGATGTCGCCGTGCATCTCGAAGCCGACGGCGCACGCCTGCGCACCGCGCGCGTCTCTCTCGCTCCCGAAGGCGAGGCCGTTCTCTCCTTCACGCATGCCTTCGACAAGGTGGGCGATCATTCCCTCTCCGTTCGTCTCGAAGGCGACAGCTTCACGGACGACAACGCCTTCCACTCCATCGTGCAGGTGCGCAATCAGCTCAACGTTTTGCTCATCGACGGCAATCCCGGCAAAGAACCGCTCAGTGGGGCGACCGACTTCCTCGAGATCGCCCTCACGCCGCACACTTCCGCAGCCGCCACGCTCAAAGACCTCATCCGCACCAAGAAAATCGACCTTCGCAAAATGCGCGACGACGATCTCCGCCAACAGGAGGTTATCATCATGGCCGATGTGCAGCGACTGCAAGGGCGCGCGATAAGTGACATCGACCGCTTCGTCAAAGACGGCGGCGGCTTGCTCGTCTTCTCGGGCCCCGAATGCGATCTCGATTGGTACAACCGCGAATTCTACCGCAAAGGCGAAGGCCCCTACCCTTCCCTCATCAAAGGCCAGGCGCGCGCCGATTCTGATTCGCTTCCCGCCCGCATCCTCATGCAGCGCTTCACGCATCCTGCGGCGCTTTACTTCAATGACGCGCGTGGCGGCCGCCTGCAGGACGCCGAATTCCGCCATTGGTTTGAGTTCACGCCGCAGGGAGATCAAACCCAGCGCATCTTCAACCTCGACCGCAACGTGCCTCTGATGGTCGAGAAGAAGCACGGCCGCGGACGCGTCATCGCCGTCGCCACCACGGCTAATGCCGAGTGGAGCAATCTTCCGCTGCAGCCCTTTTTCGTGCCGCTCATGCAGCGGCTCACCACCTACCTCGCGACCGAAGGCAGCGCACCCGCATGGCAGATTGTCGGTTCCAACATCCGCCTGCCTCTCGAACCGGCGGAACTGGGCGCTGAATTCACGCTGCGCGATCCCACCGGCCAGACGCAAACGCTCAAGTCCGCCAAGGAGGGTGATGCCGTCTTCGTGCAAAGTCCTCCCATCACCCAGCCCGGCATCTTCCAACTGCAAAAGACCGGCACGGAAAAGACCATGCTTCTGGCCTTCAACGTCGATGGTTCCGAATCCGATCTCAAAGCCCTGCCTGTCGCCGACATTCAGAAGATCGCCCAGCGTCACGACGCCGCCTTCGCCGACACCCTTCCCGCCTATCAGGCCCTCGACCGCACCCGCCGCCACGGCAGCGAACTCTGGCAGCCGCTCCTGATCGCCCTGCTCGGTCTCCTCTTCTTCGAAGTCCTCCTTCAACAACGCATCGCCAAAGGCTGAGTCCGTTTTCTTCATGTCCCCCCAAACCGAAACCACCCTGCGCTTCACCGGCGGCTATCCGCCGCTCCCGGTGATCCTGCTTGCGTTCGGTCTCGCGGGACTCATGGCGTGGCTGTATCGGCGTGAGCTGAAGTTTGTCACGAGTCGATTCGCCCAGGTTCCGGCCCTTTTGCGTTCGCTGGCCGTTTTCATTCTCGTAATCGCGCTCGCCGGTCCGGTCCTGCGTCACGTCACCACGTTGCGCCAGCTTGGCCGCGTCGTCATCGCGGTGGACAGCTCGGCGAGCATGCAGCTCACGGACGAAACCGCAGACAAGTCTGCGGGCGCTTCGAAGTCACGCTTTCATCGCGCCGAAGATCTCCTGCTCAAAGGAGCCACGCCGCTGCTCAAAAAACTCGCCGAAACTCAGGACGTCGAACTCGTCGCCCTGCGCGGCATGAACACACAGCGGCTCTGGTGGTATCGACAGGGCGGCAAAGACACCTCGGGCGAAATGCCCGCGAGCTTTGAACTGCCCGCCACGTCGCCGATCACCAATCTCGATCAGACGCTTCGCGCCGCGCTTGGGCCTGTCACGCCCGGCACAGCGCTCGTTGTGCTCTCCGACGGCCAGCACAACTCGACCGGCTCCCCCGAAGAGTTTAGCACCGCGCTCAAAACCAGCGGCACTTCCATTTTCACCATCGGCTTCGGCACAGAGATTCCGCCGCCGGATCTCGCGCTGCTCGGCGTCTCCGCTCCGGAGTCCGTTTTCTCAAAGGAGAACTTCCAGGGCCGCATCACCGTCAACGACAGCATGCCCGACGGCGTTCCCGCCAGCGTACGCATCGAAAGCCAGGGCAAGGTGCTGTGGAAAAAAGACTTCGTCACCGATGGCAAAGGCGAAAAGGGTTTCGACTTCATCTTCCCGGTCACCGAACTGCCGCCGCCCGCGCCGGGCCAGAGGGACAAGACGTTGCGCAGCGTGAAAATCCAGATCTCCGCCAGTGGTGATCGTGCCTCGCTTGAAAAGACACGCTCCAACAACGTCCGCGAACTCGCTATTCACCTTCTCGACAAGAAGCGCAAGGTGCTCATCCTCGACGGCCGTCCGCGCTGGGAAACGCGCTACATTCACAATCACTTCGACCGCGATGATCGCTGGCAGGCCACACTCATCTTCGATGACATGGCCGACAACGCCGCCAACGGCAGTCTGCAAAAGAGCTTCCCCAAAACACGCGACGACCTGCTCAGCTACGATCTCATCATCCTCGGCGATGCCGCCTTGAGCCGCTTCAAAGCCGAGAGCCTCGACTGGATCGTCGAGTTCGTCGAAAAGCGCGGCGGCGGTCTCATCCTGATCGATGGACAGCGCGGCAAATTGCACGAATGGGCGAACGGCCGCACCGCGCCGCTCATCCCCGTACGCTTCATCGGATCTGGCGGCAAGCCTCAAGCCTCGAGCATCCAGCTCACCACCGACGGCCAGCGCTTTGACGCTCTGCGGCTGAGCGACAGCCCCAGCGCCAACGCCGCGCTCTGGCCCACGCTGCCAAAGGTGAACTGGCATTCGAATGTCGAACCTCTGCCCGCCGCCGTCACGCTCGCCACCGCGCAGCAGCCCGTCCTCGTATTCCGCCAGGTCGGCGCCGGTGCCGTGCTCTACCTCGGCACCGATGAACTCTGGCGCTGGCGCTTTCAGGTCGCGGATTTGTATCATCAGCGTTTGTGGATGCAGCTCGGCGCCTGGATCGCCGCGCCGCCGTTTCAGATCGATCAGAAGAAGCTCTCCGTCGGCACCGACCGTCTGCGTTACGCGCCCGGCGAAGCCTCCGAGATCCGCGTGCGCGTCCGCAATGACAAGGGCGACATCATCACCGACGCGCAGCCACGTGCCTACCTGCTTCATGACGGCAACGATGTCGCCACGCTGCAGCTTGAGGCCGATCCCACGCATGTCGGCGTCTATCGTGCGCTCACTCCGCCGCTCAAAGCCGGCACCTACGAGATCACTGTCGCCGAAGGTCCCAGCGCTCCGCGCAGCGACGCACGCCTCTCGCTGCACGTCTCCGACACCGGCAATCCCGAGTGGGCAATGCTCACGATGAACCGCACGCTGCTCGAAGCCATGGCCGTCAACAGCGGCGGACGTTTCCTGCGCGAAGAACAGGCTGCCACCGATCTGCCGAACCTTCTGCAAACACTCGACCGCAAGCAGGTCATCACGCAGGAGACCATCCTGTGGAGCAGCTGGTGGTGGTTCGGCGCGGCGATCCTGCTGCTCACCGTCGAGTGGCTCATGCGCAAGCGTTTGAAACTCGTCTGATCATGGCCGCCAGCAACGACCGCGCCCAGCTCGCCGTTCGTGTCACACCGAACGCGAAGAAGTCCGAGTTCGCCGGCTGGACCGCTGATGAAAAAGGCCGCCCCGTTCTTCTCGTGAAACTCGCCGCCCCGCCTGTCGATGGCAAAGCCAACACGGAGCTGATCAGCTTCCTCGCCAAGTCTCTCGGCTGTCCCAAAGGCCAGATCACCTTGCTGCGCGGCACTTCCAGCCGGCAGAAGGCGGTGGAGCTTCCCGCTGCGATGATGGAGAGCCTGCCGAAGTGATTCTATGTTGGAGGGCAACGCTCCTGCGTTGCCGAATTCGGCAAGGCAGGAACCGAAGCGCAGCGGAGATAGCCAGCCGCAGGCTGCCCGAAGGGATGGCGAAGCCAGGCAACCTTGCCCTCCTGTTTACCCCCTCGCCCGCTCAAGCAGGTTCATCATGAGGTAGGACAGCATGAGGGCCATCTGCTCGCCTTCGCTAGCCTCGCCGGTGGGCTCCAGTTTGAAGACTCCTTCAAAGAAGGCCGGCTGCTTCGTCAAACGCATCACGGGACTGTCGGCGCCCACCCGGCTCGCGATGTAGCTCGGATGCAGCATGTAGCCGGAAAACGCCCCGAGGATGGGAATGCCGCTCACGATGCCATCCAGCAGCTTGACCCAGGGATTCTCCTCCTGAATCGCAAACGTCGGTGACTGCGCGCCCGGCGCGAAGACATCGTAATGCGCACGCCAGAGGGACTTCATGCCTCGCCGTCCGACGGCGCCGAGCACCTCGCCCGTGGGCGACTTGAAGGTGTAACGTGCCGACCAGTCGATGATGCGGTCCGCCTCGATCGTCGCCACGAGCTGCTGCATCGTGTCATCGGTGAAGACCTCCACCTTCTCACGCAGACGCAGCAGCTTCTGCTTCACGTAACAAATCGTCCTCCCGGTGGAATCCGTCACATAGATCTGCGGTGCGAGAGCGATCAGCTTGAAGCGAAAAGAGAGCGGATAGTTCATGAGGCCGCCAAGGTGGCCTCAATCACCGTGCTGGCAAGCTCTCAAGCAGCGCCTTCGCGCACGCCGTCGCGAACTCGGGCGCGTTGATTTCGCAATCCATGACCACCAGCGGGATGTCCACACGCAGATGATGTTTGATCGCGTCAAAGAGCGCGGCGTCGGCCTCGGCGTCGTGAAACGGCTTCCCTTCGGCGCTGATGATGCTGATCGCCTTCCGCGGAATCAGCACGGTCACGGGTCCACGGTACGCGTTCGCCTTCTCCGCGAGGATGCGGCCGAGTTCGGCGCACTCTTCGGCATTGGTGCGCATGAGCGTGACCTGGGGGTTGTGGATGTAGAAGGTGCGGCCTTCGAACTTCGCCGGAACGGTCGCCCGTTCGCCGAAGTTGACCATGTCGAGACAGCCGGGCGTGATGATCGCAGGAATGCCCGCCTTTGCCGCCGCATCGAGGCGCGTTGGCCCGGCACCGAGGATGCCGCCGACGAGTTCATCGGCCCACTCGGTCGTCGTGACATCGAGAACGCCCGCGAACATGCCGCTTTCGATGAGCGACTCCATGATTTTGCCGCCGGTTCCCGTGGCGTGGAAGACGAGCACTTCGTAGCCAGCATCTTCGAGGATCTGCTTCGCCATGTTCACGCACTCCGTCGTGTTGCCGAACATCGAGGCGGCGATCAGCGGCTTGTCATCGCCGGCAGGCACCTCTGTTTCCACCATGCCGCAAATCGCACCGGCGGCGCGGGCGAGCAGCACACGGGAAATGCGGTTGATGCCGCTGACATCGACGATGCTCGGAAACATCACAATATCCTTCGTGCCGACATACGGGGCCACATTGCCAGCGGCCAGCGTCGAGACCATCACCTTCGGAAACCCGACCGGCAGCGCACGCATCGCCGCGGAGCCGATCGCCGTGCCGCCACCGCCGCCGAGCGAGATGACGCCCTGCACCTTGCCGCCTTCGACCAGGGCCGAGAGATACTTCGCCGCCGCGCCCGCCATCGCCGTCACGGCCTCGCCACGGTCTTTGCGCTCGATGATGCCTGCCAGATCGACATCCCCGGCCGCCGCAACCTCTTCCCGCGTCACATCCGGCTTCACCTGCGGCGCTTCACCGCTGCCGGTGTCGATGAGGAGCGTCTGATGGCCGCGGGCGCGGATAATGTCCGCCACGTAGGCGTGTTCGTGACCTTTGGTGTCGAGAGTGCCGAGAACTGCGATGGTTGCCATGACACAGGATAAAAGCGGGCACGGGAAGAACAGCAACCGTTTCACACCAGCGGCTATCCGTCGTCCACCCTCCACCGCCCCATTTTCCTCCCCCTCCGGCGTTGACCACGAGCCCCCGCTTGGCATAAGCAGAGGTTCCCCATGTCCCAAGCCGTCTTCCGCACCATCCCCCTCCGCGACCTCACCGCCGACCAGCTTCTTGACCTCTCGAAGCGCATGAAGCTCTCGCTTTCCAAAGCGGACATGCTCGCCGTGCAGAAGATCTTCCAGGACGAGGGCCGCGATCCCACGGACGTCGAGATGGAAGTCGTCGCCCAGACCTGGAGCGAGCACTGCAAGCACCGCATCTTCGGCGCGAAGATTTATCACACGCTCAACGGCCAGCAGGAGGTCGTGGACGGCCTCTTCAAGACCTACATCCGCAACGTCACCGAGGAGATCTGCAAAACAAAGCCCGACTTCGTGCTCAGCGCCTTCGAGGACAACGCGGGCTTCGTGAAGCTCGACGACGACAAGGCCGTCTGCCTCAAAGTGGAGACGCACAACCACCCCAGCGCCATCGAGCCCTACGCAGGTGCGAACACCGGCCTCGGCGGCGTGATCCGCGACATCCTCGGCGCAGGCAAAGGCGCGAAGCCGGTCGCCTCCATCGACGTGTTCTGCTTCGGCCCGCCCGATATCGAGCAGGAAGACATCAAGGCCAAGGACGTCATCCATCCGCTCGGCGTCATGCGCGGTGTCGTTCGCGGCGTGCGCGACTACGGCAACCGCATGGGCATCCCCACGGTGAACGGCGCGATCCAGTTCGACGACACCTTCATCTACAATCCCCTCGTCTTCTGCGGCACCGCCGGCATCATCCCGATCAAGGACATCGCCAAGGAAGTGAAGCCCGGCCATCTGCTCATCGCTGCGGGCGGCCGCACCGGCAAGGACGGCCTCAAAGGCGCCACCTTCTCTTCCGCCGAGCTCACCACCGACTCGCACGAGGAAGACCAGACCGCCGTGCAGATCGGCAATCCCATCGAAGAAAAGAAAGCCGCCGATTTCGTGCTCGCCGCACGAGAGAAGGGCCTCATTCAATTCGTCACTGACTGCGGGGCGGGTGGTTTCAGTTCCGCTGCGGGTGAAATGCTGCGCGAGACTGGCGGCGAAGTGTGGCTGGAAAATGCACCGCTCAAAGCCCCCGATCTCGAAAGCTGGCAGGTCTTCATCAGCGAATCCCAGGAGCGCATGGTCATCGCCATCGAGGAAAAAGATCTCGAGGCGATGCACGAGCTCGCCGCGATTTATCAGACCGAACTCTGCGTGCTCGCGAAGGCCGACGGCTCGCAGCGCCTCAAGGTCATGCACCACGGCACCACCGTGTGCGACATGCACGTCGCCGCGCTACACGAGGCCCCGCGCCGTGAGATGCGTGCCAAGTGGCGTGCGCCTGCCGATGTGAAGCCCACCGTGCCCGTGCGTCCCGAGTCGTGGACTGACACGCTCAAGACCCTGCTCTCTGACTTCTCCATCGTCTCCCGCGAACCCGTCATCCGCGAATACGACCACGAAGTGCAGGGCAACACCGTCCTCAAGCCGCTCGCCGGTGCCGCCGGTGACGCGCCACAGGACGGCAGCGTCATTCGCGTGGACAACAGCAACCAGCTTGTCTCCCTCGCCTGCGCCTTGCTTCCCGAGTGGGGCAAAACCGACCCGCATCTCATGGGCCGCGCCGTCGTCGATGAGTGCGTGCGCCAGCTCGTCGCCATGGGGTCGAATCCCGACCGCATCGCCATCCTCGACAACTTCTGCATGGGCAATCCCGACAACGAGCGCGAGCTCGGCGCCCTCGTCGAATGCACCAAGGGCATGGCCAAGGCCGCCCTCGCCTATGGCGCTCCCTTCGTCTCCGGCAAGGACAGCTTTTACAACTACTTCGTCACCGACGAAGGCCCCGTCTCCATCCCCGTCACGCTTCTGCTCAGCGGCTTCGGCATCGTGGAAGATGCGAAGCACGTCGTCGGCGCCTCCCTGCGCCACGTCGGCAGCAAGATCGCCATCCTTGGCAAGGCCAGCACCGGTCTGCGCGGCAGCATCGTCGCCAAATACACCCAGGGCATCGGCATGGACGCCGGTCCGTCCTTCGACGAAGCCGAAAGCATGGCCGCGTATCGCCGCTACTTCGATCTCGTCAAACAGGGCGCCGTGCTCAGTGCTCACGACATCGGTGAAGGCGGCCTCGCCGTCGCGCTCGCCGAAATGACCTTCAGCGGCAAAGCCGGCCTCCGCATCGCCACGGACAAGA
This sequence comes from Prosthecobacter sp., assembly GCF_020439865.1. GTDB lineage: Bacteria > Verrucomicrobiota > Verrucomicrobiia > Verrucomicrobiales > Verrucomicrobiaceae > Prosthecobacter. Next base: position 45,090 of record NZ_JAGRPF010000149.1, read on the forward strand.
TGCCCGCCGCCAGCGGCCTCACCACCGCCGAACTCCTCTTCGGCGAGACACCCGGCCGCATCCTCGTCGAGATCGCCCCTGAAAACGTCGCCGCCGCCGAAGCCGCCGGCCTCGTCATCATCGGCGAAGCCACCCGCGACCCCTACCTCTACATCTCCCACAACGGCACCACCCTCATCGACGCCAAAGCCGATCAGCTCAAGCCGCTGTGGAAGGACGGGCTGGTGAAGTATTATTGAAGTCCCAATCCGACGCCTGTAAAAGGAGGTTCGGGCCAACCGTACCGACTGCATGCAACGCCTGGTTGTTTGTCTTCTGGCCATTACTTCCGCCGCACTGGCGGAGGAGGCGAAGCTGGCTCCGAAAATCGATGCGCTGTTGTCGAAGAGCGAAAAGGCAGCGCCCGCGGATGATGCGGAGTTGCTGCGCCGCGTGTGGCTGGACTTTGACGGTGGCATCCCGACTGCGGAAGAGGCGCTGTCTTTTCTAGCGGACAAGTCGGCAGATAAACGGTCACGCTTGATCGACCGGCTCATCGACGCGCCGCGCTTCGCGGAGCGCATGGCGGAGGCGTTTCATGTGATGCTGATGGAACGCCGCGGTGAGAATGAAGCGTGGAAGACATGGCTGGTGGAGAGCTTCAAGACGAACAAGCCCTGGGACGCGATGGTGCGCGAGATGCTGGCACCAGATTTCCTCAACGAACAGCAGCGCGGCGCGGGCTACTTCATCACACGCCGCCTGGAGAAGGTGGGGCAGCAGGACACCGACTATCCGGGCCTCACACGCGACGTGGGGCGCATGTTCATGGGCATCGATTTGCAATGCTGCCAGTGCCACCGGCACCTGAGCGTGACGGACTACAAGCAGATCGACTTCAACGGCCTCTACACCGTGTATCAAAACCTCAAGCTCCAGCCGGTGGACGACAAGCACAAGACACCGTGGGTGAGCGAAGGACTCATCGCGGCGAAGTATGAGTTCGTCTCCGTGTTCACCGACAAGAAGGAGCAGACGGCGCCGCGCATCCCGTTTGGCGAGGAGGTGATGATTCCAGTCTCGACCGGCGATGACGGATGGCTCGTCAAACCGGACCGCAAGACGAAGGAAGTGGGCCAGCCGAAGTTCAGCCCGCTGCGCGAGATCGCCCAGCGCGTGCCTGCGCCGGAGAACGCGCTGTTTGCGAAGAACATCGCCAACCGCGTGTGGTGGCTGCTCAACGGCAAGGGCATCGTCGAGCCGCTCGATCTGCACCACACCGAGAATCCGCCGAGCCATCCGGAGTTGCTCGAACTCCTCGGCAAGGAGCTCACCGCGCATCATTTCGACCTGCGCTGGCTCATCCGCGAGATCGCGCTGACGAAACATTACCAGCGCGCCGGTGCCACGCAGCGCCATCTCATCGCCGAGCAGCAACTGCGCGCCTTCCTCGCCGCCACGGGCGAGCGCGAACGCCTCGAGAAGAACAAGAAACCCGACGCGGCCGTCGATGCGCAGAAGTACAGCCTCGCCGATTTCGAAAAAGCCTTCGCCGCCGCGCTGGCGAATCCGGCAAAGGAACCCGAGCTCGCCGCCAATCCCTCGCTGCGCAGCGCGCTGTTCCTGCGCAACAGCGACCACGTGCAGTGGGCGCTCAAACCGCGTGAAGGCAATTTGATCGACCAACTCTCGAAGCAAAGCGATCCCGCCGACGATCTCTATCTCACCGTCCTCACCCGCCTTCCGGATGCTGACGAAAAAGCAGAACTCGCCGCATGGCTGGCGAAGCACGCTGACAACAAGGCGCAGGCTTTGAGCGATTATGCATGGGCCCTGCTCAGCTCGACCGAATTCTTCGTGAATCACTGACCATTCGGCATTCCGCATTCGCCATTCGTCATTTCAATCATGAATCCCCTTTGCACACCTCGTGAGCACAGCCTTTCACGTCGGGCCTTTCTCGGCGGTGGGCTGAGCCTGCTGGCGTCGCCGGTGCTCGCAGAGGCGATGCGGCAGAAGGACAAGCAGGTGCTCTTTGTGTGGCTCGACGGCGGACTGTCGCAGCTAGAGTCATGGGATCCGAAACCGAACACGGAGTTCGGCGGCCCTTTCCGCAGCATCAAGACGAGCGTGCCGGGTGTTCACTTCTGCGAGCTAATGCCGAAGCTCGCCAAGCAGGCGCACAAACTCTGCGTGGTGCGCAGCATGTGCACGAAGGACAACGCACACTCCTCCGGCGTGGACCGCATCCAGCGCGGCGATCCAAAGAACCGCGGCGTGCCGTATCCGCACTTCGGCGCGGGTGTGGCGAAGCTGCTGGGACCGGGCGCGAGCGGACTGCCGCCTTATGTGTGGATCAAGCCGGGCAGCGGCGGCTTCCGCGCGGAAGACGCAGGCTTCCTCGGGCCAAAATACGGCTCCCTCGCCTTCGGCGACGGCAAACCACCGGACAATCTGCTGCGCCATCCCGACATCACCGCCGAGCAGAACGCAGCGCGCACCGAACTGCGGACGATGCTCGACAAACGCTTCGCCGCGAAACGCGACAAGCGCGTCGTGGAGGCGAATGCGTCCGTCTTTGACATGGCGGAGAAGCTCATGGCACGCGCCGACATCTTTGACACCACGAAGCTGCCTGAACGTGATCGCGAACGCTATGGACGGCATGATTTCGGCCAGCACATGCTTGTGGCGCGGCAGATGCTGGAGGCCGGAGTGCGTTTCGTCAAAGTGACGAGCTATGGCTGGGACACGCACGGCGATCACTTCAATTCGCAAACGACAATGATCCCGAAGTTCGACCAGGCCTTCAGCGCAATGCTTGAGGATCTCGAAGCCAGCGGACTGCTGAAGACGACGCTCGTCATCTGCCTGAGCGAGTTCGGCCGCACACCGCGCATCAACGGCCATGTGGGCCGCGATCACTGGCCGGAGGCGTGGAGCATCGCGATGGCAGGCCACGGCGTGAAGCATGGACTGGTCATCGGCGAGACAAACGAACGCGGCACCGAGGTGAAGTCGCAACCTTACGACATCGGCGCCGCCTTCCACACCTGGTATCAGGCGCTGGGCATCGACTCGCACCACACGGAGTTCGACAACGCAGGACAGCCGCTGCCGATCGCGCACGACGAGATGATGCAAATCAAGGAGGCGCTGGCGTGATGAAACTGGAGCCCAAACAGATCGCCGAATTCAAATCCGAGCGCCAGATCAGCGCGGCGAGATTCAGCGCGGATGGTTCCATGCTCGCGGCGGCCGGTTACGAGCCCGCGGTGCGGCGCTGGTCGTTCGATGGCAAAGATTTGACTCCCCAGCCCTCGCTGAATGGCTTTCACGGCTACACCACAGCATTGGTGTTTCATCCAGCAAAGCCCATCCTGTTCGCTGCGGACTCATGGGGACAACTCGCCTGCTTCGAAGGCGAGAAGGCGTTGTGGCGGAATGAAACAGCGCACGACGGATGGTTGCGGCAGATTGCAGTTTCAAATGTTGGCAGCCGCATCGCGACCTGCGGCAAAGATGGATTCGTGCGCGTTTGGGATGCCGCCACCGGCAAGAAACTAGTCGAGCATCACGCCGAAGAGGACGTCTATGCGCTGACGATGAGCGATGGCATCACGTTCGGCGACATGCGCGGGCGGATCGAGACATGGGATTTGAATTTGAAGAAGAAGCAGAAGTCCTTCGACGGCTCGGCGCTCTATAAGCTCGACCGCATCCAGGATCTCGGCGGCCTGCGCGTGCTGATGCACATCGATGAAGGCAAGACCCTGCTCGCCGCCGGCACGACTCCACAGAACGGCGCGACGCCGCAAAGCATCCCGACGATCCTGTTCTTCGACACTGCCACGGGCAAGCTCAGCAAGACCGTCACGCATGGCACGAACAAGGAAGGCTATGTGCAGGATCTCGTACAGCATCCATCAGGATGCCTGATGGCCGTGAGTGCCGGCACACCCGGCAGCGGGCAGTTGTTCCTCGTCGATCCCGCGGAGAAGGAAGCGTTTCACGAGAACAAGAAAATGGCCAACTGCCACGCGCTGGCGCTGCATCCCGACGGAAAACATTTCATCGTGACTTCAACGAACCGCGACAGCAACGGCAATGGCAAGTCACTCGCCAAGGACGGCAGCTACAAGACGAACACGTCACCGCTGCATCTGTTCGAGCTTTGATCGCCGCAATCAGCGGCCTCCGCGTTTCTGCGCCAATGCCGTCTCGGCGGCGATGATCATCTCTTTCAGCTGCGGGTCTTCGGGCAGAACGCTGGCAGCGTGATGCAGATGATCGAGCGCACGGTGCGGCAGGCCCGTCTGCATGTAAACCAGAGCCAGCGCCTTGCGCGTCTGGGGGTCATCGGGAGCCGCTTCAATGATCGATCGGAACACAGAGACAGCGTCGTCATAGCGGCCCACGCCTGCGAGCCCGAGGCCGAGGGTGAAGGCCACCGGCGGCTTGGAGGCCGCGGTCTGGTCCAGTTTGATGAGCTCGATGGTAGTGTCGAGGGACTCCTTGGGCCTGTTCAGACGAAGAAGAGAGTTGGAGAGATTGAGCAGCCCGTTTTGAAAACGCGGCTCGACCTTGAGCGCTTCCTGAAAGCACTTCACGGCCTTCTCATCCTTTCCGGAGTCCGAATAGGCCGCACCCAGATTTCCCCAGGTGCGATACTTGCCTGGGCTCTTGGCCACGGTGTCCTCCCACAGGCTCTCCCGGGTGCGCCAGACCTCGTTGCGCACGCAGGTGGCCCAGGAAAGAGCCACCACGCAAAGTCCGGCCACGGTAGGAACAGCCGCACGGTGCAGCTTGAAGCGCACATTCGCACTCCTCAGCAAGTCCAGCAGACAAGCGATGAGAATGAAGATGCCGATGGAGGGCATGTAGGAGCGGTGCTCCGCCACGAAGTCAGGAAGAGGGACCATTCCCGAGGACACGAACACGGTGGCAAAAAACCAGACCACGCACGCAAAGCCCAGCACCACGCGAACGTCTCCGCGGAACCGCCGGAACAGATACCAGGCCGAGCCGATGAATGCGGTGAGGAAGGCCAGCGCGATCAGAACGGGCCCCTGCACGAGCGATTCGTATTGGGGCCACTCGGGATCGATGTTGAGGCCGGTGGGCCAGACAAACAGCCTCAGATAATGAGCCACCACCGTGATTTCGGTCACGATGTAGTGCCAGTGGTTCAGCGGCGCGTCCCGGGAGTTCACGATGTTCATCGCCGCATGAACATCCAGACCTCCTTGCTGTGCCGCCGCGGTGGCAAACACCAGGATCGGAATAAGCGGCATGCAAAGCAGCAGCGGCAGCGCCCGCATCACCGCCGGGCGCAGCTTGGTTCCCCGCACCAGCCAGTCCAGCATCAGCGCCAGCAGCGGCACCATGAAGCCGTTCTCCTTGGTCTGCATCGCCAATAAAACCGCCACCACCGAACCGCCACGCAAGAGCCACACACCGGCGCGCGACGAGGCCGACAGGGACAGGAAATACAGCCAAAGGCTCAGAAGGGAGAACATCGCCGCCATCGAGGTGAAACGCTGAACGATGTAGGTGACGGACTCGACCGCGAGCGGATGCGCCGCAAAAAGGAGCGCCGAAGTCGCTGCGATGAACATCACCGAGCCCTGTTTCAAGCTCGCGGTCTTCTCCCCGCATCTCAGCAGCACGCTTATCAAGGCATACACCAGGATCGAATTGAAGGCGTGGATGACGACGTTGACCAAACGAAACCAGCGTGGATTGAAGTCATCCAGCATGTAGTTGAGGTAGAAGCTGGCATAGGCCACCGGACGCAGGATGGCATTTACCGCATAGTCAGGATCTGAACCCATCACCGCCGGACGGTTGGCGAACTCCTTGAAGTCCTTCAGGTAGTCAAAGCTGGCACCATCACGGAAAAAGGGATTGTCCTTCAGGTAAGTGTGGTCATCAAAAGCCAGGGGAAAGTCCGCAGTCCAGACATAAAGACCGGCGCAGAGACCCGCCAGCAGCACTGCCACCATGGCATGAACCCACTTCTTAGACAAAGTTGAACCGGCTGCTTCAGGCTGACTACGCGCAAAGATGACTTCCGGCTCAAGAGCAGCAGTTTCAGGCTCGTGAGAGCTGCTTGATGTCACAGAATTGGGTGTTTGGTGCTTGTTGCGGCGGCGCTTTGACATGTTTTCCCAATGGCTAAATTTAATTCGAAGCGATTGTGCCGTGAAGCGTCCCTTGAAGGCAAGACACAAGGCCTGTGGCGCCCACGACCACAACGCGGTCTTTTGTTGGCAAAATGACCTAGGCCATGTATGAAAGCCTCAGTTGCGCGAAGGAATCTCACGGGAACAACAGCCGTAGAAGCGTCCTGAGGTGCCACACGTCTCGAAGCGCCAACCACTACCTGATTGTTCTCGTCACACGGATGCGGCGTGACGCCCGGTTTTCAACAACGGTCCGGATTCAGGCCCCGTGGTCCCGCACCCACTGACCGGCGCGCAGGTACAACTCGGCGGCACTGCGCAATTGCAGTTTCTCCTTGATGCGGGCCCGGTAGGTTTCGACCGTGGACTCGCCCAAATTGAGCGTCTGGGCGATGTCGCGCGTGCTCCTCCCACGGCCAAGCATCTGAAACACCTCCAGTTCACGGTCGGCAAGCGTCTCCAAGCCGGCGAGTTCTGAGTTTCCCCGCTTCTGAGTCATGCGTTCGAGCAGTTTCGCGGTCATCTGCCGGCTCGCATACACCTCTCCTTTCATCACGCAGCGGATGGCCTGGATCACCTCCGTCGAAGCTTCGTTCTTGGTGATGTAACCCTTGGCACCTGCGCGCAGGGCACGCTCGGCGTAGAGTTCCTCATCATGCATGGAGAGAACGAGCACGTTGATGTCCAGCCCCTGTGCCTTGATGTCCTTGAGCAGTTCCAGGCCGCTGGACCCTCGCAGGGTGATGTCCACGATGGCAATGTCGGGCTGCGTTTCATGGATCAGCCGCATCGCATCACGGATGTTGTCCGCCTCGCCACAGACGGACATGCCGAGGTCGCGATCGATTAGCTGGCCGAGATGTTCGCGGAACATGGGATGATCCTCGACGAGGAGCACCTTGTACCCGTTGGCGGATTTTCCTTCAGTTGTCTTCATGGTCGTTGTGGGGTCGGAGGTTTTGGAGCTGGAGAATGCAGGACACCTGGGTCCCGCCACCGGAACGTTGTCCGACAACAAGCCTGGCGCGCAGCGCCTGGGCCCGGTATCGCATCGTGCGCAGGCCCATGCCCTCGCCACGGTTTTTGGAATTGGGCGGCATTCCTTTGCCATTGTCTTCCACCCGGAGTTCGAGTTCGTCGTCCGCGAGGTTCATGCTGATGGTGATCTCCGTGGCTCCGCTGTGCCTCACGGCGTTGGCCACGGCTTCCTGGGCGATGCGGTAGAGATGCATGGAGACCTCGGGCGCATCCACCGGCACGTCCACGCAGTCTTTGACGACAATGGCGGTGCCTGTGAGACGGCTCATCATCTTGCCCAGATCCATCAGTGCCGCCGCCAAGCCGCTGCGGTCCACATGCACCGGGAAGATGCCTCGCGCCAAATTACGTGCCTCCAACACGGCCTGCTGGATCGACTCTTCAATCATGACCGCATCACGCGCCTCGGACACTTTCTGGGCCTGCAAGTCCTCTGCGAGCACGCGCGCCGCACAACCGATGGCCGCGAGATGCTGGCACAGACCGTCATGCAGGTCTTGCCCGATGCGCTGCTGCTCGTGCTCACTCACCGCGACGATGTCCTGCTCGAGACGCCTGCGTTCTTCCAGGATCTGAATCTGGGCCGCATCAGCGTCATGTTTTTTGCGCACCGCAGTGACAGCGAACACCACGACCCCGAAGTAGAACTCGCGATTGATCAGCGCCCAGGCGTATCCCAGCGTCGTTTCATAAGGATTGGCGCCCACATTGGCAAACCACCAGACAACACCGCAAAGCAGCGTGATGAAGAGTCCTGAAACCGTCCCGGCCCACCAGACCGCCAGCACGATCGGTACGGCATAGAAGATGAACAGGCTCAGCTCCCAGCCGGTGATCGCATCCAGCCAGCCCATGAACAGCGTCAGCAGCACCGGAAACACCGTGGCAAGCCAGACCGGCTGGCGGCGCATCAGACTCGTCAGCGCAGGCAGACGGCCGGGCGGAGCCTTCTCCAACTCAGGCGGGAACACGGCATTGATGGTGCTGGCTTTCATGACGTTCCTTTCGGTTGGTTCACCATAGCCAGAAACCTGTCGTAATCACGAATGTAATCCTCCGCCTCGTAGGGACGCGAGGCCAGCACCATCAGCACGGAGTCGGATGAGTGCAGGTGCTCCACCGCCCAGACCATCGACGGTACCAGCACACCGAATGTCGGGCGGTTCAGGCAGAACTCCTCACGCTTCTCCCCGTCATCCACCCGCAGATGGCATTCACCATGGACGCAGACAAGAAACTGCTCGCACTCGAGATGGGCATGCTCACCGCGGGTCTGCTGTGAGGGAATGCCATGGGTCAGGAAAATGCGCTGCGGCACGAACGGCAGATCACGGGTGAACTCCAGCGCCGCCAGATGACCTCGCACATGATCCACGACGTGGCGCAGTTCATACAGGCGCACACCGCGCACCGAGCACGACTCGATGGAGGTTTCGTGGATCATGCGGCATGTCCCCCATGTTGAATGACCTCGCGCACCAGCGACTGCGGCTTGCCGGAGACGGTCAGGAAAGCGCGTCCGACATACTCACCAATGATGCCCAGCATCAGCAGTTGAGCGCCACTGAAAACGGCCAGCGCCCCCATCAACGAGCCCCAGCCAAGCTGCCGCTGCCCGACAAACAGCGTTTCGATCACCACCTCGGCAAGGATCAAGACTCCCAGAACGCAAAGCAGCCCCCCGAGCAAACTCGCGATGCGCAGCGGCATGACGCTGAAATCAAACAGGAGGCTCATCGCCAGACGGACCAGTTTGCGGGGCGTGTAACCGCTTCGTCCGTCCACGCGCTCCGCGTGTTCGACCTCCAGTGTCTCGATGCGGTTCGTGGCACCGAGAATCAGGCCGTCGATGTAAGGGTAAGGACCGCGATAAGTCACGATTCGCTCGACGAGTTCGCGACGCAACGCCCTGAAGCTCGACAGGTAGAGATCCCGTGGCTTCCCGAGGAGAAAGGTGGCGCTGCGATTTGCCGCCCAGCTCGCCAGGTTGCGCGCCCAGTGATGTTTCTTATCCGCGTAGTAGGAGTACACCACTTCGGCTCCGGATTCACGAAGATGCCGCAGCAGTTTGAGCGCCTCACTGAGAGGATTCTGCAGATCGTCGTCCACATTGACCACGAAGCGCCCGCGCGTATGACGGTAGGCCTCGATCACCGCGGCATGCTCACCGAAATTCCGCGCCAGTTCCACCAGCGTCACCGGCGCGGGAAAGTCTTTCAGCAGAGCCTTGGCAGCGACAAATGTTCCGTCCGAACTGCCATCGTCCACCAGAACGAGCTCCCATGTTTCCGTCAGGGTCAATGTTCGGAAAGCTTCCAACAGGAGCGGCAGCGCCTTGCCAGTGTTATACAACGGCACCACGAAACTCACCTCGGGAGAACTCTCATTTGCTTCCATGGTCCAGTCCTCCGGTTGATGGGTTCACTTTGTGCGCCACGGCGAAAACCGACGAACCAAAAGGGATGTGAAACACACGGCACAGCCAGGCATCGACCAGGCCCGCAAAGGTCAGCATGCGATTCAGCCACTCGGGCATTTGATGAAGATCCGACATCACTTCGGACTCCTTTTTCTCTCCCAAACGGCTCAACTTCCGCCACACAAACAAAGGGGAAAACAGCCAGGCATTCCAGTAGTGGATCATTTCGACCGCGAGACTATGTTGCTCGATCAACGACCGCACCTGACACGCCCTGTAACGCCTTGCACCACACACCGCGAGATCATGTGATCCGCGCAGACATTCAAAAGCCGGCAGATTTACGACCAGCAGCCCGCCCGGACCTAGCACGCGGCTCATTTCTTTGAGCGCCTTCTCTTCATCCACTCCCGAGTGATACAGCACATCCAGGCTGAGGACCGCATCAAATTCTCCGTCTTCAAATGGCATTCGCTCCACCGGCGCCTGTTTCACCATGTTCAGGCCACGCTGCTGACAGTGATTCACGGCCAGTTCCGAAGCGTCGACGCCTTCCACATCGAGGCAGCGGATGCCCTTTTGCAAAAAACCCAGCATGCCACCGGTGCCGCATCCCGCGTCCAGAATGTATCCACGCGGAGGCAGCCGTCCGACCAAGGCCCTGCTCACCAGTCCTCGAAGCACCAGGTACCACCAGTGGTGTTCCTCGGCTGCTCTGAGGGTGTTGTATTCGGAAGCCTGCATGATCAAAAAGTTTCAATGGCGTCGCAGACGGCATCCAAGGCCGCTTCGGACAAATAGGGATGCAGCGGCAATGAGATCACCTCGGCCGCGGCCCGCTCGCTTTCCACAAGCGACACATTACTGCCAAACGCTGCCTGTCGGTGCAGGGGCAGTTGATAATGCACTGCCGCCGGCACACCGGCGCGCAGCAGATGGGCCAGCAGTTCATCCCGGCGCGAACTGCGCACCACGTATTGATGGCAGGCGTGCTCGCAGCCACCCCGCACCACCGGAGGTTTCACGACAGCGCTTCCTCCGAGCCGGGAATCGTATTCCGCCGCCAGTCTGCGCCGCTGGTGAACGCTCTCAGTGAGCGCCCCCAACTTCACACGCAGCACCGCGGCTTGAAGCTCATCGAGCCGGCTGTTCACCCCCGGAATCTCACTGTTGAACCGGGTCTTCCATCCATACACGCGCAACTGGCGCAGCCGCACGGCCAGTTCATCATCGTCGGTGACCACAGCACCCGCGTCCCCGATTGCCGCGAGATTTTTGGTGGGATAAAAGCTGAACGCCGCCGCCCTGCCGAGTGTTCCGACCGCACGTCCATGCCACGACGCCCCGTGTGCCTGGGCACAGTCTTCCAGCAGAATGGCACCATGCTCATTGGCCACATGTTTCAGATTTCTCCAGTCCACTGGATGTCCGTAAAGATGCACCGCAAGGACCGCCTTCACACCGCGCCCTTTGGGCGAACGAAGAACCGCATCCAGCGATTCCGGACAAAGCGTGAACGTCTCTGAATCGATGTCTGCAAAAACCACTTCCGCTCCGCTGCGCCTCACACCCGCCGCTACAGCCGAAGGCGCATGGGCAGGCGCCGCAACCTTGTCGCCGACACCGATTTCATGGGCCCGCAACATCACTTCGATCGCATCCGTGCCGCTCGCCAGGCCCACCACATGCTTCGCTCCGAGATGTGCGGCGAACTCTCTCTCGAACGCCTTCACCTCCCCACCCAAAATGTAGCTGCCACTTTCAAAGACACGCTGCACAGCCTGCGTGAGCGCTGCTTGGTGCCTCTGCCGGTCCGCCTGCGGATACGGTGGAAACATATGACTGGTTGGGCTGGTCATGCGTTCCACACCCTCCCGTCCCTCAGGTTTGTCGCAAATAACGCTACACGTAGCGTCTAGCGCCACATTTGCGTGGCGCCGACTTCAGAGCAGCCCGCCAGCCTTCACATCCAGATACTTGTTGGCCAGCGCCACTGGCAGCATCTGCGCCGATTCGTCCACCGTGAGAATGCGCCGCGCGCGCAGGGTCTCCAGCACACGGCGGCGCTCACCGAAGTAGTGTGTCAGCGCACCGTATTGCAGTGCGTCAGACAGGTGATCGATCGGAGCATCCGCGCGCTGATCGAGCTCGTGCTCGCGCAAAGTTGCGGCGAGCACCAAGTGACGACGCTGCATGGCGCTGGCGGCGGCGGAAAGGGCGGAACCGTCTTCACTGCGAAGGTTCGTGAGAAGGATCACGAGGGCGCGGCGACGCTGCAGGGTCATCACACGTTCGGCGGCCTCGACGAAATCACTCGGTTCGCCGCTGGCCTCGTAGTTGTAGAGATGATTGAGCAGCTTGGGCATGCTGTGTGCCCCTTTGACCGGCGGCAGCCAGCGCTGCACGCCGCCGAACCCCACAACGCCGACTTCGTCCCCTTGGCGCAACGCAATGAAGGAGATCAACAGCATCGCATTGAGACAGTGATCAAACTGACTGAGACCTCCGTCCAACGCGCGCATGCGACGGCCGCAGTCGGGCACGAGAAGAATCGTCTGATTGCGTGTCTCCTCAAAGTCACGACTGACGAGCGTCGAGCGGCGCGACGTCGCCTTCCAGTCGATGCGCGAAAGCACATCGCCATCCTGGTAGTCACGCAGTTGATGAAAATCCAGCGAGGCACCCATGCGGCGGCGTTTGACGATGCCCATCTGCTCCACGCGGTTGGCCATCGCCAGCATCGCAAAGCGCACCACGGGTTCGTAGTTCGGATAGGCCCGGGTCTGGCTCTCACCCGCGACGAAATGAAGGTTGCGCCACAACCCAATCACTGAACTGACCAGCACATGCGCGGGAGTGAACACGTGCTGGCCACGACGAACGAAACGCGCCTCATACGTGATGGCGGCAAACTCACCCGATGGGATGCTGACACGATGCGGGAGCCCCTCGGCCTCGGCCGCAGTCGGTATGCCGTCGAACAACTCCACATCCAACGTGCGTCCCACCGAGTGCGTCACGGTCAGCGTCACCTGCGATCCGACTCCGAGCGCAAAACGACCCGGCAACGAACGCTCTCCGGTGATTCGCCCTCGACGCGGCAGCGTGAACGCGTCCACCAGCATGATCAGCAGCAGCAGACCTCCCGCGCCCAGCCAGAGCGGTACAAACTTCTCCCAGACACACGCGGCCACCGCCAGCACAAGCCAGGCGATGAGCAGTCTGAGCAGCAGGACGGTCGGACGCATGAAAATCAGACGCGGGGTGCCTCGATGGTCTTGAGCAGTGAGTTCAGCATGTCGTCCACGCTCTGGCCGCTGATGGCGATTTCAGGAGCAAGCTGCACGCGATGACGCAGCACGGGCAGCACCGCGCGTTTCACGTCCGCCGGCGTGATGTAGCCGCGTCCTTCGAGCAGCGCATACGATTTGGCCACTCGCACCAGACTGATCGCGCCGCGCGTTCCGGCACCGAGAGAAATCGCACTGTGCTGTCGCGTCGCGCGCACGATCTTCACCGCGTAATCAACCACCTGCTCGACCGCCTGCACCGCTGCAGCCTCCTCCTGGGCCGCGATGATGTCATCAGGAGAGCAAACCTGCGGGACACTCGAGGTCGAAAGCCCACCGCCCGATGCGCGCGATGAAACCGCCTTCACCACCCAAGTCTCATTCGCCACATCGGGATAGTCGATGAGCACCTTGAGCAGGAAACGGTCGAGTTGCGCCTCCGGCAGAGGATACGTGCCCTCCTGCTCGATCGGATTCTGCGTCGCGAAGGTCATGAAGGGCGGCACGAGCGCATGGCTCTCGCCATCAATCGTCACCTGCGTCTCCTGCATCACCTCAAGCAGCGCGGACTGTGTTTTGGCCGGAGCACGGTTGATCTCGTCCGCCAGAAGAAGGTTCGCAAACACCGGACCGCGGCGCACGCGGAACGTGCTGCTGGCCATGTCGAACAAGGTGTGGCCGCAAACATCGGACGGCATCAGGTCAGGCGTGAACTGGATGCGCCGAAAGCTGCCGCCAAACGTATGGGAAAGCGCGAGCACCAGATGGGTTTTGCCCAGACCCGGCTTGCCTTCGAGCAGCACATGACCTCCGGCCAGCAGCGCCGCCAGCACCTGATGCAGAACCTCCTCCTGCCCGACAAACACCTGGGCCACCGCTGAGCGGATCTGCTGAAAAACGGTGGTGCTGCGCGGCATGGCCGGCGGCGTGAACGTCGCAGGCGGCGGCGTGTAGAGACTGGAAACGTCAGGTTCTGGAAGGATCGGGTTCATGGCTTTGTGGGTGATGGTTTAGAGAGCACGACGGATGGCTTGAAGGTCACGCATGAGATTGACGAAGTTGTGGCCGCTTTCGGGCGGCGCCACATCGAACGCGGCGGTGACACGATTCACCGGCAGCCCGGTGCGACGGGCGATTTCTTCGGCGAGGTGGTCGCTCATCTGTCGGCTGCCATCGTTCAGGGAAGGATGCTTCTCTCGCACACGTTCCCACACGGCATCCCGGGCGGACTTCACCAGCAGTGAACCTCGTCGCATGCGCCAGAAGAACTCCCCCAACGCTCCGATGTGGCTGGCGAAATGCCGCGTGGAATCGAGTTCCACCTCGGCCATCGGCCCGAAGCGCGGCATCTGCTGCCAGAGCCAGAAGGCGATGCAGACACCGAGCGCGACGAGTGCCATCCAGCCATGCTGCCACAGCAGGCCGAGAAAACTGCCGGCGTGAGACGCCACGAACAACACCTCCTTGGATCCATGTTCGCCCACGAGATCGGACAGCCAGCGCGCATGATCGCGTTCGCCGATCCAGTGATTGCGCAGAGGACGCGCATGCGACAGCAGCGTGACGGAGCCCATGCCGTGCTGCAGATGCAGCGCCAGCGACTCGTTCTTGTTGCCGGCGGAGAACTCGCCCGATCGAAGCTTGCGCTTGAGGATCATGTGCAGGTAGCCGCCGAGTTCGACCTGATAGGTTTCTCCGTTCCATTTCACCTCCTGCACCGAGGCACGCCAGTCTTCGTCCTCTTCGTCATTCGACTTTTTCTTTTTCGGCTTCGCTTCCGCCCCATCTTTGTCCGCTTCGCTCTTTTTATCTGCCGGACCGTCTTTCGTCTCGCCCTTCTTGTCGTCCTTTTTGACCAGCTCTTCTTTGATGAATCCTTTGAGTCCTTCCTCCTTGACTCGCTTTTGCACCCCCACCCCCAGTTGGTCCAGGATCGGATCTTTTTCCTCCTCGAGCAGCATCGCTGAGATGAAGGAACCGAACTGGGTTTCAAAGTCGTTGTAAGGCCGCGTGCCGCTGAGGCAATAAATGAGGTGTCCGCCGCTGAACGCCCAGCGCAGCAGTTGTTTCGCACGGCCTTCAGGGAGCCCTCCTTCACCCGAAATGAGGATCACCGCGTCATGCGGAGGCAATTTGGTGAGCGACTTCGCCCCGTGCGCATTGTGCCCAAGTCCATCAAGCAGCTCTTCGGCAGCCAGGAAAGGATTCAACCGTGCCTTGCCCTTGTAGCCGGTGGTCTTCTCCACGTCCTCCCAATGGCCGTCACATCCGCAGAGGACGAGCGTTGCAACCAACGCCATGATACAGCGTGTCACGAACCCTTTCATGCCTCGCCTCCTTTCTCGATGAAGGGCCATTGATCCAAGAGCCTGCCCATTTCGTCATTCGAAGCAGGGAGGCTAGCATAGGCCACCTGCACCCAGGCTCCTGTGAGAAGGCGGAAGTAGTCGGCCTCAATCTTTTCTCCTGCCTGCATGACATGCACGAGACAGTCCTCCTCAGTGTCGCTGTCGATGATCGGCACCCGACGACGGTTCACCAGCCAGGACAACGAACCACGATACAGCAGGCTCAGCGCCTCTTTGAAATCACCCGCAGCCCACGCCGCACGCGCGGCGGCCACAATGTCATCCGGCAGGCTCTCGCGTGTGATGTTCATGCCCATCAGCACCTTCGGCGCTTTTACGGCTGTCTTGCTGGCACCGCGTGAGGTGAAAAGGTGGCTGTTGTTGACCAAATAAATAACGAGCCACACCACCAGTCCGATGATCAGCACCCAAAACAACAGTTCACCGATGGCGCCAAAAGCACTGAGATGCGGCGGAGAATCAATGTTGTCCGGCGTCTTAAATTCCGGCACCCACTCCTTGGTTTGAATTTTGTGAATCTCAAACTCCGGTCTCTCAAGCACCTCCTTGACGACTTTGTCCGGATCCTTCCCCTCGGCTGCGAAAGCGGAAGGCTGCAGGCCAAAGAGTGTCAGCACCGCGATCACCAGCGCCGTTGCCGCAGAAGTCAGACGCGCGGCCATTCGTCGGAAGGCCAGCTCGACGTCCCAGCCCTCGATGCGCGTCCGGCAGTTCAAATAGAGCGCGAATCCGGCACCGACATAAAACGGCTCGATCAACGAGACCACGACCATGTGACACGCCGCGCCCCACCATAGGAAACCCGCAGGCACGGCGTTCTCGACATCGAACGCACTCATGAGCCCGTCCCAATCCGGCTGGGCCGACTCCGGCAGCATGCCATACGTGCCGAGCATCAGTCCGATCCACACGACCAGTTCGATTTTGGAAAACGCATAGGAAAGGGACACGCCCGAGCCGCCGCCGTCCATCGCGAGAGTCTTGATGCGACGGTTCACCGCGGAACCGCGCAAGCCTTCCAGCATCTGCGCGGGCAGGGCAAAACTGCGAATGAACGACAGGCGCCGCCACAGCAGCGCGGGCAGACAGTTCGACAGCCACAGGCGCGGCCACTCCTTCCACGTCTCGATGAATCCCGGACGCACACCAAAGGCCGCACGGCTCAGGAAAAACAACGGCACACGGTCGTAGAGCGGTTTCAACCACCACACCACCAGCGGAATCCACTCCGGAGACGAGCGCAACACCACGCACACGACGATCCACAGTGGCACCACCGTGCATGCCCATAGCCCAATGATGGAGCCGTAGTCACGCCGAACCATGGCACAGCCCAGATCCACGGATTCCCAGGGCTGCCGCGGACGCAGGGCGACGGTGATGTCCTCAAGCCGCATCCGCCTGCCTCCTTCCGCTGAACATTAGAAAAGCAGCCACCAGCAGCCAGCACACGCCGCCTGCCGCGAATTTCATCTCCGTCGGCATATCCAGGGGAGACCAGAAGCCCTCCAGCACCGCAGCCAGACTCGTCAGAACCGCCGCACCGATCAACAGTGGCAGCGCTTTGCGCCCTGCGAGCACCAACGCATCGCGACGCGTCAGTCGGCCGGGGCGAAGCACCGACCAGCCGACACGCATTCCCGCCATGGCCGAAATCACCACGCCGGTGAGTTCGGGTGCGCCGTGCGCCACCACCCAGGTGTAAAGCGTGAGCGGATTGCCCGAGTAATGCACATAGCCAAACACCGCGCCGAGATAGAGCGAGTTGAACAGCAGCACAAACAAGGCTCCCACGCCGCCGAGGATGCCTCCGGCAAACGTTTTGAAATCGATGCTGACGTTGTTCCAGATGTAGAAACAGAACGCGGCAAAGCCGGAACCGAAGCTGTCGCGCACGTAGTCCGAAGGTTTGCTGGCCTCACCATACATGCTTTCGATTTGCACCATTCCCTCCGGCCCGAGCAACGCCATGGCCCACTCGGGATGCGCCGGAGTGAGCGCCGCAAGCAACACCGCCGGCACATAAAACAGCGCCGTGCACCACCAGAACAGTTTCCAGTCCGCTCGCACCGCCTGGGGAAACTCAACGAAGAACAGGCGCATGAACGCCTCTCCCCCTCCCGCGCTGCGGCGCTCCAGCAGGCGGTAGGCACGAATCGCCAGCGCATTCAGTTTCTGCGTCAGCCGCTGCGGGCTCATGCGATGCTGCGCGATGCTCAGATCATGACACACCTGACGAAAGGTGGCGGGCAGTTCCTCCACGTCCTCGCGCGGCCGGGCCTGTTCCGCCTCGGTGAGGAGCCGCTCCAGTTTCTTCCAGCGCGGCTCGATGTTCTTTTCAAACTGGGCCGGCGTCATGATCGAAACAACGGTGCTCCCTTGATGGGTGGCGGTCCGCCACGTTTTTCCTCCGGCTCCTGCAGCCACAGCGCCATGCCGCACAGACGGCGCAGCCCTTCCACACCCGGTGCCAGCGTGAGCGGTTGTGTCAGCGCGGCGAGTTCCAGACGGCGCTCATCCGCCCACAGGGGCGCACGTTCCATGAACTGCAGCAGCGCCGCCTGCTCCTCCCGGGTGAGCACCTGCGACGGAGCACGCCGCTCGGCGCGAATTTCAACATTCGGCGTGATGGCCGTGGGGGGATCGGCATACGTCACCACCGTGTTCGCCACCAGATCGCCGAGACGCTGAAACCGCTTCGTGAAGAGCATGCAGACGATGCCGGTGAGGTACAGCCCCGGCATGAAATCCACCACGCGCAGGAAATTGCGCATCACCGCCTGAGCCAGCGTCACCGGACCACCGGTCACACTCATCACCCGCAGCTTCATCGACCGCTGTCCCGGTGTCGCCCCTTTCGCACCGGCTTCGAAGAGTACGTTGTAAAACCACTCCATGAAGAACATGAACAGCATCACCAGACCGCCCGTCACCTTCGGACCGATCATTACCGGCAGCACCCAGAAAGCCAAAATCGCCACACCGATGTCGATGCCGATGCGGATCAGCAGGTCAATCATGTAGGCCATGCTCCTCACCGCCGGTCCGGCCACACGAAGCTGAATCTCCACGCCATCGGCGAGTTCGACTGGTTGCAATGTGTCCGCGCGTGCCGCTGCCATTAGCGGGTAATGAAGCGGGTCCGTTTGGTTTTGACAACCACCGAATTCTTTTCGTAGGCTTCACAAATGCCGGGATATCCCGACGTCTCTGTCCATCCACTCCTACCATCATGGAATCCACGCCCCCCAATCCCTACACCTCCCCCGCTGCGAATCTCTACGGAGCCTCCAGCGGCCCCGCGGCTGATGGCGTTTCCCCGAGCACCATCGCCATGCTCTCGGCCACGAAACCCTGGGTGCGCTTCATGTCAGTGTTGATGTGGATCGGCGTTGCTTTCATGCTGCTTGGCGCCATCGGCATGGGCGCTGTCACAGCGTTGGGCGTCACGAAACAGACCACCACGAGCCCGTTTGGAGGCGCGGAACTTGTGGTGATGGCGGCCATCTACGGACTGATGGCCATCGTCTACATCTTCCCCGCCATCAAGCTGGGCAAATACGCCAGCCGCATCGGATCACTGGTCTCCACCCGTTCGGTGGCCGACCTTGATGCGGCGCTGAACGAACAGCGCAGTTTTTGGAAATTCATCGGCATCATGACGATCATCATGATCTCGCTGTATCTGGTCGTAGTCGTTGGGTTCGTCGTATTCGGTGCGACTGCGGCGATGAAAAGCGGCGCTTTCAAATAGGCCTAACCCATCAACGCCACGGCGATGGGATCGACGAGCGGTTTGCCTGCACGGGTGAGCCGCACGAACTGCTCGTTGAACTCCAGCAAGCCTTGGTCGCGCAAGGTCTCCAGCATCTTGCGTGACTCGGACGTGATCAACTCCAGCGGCAGGCCGCGTGCAGTGCGCAGTTCCAGACCGAAGCGCTCCGTGCGGCGGTTTTCCGGTGTTAGTTCCTCGACATCCGTCGCCGTGTCGTCACCCGCCAGTGTCATCGCCATGTAGCGCGGCGTGTCCTTCACGTTGTGCCAGCGCTGGCCGCCCACCGTCGAAAATGCACCGGGACCGATGCCCAGATAATCCTCGCCCATCCAGTAGGCTTCATTGTGCACGCTGCGATGTCCCGGCTTCGCGTAATTCGAGATCTCGTAGTGCTCAAAACCATCCGCTTCGAGCAGGTCGATGCCCAGATTGAAAAAATCGGTGTCACGACCTTCGTCTTCCCGGAACTCGCCGGCTTTCAGCCTGCGAAAGAAGTCGGTGTCCTCCTCATAATTGAGGTTGTAGGCCGAGATGTGATCCGGCTTCAACGAGAGCGAGCGCTCCAAGGTGGCACGCCATGTCTCCAAGCTCTGGCCCGGAATCGAAAACATCAGGTCGAGGTTCAGACTTGGAAATTCAGCGGCCTTGAGTGCCTGCCACGTTTCTTCGGCCTCAGCGGGTGCATGATCACGCCCCAGTGTCTTGAGCGTCGCGTCGTCCCAGGCCTGCACGCCCAGGGAAACCCGCGTCACCCCCAAATCGCGCATCATCGCCGCTTTCGATGCCGTCACATTGCGCGGATTGGCCTCCATCGTGAATTCCACGACCTCCGACATGTCCACCCGATCCCGCATGCCGCGCAACAGGCGCTCCAGATGCGTCTCGCTCAGCATCGTCGGCGTCCCGCCGCCGAAGAAGATCGTCTGCGGCTTCAGCGGCTGCTTTTCCATCTCCTTGAGGAGCGCATCCACAAACGCCGTCATGTCCGTCCCGCCCGGCGTGTGCTTGTGAAAGCTGCAATACGGGCAGATGCGGTGGCAGAACGGGATGTGGACGTAGAGGTGGCGCACGGATCGGGCAGGAGTAATGGAGTGGTGGAGTGCTGGCTTCATGCTATATCGCTGCGCCCAATACTCCAACACTCCCATACTCCATTCTTCCTCGACGTGTCAGACGAATCCCACCACGAACGCGAACTCGGCGGCCAGTTGCTGGCGGCGGTGTCGCGTTCGTTCTACCTCACGCTCAAAGCGCTTCCCAAGGAGCTGCGTGAGCCCATTTCCCTCGCCTACCTGCTCGCACGCACGGCAGACACGATCGCCGACACCGCCAGTGTCAGCGCCGAAGTGCGTCTGGACTGCCTCGAACGCTACCGCGCTCTCGTCCGTGGCGATTCCGCCGTCGAATCGCTCGCCAGCACCCTGCGCGAGCAGTTTTGCCCCAAGCAGGAAGACGATGCTGAACGACGCCTCATGGAACAATTCGCCGATGGCATCGCCTGGCTGCGCACGATGCAGCCGACTCCACTCGCTGCGATCCAAAGCGTGCTGGAGCACATCATCGACGGCCAGATGCTCGACATCCGCCGCTTTCCCGCCGACGGCCAACTTCGTTCGCTCGCCAGTGCCGAAGAACTCGATCAATACACCTGGCTCGTCGCCGGCTGTGTCGGCGAATTCTGGACGCAGCTCTGTGCCAGCGAACTTCCGAGTTCACTCGATCCCGCCGTCTCCACCGCACAGATGCAAGAATGGGGCGCACGCATGGGCAAAGGCCTCCAGCTCATCAACATCCTGCGCGACATCGGCGAAGACACTCGCGACGGCCGCTGCTACCTGCCATGCAAGCCCGACGACATCCAAATCGAGTGGCGCAAGTGGCTGCAAGCCTGCACCGACCACCTCGAATGCGGCCTGCGTTACGTTCAGCACGTCACCCACGGCAAACTCCGCTACGCCACCGCCCTGCCCCTGCTCCTCGGCATCCAAACCGCCGCCAAAATGCGCGATGCCTCATGGGACAAAGTTCAGCAGGGCATCAAGATCTCACGCCTCGACGTCGCCAGCATTTTAGCTCAAGCCGCCATCGCCTGTCGAAGTTCAGAAGCGATGGAGAAGCTGTATCGGAAGCTGGCCGCTTAATCCCGCTTGAACCAGCCCTTCACCCGCGAGAAGAAACCTTTCTTCTCGTCGCCATCATATTGCGCGGCGGGATCGGGCGTCGTTTCGGGCACTTGAGTCGGCAGCTTTTGATCCCAGCCGCCGCCGATGGCCTTGATCAAACCCACCGCAGCAATAAGACGC
The DNA here is from genome assembly GCF_020439865.1 of Prosthecobacter sp. GTDB lineage: Bacteria > Verrucomicrobiota > Verrucomicrobiia > Verrucomicrobiales > Verrucomicrobiaceae > Prosthecobacter. The sequence continues at coordinate 66,448 of NZ_JAGRPF010000149.1, forward strand.
TGACCAGAGACCTGCGCGGTGGCACGCTGGGTCGCGAGCGTCGTGCGGTTGGCGTCAATGACATTGAGATAAGGGCTCGTGCCGGCCTCGTAGCGGACCTTGGCAATCTGCGCAGCCCTCTCGGAACTGATGCGTGCGCGTGAGAGCGACTCTGACTGTGTTCCAAGGTTGCGGATCATCGCCAGGCTCGACTCCACATCCGCCAGCGCGGCGAGGAAGGCCTGACGATACGCCGCGAGCGCCTCGTCGTGGTCGGCCTTCGCCTTCGTCAGATTCCAGCGGTTTTTGTTTCCCGAAAACAACGGCACGTTGACGCTCGGACCGATGTTCCACATGAGCGATGTCGGGCGGAACAGAAAATCAATGTCACCGCTCTGAAATCCGCCGCGGCCAAGCAGCTTGATGCTCGGAAAGAAATAGGCCTTCGCCACGCCGATGCGCGCGGTCGCGGCGTGCAGCATGCGCTCAGCCTGCGAGATGTCGGGCCGACGTTCCAGCAGGTCGCTGGGCATGCCCGAAGGCACGCTCGGAGGTCTGGGGAGAGACGTCGTCGAGGGCGGGATGCGAAAGTTTGAAGCACTCGTTCCGATGAGCATGGCGATCACATTTTCCAACTGATCACGCTGCGACTGAAGCGATGAAATCTCCGCTTCAGCAGACGCCACCTCGGTTTCCGCCTGCGCCTGCTCCAATTCGCTGCCGGCACCGGCCTGCACGCGCGCCGTGGCGATGTTCAGCGCTTCATTGCGCAGCCCCACCGCCTCACGCACGAGGCGCATCTCGTTGTCGAGCGTGCGAAGTTTGAAGTAGTTCATCGCCACCTCGGCCTGAATGCCGAGGAGCACGTTGTGCATCGCGTCACCTGCTGCGGCGGCATCCAGTCGCGTGCCTTCGGCCTGACGGCGAAGCTTGCCCCAGAGATCGAGCTCCCAGCTAAACTCCACCGGGGCATTGTAGGCCGGACCGTTGTATCTCAGGCCATTCAGCGGAAACGGCGACGGCATGTTCTCGGAAGTCCGCTGGCGTTCCGCGTTGAGCGGCAGGCCGATGGTCGGGAAGAAATCACCGCGTGACATGCGCGCGGCAGCACGCGCCTGATCGAAACGCGCAATCGCGCCTTTGAGCTGCTGATTGTTCGCCGTGGCGGCGGCGACCAGCGTGTTGAGCCGCGAATCATTGAAGACCTTCCACCATTCGCCTTTCGGCAGATGTGCTGAAGGCGTGGCCGAACGCCACGTCACGCCTTTGAACTGCGGCGGCGTTGCCGTGGCAGGACGTTCGTAGTCGGGACCAATCTGCGCAAAGGCGCTGGTGGTGAAGAGGAATAGGACGAGGAGGCGCATGATGAAGAGTGACTTAATGTCCGGCGCTAAGTGCAGGCTGAAGAGGTTGGGATTCGGACTCGGCGGCTTTCTCTTTTTTCCGCCGGCCGAGTTTCATGACGAGAACATAAAACACCGGCGTGAAGAACAGGCCGAGGAAGGTCACGCCGATCATGCCGGCGAACACCGCCGTGCCCATGGCGCGACGCATTTCAGAACCGGCGCCGGTGGAGACAACCAGCGGATACACACCCGCAATGAAGGCGATGGACGTCATCAAAATCGGACGCAGACGCAGACGACAGGCGTCGATGGCCGCATCGAATGGACTGAGGCCGTGGTCAAAGCGTTCCTTGGCGAACTCGACGATGAGGATGGCGTTTTTGCATGCGAGGCCGATCAAGACGATGAAACCGATCTGCGTGAAGATGTTGTTGTCGCCCCCCGTGAGATGCACACCGGCAAGCGCGAAGAGCAGGCACAACGGCACGATCAAAATGATCGCCAGAGGCAGGCGCAGGCTCTCATACTGCGCGGCGAGCACCATGAACACGAGCAGGATACAAAGCGGGTAGATGTAAATGGCCGTGTTGCCCGCGATGATTTTTTGATAGGTGAGATCCGTCCACTCGAACTCAAAACCGGGCGGCAGCATCTCCTTCGCCATCTTCGAGATAAGATCCTCCCCCTGACCGGTGCTGAGCGGCGGCAGCGTGGTGCCGTTGAGATCGGCGGCGAGGTAGCCGTTGTAATGGGTGACGCGATCAGGGCCGTAGCTTTCCTTGACCTTCACCAGCGATCCCACGGGCACCATTTCTCCCGTCATGTTGCGCGTCTTCAGACGCGTGATGTCGCTCACATCATCGCGGAATTTTTCCTCCGCCTGCGCCACCACCTGATAGGTGCGGCCGAAGCGGTTGAAATCGTTCACGTAAAGGCTGCCCAGATTGATCTGCAGCGTCTCGTAGAGATTGGCGAGCGGCACGCCCTGCGCTTTCGCCTTCTCGCGATCCACGTCAGCTTCGAGCTGTGGCACGTTCACGGTGTAGCCGGAGTACACTGGCATGAACTTGCCACTGCCCATCGCCGCGCCTGCAAGTGCCTGCGTGGCCTTGTAGAGCTCGGTGTAGCCGATGTTGCCGCGATCTTCGATCATCATCTTGTAACCGCCCGTGGTGCCGATGCCGTTCACCGGCGGTGGCTGAAGCACGAGCACCATGGCATCCTGGATGGCCATGAACTGGCCGTTGAGCGAATTCGCGATGGCCTCGCCGGACAATTCCGGCGTGGTGCGCTTTTCGAAGTCGTCGAGACAGACGAACACGATGCCGCTGTTCGGACTGGCGGTGAAGCCATGGATGCTCAGCCCCGGGAAGGCGACCGCGTCCTTCACACCGGGATGCTTCATCACGATCTCCGACATGCGGCGCATGACATCATCCGTGCGATCGAGCGACGCGGCATCCGGCAATTGCGCAAAGCCGACGAGGTATTGCTTGTCCTGTCCCGGCACGAAGCCTTCGGGCACAATTTGGAAACCGCGATAGGTGGCCCACACGAGACCGCCGTAGATCATCAGGGCGATGATGCTGAAGCGGATCGTGCGCTTCACGATGCCGACATACGCGTTCGACGACCACTCAAAGAAGCGGTTGAACGGATGGAAGAACCAGCCCAGCAGCACATCCATGAGACGCGTGAGGATATCCTTCTTGTCGTGATGCCCTTTGAGCAGCAACGCGGAGAGTGCGGGCGAAAGCGTGAGCGAATTGATCGCCGAAATGACCGTGGAGATCGCGATGGTGACGGCGAACTGCTTGTAGAACTGGCCGCTCAGGCCGCTGATGAACGCCGTTGGAATGAAGACCGCGCACAGCACGAGAGCGGTGGCCACAATCGGCCCCGTCACCTCCTTCATGGCCTGTTTCGTCGCTTCAAGAGGCCTCAGGCCGTTGCGGATGTTACGTTCGACGTTCTCAACAACGACAATTGCATCATCCACCACGATCCCGATGGCCAGCACGAGGCCGAAAAGGCTCAGGTTGTTGATCGAAAATCCCAGCACGTTCATCACTGCGAACGTGCCGACGAGTGACACCGGCACCGCGGCGAGCGGGATGATCGACGCGCGCCACGTCTGCAGGAAGACCACCACCACGATCACCACGAGCAGAATCGCCTCGATCAGCGTGTGAATGACCGCATCAATGGACTTGTCCACGAAGACGGTCGGATCGTAGGCGATGGCGTAATCGACGCCTTCCGGCATCTTCGTCTTCAACTCCTTCATGCGAGCGCGGATGGCCTTGGAAACCTCCAGTGCGTTCGATCCCGGAAGCTGGAAGACGCCCATGCCGACGGCCTTCTTGTTGTTGATCAGGCTGCGCATCGCGTAATCACCCGAACCGAGTTCGGCATGCGCCACATCCTTCAAGCGCAGTTTCTCGCCATGCGGACCGGTTTTGACGATGATCTGATCGAACTCCTCTTCCGTGATGAGACGGCCTTTTGCGTTCACGGTGAGTTCAAACGCGGAATCCTCCGCTGGTTGCTGACCGATGGCACCCGCAGCAACCTGGATGTTCTGCTCGCGGATCGCATTCACGATGTCACTGGAGGTCAAACCGCGCGCGGCGGCTTTGTCGGGATCGATCCAGATGCGCATCGCGTAATCACCACCGCCGAAGATGTTCACCTGCCCCACGCCGGGAAGACGGGAGAGCTCGTCCTTCACATTCAAAGTCGCATAGTTGCGCAGGTAAATCTCATCATAGCGGTCGTTCGGTGACAGAATGTGAACCACGAGTGTGATGTCCGGTGAGGACTTCACGGTGGTGACGCCAAAGCGGCGAACTTCCTCCGGCAGCTTCGGCAGCACCTGTGCGACGCGGTTCTGCACCTGCACCTGCGCCAGATCGAGATCGGTGCCGACCTTGAAGGTCACCTTCATCGTCATCACGCCGTTCGCCGTGCTCTGCGAGTCCATGTAGAGCATGTTCTCGGTGCCGTTGATCGACTGCTCCAAAGGCGAGGCGACCGTTTCCGCGATGGTCTTCGGATTCGCACCCGGATAATTCGCCGTCACGACGACTGTGGGTGGCACCACTTCGGGATATTCGGAAATCGGCAGCTTGAAGAGCGAGAGCGCCCCGAGGATGAAGATCAGCGCTGACAAGACGCCCGCGAAGATGGGTCGGGTGATAAAAAAGGATGAGAAATTCATGAAGCGAGTTGGGGAATGAGGTTCGCCTCGCGATTACTTCGCAGCGGTGTTCTTCGCCGAATCATCCGAAGTCGGCGCCACCGGCATTCCGGGCTGCGGCAGGCGCGCCTGGCCGTTGATTATGATTTTGTCACCGGCCTTCACGCCGCTGCGGATGATGCGTTTGCCATCAATCACCGGCCCGAGCGCGACGGCTTTGTATACCGAAACCATCGGTTGTTTCGACTCATCGACGCCGAGCACATATTTGTTCGCCTGATCGGTGAGGATGCTCTCTTCATCGACGAGCAGCGCCTTGTACTTCCCGGTCATCGGAATGCGGATGCGCGCGAACAGGCCCGGCGTGAGCTTGCCGTCCGCATTGGGAAACTCGGCGCGCAGCACCATGCTCCCCGTGCTCTCATCGAGACGGTTGTCAAAGGACTCGAGGTGGCCCTTGTGAGGGAAGTCATCCTCGTTCGAGAGCTGCAGTTCCACCGGCATGTGCCCATTGCCGTTGGTGAAGGTCTTGTTGTCACGCTGCAGCGCCTGGAGCTTGAGCAGGCTGTTTTCGTCGATGTCCGCATACACATACACCGGATCGACGGTGACGATGCTGGTGAGCAATGTGGAGCCGGCTGTGACGTAGTTGCCCGTTGTCATCATCGCACGGCTGATGCGTCCCGAGATCGGCGCCTTGACCGTGCTGTGCTCAAACTCGATTTCCGCACTGTGCTCGGCTGCCTCGGCAGCTTCGAGAGCGGCCTTGGCCTGAAGATGCGCCGATGTTCGCGCCTCCGCCTGCTCTGGTGCGATCGCCTTTTTTTCCAGCAATTCACCCACGCGTTTGAACTCGCTTTCCATCGCATCCGCATTGGCTTTGGCGCGGCTCACTTCGGCGCGTGTGGCGCGGAGTTTCGTTTCAAACGGCCGCTGATCGATGGTGAAGAGGACGTCACCCTTTTTCACGAGCACTCCGGCGTCGAAATGCACCTCGGTGATGTAGCCGGACACACGGGGTTTCAATTCGACCGTTTCCACCGGCTCGACGCGCCCCGTGAACTCCTCCCATTCGACAAGTTCTCGCTGCTCGACCGGTGCGAGCGTCACCGGAGCCGGAGGCATCTGGCCGCCATGGCCACCACCGTCTGGGTGTTTGCCACAGGCGGCGAGGAGCAGAACGAATGGGAGGAGGGTTTGAGGTTTCACAGAGCGCGTTGGTTTTGGGGTGGAAAGTTGACCAGTTGGTTAATTTGAATGCAAAAGAAGAGCTACTCGCCGTCTTTGACGCCAAGAATCCGGCGGGCTCCAGCCTCCATGGCGTCGAGGTGACTGAGGTCGTTCCAGATGCGGGCGTGAAGGAGCAACCCTTCACCATAAGCAAACAGGATTCGTGCAAGGGCGGGCGCGTCAGGCGCTTCGATCACGCCCTGAAAATGGGCATCCCGAATGGCGCTCTCGTAGTAGCGAATGAACTGGGCGAGGATCTCCTGAAGCTTGTCCCGAAGCTGGTCATCCGTGGTGCTCACCTCCGCACCCAAGGAGTGCACGGGACACCCGAGCACCCGGCCGTGCTTGGCCTGCATCTCACCCTGCTCCTCGCGAAATTCACGAAAGCAGCGCCAGATGCGCTCCAGCGGCGGCACCACAGGCGAAAAGGTCTGGTCGAGCTTTTTGCGATGCTCCGTCCAGCCATGCTCGACACCCGCAATTGCCAGGGCCGTCTTCGATTCAAAGAAGTGGTAGAAGCTGCCTTTTTTGACCCCTGCCCGATCGCAAATCTGATCCACCGACGTGCCGCCGTAGCTGCCGGTCCAGAGGAGTTCCAGCACGGCTTCAATCAGGCGGTCTTTGGCGGTCGAGGTTCGTCCCATGCGGCTCTAAAGCGCTTACTAGACGATCGGTCAACAATTTTTCCTTCCAACCACGTCTCTGTCATTGCCTAGCACCCACGAACCCGCCAAAGTGTGCCATTCCTTCACTCCATGAACGACCAAGCCACCGTCCTCATCGTCGATGACGAAAAGCACACCCGCGATGGCCTGCGCCTTTCGCTGGAAGATGATTTCGACTGCTACGTCGCTTCGAACGCCGCCGAGGCGATGGAATACCTCAAGAACGACCACATCGACGTCATGCTCACCGACCTTCGCCTTGGCGAGGACGACGGCATGAAACTGCTCGACGCCGCCCTGGCCCTTCCCAAGGCACCGGTCTGCATCATGATGACCGCCTACGGCAGCGTGGACACCGCTGTCGAGGCCATGCGCCGTGGTGCCTACCACTTCGTCACCAAGCCGTTGAACCTCGACGAGGTGGAGTTGCTCATCAAACGCGCCCTTCGTAGCCGCAGCCTCGAGCATGAGAACGTCGTGCTCAAACAGCAGGTGGAGCGCAAGTTCTCCATCGAAGGCATCCTCGGTCAGTCCGAGGTGATGAAACCGATCCTCGACACGATCCAGCAGGTCGCGCCTTCGCGTGCCACCGTTTTGATCGAAGGCGAAAGCGGCACAGGCAAGGAACTCGTCGCCCGTGCGATTCACAACCTCAGCGGCCGCCCGAAGGCGAACATCGTTTCCGTCCATTGCGCCGCACTCTCGCCTCAGATCCTCGAAAGCGAACTCTTCGGACACGAGCGCGGTGCCTTCACCGGTGCCCAGGAACGCCGTATCGGCCGCTTCGAGCAGGCGAATGGCGGCACGCTCTTCCTCGACGAAATCGGCGAGATCGATGCCTCAACGCAGGTGAAGCTGCTCCGTGCGCTTGGCGAGCAGACCATCGAACGCGTTGGCAGCAGCAAGCCGATCTCAATCAACGTCCGCGTCATCGCCGCCACCAATCGCGACCTCGCGAAGATGGTCGAGGAAGGCAAATTCCGCGAGGATCTCTACTGGCGGTTGCGCGTTGTCACCATCCACCTGCCACCCTTGCGCGAACGCAAAAGCGACATCGCCGTCCTGACAGATCATTTCCTCAAGGAACTCGCCAAGGCCAACGGCAAGGCTTACAAGCCGCTGGGTGAAGATGCCATGCCTGCGCTCATGCGTTACGACTGGCCCGGCAACATTCGCGAACTCCGTGCCGCCGTCGAACACGGCATCGTCATGAGCAACAGCAGTCGTGTGATGCTCAAGCACCTGCCTTCGTATCTCCTGAACCCTGGCAGCCTCGGCATCAGTCTGCGCGCACCGAAGACTAGCAATGCCACACCGTCCGAAGCCGCCACTCCGTCGCCGAAGAGCGATCTCGACGTCAACGAAGCCGAGCATCAGCTCATTCTCACCGCCCTCCAGCGCAGCGGCAACAACCGCACCGTCGCCGCCGAACTGCTCGGCATGAGCCGCCGCACGCTGCAGCGCAAGCTCAAGGACATGAACATGGTGCGCACGCACCGCCGCCGCATGCAGCCGGAGACGCCGCCCGCTCAAACGCCCGCGTCGTAAACCGTGGGATCGTCAATCCCGGCGAGTTGAAAAGCTTCGATGCGTTCCACGCACGTGCCGCATTTGCCGCAGTGCAGTTCGCCACCTTTGTAGCACGACCACGTCTTGCCGTAATCGACGCCGAGTGATGCACCGAGCTTCGCGATGCCCGCTTTGTCGAGGTGAATGAAAGGACGCAGCAGTTCGATCTTCGCATACGTGCCCTCGCGCATCGCCGCAGCCATGCCCTGCATGAAAGGCTCGCGGCAATCCGGATAAATCGCGTGATCCCCCGCATGCGCGGCGATCACGAGTCCTTCTGCTTCACGACTTTCCGCAATGCCGCAGGCAATGGCGAGCATGATGCCATTGCGAAAGGGCACGACGGTCTTTTTCATGTTCTCGTCGGCGTAGTGGCCTTCCGGCACTTCGCCGCCGCTGTTGAGCAGATCGGACGCGAAGAGACGGTTCACAAAGTCGAGTTCGATCACGTCGTGATGCACACCGGTTTCGGCGCAATGCCAGGCGGCGAGAGGAATCTCACGGTGATTGTGCTTGGCGCCGTAGTCGAAACTCACCGCGCCAACCACGTCATGCTCCGCACGCGCCCAGTGGAACGCCGTCACGGAATCCATCCCGCCGGATAGCAGCACGAGCGTCTTCATTCGGGCAGGCGCAGCGTTTCGTCGATGTCTGGAAACCGTGCTTCACAGGTAAGCTGGATACCGCCGCGGGCGCCGAACTTGCCACGCACCACGACCTGCTTCGGCGCACAGGCTTTCACGATGTCATCAAGCACGCGGTTCACGATCGCCTCGTTGAAGGCGGCGTGATTGCGATACGAGGCGAGGTAAAACTTCAGCGACTTCGTCTCCACGCACTTCTCATCGGGGATGTAGTAGATTTCGAGATGCGCGCTGTCCGGCTGGCCGGTCACGGGGCAGATCGAGCTGAATTCCGGCGCGCTGAGATGGATGCGGTAGTTCCGCCCGGGCGTGCGATTGGGGAAGGTCTCCAGCACCGCCACATCCGGCGAGGCCGGCAGGCGGTTTTCGGAGCGTCCGAGCAAGGTGAGGTCGTTTTCCTGAGACATGTGCCCGCAGAATGCGGGAGAGAGGCGAGAATGCAAATGCGATGATTCCCTGCCCTGCACGTGGCCGGATTCCCGTCACAAGCACCACGCTGCGAAAGCCAAAATGATCGGCAGAAACGCCTCCGCCGAGCTGTTACCAATGGATGCCTGATTGATTGTGCCCTGCACGATAGTTTTCCAAATCTGGAAACGTTTCTAAATCCAGAATGATCAAAGAAGCCGCCATTCCCCTCACCGACGACACCCTTGCGCCCGGCACCGAGCGCACGCTGGCCATCCTCGAACTCCTCGGCCGCCACCGCGCAGGACTGAGCCTGACCGAGATCGCCCGCGAGCTCGATCTGCCCGTGAACTCCGTCTTCCGCATCACCGGCACGCTGCATAACCGCGGCTACCTTCAGCGCCGCGAGGACGACAAGCGCTTCGTGCTTACGAACAAGCTCTTCGACCTCTCCCGCCCGCAGGTGCGCGAGAAGAGCCTCGTCGTATGCGCTTTGGAGTCGCTCAAATGGCTGCGCGATCAATCCGGCGAAACAACCCAGCTTCTCGCCTGCGCGAATCACAAGATGACCGTGCTGGAGCAATGCATCTCCTCGCAGCCGATCAAAGTCAGCAGCACCGTCGGCCTGCAGGTGCCCATGTATTCCTGCGCCCCCGGCAAAGCGGTGCTCGCGCATCTGCCATCAGCGGAACTCGAGAAGTTTTTCGCCGCGGTGACGCTCAAGCAGTTCACACCGACCACGCTCGCCACGCGCAGCTCGCTTGAAGCCGATCTCGCCAAAACACGCAAACGCGGCTTCGCCGCCGACATCGCCGAGGGGCTCGAAGGCATTCACTGCGTCGCCGCCGCGATCCTCGACGAGTATCGCTACCCCGTCGCCGCGATCACCGTCATGTCTCCTTCGTTCCGCCTCAAGCGCGATCAATTTGAGAAAGCCGGCAAGCTTTGCATCGAAGCCGCTGAAACCATCACCCGGAGGCTGCTGGCATGAAGAGGCTCGTCTCTTTTTCTTTTTTCGTTTCTTTCGGCCAGCTCATCAGTGCGCCGACGCCGCAGCAGATCGAATTCTTCGAATCAAAAATCCGCCCGATCCTCGCGCAGGAGTGCTACGAGTGTCACAGCACCGCCAAAAAACAGAAAGGCGGCCTGCTGCTCGATTCGCGTCCCGGCTGGCAGTCCGGCGGCGAATCGGGCGATGTCATCAAGCCCGGCGATCCAGCCTCCTCGCTGCTGATTCAATCCATCAAGCACGAGCATGATGATCTCAAGATGCCCAAGGCAGGTGCGAAGCTCGACGACAAGGTCATCGCCGACTTCGAGCGCTGGATTCGCGATGGTGCCGTCGATCCGCGCGACATGCCGCCGTCGAAAGAAGAAATCGCCAAAGAGACCGACTGGAAATCCATTCTCGAGCGCCGCAAGGAATGGTGGTCCTTCCAGCCGATCTCGAAGCAGCCTGCGAACAAAACCCTCGACGAATACATCGATGCCGAACTCGCCAAACAAGGCATTTCCACTGCGCCGCCAGCCGATGCGCAGACTCTGCGACGCCGCCTGAGCTACGTGCTCACCGGACTTCCTCCATCAGACTCGTCCGACAAGTCCGAACCGTCGGACCAAATCAACGCTCTCATAAACTCTCCCGCCTTCGGCGAAAAGTGGTCCCGGCATTTCATGGACTGGGTGCGTTACGCCGAGAGCTACGGTTCCGAAGGCGATCCCGCGATCCCTTACGCCCACCAATACCGCGACTACCTCATCCGCGCCTTCAATGATGACGTTCCGTGGCCGCAGATGGTCAAAGAAGCCATCGCGGGCGATCTCCTGCCGCATCCGCGAATCAAGAACGGCCTCAATGAAAGCGCCATCGGCATCGCGCAGCTTCGCATGGTCCTTCACGGCTTCTCGCCCGTCGATGCTCTCGATGAAATGGTCACTTTCACCGACAACCAGATCGACACCATCACGAAAGCTTTCCAGTCGCTCACGGTGAGCTGTGCGCGCTGCCACAACCACAAGTTCGACGCCATCTCGCAGACCGACTTCTACGCCCTCTACGGCATCTTCACCAGCACGCACCCCGCTGTCATCGACGTGAACGCCCCCGGCACCGGTGATGCCATCCGAGCCGAATTGAAGACACTCAAAGCCGAGATCAAAAAGACACTCATCACCGAATGGCTGAAAACCACGCCCAAGTCCGACATCTCTGAAAAGCCGGACGTGTCTGACAACCACTTCGCCAATCTGGAATGGTTCACTCAGGGCATCGCCAAAACGAAAGCCGGTGAATTCGCCATCACCGATGCAGGCCTTCGCATCTATCCCGGCGGCTACTTCTCCGACCTCATCAGCTCCAAAGACCGCGCCGTCCTCTTCAGCCAGCGCTTCGAATGCCCGGAGGGCACACTGTGGTTCCGCGTCGCGGGAAACGGTGGCGTGAAGGCCAAGTATGTCGTCCAAAACTACCCGCGCACCGGCACTATTCACAAGGCCGTCGTGCTGAAAGATGCCAAGGATGAGGAATTCAAGTGGCGTCCGCTCGAACTCGATTTCTGGAAAGGCGACGAAGTCTTCCTACAACTCACCACCGCGGCCGACATGCCGGCCGAATACACGAACGACCGTTCATGGTTCGGCATCACCGACGTCCGCATCACCAAGGGCATGCCAGCACCCGAAGCGCCTGCAGCTTCGAAAGCATCGGCTTATCAACTGATCAGCGCCTGGCAAAACAACACACTCGGCAACTCGCAGGCCGAGGCGCTCAATGCATTGGTGCAGTCCAAGAAGCTGTCGCTGGAATCCGTCGCACCGCTCCTCGCACGTTACCGCGAACTCGAAAGCAAACTCCCCTTCCCCACCCGTGTGCCCGGCGTCATCGAAGCCGACGCAAAAGACGCCACGCTGTTCGTGCGTGGCGATCACAAGCAGCCCTCCGATCTCGTCCCGCGCCGGTTCCTTGATGCGCTCAATCCCGAGCCCTTCAACACGAAGGGCAGCGGCCGTTTGCAGCTCGCCGAACGCATGGCGGACATGAAGCACAATCCGCTGACCGCACGCGTCATCGTGAACCGTCTCTGGCATCACGTCTTCGACCGCGGCATCGTCGCCAGCGTCGATAACTTCGGCAAACTCGGCGAACTGCCGACGCATCCCGAACTCCTCGACTTCCTCGCCCAGCGCTTCATCGACAGTGGTGGATCGATCAAAGAGATGCTCAAGCTCATGGTCACCTCCAAGGCCTTCCAGCGCAGCGCCCACGCCTCTGATATCGCAGCGCAAAAAGACCCTGAAAACAAGCTCCTCAGTCATTGGAGCATCCGCCGGCTCGAAGCCGAGGCCATTCGCGATTCCATCGTCACCTTGTCCGGCAAACTCGATCACACACTCTATGGCGAATCCGTCGGCAGCGGCGATCCGCGCCGCAGCATCTATGTGAAAGTCATCCGCAATTCCCTCGATCCCTTCCTCACCACCTTTGACGCGCCCGTGCCCTTCGCCACCCGCGGCAAGCGCGACACCACCAACGTCCCCGCGCAGTCGCTCACCCTGCTCAACGACAACAAAGTCATCGATTGGTCACGCAATTGGGCCAACGCCGTCGTAAATGACGCCAAGAATCGGACCGATGACTTGCGCGTTCGCCAGATGTTCCGCCAAGCCTACTCCCGCGAAGCCACAGACGACGAAGTGAAGCAAAGCCTCGCCTATCTCGCCGTTTTACAAAAGGAGAGCGCCGATCAAGCCCGCGAACTCGCCGTGCAGGAGGAAAAGATCAGCGACTTGAACCGCCAGATCGCCGCCATCCTTGATCCCGCACGCACCAAGCTTCAAGCCGAACGCAAACTCCCGACCGCGCCGATCGACACGCCCGAAACCCTCGCGGAATGGACTTTCGACAAGGATTGCCGCGACAGCAAAGGCCGTCTCGATCTCGAACTTGTCGGTGCTGCTCACGTCGAAAACGGCGCGCTCATTGTCGATGGCAAATCGATGGCGAAGTCCGGTTCGTTGCCGAAACAACTCAAGGCCAAAACTCTCGAAGCTTGGGTCATGCTCGACAATCTCACCCAGCGCGGTGGTGGCGTGCTCACCGTGCAGGGCAAGGACGGCGTTCTCTTCGACTCCCTCGTCTTCGCCGAGAAAACTCCCGCGCACTGGGTCGCCGGCAGCAACTTCTTCGAACGCAGCGAACTCTTCGAAGGCCCTGCCGAAACCGAGGCCACCACGCGTCCCGTGCACGTCGCGGTCGTCTATCAGGCCGACGGCACCATCAGCGGCTATCGCGACGGCAAACCCTACGGCCGCACCTACCGCAAAGCTCCCGGCGCCGTCTTCGAACCCAACGTGAGCCAGGTTCTCTTCGGCTGCCGCCACGGCACGCCCGTGGGCAACAAAGGCCTCTCCGGCCGCATCTTCCGCGCCCGCCTCTACGATCGCGCCTTGACCGCTGAAGAGATCGCCAAAACCGCCCGCATCGAATCCAGCACCATCACCGAGGCCGACATCCTCGCCACACTCACCAGCGATCAGCGCACCCAGTTGAAGAAGCTCCAAGATCAGCGCGATCAACTGACCCAGGCGCTCGAATCAGCCCTCACCAAAACCAGCAGCGACACGCCGGAACTCCAAGCCTGGACCAGTCTCGCCCAATCGCTCATCAACCTGAAGGAGTTCATTTACCTGAAATGAAATTTGCTCTTTCCCAGCCTGCCCATTTCGGCCATCTTCGAAGCCATGCAGCGCAGCCAGCCTCGAATGCAGCGAGTGATGACCACGTTTGCTTCCCACGAACATCGGGAGGCGAGCGAGCGGTCCGAATGGCGTGCGATGACCCCTCTACAGCGCCTTCAGGCAGTGGAAACCATGCGGCAGCTCAACCACCCGAAGTATGATCCCGCTGCCGACAGACTTCAGCGACTTTATACGGTTGCTTAACCGCCACAGGGTCCGCTACGTGGTGGTCGGCGGTTATGCTGTAGCCTACCACGGCTACGCGCGTTACACGGGCGACATCGACTTCTTTGTCGAAAACTCCTCCAGCAACGCTCTGGCTCTTCAAAAGGTGTTCAAAGACTTTGGTTTCAAAAACCCGCCGCCCGAGGCATCCCTGTTTCAGGAGGAGAAACGCATCGTCCGCATTGGATTTCCTCCAATGCGCGTCGAAGTGACAAACCACATCGATGGTGTGACATTCCCCGAGTGTTACGAGAATCGCATCAATGCCCGAGTCGCTGGCGTTCGGGTGCCTTTCATCGATCTTGAACGTCTCCGCAAAAACAAGATCGCCGCAGGTCGGCCGAAGGATCTGGACGATCTCCGTCAACTCTTTGGCGCCCCTCCCGAGTAATGACCATGAACACCATCTCCCGCCGCCAAATCCTCTCTCGCGCCTCCACCGGCTTCGGCATGGCGGCCCTTGCCGGGCTGATGCAGGAAGAGTCGCAGGCCGTGCTCGTGCACCGCGCCAATCGATTCGCGCCGAAGGCGCGCAGCGTCATTTTTCTCTACATGAGCGGCGGTGTGTCGCATGTCGATTCCTTCGATCACAAGCCGATGCTCAAGAAGTTCGAGGGCAAGCCGATGCCGGGCGTGGTCAAGAAGACGCAGTTCAACA
>NZ_JAGRPF010000150.1 GCF_020439865.1 Prosthecobacter sp.
CGGGATCTTTTGAATGGCCTCCTTCGCTGTTGACCAGTCGTTTAGCTGCATCGCAGACCTGGCTTCCTCCATCAAACGGCCGGAACCGCCCAGCAGCTCGACCCCCCACTTTTGCTGAACCAGCCTGATGCCGAGAAAACCCATCGTCAAAACCAATGCCCATACAAGACAGGCAAAAGGTGAAAACAGCCTTTTGAGCAACAAAACCAAAGGACTCGGAGCGGCAGGATCAAGCATCGGCTGAAGAACTGGGTGACTTCAAAAACATAGGGACTGAGATTCCCTTTCGCGGGGAGGACTCTCCCCAAAAACACTCCGCCTGCCATCAAATTCTCGGCGGCTGTTTCTGCCAGGGCCTTTTCGCCGTTTTGTCATGTTCTGTCGCTCAGATAACGGATGGATGTGAATTGGATTGACTAAGAATTTGGGTTTCCTGTAACTTGCCCCGTTAATTCATAATCAGCCAATTAAGCCGGTTTCATTCCAGCCTCCCTCGCCGCTCTATCGGCAACTCTCACCGCCATGCCTCATCGTCACTTCTGGATTTTGCCTCTCTCGCTAGTCCTTGCATTTTGGGACTCCTCGGTTGGTGCCACGTCCATCACCGATCAGATCAAATGGCCGCCAGGCCAGGTCCCTGTGGGTCAGACCAACGGTCCCGACACCTTGGACGACATCTGGCAGGGCCTTTTCAATGCCTGGGCCATTGATCCCAACGGAGATGAGGACAAGGACGATTGCTCAAACATCGTCGAGTCGATTGCGGGCACCAATCCATTCATGGCGAATGATTGCTTCAAAATCGGAAACATGACCATCGCAGGGAACGCGGTTGTTTTCTCCGTGAAGGTGGAGGCGGGGAAAAAATACCGGGTGCTCAGCGCGGATGCTCCGAATGATCCGGTTTGGACGGCTGAAACACTCCAAACTCCGGTTTCGGGTGTGCTGGAATATGTTCCCACCGCTGATCTGCCCGAGGTTTTCATTTCGATTCAGAAGCCAGGCGACACCAAGAAATTCTACAAGCTAGAAACCTCGGACGTGGACACGAACAATGATGGTGTCTCCGACTGGGTGGCGAGAAAACTGGGGTTGAATCCCACGTCCACTGACAGCAACGGCGACGGTGTGAGCGACGTGGACGAGATCACGCAGGAATTGCAGTCCCAGGATGTGGTGACCGTCGGTGCCGACAACGCTTTCGCTTCCGAAGACGGCGGGCCGCCCGGGATGCTGCGCCTACGTCGAAACCGGAGCCTCCTAGGGGCCACGATCACCTACACGTTGGGCGGTTCGGCCAATCCAGGTGTCGATTTCGCGAATCTGAGCGGCACGGTTTACTTTGCTCCAGGATCGAAAGAGGCGTTCATCGCCATCACTCCGCAGATGGACAGCAATTTGGAGGGTGGTGAACTCGTGACGGTCACTCTGACCGGGGGCACAACTGATTCGTCGATTCCAGTGCAAATTGGCGGGACTGCGCAGGCGAGTGTGATCATCAACAACACCACGACTGCGACTGGGTCAGGGTTGATGGCGCGCTACTACGACAATGCCAGCAGCACCTACATGCACGGGGTGAACTTTGGCGAGATCGGAACCTATGTTTACACGCGTTCAGGCACGTCACCGAACTATACGGGCGTGGTCGTCATCCCCTGGAACAAGACACCCGCAGTGCAGGTGGGGAACGTGGTGCGAGTGACATTCACCGGGGGAAATCTGAACAACGCGACCTACAACAACCTCGATTATGTTGTCGCCGCCGTCACACCGGGCACCAATTTCACGCTGAGCCTTGCTGGGGCTGGCCTGCCCTCAAACAGCAGCAGCAGTTGCAATTTCAGCATGCAGTCCTTCCCGCATCCGGCGGTGATCACGCGTGTGGACCCGACGGTGAACAACGAATGGGGATACGGCACCCCCAACGGGGCAGCACTGGCCGCCGCCGCCGGAACGACCGCGACCAACGTGCCCGACAATTACTCCGCCACGTTTGAGACTTACCTCAGTCCGGCCACGGCTGGCAGCTATCGCTTTCAACTCGATGCCGATGACAAGGCCCGTGTGTTGCTGGATCAGAACGGCGACGGCATCTTCCAAGATCCGGATGAGCAGATCCTGGAGCATGGATGGGACACCGCTGCGACAGGCAGTCCGGGTGACGGTGTGGCGGACGACGAGGTCATCGGCACGTTCAAAATCAGCGCCAGTATTCCTTTGGCCGTGCCAGCGAACGCTTCCCAGCGCTACCGCATGCGCGTCGAGCATGTGGAGACCACTGGCGAGGCGCGCTGCCGTCTGCAATGGAGTCGTGACGGCGGCACGTTTGCAAACATTCCACAGGCTGAGCAGTTCACCCACACCGATGCGGCCACCTACACCTTCAGCCGCACGAACAGCACCACAGGAACAGCCACGATCACATTGAACGGGCATGGGTTGAGCAACGGTTCTCAGGCCACCGTGGCGTTCTCCTCTGGAAACCTGTTCACCCCGAACACATCCGATCTGGCCGGATACAGCGGCTCCTATACGGTGGCGAATTCGGCGACCAACACATTCACCATCCCGGTCAGTGGCACGAATCTCCCGTCCAATGTCACTTCGGCGACTGCCTGCTTCCTCGAAGGCCGTGCTGTGAGCACTTCCACCGGGGTGCTCAACAAAACGTTCTCCAACCCAACGTTTGCCAACACACCGGTACGCATCGCCGTGGACACGGCGGTGACTGCGGGCAACAACGGCATCTGGGGAGCCGGCACACCAGATGTGGACCTCGTCAATCCTGACACCTTCACAGTGCGTTGGACCGGCCAGGTCCAGCCCCAGTTCACGGAAGAGTACACTTTTGTGGTGCAGGCGGATGACGGCTGTTCCCTTTGGATCAACGGCCAGCTTCAGGAGCTAAAGATGTTCCCGTCGGCCAACACCAGTGGAAGCACCTACATCCATGATAGCGCCACCGGGGACACGATCGTCAACTATGGCAACTCGACGCTGAAATTCGGCAGTTTCGCCGTGGGTGAATCCGTGCGTCTGGATCCGTCCAGCGGCAATCTTTCCAATGCCACCGGCAGCACGTATTCCTATGACAGCACCACTGGAGACATGGTGGTAGACTATTCCAACCTCGCAAACATCGCGGCTGGCAGTTTCGAGGTTGGAGAGACGGTGGAAATCGATCCCACTACTGGAAACGTCAACCAGGGCCAAATCCCTTATGTGATCACCGCCGCCACAGCGACGACATTCACCGTGAACATCGGCGCCGGCCTTTTCCCATCGGGCTCAGGCAGCATCAACGTCAGTGACATCAGCAACCGTGTGGTGACGGCAGCGTACGTGGCCGGCACCGGCACTTACAGCTACACATCGACCACGGGCAACACGGTCATTGACTACACAGCACTCGGTCTTCCGGCGAACTCGTTTGAGGTGGGGCAGAACGTCCTGCTCGACCCGACCAGTGGGAACCTGAGCGCCCAGACCTACACATCGAAGGCGATCTCTGCGGCCACGGCAACGACCTTCACGGTCAACTATGGCACCTCGTTCACGACAGGAACCGGCTCGATTGCCATGGTCGGCGTGGATGTGCCGATTGGCACGGGCGCCGGGCAGGTGCCAGCCAGTTTGACGGGCGCTTTCGTGGTCAATTACCCCGCTGGCCGGTATGCCAGCGGCAGCCTGGGCAATATGAATTTTGATTTCGTGAACAGGCCTCTCAAAGACTGGTCTTCGAATGGAAACGAACGCTACGTGCGAATGCCGATGGTTGCGGGTGCCAGGTACGATTTGCGTCTGGATTACTGGGAAAACACCGGGTTTGCCCGTTGCAAGCTGTCATGGTTCAGCCCCAGCCAGCCGAAGCAGATCATCCCAGCTGAGCGGCTCTACCCGACTGAGGCTCCCTTGGCTCCGCCGTCTCATGTGGGCTCGACGGATGTGGCTGCTTTGGTCGGTGGACCGGTGGTGATCCCTATTACGGTGAGTAACGGAGCCTCGGTGAGCCTGAGCGGTGTCCCGCCGTGGCTGATCTACAGCGGTGGCGTTCTGAGCGGCACGCCACCTGCAAACGCAGCCGGTGACTACCAGATTCTTCTGACCATCACGGATGCAAACGGCACAAGCGCCTCTCTCATCAACCTCCATGTTGAAGACGCGGGCGGCAAAGTCGTGCGTGAGCAGTGGGATGGGGTTGCCGGCACCTCCGTGGCCGCCATTCCAACCGGCAATGTGCCAAGCAGCACCAGCGAGCTCTCCACGCTTGAAGGTCCCACTGACGCCGGTGACGACTACGGCGCACGCATCCGGGGCTACATCACCGCTCCCACGACTGGGAACTACTATTTTTGGATCGCTGCCAGCAACAGTGCCGAGCTTTGGATTTCGAACGACGACGATCCCATCAACGCATTCAAGCGTGCCTCGGTGACGACTGGGAATGCCACACCGCAGACTTGGAGCGCCGAACCAGGCCAAAAATCGCCATGGCTGGCTCTGGAGCAGGGGAAGCGCTACTACATTGAGATCCTGCACAAGGCGGGAACCGGGGTGGGAGACAATCTGGCCGTCGGCTGGTCGAAACCAGGTGAGAACGAGAGCGCGCCGGTCGAAATCGTGCCTGGGTATGCGCTCTCGCCATATATCCCGCCTGCTTCCGGCTCATCGCCTGGCACGCTCTATGTCGCCACCATGCTCTCGCAGAGCGGGGCGGTCACCAATGGCGTCGGTTCCGCCACATTCCGCCTCAGCGAGGATGAGAGCTACGCCATCGTCACCTACACGTACAGTGGTCTCAGCGGGGTCCTCACCGACTGGCACGTGCATAACGATGCGTTCCTCACCCACCCCTCGTCCATCATGTATGATCCGAATGCGCCGCCACCTGGCAGCGGGCCGCTTCCCGACAACAACCCGCCCACACTGACCAGCCACAAATGGGTGATCCCGGCCACGGTCGGATCGATGACCAAGGCGGAGGTGGTCGAGCTTATCAAGCAAGGCAAGGCTTACGTGAATCTGCACACCGCCATGTTCCCTGCGGGGGAAATCCGTGGCAACTTCACGCTCTCGAACGGCTCCCGCACCTTCTCGCCGCCACCGCCGCCACCGGCTTGGACCGACGATCACACCACTGCCAATGCCGCAGCCCGTTTTCTGACCCAGTCCACCTTCGGGCCGAGCATCAGCGACATTCAGGCACTGCAGGGAATGGCCAGCTACGAGGCCTGGATTGACGATCAGTTTACCAAAGCGCCCACTCCTCATCTCCCTGAGGTCATCCGCACCGAGCAGGCCAGCGCCCAGGGCGGTGCGTATGACGAGATACTCACCTTCAATTCTTGGTGGCGCAACTCCATCACTGGCGCTGACCAGCTGCGTCAGCGCATAGCCTTTGCGTTGAGTGAGATTCATGTCGTCTCGGCCCAGGGGCCGCTCGACAACAACGCGCTCGCCCTCTCCTACTTCTACGACATGCTGCTGCAGAAC
The DNA here is from genome assembly GCF_020439865.1 of Prosthecobacter sp. Taxonomy (GTDB): domain Bacteria; phylum Verrucomicrobiota; class Verrucomicrobiia; order Verrucomicrobiales; family Verrucomicrobiaceae; genus Prosthecobacter. The sequence continues at coordinate 5,497 of NZ_JAGRPF010000150.1, forward strand.
GCGTTCGGGAACTTCCGGGACATCCTCGAAGGCACCACGCTCACACCGACCATGGGCCGCTATTTGGACATGCTGCGCAACGACAAGCCCGACCAGAGCGTCGGCCGTATTCCAAATGAAAACTACGCGCGTGAGATCAAGCAGCTCTTCTCCATCGGCCTATATCGAATGTGGCCGGACGGCACCCTCATGCTCAGCGAGAAGGATTCACCGATCGACACCTACACCCAGCGTGAGATCATCGGATTCGCCCATGTGTTCACCGGCTGGGACTACGGTTATGACGGTGCTGACCACACCTCCTTGAACGCTGTGACAAACTGGACCCGCCAGATGCGCGAGGTTCCCGCACGTCACTTCACCGGGCCGAAACGGCTGCTCAACAACGAGGTTCTGCCCGGTTTGCGTACGTTGGCCGGCCAACCGCTCGATCCATACGCCAACCACATCTCCGCCCAGCAGCAGGATGCCGCATACAAAGCGCTTCCCGCCGCTGAACTCGACTGGTCTCACGACCAGCTCTTCAATCATCCGAACGTCGGGCCGTTCATTTGTCGCCAGTTGATCCAGCGCCTCGTCACCAGCCACCCATCGCGTGATTACCTCTACCGCGTGGTTCAAAAGTTCAATGACAACGGTTCCGGGGTACGCGGAGATATGAAAGCCGTCATCAAGGCCATCCTGCTCGACTACGAAGCCCGCAGCCCGGACATGATCGACAAGCCAGCCTTCGGCAAGCAGCGTGAGCCTGTCATGCGTGTGGCTGCGGCCGGTCGCGCCTTCCGCAAGAACGGCTGGAGCGGCACTTACGCTCAAAGCAGCACCAACAGCGATCCACGGTTGATCACCATCACCACTTCCTCGCCACACGGCTTCTCCGGAACCAGCAACCAGTTCCTGGACTTCACCTCCGGCAGCCCTGCCCCGTGGATTGGCACCTATTCAGTCGCCAGGACAGGCACCAATACGCTGACAACCACAGCCAACGGCTGGGCGGCCGGCACCTACAACATTCCAGCCAATTCCACGACCTGCACAGTCACCATGAGCAACCACTGGCTGCAAAACGGCCACCAAGTCTTCGTCGAATTCCGGGACGGCGCGGCGAACAACGACGCGGCGGTGGACAGCAGGGTTTACACGCTCACTTCCGCCAGTGCGGAAACCGGCACGAATGGCACCTTCACCTTCACCGTGGCGAACACCTCCGCCAGCGTCCGTTCGGGGAACTGCATCATCCCGCGTTTCACCCCGGGAAGCTTCACCACCGTCAGTTCCGGTCTCCCGGCGCCCAACGACCGTCGTGTGACCATGGACACGAACTTCAACCACGAATTGAATCCGGGAGACCAGGTTCAGCTCAACTTCACCTCCGGCAGCAATCCGCAGCCCGTGGACATGGTTGTCACCGTCGACAGCGTTGTGGACGTCAACACCTGGACCTTCCTGGCTCCCGGCTCCGGCACCAATCTTGGCACCAACCAGGGGAACAACAGCGTGTATCAGTTCCCGCTCAAATCGCTGCCGCTCACCCGCAGCGGCGACGTGGGCTCGCGTCCGAGCACGTTTGCGATGAACAACACGACGCTCGACCTGGAGCAGTCGCCTCTGAACTCTCCCACCGTGTTCAACTTCTTCCTCCCTGAATACAAGTATCCTGGCGCTCTTGCCTCCCAGGGCATCACCACACCGGAGTTCCAAGAAACGGCCGAGACAACGGTCATCCGTCAGGCGAACTACCTCTACAACGGCATCTTCGCCAGCGGGCTCGACATCATGAGCAGCTTCAACAACGGCGGCAACGCGCTGGTCATGAACTTCGAAAACTGGATGCCGGGCAACGCCACTGACAATGCCCTGGGCAACGCGTCCAGCACCGGCGTGCCGTGGACGCACAATCAGAACCTCGACGCGCTCATCAACCAGATGAACACGCTGCTCATGGCCGGTCAGTTGTCAGATCAGGCCAAGCTGGTGATCAAAAACTTCGTGGCCACCCCCATTGAATCCATCTCCGTGGCCAGCCCTTGCACGGTCACCACCTCCGTGCCGCATAATCTCAACACCGGGGACACAATATGCATCAGCGGAGTGACTGGCGGCACGTTCTCTTCTTCTCTGAGCAACACCACCACCACAAGAACGATCACGGTGGACAGTCCCACCACTTTCCGTCTGAACGGCACCAATCCGGTGAACTGCACTGCCGCTCCTACTGGGTTGGCCAACGCCCACGTGTCGGTCATCACTTACAATCAGGGCTCCACGAATCCCTCCAACACCAATCGCAGAGACCGCATCCGCAGCATCCTGCATCTGATCCTTACCAGCCCTGACTTCACCATCCAGCGCTAAGCCACCATCATGAAAGACATCCAAGCGCCCCAAATCATCAACACACGCCGCAGGTTCCTGCGCAACTCCGCTTACGCAAGTCTGGGTGCCACCGCCATCGGCGGCACTTTGCGCGACCTGAAGTTGGTGAGCTCCGCCATGGCCGCCCAGACCTTCACGGACTACAAGGCGCTCGTCTGCCTGTTCCTTGCCGGAGGCAATGACGCGAACAATTGGATCGTGCCGACAGACAACACCACGTTCGACGAATACACGGCCATCCGCGGCAACCTTGCCCTCCCTTCGACTTCCCTGCTGCCCCTGCGCACCGGTCCGGGCGGCAGTGACCCGGCCTTCCAGGACGCCGACGGCCACACCTACGGCTTCCATCCGTCCTGCATCGAGATGCAGACGCTGTTTGGGGAGGGAACCCTGGCTCCCGTGTTCAACATCGGTACGCTGGTGCGTCCCACGACGCGCGCACAGTACCTCGCCAATGCAACCTTCTACCGCCCGCCGCAGATTTTCTCCCACAGCGACCAGGTCACCCAGTGGATGACTTCCATCCCTGACCAGCCTCCGATCACGGGCTGGGGAGGTCGTATCGCGGACATCCTCAATGCCGATGCCAATCCCGCCGGCAAGATCTCGATGTCTGTGTCCCTCAACGGCAACAACACCTTCGAGATCGGCAACCTCATCTCGCAATATCATGTGTCCACATCGGGAGCCGTGACACTTACGGGAGGCGCATTGATGTCCGGGACGGGAACTCGCGTGAAGGCCATGCGCGACCTCATGGCCACCAGTTCGACGAATCTCCAGCGTTCGGCGTATCGGGACGTTCTCAGCAATGCCATCGTCACCGGCGACTTGCTGAACACCAACATCGCTCCCACGGCGGAAGCGGCCCAGGGCGGCACCTGGGTCTGGACCACGCCGTTCCCGACCTCCACTTTGGGCAGCCAGTTGAAGATGATTGCGCGCCTCATCCAGGCGCGGGGCCCCGGCGGATTCGCCATGAACCGTCAGATCTTTTTCTGCTCCACAGGCGGCTTCGACACCCACACCTCGCAGGTCACTCTCACTCCCAATCTCAACACCACCACAGGCACGCACGCCAACCTGCTCAACGACATCAGCGAATGCATGTTCGCCTTCCAGCGTGCGATGGAACAGCTCGGCGTCTCCGACAGCGTCACCACCTTCACCGCCAGTGATTTCAGCCGCACCTTCCCCACCAACAGCCAGGGAAGTGACCACGGCTGGGGATCGCATCACTTCGTCATGGGCGGCGCGGTCAAAGGGCACCAGACTTACGGCCACCTGCCCAATCTGGCCATCAACGGCCCGGATGACACAGGGACAGGCCGCTGGATCCCAACCCTCGCCGTTGACCAGCACTCTGCCACATTGGCGAAGTGGTTTGGCGTTCCCGGCTCCGAAATGCCTTCGATCTTCCCGAACCTCTCGCGCTTTCCGACGGACGATCTTGGGTTCATGCTGTAGAGAATGAAGCGCCCTATCCTGTTCAGCATTCTCCTAGCGTCGGCGGCGGCTGTTGCGTGGTTTGCATGGCATGCTGGCTCCGAAACGCATTCGGAAGCCCCTGCCGTGACGGTTGCCACGAAGCCACCCGGCGCTTTGGTTCCAAATGTGTCAGCGCCCGAACTGAAGCCCACGAAATCTGCGCCCCCGGCCTCGGTTCCCGGCCCTCAAAAGGCCTCTTCTCCCGCACCGCGTCCCAATCCGCCGGTTCATCCGCTGCAGGACACTCCGGCCCGCCTCGAAGCAGAGGCCGTGGCGCTCAATCTCCGCCACTTTGGCCAGCGTTTTGGCGGCAATCCCGTCGGCACCAATGCGGAGATCGTCAATGAGCTCAATGGCGGCAATCCCAAGCGAGCACGCTACCTTCCGCAGGAAAACCTGCGCCTGAACGAGAAGGGGGAATTGCTCGACTTCTATGGCACGCCCTACTTTTTCCACCAGAACTCGTCCACCGAGACGGAAGTGCGCTCCGCAGGGGCTGACCGGCAGCTTTGGACGGCGGACGACATCATCGTGAAGTGATTCTCATGCACTTCCTGCTGCGCTGGCTTCCATTGATCACCTTCATGCTTTCCTGCCGGGCGGACCTGCCTGTCCCGCCGCAGGTGCTCGATCCACAGACTCGGTCCGAGTCGTGGAATGTCATCCGCCTCGCCACGGCGAACGTCTCACGGCTGCTCAAAGAGCAGCGTGTGGAGGAAGTAGCGCAGCAGATCTCCCTCTGCAGCCCCGCCTTGCGCATGCTGGCCCGCACCGGAGCCAGCGAGCAGGAGCGCAGCCTCATCGGCACACAGACGTCGCTCGCCTTTCGCCTCATCAATGACATCGCCCGGGACGGCATGGCGAGGCTGCAACCAAGCGTCGAGGTTTCTTTCGCACGGCTTCAAGAGGTGCTCGAAACATTGCAGACCGCGTTCGTCGCGGAGGACATCAATGCGGAGATCTACACCTGTCCACAGCATCCGGAGACCCTCCTCACCAAGCCCGGCACCTGCCGGTTCTGTGATGCTCCGCTTCGCGTGCGGCGCATCCCTTACACGGAGCTCTACGCCACGCCTGAAACCGCGCAGACGCGTTTGGAAATCCAGGCGGACGCCAAACTGGTTCCAGGCGCGCCCATGACCTTCACCGCCAGCGTTCAGACCTCGGCCGGCAAACCGACAGCCCTGTCCGACTTCGTTCTCAATCACGGGGCCAGCGTGCGTCTGTGGCTCATCGATCCTACGCTCACGGATTTTCATCTGTTCACTCCCGACGCGATGAAGTCGAACTCCTCCTTCACCCCTGCCACCGCCGGCCCTTATCGCGTCTGGGCCGAAGTTGTGCCCGTGGAGACAGCGATCCCGGAGCATCCGTTCGCCGATCTCGGTAGCGCGTTTCAGGTCGTGGACCGTTCACGTCACGACTTCCTCGACGCGCTCGAAGTCACGACCGGCGGTTTGCGCTTCCAGCTCACCTTCACCAGCGGAAACGGCGGCGCGCCCATCGCCAAACAGGTCAGCCTCATGCGGTTGAACATCACCGATACCACGGGGCAGCCCATCACACGGTTGGAACCGCTCATGAACGCCTTCGCGCACCTCACCGGCATCTATGCCGATGGAAAAACCGTCCTGCGCCTCCATCCCGTAGGTGGTGACGTCCTGCGCGAAGACCTCCGCGGCGGTCCCATGCTTGCGTTCAAGATCTACCCGCCGCAGTCCGGCTTCGTCCGCTTCTTCTGCCAGGTGAAGGTCGATGGAAAAATCATCACTGTGCCGCTGGGCGTGAACATCGCCCCGTGATCGCGCTTTACTGCCTGTCCACCTGCAGTCTCACAAACTGGCGGGTGTTTGAGCCTGCGGGCAATGTCACACGCACCACGACGAGGTTCACGGCGTCGATCAGCCCGTCCTCCGACACGATCTCACCACCATTTTCACCCGACGCACTGTTGAAACCACTGCAAAGGGCGATGGTGGTCCAACTCGTTAGATTAGGGCTGATTTGCAGCTGGTAGGTGAGGTCGCTGGCGTTGGTGTCGCGGCGAAAACTGACAACGAAGTCTGTGGCATCATCTGCAGCTGGCGCAGTTGTGGCGGTGAAGTCGCTGGTCGCGTCGCGGCTCAGCGGATTGAGGCCGTAGGCGTATTCGATCTGGTTTTGAATGCCATCGCCGTCGTCGTCGCCATTCGGATCCACAAACTGGCCGGTGAGATTCGCCGGGTAGTAAGCCGCCAGCCAGTTCTCGAACGGCGTCGGCTGCGGACCGAGGTCATAAACGACCGTCAAATGGGGAATCGTCGTGCCTAGCTGCCGGCTGTCGAACTGACAGGCCGTTCCGTCGTTCAATTCATCGCTGCGCACGATCCAGCCCGCGTTTGTGGCAGGAGAGCTGATCCAGCCTTGAACATCGGCAATCATTTGAACGGTGGAAGGAAAGGTGATCAAACCCGCGGCCGCCAAAGTGGAAGATGAGACGGTGGTCTGAAACGTGCCGCCTGCCGTGCTCCAGGGGCTGGTGTTGAAGAACCGTTGCGTCCAGGTGGCATCCGAGGTGGTCGCTGGCGCTCCCGAGCCGCCGTTTAGGTTCTGCGAGGTTCCCTCACCCCAGGTTTCATTCAGGCGCTGAAGGGTCAGTGTCTTTCCCGCGCCATTCGGGCCGACTTTGCCGGTTCGAAGTTGGAGCTGCGCGGACTGAATCTGGGCATCTCCAGGGATCACCGCCACATTGAAGGCCAGCAGCGCACGACGGAGGTCGGAGGTCGGGGAATTGACTCCCGTGCGGCCTGCGTAGAGGTAACCGCGTCCGTCGCTCAGCGAGCCGTCTTCCGAGAAGATCGTGTTGTCTTTCGTCGGCTGGAGATTCGCCGTTGTCGTGTCCACGGGCATGATTTTGTAGATGCCTCCAGATGGCAGGCCGTTGTCGAGCTCCAGCACGCCTCCCTTCGTCTTCATGCCGATGTAGATTTCGCCATTTTGATCCTCGCCGAGGCACAAAATGCGCTGCCCGACGATCGGATTCGCCAGTCCGAGCAGCGGCACCGCCTGGGTGAGCGTGAACACGCCGCTGTTCGGTGCCGTTTCCTCCAGTCCCATCAAACGTCCGTCCGACGCACCAGACGTGGAGCCGTAGTCGCCAAACACATACTTCCCCTGCAACGCCGGAATCGCCGTGCCGCGATAAACAAACCCTCCTGTCACCGAAAGGCCGAGTTGCGGCAGCACCGGACTCGTCGTCACTCCGGGATGCGCATACATCGCGATCGGCGCGATCTTCGTCGCACCTGGTTCGGGTTCAGGCATGGGATTCGACGCCGCACCGGATGAGAACGTCGGATTCTCAAAGCCTTCCAGATAACGCCAGCCGTAGTTGCCGCCGGCGACGATCAAATTGATCTCCTCGATGCGTCCCTGGCCCACATCCCCGCAGAAAAGCCGGTTCGTGCCGCCAGCTCGTTGATCAAACGAGAACCGCCACGGATTGCGCAGGCCATAGGCATAGATTTCCTCTTTCACGCCGCCTCCAACACCTACAAACGGGTTCGTGGCCGGAATGCTGTAAGTCAGCGGCCCCGCGCCGTCCGGATCGAGCGGATCGATGCGCAGGATCTTGCCAAGCAGACGCGTCTTGTCCTGCGCATTGCCCAGATTGCTTGTGGTGGAGACCTCGCGTCCGGTGTGGCCCAGTCCGTTGTCATTGCTGCCGCCGCCGTCACCGGTGCCGATGTAGAGATAACCATCGGGTCCAAAAAGAAGCTGGCCGCCGTTGTGGTTGGTTTGCGGCTGCGTGAAGGCCAGCAGGCGGCGCTCGGAAGCCTGATCCGCCACATTCGGATTCGCGGCGAATACCTGAAACTCCGCCACCACCGTCACACCTCCGCCCGTCGGATCACCGGCCTGCGGAGGATCCGGATCGATGCCCGCCTCGTAGCTCTTCACGTAGTTCACATAGAACCGCCGGTAGCCGGGAGAGGCTGGATTCGCGAAGCCCGGGTGAAAGGCCAGCCCGAGCAGCCCGCGCTCGTTGTAACCCGTGTTCACACTCACGATGGGCCCCGGCCCGTCGTCGGGCGCGGCGTTCGCCGTGCTCGCCAGATTGAGGAACGGCGTCGGAATCATCATCCCGCCCTGAATGATGTAAATCTTCCCCAACTGGTCGCACACAAACAACCGCCCGGTTCCGTCATTCGAGCTGACGATGTTCGTCGGCGCGTGAATCTGCCCCAGCACCACCGGCTTCAACGCCAGCGAGGGAAAAGCTCCAAACGCACCCGACACCATCAGTGCGAGTGCCAGGAAAAAGCGAGTTGGATTCGGCGGACAAATCATTGAAGACCAGAAGACTAACGGATCCACTCCATTCGTGTCGATGCAAATCACCAATTCGACTCAGCGTCCGGTCTCGCCCTGAATAAACCGTTCATCCGTCAGCGTCTTCAAAAAGGCGATCACGGCCTTCTTCTCCTCGGCGGTGAGGTGCAGGCCGCCGTCGGGGTGTTTGGCGAGGTTGGGGTCGAGCGTGTCGGTGCGTTGCACGCCTTCGCTGTAGTGGTCGAGAACTTCTTCAAGCGTCGTGAACCGTCCGTCGTGCATGTAGGGCGCGGTGAGGGCGATGTTGCGCAGACTGGGCGTGGCAAAGGTGCCGCGATCAAGCGTGCTTTGGGTCACTTTGAAGCGACCGAGGTCCTTTTCGTCGATGGCGAGGCCGTTGTTGCGGAACTGATGATCGGTGAACAGCGCGCCACCGTGGCAGTGAAAGCAGTCCGCGCCCAGGCTGCCCATGCGCGGCTCACGTTCCATCATGAAAAGCTCGAAACCGCGCTGTTCTTCGGCGCTGAGCTTGCCCTCGCCGCGCATGGCGCGGTCAAACTTCGAATCATGCGACGTGAGCGTGAGCACGAAGTTTTCGATCGCGAGGCCGATGCGCTCCGGCGTGACCTGAGGCGTGCCAAACGCTCGCTCGAAATCTGCGGCGCTGCTCTTTTGCAGCTTAGCCACCACTTTGGGCAGCGTTTCATCCATCTCCAGATGATCCTGGATCGGCATCAAAGCCTGCGCACGCAACGAAGGCGCGCGACCATCCCAGAAGAACTCCTTCTTCCACGCCAGATTGAAGAGCGGCATGCCCTGCCGTGTTCCAACGCGATTTTCCACGCCGAGGCTGAACTGCCGCGTGTCTGCGAAGGCGGAGGCGCGGGGATGACAGGAGGCGCAGGACAAAGTGCCATCGCGTGAGAGTGCCGGGTCGTTGAAGAGCTTCTCGCCGAGTTCAACGCGTTCCACGAGCAGCGGATTGTCGCGCGGCAGGGCCGGCACCGGGAAGGTACGGCTCATCTTGAAGGGAAACGCCGTGTGTTTCGGCGGAAGATCGATCGGGCGGATGTTTGACGGTCGTGCGATCTCCGGCACGTGGCTCGTCATGGATTTCAAAACGAAGGCCGCAGGCAGATTGGCCACCAAAGCCGCCGCAATGGGGTCCTTCGGCTGTGAATGCGTCGAAACACCGTCCTTGGCAAACGACAGCGGTTTGGCGCCCTGAATGAGCGTTGTGACATCGAAGCCGATCTCAGCCGTGGCATCGCCCGAAAGGTCAAACGCGCCCTTCACCACCACCGTCGTGCGGTTGGCATCGCGTGCGAGATGGTAGGAGAATCCGCCGGGCTTTCCATCAGCACCGCGCCAGCTTCCTTCGAGCGCGAGAAAGATGTAACCGCCCTGCCAGCTCCAATGCAGGCCGTTCACGTTTGGGTTCAGCGGATGATCAGGAGCGTATTGTGCCGGGTTCGCCGCGTTGGTGGCGGCATCGAGCCCCACATGAAAACGCAGCGAGGTGTAGCGGCCCGCCGGAATGTCCGCGACAGCGAACTGCGTGCGCTTCTTCAGCGCATCGATCCACGCGACCTGTGCGGGCAGCTCGATCCACGAACCATCCGCACGCTGCAGGTCGAAACCGCTCATCAACCAGCTCGCACGCGTGATGGCGTACGTTTCACCTGCGCTCGTGCGATAGCGCAATGAATCGAGCAGCAGCGGCTGCTTCTCGGCCTCATGCCGGATCACGCCATGCAGCGTGACCGCGTGTGCGGGCAGGCAGAGCAGCAGGAAGGCAAGATGACGCAAGACGGACATGACGTGTGACGAATCACGTCCTCCGTTTTACTGGATCGTGATGCCGCCGGTCAAGGTGTACGTCGGCCCTGGATTGAACGTGACGACAACGTTCTGCGCTCCAGTCGCAGCTCCTGCGGGAATGGTGAAGGTGGCGACCACGGTTCCTTGCGAAGGGCGTGAGATGCTGGTGCCTGAGATGGAGCCGCCAATCACGACACTGATGGGAACCAAATTTGCCGGAGGCTGTGGCGGCGAGGTGGGCAGCGTGATGGTGGCCACGACCGTGGTGCCGCGGGTGGCGGTGCCGCCGGGCACATTCACCGCTCCGCCGCCCCCACCACCGCCGGACTGTGTGTAATTGAAGCCGTTGCTGTCGAACGTGGCCAGCGTGCTGGCGCGTGCGATTTTATAGAAACGGGTCGTGTTGCCGCCTACGCCGGACTCCGTCACCTGCACACTGTCATCGCCAATGGCGGTGATGTCTGGCGTCAGCGAGGTCCAGTCGGCGAGGTTCGGACTTGCCTGCACCGTGTAACTGCCGCCTTCGATGCCGCTCCAGCTCAGCGTCACATCGCCGCCGTTGATCACCGGCTGATTGAGCACGTCGGTTTTGTTCGGCCCACCGCTGAAGTGCGTCGTCACGGTCTCCGTGATGCTGGTCACCGCGCCACCGCTAGGCGTGCCGTAGTATTGGCGGCCGGTGGTGTAAGGATACATCGGCGTACCATCAGCGGCGATCGGCAGGAAGTAAGCCCAGGTGCCCGATGGATACTCCGGCGTGACGCAGTAGCGCACGTTTTGCTCATTGAGGTCGAAGTCCACGCCTTGCGCGTATCCGAGATCGCCGAGGTAGTCGTAGTCCTCGATGTAATGGCCCAGCGTGTAAGTCGCATTCACCACAGGACCATACTGCCCGGAACTCAAGGTAGTGGAGCGGCTTTGCACACGTGCCGCCCAGGCTGGCAGAGTCGTGCGTCCCGTGCTGCTCAGGTTGGTGGTGCCATTGTTGCCGTCACGTTTTACAAAGCCGCAGATCATGCGCCGCACGCCGCTGTTTGGGTCCATTGGACTGGAGTAGCCGTAGGGTCCGTAAACAGGGATGCCGTCCGCAGCCCAGGCAACGATGGGCGAATGTTTCGTCACCGCCGAGGCATTCTCGGTGTAACGATTCGTGGTGGCATTGTAGTCCACATGATCGCCGAGTTGATAACGCAGGGCGATGGGCTGCGCGTGGTAATGGTAGTTGTTGCCTGCCTGATGCGCGTAGGCGGCGTCGAAGGTCACACTTTCATTGGTGTAGGCATCGCGGTTCCAGATGCCATCGCCGGTGATGCCGTTGGTGGGCGTGGCATCCGTGGCGTTGGAGTTCGAGTAGGAAAAAGCATCGCGGCTGTCGAACATGGACACGCCATTGACCATGCGGCCGGTCGTGCCAAGACCGGTGAGCGTCTTGCTCGCGGGAATCACCGGCACGCGCGGGATGCGATAGATCACCGCCGTGTTTGAGGGAAAGTTCGGGAAGTTCTGTGTCTTCGCCGCGTCGAGATACCACGGGCCCATCATGTGGCTGGCCAGGCCCGTGGTGCGAATGTACACCCAGCTCGCGGAGTAGCTGACCTCGCTGACCGTCGCATACGTCGGATTCGATTGTATTCCCGTCCCGCGGCTCCAGGTGGTGGACTTCGTCCCCGCCGTCTCTGCTGCGGTCGTCTGGTAGATGCGCGCATACTGGCCGGAGTCGGCCGTGAACCAGGAGGAGAGCTGCGGATCGGCCAGCACATCGGCCTGCGCGGCAAACAGCAGAAGGAAGATCAGACGATGGTTCATGGCGGCGGGATGAAGGATGGTTGTAACCGATCGAAGACCACCAGGGTGAACCACTCCCATCCAGATGGATGAATTCGCGTTTATCTTTCATTTTCACCGACACAAAAAAGGCTGGGCGATCAGGTGACGTGCCTGTATCATTCCCCTGCTTGACGAAGCGGCCCTCCCACGTCCGCTTCGTCCCTCTTTTCCTGCTCAACCATGATCTCCATCCTCCAGTCCAGCGCCCGCGCCACAGGCGTCGATGAGACGGATGTGCAGGCAGCGCTCGACACGGCCGCGGCAGGCGGCATTTCGCCCGTGCTGGCCTTGATCGAAAGCGGCGCGGTGGACGAGCGCGCCTTCACGCGGCATCTCGCCGAAGACCTCGGTTGGAAATGGCTGGAAACGCCCCAGCCCGAGCCGGATGACGCAACGGAACTCAAGCGCCTCATCCCGGCGCGCTTTGCGGTGCGGCACCAGGTCTTCCCGGTCGGCTTCGAGAGAGATGCGACCACGCAGACGCGCAGCAGGCTCATCCTCGCCTGCCATGATCCGTGTGATTTGATGGCGCGCCAGGCCGTGGCACGACAGTCCGAGCTGCCGGTGCGCTGGTGCCTCACTCCGCGCAACGAACTGCTCAACGCGGTGCAGCAGCTCTACGGCGTTGGCGCGGACACCTTCGACGCCCTGCTCGCCGCACGCGGCGCAAACGCAGACGACCTTCATCTGCGCGACGAGGCGAACGTCATCGACGGCGAGGACGAGGAGGCCTCCGTCGTGAAGTTTGTGAATCAAATCATCCGCGAGGCGCTGGCGCAGAAGGCCACCGACATCCATGTCGAGCCGCAGCCCGACAACCTGCGCATCCGCTATCGCATCGACGGCTTCCTGCATGAGATTCCCGTGCCGGAGAACATCAAACAGCTCCAGGCCTCCGTGATCGCGCGCATCAAGGTGATGAGCAAGCTCGACATCGCCGAGAAACGCCTGCCGCAGGATGGACGCATTCATTTGAAGGCAGACGGGCAGTCCATTGACGTGCGTGTCGCCTGCATCCCCAGCGTCGAAGGCGAATCCATCAGCCTCCGCCTCCTCGGCCAGGAACGCTTCACGCTCGACCGTCTGGGTTTGAACGAGGCGCACCGCCAAACCATCGAGACGCTGCTCACCAAACCCAACGGCATCGTGCTCGTCACCGGCCCCACCGGCTCGGGCAAATCGACCACGCTCTACACTTTCCTCTCGCAGCTCAACAGCGTGCACCGCCGCATCGTCACGATTGAAGACCCGGTGGAAAACAAGCTGCCCGGCGTGGTGCAGATCGCCGTGAAGCCGGAGATCGGCCTCAGCTTTGCCAGCGGGCTGCGCAGCATCCTGCGCGGTGATCCGAATGTGGTCATGGTCGGTGAGATTCGTGATCTTGAGACGGCGGAGATCGCCGTGCGCGCCTCCCTGACCGGCCATCTCGTCTTCTCCACCCTCCACACCAACGACGCCGTCGCCGGCATCACGCGCCTGGTGGAAATGGGCGTGAAACCCTTCCTCGTAAGCTCCTCTGTGCGCGCCTTCCTCGCCCAGCGGCTCGTCCGTGTGCTGTGCGAGTCCTGCAAGACACCGGCGAAGTACAAAACCGACGAGCTCACCAGACTCGGCTTCCCGGAGGCGAAAGGAAAAAACCTTTGGCGGGCAGCGACGGGCGGCTGCCAGCACTGCCGCGGCACGGGTTACGCCGGGCGCGTCGCCCTCTACGAGATCGCGCTCATGACACCCGCCATGCAGGCGCTCGTCTCCCAGCGCGCCAGCGAGGCGGAACTGCACACGCAGGCGCGCAAGGACGGTTTCGTCCCCATGCGCGAGTACGGGCTGCAAAAAGCGCTTTCCGGCGTCACAACGCTCGACGAAGTCGCCCGCGTCACCAGCGAGGAGCTTGCCTGAGATGCCCGCCTTCGCCTACCAGGCCCTCTCCGCCGACGGATCCGTCAAAAACGGTTCCATCGAAGCCGCCGACCGGGGAGACGCCATCCGCATGCTCGCACGTCGCGGACTTCAGGCCCGCTCCATCCAGTCCCAGGCCGCCGAGCGCGAAAAAGAAACCGAGGCTGACGCCGAAACCACGCTCCACCTCAAAAAGACCGACGTCATCCGCTTCACCGAGGACATGGGCGACCTCCTCGCCTCCGGCCTGCAGGTGGAGCAGGCGCTTCAGGCGATGGAGAACCGCAGCGCGTCCAAAGTCGGCCGCCTCGCCGGAAAAGCCCGTGAACTTGTGCGCGACGGTGTGCCGCTCTCCGCCGCACTGCGGCAGGTCTCCGGCTCGTTTGATGAATTGTACTGCAACATGGTCGCCGCCGGGGAGAACAGCGGCGCTCTGGACGAGATCATGGACCGCCAGGCGCGTCATCTCCGGCTCATGGAGTCCGTTCAAGCCAAGGTGACCGGCGCGTTGATCTATCCCGCGTTCTTGATTACGTCCGGCTCGGCCCTGGCGCTGGTCATGGTGCTGTATCTGCTGCCAAAACTCGCCACGCTGCTGACCGGCAGCGGACGTGAGCCTCCGCTCATGATCCAGGCCAGCCTCACGCTCTCCGCCTTCCTCCACGACTGGTGGTGGGCGCTTCTGGTCTTCGTCGCGTTGCTGGTGGTGACCCTCTTTGGCGCGCACAAGACGCCCGCGTTCCAGTCCGCGTGGCACCGCCTCATGATCGTCACACCCGGCATCCGTGACATCAACCGCGCACGTTTCGAACTGCAGTTCTTCGAGACCCTCGGCAGCCTGCTGCGCGGCGGCGTGCCCCTGCTGCCTGCTCTCGAGCTCGTCCGCCGTGCCGTCACCAACCTGCACCTCAAAAACTCGCTCACACAGGCGGAGGCCATGGTCCAGGAAGGCGCGTCCCTCAGCAGCACGATGAAAAAGACCGGCGTGCTCGGCACCCAGGCCATCGACGTCATTCGCATCGGCGAGGACACCGGCCAGCTCGCCACCGTGCTCGGCAAGGCCGCCGCGCGCATGGACACGCAGCTCTCACGCGTCATCGAGCGCGTCACCGCCCTCATCCAGCCCGTGCTCCTCCTCGTCATGGCCGCGTTTGTTGGCGGCATGGTCTGGTCCATGGTGAACATCGTCTTCTCCACCCTCCAGCAGCTCCACCGTTGAACCATTCCCACCTCATGAAAACCAGGACCGCCCCGCCACCCCACCACTCCGCCTTCACCCTGCTCGAAATGATGATCGTACTGCTCATCATCGCACTCATTCTCGGCAGCGTCGCCGTCATGGTGCAGGGCTTCTCCAAGGACGCCGAAGACGTCGCCACCCGCGCGAAGATCAAGGCGCTCGAAAGTGCGCTGACCTCCTACAAGATCAGCAACCTCGTCTATCCCACCCAGCCGCAGGGCATCGAGGCTCTTGTCACACGGCCGACCGCTGATCCCAAACCAAGGCGCTGGACGCAGCTCATCAAACAAGACGGCCTCCTCGACGCCTGGGGCCGCAAAATCCTCTATCGCAACCCCGGCACTCACAACGCCGGCGGCTACGACGTCTTCTCCTCCGGCCCTGACGGCCTCGAAAACACTGCGGACGACATCGGCAACTGGTAACCGCCATGAAACCAAGCGCCGCCGGCTTCACCTTGCTGGAGATGATCGTGGTGCTCGCCATCGCTGCGCTCATCATCGGCATCGGCGCAGGCGCGGCCCGGCAGATCAGCGAGGACCACGCCCTGCGCCGCGCCGCATACGATGCCGAGGGCATCCTCATGCAGGCCATGACGCGCACCCAGGCCACGGCGCAGACGCAAAACGTGGCGCTGGAGGACTTGAGTGGCGGCTTTCAGCTCACCGTGCGCCGTGCCGGCACGGCGGAATTCGTCGCTGTCAAAAACCAGCGCCTGCTTTTGCGCCCCGGCGGCCTGTGCGAGCCGCTGACTCTGCGCTGGCAGAGAGGCACTGACTGGATCAGCACCACGCTCGACCCGCTCACCGCCACACTCGCCGATACGGAGGACAACCTGTGAGACCGCGTGCATTCACTCTGCTGGAGACACTCCTCGCTCTCATGATTTTCAGCCTGGCAGTCGTGGCGCTCGTCGAGGCGGTGAATCAACTCGGCAAGGACACCCTGCACCAGCGCCGCGAAGCCTCCGTGCAGGAACGCATGCGCTCCCTCCTCATCGAGTACACCCGGCTCCCCGAACCGCCAGAGGAGGCGAAAATCCAGGAGAACGACGTCACCTACACCATCCGCCGCACAAAGCTGGATCTGAAAAATCGCGACGGCCTGCCTCTCAACGACCTTTTCGAGGTGCGCGTGACAGCGGAATGGCTCGAAGGCCGCGAGCCGCAGACCACCTCCGCCGAAACATGGGTTTATCCGCCTCTTTTCAGACGCTGACGCCTGCCTCATGAAATCGCACCCGCAGCGCCAGTCCGCATCCGGCTTCACCCTGCTCGAAATCGTCGTCGTGCTGGCCATCGTCGCGCTCGTGCTCGGCGCTGTTTATTCCCTCGCCAGCGGCACGATCACCCTCGCGGATGATGTCCGTCGCGCGCGATTGAGGGACAGTCGTTCTCAGGCGTTTACCACGTTTTGCGAACGACTCATGACGGAACTTCCGGCATCGGCCGCATTCAATTTGAAAACCACGCAGGACGGCGGCCAGTATCTTGCCGCGCTGGAGCTTCAACACGTTCCCTCACCATTCGACGGCACTCCTGACTGCAAGGTGACGCTCTTCACCGAATCCATGACCGGAGGAGGCCTGCAGCTGATGATCTCCCTTCAAAAGACAACGGACGAACAGCCGAGGATGAGCGTGGTGCTCTTCGAGGATCTGGCGGAATGCGGCTGGCGGGTGTTTGACGCAGGTACCCGGCAATGGGCGACGATGTGGAACGAGGACACGAACGAGAATGCGCCGCACATCCACCCCTTGCTGCTCGAATGGTCGGTCACACAAGGGGCGGAGAAGCAGCGCCGTGTGTTCTGGATCGTCCCGAACGAGCCGGTTGCGACGGCAGTACCGGTTGTGCCGACTGCGCCCGTTGAGCCGGCTGCGCCGGTTGCGACGCCTGTGCCGCCTGCGGGAAACTGAGACTGCCCCAGCCGGAGAACGCCGTTTCAAAAAATATCCGGCTCCGGCACCGCAGGGCCGTGCTGGAGGAAGTCGAAATCTGCGCCTTGGTCCGCCTGGGTGACGTGCTCGACGTAGAGCTTGGCGTAGCCGCGATGGTAACGCGGCGGAGCGGGTTTCCAGGCCGCGCGGCGTTTGGCGAGTTCCTCATCGCTGACGTGGAGGTGCAGTTTGCGGTTCGGCACGTCGAGTTCGATGAGGTCGCCGTTCTTCACGAGCGCGAGCGGACCGCCGATGGCGCTCTCAGGTGCGATGTGCAGTGCGCATGCGCCGTAGCTGGTGCCGCTCATGCGACAATCGCTCAGGCGCACCATGTCGCGGACGCCTTGCATGATGAGCTTCTTCGGGATCGGGAGCTGGCCCCACTCTGGCATGCCGGGAGCGCCGACCGGACCCGCGTTGCGCAGGATGAGCACGGTGTCCTTCGTCACATCGAGGTTCATGTCCTCGATGGCGGCTTTCATTTCGGGATAGCTGTCAAAGACGAGCGCCGGACCGGTGTGCGTGCAGAGTTCCTTCGTGGCGGCAGCGTGTTTGATCACCGCGCCGTTCGGGCAAAGGTTGCCGCGCAGGATCGCGGTGCCGCCGTCGGGCTGGAGCGGGTTCTTCGGCGTGCGGATGACGTCCTCGTTGTGGATGATCGCATCGGCGATGTCCTCGCCGAGCGTTTGGCCGGTCACGGTGAGCACATCAGTGTGCAAAAGTTCGCGCATGCCGTTCAGCAGCGCTTGAAGGCCACCGGCGAGATAAAACTCCTCCATCAAGTATTTGCCCGCAGGCCGCATGTTCGCCAGCAGCGGCACTTTGCGGCTGATCTCGTCGAATTTCTCCAACGGCAGCGGAATGCCCAGACGTCCGGCCATGGCCACGAGATGCACGATCGCATTCGTGCTGCCGCCGAGCGCCATGTCGACCGCGATGGCATTTTCAAACGAGCGCTCGTTGACAATGCCGGACGGTTTGCGATCCAGCCACACGTTCTCGACGATCTGACGTCCCGCAGAGGCGGCCATGCGCGTGTGCGCGCTGTCCACGGCGGGGATCGACGACGCGCCCGGCATCACGAGGCCGAGCGTCTCCGCCAGCGCGGTGAGCGTGCTCGCGGTGCCCATCGTCATGCAATGACCGGGGCTGCGCGCGATGCCGTCCTCGATCTCGCACCACTGGTCCCAGCTCAGATTGCCGGCACGTTTTTCATCCCAGTATTTCCACACATCGCTGCCGCTGCCGAGCGTCTCGCCACGCCAGTTGCCCTTCATCATCGGGCCGCAAGGCATGTAGATGACCGGGATGTCCATGCTGAAGGCGCCCATGAGCAGCCCCGGCGTGGATTTGTCACAACCGCCTAGCAAGACCGCGCCATCGATGGGATTCGCGCGGAGCATTTCCTCGGTCTCCATCGCCAAAAAATTGCGATGAAACATCGCCGTCGGCTTCGTGAGCATTTCACCAGCGGACATGACAGGGATCTCCATCGGATGACCACCTGCCTGCAAAATGCCGCGCTTCACCGCATCCGCCGTGAGGCGCAGATGCATGTGGCAGGAATTCAGATCGCTCCAGGTGTTCAGGATGCCGATCACCGGTTTCCCCACAATGTCCTCGCTGCCCCAGCCGTTCTGCTTGGCACGGGAACGGTGGCCAAAGGAGCGCAACTCATCGCGGCCATACCAGCGCCAGGAGCGGAGTTGTTCGGGAGTCTTGCGGGCGTGGGAGGTTGGGGAGGACATTGGTTGAGATTTACAGGCGAGGACTGGCCGAAAGAAACGAAAAATGGAAAAAACTCAGAGGGCTGGCTTTTTGAAGTCTTTCGTTTTTTTCGGCCCGACAACACGCTTGTCGCCGCCGCGTAGTTCCTGCTACAAAACCGCACCCAAACCATGCGCCCGATTCTTTTCCTCCCGCTTTGCCTCGCCACCACGCACCTCCTCGGCGAGGGCAAGGAACTCACCGGCACCTACCTGCCCTCGACGAACGCGTGTCCCTCGCCGGAGGAGGCGCGGAAGAAAATGACCGTGCCGGAGGGCTACGAGGTCCGGTGCTTCGCGCATGAGCCGATGGTGCAAAATCCCGTCGCGATGACTTGGGATCACCGCGGCCGTTTGTGGGTCGTCGAAGCCTACGAATACCCGAACGGCTCGGAGCACCCACCCCTCTTCGGGTCGGTAAAGGATGACAGCTACCAGCCGATGCCCAAACTCGGCAGTCCGATCCCCCGCGACCGCGTCATCATCCTCGAAGACACCGACAACGACGGCACCGCCGACAAGCGCACCGTCTTCGTCGAAGGCCTAAATCTCGCCAGCGCCATCATCTGCGGCGATGACGGCATCTACATCGGCCAGCAGCCGCATCTCATCCACTTCCGCGATGCCGATGGTGACGACAAACCGGACGCCTGGCGCGTTGTGCTCACCGGTTTCGGCCGCGAGGACACACATGAGCTCGTGAACAGCTTCTGCTGGGGCCCCGACGGCTGGCTTTACATGACGCACGGCGTCTTCACACACAGCAAAGTCCGCCGCCCTGGCCAGCCGGAGAGCGAAGGTTTCAAATTCGACGCCGGCATTGGTCGCGCACGGCCCATGAGCCACGAAAAGGAAGCGCAGTGGGAATTCGAAGTCTTCGCCGATGGCACCAGCAATCCCTGGGGCTGCGACTACGACGCCGCGGGGAACTTCTTCGTCAGCGCCTGCGTCATCGACCACTTCTTCCACATGGCTCCCGGCGGCATCTACGTTCGCCAGGGCGGTGCGCCGGAGAATCCGTATGCCTACGAGCAACTGCCCAGCATCGTGAAGCACAAGCACTTCCGCGCCGCCTATGCCGGCGTGCAGATTTATCAAGGCGGCCGCTATCCCGCCGACACGCACGGACACGCCTTCATCGGCAACATCCACGACAACGCCATCCACGAGGAAGTCCTCACGCCCGTCGGTGCCAGCTTCAAATGCGAGCCGCGCCGCGACTTCCTCCGCGCCAACGACGGCTGGTTCCGCCCCGTCAGCACCCAGACCGGCCCCGACGGCTTCCTCTGGATCATGGACTGGTGCGACAAGTATCCCTGCTACCAAAACGCCAAAGCCAACCCGGAAGGCGTGGACCGCCAATACGGCCGCATCTGGCGTGTCGTCACGACCCAAAGCGGTTCTGTAGTCCCGGCTTCAGCCGGTTCAGAGAATGTGCCGCCTAAAGGCGGAACTACAGAACACGCCTCAAGGCCCACGAACGACCTCGACCTCAAGAAACTCTCCACCACCGACCTCGTGAAGACCCTGGAACATCCCAACAATTGGATGCGAAGGATGACAAGACGGATGCTGGTGGAGAGACAAGACACGCCAGCGAAGATCCTTTTGGAAGAAATGGCCGTTTCACCAAACTTGGAGCTCTTTGCGAGAATGGAGGCTCTCTGGGCACTAAACGCTTCGGGCTGGCTGAACCGACGAATCAACAATCTGGATATGTTTGAAGCAATCGCCACATCCGAATTGCCCGAGTTGAGAGCGTGGGCAGCCCGTTTGCAGTATGAAAACGATTGGATTTCTCCATCCACACTTACGCGACTTGCCGCTGACACCAATCCGACGGTTCGATTAAGTGCTGCGATCGCATTAAGACAGTTCAATGCACGCAAGCTGACAGTGGATCAGCCATTGCAGAGGAATGAGATCAATTTTGCACCGGGGGAATTTTTCTATGCTGGCGTGGCTGACGCATTGCTGAAAAGTTCAGCGGATTCAGCGGACCAAACGCTAGCATTTATCATTTGGACAGCACTGGAGGCAAATCTGGTTAGCACGCCTAACGATTGGCTCGTTGCATTTGCTACTTTGGCATCAAATCGAAGCACTTTGTATCAGACTCTTTCCCACAAAGCCATGCGCCGCTTGTGCGACACGCGAAAGGCGGAAAACCTCGATCTCGCGGTTGAGTTTTGCGACAAGATCGCCGCGCACGACATCCTGCTCGCGCATGCGCTGGACGGCCTAGTCAAAGGCCAGGAAGGCGGTGTGATCAAGCCAACCAAAGATGTCTCAGCCAGCCTCGCGAAGTGGCGTTCTCATTCGAATGCCGAGGTGAGGAAGCATGCGCAGACGCTCGCGGTGATGTGGGGCGATGCGGCGGCAGTGAAGGAGATGATAGTGGCCTTGCACGACACGTCGAAGCCGGAGAAGGATCGCCTCGCCGTGCTGCAATCGTTGCGGAATGTCAAAACGGACACGGTGAAGGAGGGATTGAAGCCGTTGCTGGTGCCGGGCACTTCCACCGCGCTCGCGGTGGCGGCCATTCGCACCGCAGCCGACCTCGGCGGCGATGATTTCACCGCGCCGCTGATCACGCAGGCGGCTTCGAAGGATTTCAACGTGCGCAATGCGGCCATCGAAGCCCTGAGCAGCCGCACGACGTGGACGCAGGCTATGCTCGACGCCATCGCCGCAGAACAAGTCAGCGCGAGTGGCTTCCCCGCACCGGTGCGGCGCGCGTTGGCGACGAGCAAGGACAAGGCGATACGCGATCGCGCCTTCAAGGTGCTCGGTGCGTGGCAGGATTCGTCGGACGATGTGAAATCGCTCATCGCGCAGAAAAAGCAGGCGTGTTTGACGGGCGAACCGGATCTCGCGAACGGCAAGATGATCTTCACGGCCACCTGCATGGTCTGCCATGAGTTCCACGGCGGCGGGCAGAAGGTGGGGCCGGATTTGATCGGCAGCGGACGCAGCAACCTCGATGCGCTTTTGGCGAACGTGATCGATCCGAACCAGATCATCGGCAACGGCTACGAAAACATCACGGTGAGCACGAAGGACGGCCGCTCGCTCGCGGGACGCATCGTGGAGGACACGCCGGGGCATGTGAAGCTGCTCGGAGCCGGTGGAGCCGCGCAAGTCGTGCCGCGCGATCAAATCGCCTCGCTCACGAACACCAAGCAAAGCCTCATGCCGATGGGATTCGGCAATTTGCCCGATCCAGCCTTCCGCGACCTCATTTGGTACATCCTCGCTCCGCCGGAAGAAGGCCCGCTCACGCCTGAAAAAAAGAAACTGCTCATCCAAGGCGTCGAACTGCCCGAAACAAACTCACAGCCCAAGAAACCGAACTGGCGCGCCATCGACTGGGAAAGCGTCAGCCTGTGGAATCCTGACTGGAAGGTCAACGCACCCGATTTCGAGCGCACCCCGGTCAAACTGGCCGAATACCACGGCCAGACGAACGTGCTGCTCATGCACCCGTTCCCGGA
>NZ_JAGRPF010000151.1 GCF_020439865.1 Prosthecobacter sp.
CTGGCGCTCAATGCGATGATGTTTCGCGACGGCGTGGCGCAGGCCGCGCCTTCGGAGACCGATGTGCTGACGGCGTGGCAGACGGGCGAGGCGAAGGCGAAGTCCGTGATCTGGATGTTCATGATCGGCGGAACGAGCCACATGGAGAGCTTTGATCCGAAGCCCGAGCTCACGAAATACGGTGGCATGTCCATCGACGAAACACCATATCGCGAAGCGGCCGATCAATCGCGCATCAACAAAATCCTCGCCGAGCCCGGCAAGGAGAAGCGTGAGGTCTTCAAGAAGCTGATGCCGCTGATCGCCGGTCACAAAAAGTACGGCCAGAGCGGCATCGAGGTCAGCGACCTCTTCCCGCACATCGGCGGCGTAGCGGACGATCTCTCCTTCCTGCGCGGCATGTGGACGATCGACAACAATCACGGCGCGCAGCTCACCTTCCACACCGGCCGCAAGATCGGCGACACCGGGCATCCCACGGTCGGCGCCTGGGCCAGCTACGGTCTCGGCACGCTGAATGCGAACCTGCCGGAGTTTGTGGTGCTGGGTGAACCCAGCGCCGACTGCTGCGGGCGCTCCTTCACCTACGGCAGCGCGTATCTCGGGCCGGAATACGGCGGCGTGCGGCTCAAGGTGGATCCGAAGAACCCGCTGTCGTATGTGCATCCCGCCGATCCGAATCTCACGCCGGACGAGCAGCGCGACGCCTTCAGCCTCATCGGCGAATTGAACCAGCTTTCCGGCATCGACTATCCGACGGACGCACAGCTCAACGCCCGTATCAAAGCTTACGAGCTCGCTTTCCAGATGCAGATGGCCGTGCCGGGCCTGATGGATTTCTCCAAGGAGCCCGAGCACGTGAAGCAGCTCTACGGTCTCGATCGCAAAGAATGCCTGGCTTTTGGATCGCAATGCCTCGCTGCACGTCGTCTCGTGGAGCAGGGCGTGCGCTTCGTGCAGCTCTTCCATGGCTACAGCGGCAACGCTGGCCGTTGGGATCATCACAAGGACATCGCCAAGCTCATGCCGCCGATGTGCGCCGAGATCGACCAGCCCATCGCGGGTCTTATTCACGATCTCAAACAGCGCGGCATGCTCGATGAAACGCTCATTGTCTGGGGCACCGAATTCGGTCGCACACCGGGCGCGGAGTTCCGTGACAAGAACGTCAGCGGTACCGGGCGCGATCATCATCCGCACGGTTTCACCTGCCTGATGGCCGGTGGCGGAGTCAAAGGCGGCTTCGTGCACGGCGCCACCGATGAACTCGGCTTTCACGCCGTCGAAGGCCGCCAATACGTCACCGATCTGCACGCCACGGTTCTGCATCAACTCGGACTCAACCATCGCATGATGGTTCCCGGCCGTCAGCGTCTTGAGCAGGACTTTGGCAATGTGATCCGCGATATTCTGGTGTGACGAAGCAGTCTGCCCACGACTATGGCCTACGATCCGTCTCTTGCTGATCGCGTGATCGATGCCTTTACCGCACGGCGGGTGCGCTTTGCCACCAAGGCCATGTTTGGCGGCCTGTGCTTCATGGTGGATGACAAGATGTGCGTCGGCATTCTCGACGAACGACTCATGGTGCGGCTCGATCCTGCGGATGAGGCGGCTGCTTTGAAGCGTGCTGGCTGCAAGCCGATGGACTTCACTGGGCGTCCGATGAAGGGCTACGTCTTCGTCGAACCGCGTGGTCATGCGTCGGAGGCACAGTTGAAGCACTGGCTTGATCTCGCCCTGGCCTTCAACCCGAAGGCGAAGGCGTCGAAGAAGGGCTGAGCGTGTTCCATCGAAAGTAGCGCGCCGTCTTGCCCGTAGTTTGCCGGTCACTTCCATGCGTTCCACCCCCACCTTCTCCCGCCGCCAGATGCTGCACGCTGCCTCGTGCGGGTTTGGCTATGTGGCGATGTCGGGAATCGCGAACGCGGCGGGCGCGGGCCTGGATGCCCGGCCGCCACGGCTGCGTGCGAGGGCACAGCGCGTGATCTTTCTGAACATGTCCGGCGGCCCGGCGCAAATGGACACGTTTGATTACAAGCCGCAGGTCGGGCAGAAGCCGCACGCCGGTTCGGTGGCGGAGTTCAAACGGCGCGGTGAAAGCGGCCTGTGGGTGTCGGAACTGCTGCCGAACATCGCGCGGCATGCGGACAAGCTTTGCGTTCTCAACGGCATGACGGCCGACACGAGCATCCACGCGCAGTCGATGCTGCAACTGCACACCGGCGACCGTCTGCGGCCCTGCCCGAGCATCGGCTCGTGGGTGGCGTATGGTCTGGGCACGGAGAACAACAACCTGCCCGGCTTCATCAGTTTCAACACCGCCAAGCCGACCGAATACGCCGCCGCTCAAC
>NZ_JAGRPF010000152.1 GCF_020439865.1 Prosthecobacter sp.
AAAGCGAAGATCTGACGAAGGAACTTGGCAAGCAGATCAACGAGCTCAAAGACGCCGACCTGGCGATGGCGCCGCGCGATGCACGCGACGCTGGCGACATTCATCTGCGTGTGCGTGGCGAGGTCGGCCAGCTGGGTCCGAAAATCGCCCGCACCTATCCCAGCGTGCTGTTTCGCGGCGCTCCGCCAAAGATCGCACCGGGTTCCAGCGGTCGTTTGCAACTCGCTTCGTGGATGACGAGTGAGGAGAACGCGCTGCTCGACCGTGTGATCGTAAATCGCCTTTGGGCGCAGCTTTTCGGACGCGGCATCGTCAGCACCGTGGACAACTTCGGCGTGCAGGGCGAGAAGCCGACGCATCCCGCGCTGCTCGATCACCTCGCCGCGAAATTCCGCGCCAGCGGTGGCTCATTCAAGACGCTGATTCGCGAGATGGTGCTCAGCCGCACCTACCAGCTCGCCGCCGAGGCGAAATCACCGCGCACCGTCGCCGATCCGGAGAATCGCTTGCTCGGCCGTCGGTCCTATCGTCGTCTCACGGCGGAAGAGATTCGCGACAGCCTGCTCTTCCTCGCCGGTGATCTCAATCTCGAGCAGGCCGACGCCACGGCGCTGACCTATGGCGAAGATCTCGACAAGCCGATGAAGTTCGACAAGGAGCGCCGTCGCAGCATCTACCTGCCTGTTGCACGCAACAACCTCGCTCCCGAACTCGAGATCTTCGACGCTGCGAATCCCGAGATGGTCTCCGGCGACCGCCCGCTCACCACCGTGCCCACGCAGGCGCTGTATCTTCTCAACAGCGAGTTTTTGCAGAAGCAGGCCGCCACGCTCGCCCAACAGGCTTACGCCAAACCGGAGCCCGTCGTATGGCTGCATCAAGTGATCCTCGGTCACGCGCCGGATGCCGCTGGCATGAAGCGCGCGAACGATTTCGTCGAACAGTCCGGCAATGACCGCGAGCAGGCGCTCGCCGATCTCGCCCACGTGCTGCTCGCCTCCACCGAGTTTTTGTTTCTCGATTGATGCCATGAATGCCCTTCCTCAAATCAGCCGCCGCACCGCGTTGAAAACCGCCGCGTGCGGCTTTGGCTCGCTCGCGTTCAACGGCCTCGCCACTGCGGCCAGCCTGCCGCGCGGACTGCACCACACGCCGCGTGCGAAGCGCGTGATCTTCCTCTTCATGCACGGCGGCCCGTCGCAGGTGGACACGTTTGACTACAAGCCGATGCTTCAGCAGATGGATGGCAAGAAGCTGCCGTTCGCGCCGGCAAAGAACCTCGATCCGTCCGCGACGGCGCAGGCGAAGCTGCTCGGTTCGCCGTGGAAGTTTCAGCAGCATGGCGAGGCGGGCTTGTGGGGCAGCGATCTGTTTCCCGAAGTATCGAAGCGTCTCGACGACCTCTGCGTCATCCGCTCCATGCAGAGCAAAGGCCAGTCGCACGGCCAGGCGGTGTGCATGATTCACACCGGCTCGGACAACTTCGTGCGTCCGTCGATGGGCTCATGGATCAGCTACGGTCTCGGCACCGAGAACGCCGACCTGCCCGCCTTTGTCAGCATCAGCCCGCCCGCCACGCACGGCGGTCCGCGCAACTACGGCAGCGCCTTCCTTCCCGCCGCGCATCAGGGCACGACCGTCGGCCGCGCGGGCAAGCTCGGCAAGGACGCCACCTTCCGCTTCCTCGACTCCGGCGGCGATTCCGATCGCCAGCTGCGCAAAATGAAACTGCTGCAGGCGATGAACCGCGAGGAGTTCGAGCGCACGCGTCACGCGCCGATCGAGGGCATGATTCAAAGCATGGAACTCGCCTTCCGCATGCAGCGCGAAGCTCCCGGCGTCATGGACATCGATCACGAGCCCGAACACATCAAAGCGCTCTACGGCATCGGCAACGAAACGACCGACAACTACGGCCGCCAGTGCCTGCTCGCGCGTCGCTTTGCCGAGGCAGGCGTGCGCTACATCCAGGTCAGCACACCGAACGTGTGGGACCAGCATTCGAATCTCGTCAGCGGTCACACCAAGAACGCCGCCGCGGTCGATCGCCCCATCGCCGGACTGCTCACCGATTTGAAACAGCGCGGCATGCTGGAAGACACGCTTGTCGTCTGGGGCGGCGAGTTCGGCCGCACGCCGATCGTGCAGGGCTCGAACGGTCGCGATCACAATCCGCAGGGCTTCACCATGTGGCTCGCCGGCGGCGGCGTGAAAGGCGGCCTCGCGTATGGCGAGACCGACGAATTCGGCTACTACGCCGTGCGCGACAAGGTCCACATGCACGACCTCCACGCCACGATCCTGCATCTCCTCGGCATCGATCACTTGAAGCTCACCTACCGCTACGCCGGCCGCGACTTCCGCCTCACCGATGTGTATGGCGAAGTCGTGAAAGGGATCATGGCCTGAGCCGACGAATCCGCTGAAGGAACTCTGACCCGATCGCGTTGGTGGCGCATGCGTTTTGCCATCTGTTCTCTCGTGTTTTGGACCTCGTGCGTCCTGTTTGCCCAGCAACCGGCCGAAAAGCCGAACATCGTAGTCATTCTCGTCGATGACATGGGCTTCAGTGATCTGGGCTGCTATGGCAGCGAGATTCCCACGCCGAACCTCGATGCGCTGGCGGCGGACGGACTGCGCTTCACGCAGTTTTACAACACCGGTCGCTGTTGTCCCACGCGTGCGTCGTTGCTGACCGGATTGTATCCGCATCAGGCCGGCGTCGGCCACATGACGGATGACAAAGGCGTGCCGGGCTATCGCGGCAGGCTCAATGACTCATGCGTCACCATCGCTGAGGTGCTGAAACCGGCGGGCTATTTCACCATCATGAGCGGCAAGTGGCATGTCGGTCAGAACCTCGGCGTCACGCCCTGGGGTCGTGGCTTCGATCGCAGCCTGAATCCTGCAGCCGGTGGGTTCTATTATGCCGGATCGCCGCGCTATGATCTCTGGCTTAATGGCGAGTCCATCAAGGCCGATGATCCGCGTCTGCCGAAAAACTGGTACACCACCGATCTGTGGACGACGTTCGGCCTGAAGTTCATCGACGAGGCGCTGGCGGAGAAGAAGCCTTTCTATCTTCATCTCTGCCATAACGCGCCGCATTTCCCCCTGCAGGCACCAGCGGATGCGATCGAGAAATTTCGCGGTAAGTACAAGGCCGGCTGGGGAGCGATCCGTGATGCGCGCTATGCCAGGCAGATTGAGATGGGCATCATCAACAAAGACTGGGCAAAGTCACCGCGTCCGAAAGACGTGAAGCCTTGGGCGGAGGTGCCGGCGGAGGAAAAGGAGCGCTTCGACCACCTCATGGCCGTCTATGCGGCCTGCGTGTATCGCATGGACAAGGCCGTGGGCGATCTCGTCGCCGGACTGAAGGAGCGCGGCGTCTTCGACAACACGCTCATCCTTTTCATGAGCGACAACGGAGGCAACGCCGAGTCCGGACCCAAGGGTCGCACCGAAGGCGATCCGACGCAGGCGACGTCGAACTGGTTCTGCGGCGAAAGCTGGGCCTTTTCCGAGAACACTCCCTTCCGCCTCTTCAAGCACTACAACCACGAAGGGGGCATCGCCACGCCGCTCATCGCGCACTGGCCGGCGGGCATCACCGCGAAAAACGAACTCCGTCATACGCCCACGCATCTCGTCGACATCATGACGACGTGTGTCCGTGTCGGCGGCGCCACATATCCGAAGGAGTTCAAGGGCAGGCCCATCACGCCGATGGCGGGCCACACCCTGACCACCGTTTTCAACGGCACCGGCATCATGTCGCGCTATCTGTTCTGGGAGCACGAAGGCAACGCCGCCGTGCGTCTGGGTGACATGAAGCTTGTTCGCAAAGGCCGCAACGCCCCGTGGGAGCTCTACGATATGAAGGCCGATCGCACCGAACTGCACGATCTGACTGCTGAGCAGCCAGAGAAGGCAAAAGAACTCGCCGCACAATGGGAGGCATGGGCCGAGCGAGCCAACGTGAAGCCGTATCCCAACGAAGGCGGCACCAAGAAGAAGGGCAAAGGCAAGAAGAAGGCGGCGGCTCAGGAATGACCCAACAGATTGGATGAAGTTACGCGAACCGTGTCGCGTTGACGAATGATGCGATTCTTTGTCTGTGCCGTAGCGATTTGGGCCTCATCAGTTCTGTTTGCACAAAAGCCGCCCGCGATGCCGGTCAACATCGGCTCACAACTGGAGTTGATGGTCGATGATCATCTCATCGAATCGATGACAGGCGGTGCGGCATTTGAGCTCCATCATCCGGTGCTGACATCTCATGAGAGCGATGCACAGCCCGTGATGCCCTGGGGCAACGTCTTCAAGACGGGAGGGCGCTATCAGATGATCGTGCGGGCGCTGAAGGATCCGAAGGTCGGATGGAAGGAGGACGGACCTGAAGCGCATTACTTGAACCACATCCTGCTCTACTATGAGAGCAAGGATGGCGTCCATTGGAAGGCCCCGAAGCTGGACCTGCATGCGTTGCCGGCGTTTCCGGCAGGGAATGTGATCATGATGGACGAGTTCGGTGTGGAGCAGACCTTTGCCGCGTTTCTCGACACGCGTCCCGGTGTGCCTGCGGCGGAACGCTACAAGGGGCTCGGCGGCAAGTCCTACCCGGATGCGAAGGTGAAGGAGTTCAGCGAGAAATACGCGCCGCCCGGACTGCGCGCCTATGCGTCGCCTGATGGCATTCATTGGAAGCGCCTGCACGACGCGCCGGTGATTCCGGGCGCATGGGGGAAGTTTGATTCGCAGAACATCGTGTTCTGGTCGGAGCAGGAGCAGTCGTATCTGTGCTACTTCCGATCGTTTGAGAACAAGCTCGCCAAATCACTGCGCTCGGTGAAACGCACGACGAGCAAGGACTTCCGCGAGTGGTCGCAGCCGGTCGATGTGCAGATCAACCTGCCCGGCGAGGAGCTCTACACCAGCAACGTGGAGCCCTACTTCCGCGCTCCGCATCTCTACATCGGCCTGCCCACACGCTACCTCTCGAAGCGCGGTTCCTCGACGGACATCATGTTCGTTTCCAGCCGCGATGGCCTGCACTTTGACCGGACCGCCAAGGACGCCTTCATTCGCCCTGGCCTTGACCCCGCCGCGTGGGGAAATCGATCCAACTACACGGCCTACCACATCGTCCCGACTTCACCGGAAGAGATATCGATCTACGCGTCAGCAGGCCGTCGCTACACGCTGCGCACGGACGGGTTCATGTCGATTCACGCGCCCTACGAAGGCGGCGAGTGGGTCACGAAACCGCTGATCTTCACCGGCAAAAAGCTCATCTTGAACTTTGCCACGAGCGCGGGCGGCCAGATCCGCGTCGAGGTGCAGGACGCCAACGGAGCGCCTATCGAAGGATTCAAGCTGGATCAGTCCAAGCCGCTCATCGGCGATGCGATCGAACGCGCCGCAGCCTGGGCGGGCGGCAACGACGTCAGCGCACTTGCGGGCAAGCCCGTGCGCCTGCGTTTCGAAATGAGCGACGCAGACGTGTTTTCGCTGCGGTTTCGCTGAGCAGCGAGGAAAGTGGCGTCGTCGGTGCGTTTGATAACGCATCGCATGAACGCTCCGACTTCACTCCACCGTCGTCAGTTTCTTCGCAGCACGGCCGCCACCGCCGGAGGGCTCTGGCTTTCCGGGTTCCAGTCATCGCTCTCCGCCGCGGCGATCGAGGGCGATACGGAGCATTTCTTTTACCGCATGCCATCTGCGGACGATCCCTACATCGACACGCAGCGCGACAACAAGGCTTTCGCGTTTCAAGGCACGCAGATCCTGCTATCCGAGGACAATGGCAAAACGTGGCCGCATCGCGCGGAGTTCCCCGAAGCGCAGAACATCACCTTCAGCGTCATCTTGAAGAATGGGAACGTGCTGTTCGCGACGCTCAACCGGCTCTTCCTCAGCACGGACAATCTGAAGACGCATCGCGAGATCATCGTCAAGCGGCCGGACGGCAGCGAGTACCGGCCGCACACGCCGGTGAAGGCGGATCAGCCCGGCTGGTATTTCCATTCGCTCGACGGCGAGCACTGCTTCGAAGTGAACGGCAAGGAGATGCTCGTATGGGGCAACTACTGCAACGTGCTCGGCGGCGCGGTGCCGGTGAACGTCTATTACTCGACCGACAACGGCGAGACGGTGAAGCTCGCCTATGCCTTTGGGCAGAATCCGAAGTTTCAGCAGAAGGACGCACCACCGGATGCGCCGATGCTCGGCGATCCGAGCAACCAGCTCATCGCCCGTCATGTGCACAATGTGACCTACAATCCCGCCGAGAACGCCTTCTACGCCTGCACGGGCGACATCGACCGCAGTTTCGGGAAGGAGGTGCACTGGATCCGCGGCACGTATGATGCCAAAGCGGATGCCTGGGACTGGAAGCACGTCATTTCAGTGGACTCGAATTCGCGCTTCAAATGCGGCGGCATCAACTTCATCGGCGACAAGGTCTACTGGATCGCCGATGCGAACGGCCCGGCCATCGCCAACCGGCATGACCGCGGCATCTTCGTGTGCGATCCGAAGGACATCACGGACACCTCGCAGCACACAATGCTCTTCAATCCGATGTTTGAATCCGCAAACATGCTCGTGCAGGACGGCGTCTTCGTCGCCACGCACTGCGCGCCGGCTTCGACCTACGCCTGCGGCATCATCTGGTCGCCCGACATGGGGAAGACGTGGGAACAATACGACCTCAAAGAATTCGGCCCGCGCAGCGGCGTGCGCATCAATTACAAGAACAGCGACGGCTGGTTCCGCATGGACCTGCGCAAAGGCTGGATCGAACGCGCCGAAGTTCTCTTCCTGAAACCCAAGTCATGAAACATCTGCTCTTCCTCGTTCTCCTGGCCTCCGCGCATGCGCAGGTCATCGACGGCCAGTTTCCCGTCACCTCGAATCTCAAAGCCGGTGTCGCGAAGGTGGACATCACGCCGCCGGAGGTGAAGGGCGTCATCGTCACCGGACATACCCGCGAGGTGAACGGCGTGCGCGATCCGCTTCGCGCGGGCGTGCTGCTGATGGACGACGGCGAAACAAAGGCGGCCATCGTCACGATGGACACCATCGGAGCATGGGAGGAGATGGTTGCTCAGGCGCGTGCGGAAATCGAAAAGGCCAGCGGCGTGCCAGCGGCGAACATCATGATCTGCGCCTCGCACAATCATTCCGGCCCCGGCTGGAACGAGAACATGCGCTGGGCTTCCGATTTGATCAAAAAGATCGGCGCGGCAGCGAAGGAAGCCGCCGCCAGCATGCGCCCCGTCAGCATCGGCATGAGTGTGGATCGCATCAGCTTCGGCATCAACCGTCGCAAGACGATCGATGGACGTGCCGTCGTGCGCTTGAACCCGGACGGACCGAATGATCCGCGCGTGAAGGTGCTGCGCTTTGATGACGGAAAGTCGCTCGCGCCGATGGCCATTCT
Source organism: Prosthecobacter sp. (assembly GCF_020439865.1). Taxonomy (GTDB): domain Bacteria; phylum Verrucomicrobiota; class Verrucomicrobiia; order Verrucomicrobiales; family Verrucomicrobiaceae; genus Prosthecobacter. The sequence goes on from NZ_JAGRPF010000152.1 coordinate 7,448, forward strand.
CATGCACGCCGTCTGCCATCCTTGCTTCTTCACCTGGGGTGACAAAGGTTCGCAGCCGTATCCGAAGGGCTTTCCGATGATGACCGCCGACTACCCCGGCGAGGCGCAGACCTTTGTCGAGATATGCTACGCGGGAAAAACGGCGTCGATGTTCATGCAGGGCTGCGCCGGTGACATCCGCCCGAACCTGCCCGGCTATCCCTACCGCTGCGCCGACGAAGCAGACATCCAATGGGCCGGCCGCGATCTCGGCGGTGCCACCGCACGCGCCGCGGCGTTCAGCATCACGCGCGAGCAGTTGAAGAAGCGCGAGACCTTTTATCAAATCCGCGTGGCCAGCGAAGTGATCGACCTTCCCGGCAAGGAGCAGCCGGTGAAAGCAGAGCTCATGGCGATGAAGGTCGGTCCGTTTCTCTTTTTGACCATGCCCGGCGAGCCGATGGTCGAGTACGGCTTCAAACTCGAGCAGGCCATCGCCGACCGCGCCACGCCGGTGATCGTCGGCTACGCGAACGGCAACATCGGCTACATCGCCACCGCCGCCGCGCACGAAGTCGGCGGCTATGAACCGAACCGAAGCCACCTCAAACCCGAAGCCGAGGCCATTCTCCTCAGAGAACTCGGCAAACTCGCCGACCGCGTCGTCGGCGATGTGTTTGAGTCCTTCTCGAAGCATCCCAAAGACATGGTCAAGCGCGAGGCGGAGGAGAAGGCGCGGCTGCAGGGAACGCCAGTGAAGTAGAACATGCCTGCCGGGCAGGAGTTGAAGCTGGGGCAATCTGAATCACCGTGCGGCATGAATACATCGTCTCAAGAGCTCGTGCCGCCTATGCGCTGGTTCTGGGTCTTCTTGTCCGTAGGTTCGATGTGGGTCTTAATGGCTTTAGGGCCGCTGACTTTGCTCGTTCCGTTTGTCTGTGTTTTCCTCATTGTAAATGCGTTGCAGTCCAAGCGCTCGAGACCTCTGCTGGCGGTTGGTTTGTCTCCCATGGTTGTCTTGTTCGTGAGCGGCATCATGAGTTGGTTCTCGGCACGCCCTTCTTTCCAGTTTTTCGGCTTGCCGACGCCTGAAGCGTACAACCTCGAGCCTGAAACGCGGTGCTACGCCAGCAGCAGCGGCTGCTTGGTGGATGGTGGCGAAATGATCCGCCAAGGGCCGCATAACCTCGGGTTAACACTGATGTGCGCGGCCTTCGGCTGGCCTCCCAAGACTTACCACGGATTTTATCCGTCCCAGGAACAAGCCAACAAGCTGACTGAGGACATGGTCGCAATACCGCTAAAAGACTTTGAAGAGGGACTGCTAAGGCTTCCTGCCGGACAAATTGAGGTCGGCGAACACCAGGCACACCGGATGCTGTTGGATGCCAACACATTGCCCGGTGACGGGACTTCAAACGGCAATATCAGCGTGCGTGCTCAAGTGTTTGAAGGCGATTGCCTGGCGATTCGTGTCACCAATGACAATCCCGACATGGCGACGGACCTCTTCTATCTTTTTGATCGCACGACTAGGCGCGCTTTTGCTCGCTATCAATACGGCAGTCGTTCCAGCAATCCCCCCTTCTTCGCGGGCAACATGGATGAGGTCTTCACTGACTGACAGAAAAGGCAGTTTTCCGGCGAGTTGTTACATGATGTCAATATCCTCACCCACCGACGACCAAGCCCGCCGCGCCTACTGGAATGAGCAGATGGAGGCGGGTTATGCCATCGTGCAGAAGCTCATCGAATTTCCCGTGAAGGAATGCGGCGAGCGCTTTGCCTCGATCCCAGAAGCGGCGACGGAAGCGGGCGTGGAGATGCTGTTCTCCACCTCGAAGATCGCGGGGGATCTGGACCGCGTTTACTTCCTGCGCGAGAGCCTCGTGCGCGATGTGATCACCATCGGCCGCGAGATGAACGAACGCGGGTGGATTCTGAAGATCGAAGACGGCTTTCGCTCGCTGGACATGCAGCGGCAGCTCGTGCGGAAGCCTTCCGTGTTCGACACCGTGCTCAAGAAGACCATGTGGGAGCTCGGCGGGCAGATTCCGACGCCGGAGATGATGTTCCGCCGCGCCATCGTGCTCACGGCGAACATGCCGAAGATCGGCGCGCACATGTCCGGCTCCGCCATCGACATCAGCGTGTTCAACCGCGAGGACGGCTCGGAGGTGTGGCGCGGCTATCCGTATCTCGAAATGAGCGAGTGCACGCCGATGCGCTCGCCGTTTGTCGCGCCGGAGCACATCGCTACGCGGCTGGACATCTGCGCGATGATGGAGAAGCACGGCTTCATCCACTTTCCGTTCGAGTTCTGGCATTTCGACAAGGACGACGCCGGCATGCACATCCTCACCGGCAATCCCGCGCCCTGCCGCTTCGGCCCCGTGAACTGGGATCCACGCACGAACGAGGTCACGCCGGTGGAAAACCCGCTGGAGCTGCTCAATCCGCTGCCGGTGATCGAACGCGAGATCGCCGCGGCGCTGGAACGTGCGCGTGCTTAAACTCCCGATGACGATGAAATGCCTGTGGACTCTTCTCGCGGCGACATTGGCCGCACATGCCGTCGAGCCGGTGAACATCGGGTCACGACGCGAGCTGTTTGTGGACCGGTTTCTCGTCGGCGAATTGAAGAACACGTCGCTGAAGCTGCATGAGCCACAACTCGCGCCGCCGGTGTCGCCGCCGCGTCCGCATGGGCATTACGCGACCGTCTTGAAAGCAGCGGACAAGTTTCAGTTCTACTATCGTGGCGACACGAAGCCGGGCAACCATTGGAAGCAGGGCTGGGAGCAGTATCACGAAGGCGAGGTGACTCTCTATGCCGAGAGCCACGATGCGATCCACTGGACGCTGCCGAAGCTCGGACTCCACGAGCATCCCACGTTTCCGCAGGGCAACATCGTGCTGATGAACGAGTTCCTGGTGAACCACAACTTCACGCCCTTCATCGATACGCGCCCCGGCGTGCCTGCAGAGGAGAAATACAAGGCGCTCGGCGGTCTCGCCTACCAGTCGCATGCGGAGCACCTCGCCGTGCGTGACAAGCGCGGACCGGGCGGACTGAAAGCCTTCGCATCGCCCGACGGCATTCATTGGAAGAAGCTGCGCGAGGAACCGGTGATTCCCGAGGCGTGGGGCAAGTACTTCGACTCGCAGAACTACGCCTTCTGGAGCGAGAGCGAGCAGTGCTACGTCTGCTACTTCCGCCGTTTCATCGGCGGCATGCGCGGCATCGCCCGCACGACGTCGAAGGATTTCATCCACTGGACGCCGTTTGTCGAGATGCAGGCGAACCTGCCGAAGGAGCATCTCTACACTGCCTGCACGCAGCCCTACTTTCGCGCGCCGCACATCTACATCGCACTGCCGACGCGCTTTATGGACAAGCGCGGCGCGGCCACAGACATCCTGTTCATGAGCACGCGCGGCGGGGGCAAATACGACCGCGAATTCACCGAAAGCTTCATCCGTCCCGGCATCGGCAAGGACGGCTGGGCCGATCGTGCGAACTACGCCGCCATCGGCATTCATCAAACGGGCGACGCCGAGATGTCCATGTTCCTCACCGGCGGCCGACGCTTCACCCTGCGCCTCGACGGCTTTGTCTCGGTCAATGCGCCGCTTGCCGGAGGCGAGTTCATCACGAAGCCGTTCGTCTTCTCAGGCAAGGAACTGGAGATCAACTACTCCACCAGCGCCGCCGGCCAGATCCGCGTCGAATTTCAAGATGCCGAAGGCAATCCGCTGCCCGGCTTCACCCTCAACGACAACGAACCCATCTACGGCGACCACATCGCCCGCACCGTGACCTGGAAATCCGCACCCGACCTCAGCGCCCTCGCCGGCAAGCCCGTGCGCCTGCGCTTTGAAATGAGCGATGCGGACCTCTACTCGCTGCGGTTTCGCTGAAGCAGATCACTTCTTGTAGATCTTCACATCATCCACCACGGCATTCCGTGGCACGGAGAGGCGCAGCATTTTCTTCGTGGGGTGGGCGATGCCGGGCGATTTGAAGCTGCCGGCGTCCTTGCCGTCGATCGTGGCGCTAAGTTCATCGCCGGAGATTTTCACGACGAGATCGTGCCACTTGCCGATTTCCGAGGCCAGCGGGATGACCTTCTGCTTGCCTTCCATCGCCTTCTTCTGCTCCTCGTTGAGCGGCTTTTTCTCCTGACGCGCTTCGCTGATGTCCAGCCGCATGCTGCCGGTTTTCAAATCCTGCAGCGTCACCTGCTTCGGATTCACACGCGCGGCGAAGAGGTGGCCAGCGTGCACTTCCTTGCAGCCGAGATCAGCAAAATCGAGGCCGAGGCTGTCCTTCGCGTCCTCCAGCATGAAGCGCAGACTCACCGCGCCGTCGGTAAACTCGGCGGGATGCGTCACGGAGACGGCGTGATTCGCCTCGGGGGAAAGGTAGATGTACATCGCGCCATCGCGCAGATCGACCTGCTTGTTGCCCTTCGCGCGCGTCTTGCTGTTAGTTCCCCAGCCGTTGCCGGGCTCGTCTTTCTGCTCCTGCGACTCGTTGCGATCAAAGTGATCTTCAAAGACAAGCTGGCCCAGTTCCTCGGCGGAAACAGCGGAGGTCAGAACGATGGAGGCGAGGAGGAGGCAAGCAGGTTTCATGGATGGCATGTGGTTGGCCGGTGGAAACGCCAGTGGGCAGTGCAACTTGCGCCAAGGTGATGGCAAGGCGCGGCTCATTTGTGCGTTGGAGGGCGGAACCTTCCCCCACACCCATGAGATCTCTCCCCGCTCTGCTCTTCGTCCTGCTGCTGACCTCGTCCTTCGCGGCGGCACAGCGCCCGAACTTCCTTCTCATCATCGCCGACGACCTCTGCTGGCGGGACCTGGGCTATGAAGGCAATGCGGAGGTGAAAACACCGAACCTCGACAAGCTGCGCACCGAATCCATGCACCTGCGCGGCATGTTCAATCCGGCGACCACATGCTCGCCGACGCGACACGCGCTTTACACGGGCCTCTACCCGATCCGCAGCGGCGCGTATCCGAACCACACCCGCGTTTATGACGGCACGAAGAGCCTCTTCACGCATCTGAAGGACGCTGGCTACCGCGTGGCGCTGCAAAACAAGGAGCACGTCGGACCGAAACCGTCATTCCCTTATGAGCACATCGAGGGTGCGGATGATCTCACCGTCACGAAGTCGTTCGTGACACGCGATGCCTCACAGCCATGGTTCATGGTCTTTGCCTCGAACGATCCCCACGGCCCCTGGACCCGCGGACCGAAGTACGATCCGACGAAACTCACCATCCCGCCCTACCTGCACGACAACAAGATCACGCGCGATCTCCTCGCCGCCTACTACGGCGAAATCACGAAGCTCGACGAACAGGTCGGCGCGCTGATGAAGCTGCTCAATGACACGCAGCAGGCCGAGAACACGCTCGTCATGTTCGTCAGCGAGCAGGGCAGCAGCTTTCCCTACGGCGGCAAGTGGAGCGTCTATGACAACGGCATTCACGCCTCTGCGCTGGTGCGCTGGCCTGGAAAGGTGAAGCCCGGGAGCAGCAGCAAAGCGCTGATGCAGTATGTCGATGTGCCTCCCACGTTTCTTGACGCGGCGGGCATCGATCCGACAAGGATCGACGTGAGCTGCCCGGACGCGAACGGAGCGACCGGATTCGACGGCATCAGCTTTTTGCCCGTCCTGCGTGGCGAGATCGACAGGCTGCGCGATTACGTCTTCGCCCAGCACACGACCCTCGGCACAAACGGCGCGCTCGAAGCCTACCCGATGCGCATGGTGCGCGACGCGCGCTACAAGCTCATCCGCAACCTCGCACCCGAGAACACCTACACCATTGGCGGCATTCACCAGGGCCAGCCGATTGAGTCGTGGAAAGCAGACGCTGAGAACAACTACAAGCTCGCCGATCGTGTGAAGTGGCTGTTCAAACGTCCTGGCGAAGAGCTCTACGACCTGCAGTCGGACCCTGAGGAAATGAAGAACTTGGCCGAGGATCCCGAATTCGAGACGATCAAAGCCCGGCTGCAAACGCAGCTCGACGCCTGGGTCGCCCAGCAGAAAGACCACGGCATGGAAACGGAAAATCTCGCAAGCACCCGCCAGGGCAAGAGCGACGACGAACCGCGCAAGGCGAAGAAGAAGGGCAAAAAGAAGGCGGCCAAGTGATCCCGAAGGCCAGCCCACATCCCTGAAAAGACGCTCCCCGACCTGCGTTCACAGCAGGCCATGAACCGCGCCATTCTTTTCCTCCTGGTCACCTTTGCCGCATCGCTGCATGCGGCGAAGCCGAATCTGCTCATCGTCACCGTCGATGACATGAGCTGCGACTCGGTCGGCGTTTACGGCTGCAAGCTGCCGGACACGTCCCCGAACATGGACAAGCTGGCCGGGCAGAGCCTGCGATTCAATTACGCGCACGTCGTCGTCGGCAACTGCATGCCCTCGCGCAACGTGATGTGGTCCGGACGCTATCCGCACAACAACCGCATCCAGGGCTTCCGCTCGATGAGCAAGAACGACAAGGACTATCCGGTGCTCGGCGACATCATGAAGGACGCCGGCTATTTCATCGGCATCCGTCACAAGGTCTCGCACTCCACGCCCTACTCGCCCTTCCCCTGGGACCTCATTCTCGGCGAAGAGAAGAAGGACGATGTGAAGAATCCCGCCTCATGGGGCAAAGCGGCAACTCAGGGAATCGAAGCCGCCAAGGCCGCCGGCAAGCCCTTCTGCCTGCTGCTGAACATCGCCGATCCCCACAAGCCCTTCTATGCCGAGGGCGGCAAGGGACAGACCGTGCCGGACGACAACGTGCCGTCGAAGGTCTTCACCCCCGAAGAGGTGCCCGTGCCCGGCTTCCTGCCGGACGATCCGGTCGTGCGCAAAGAGCTCTCGCACTACTACTCATCGGTGCGCCGCGCCGACGACTCACTGGGCATGATCCTCGCGGCGTTGAAGGCCTCCGGCGAAGATGAAAACACGATCATCGTCTTCCTCTCCGACCACGGCATGCCGCTGCCGTTTGCCAAAACCCAGCTCTACCATCACAGCACGCGCACGCCGCTCATGATCCGCTGGCCAGGCGTCACGAAACCGGGTGCGGTCGATGACACGAACATGGTCTCCACCGTCGATCTGCTGCCTACGCTGCTCGACATGGTCGGCGTGGCCAAGCCGGACGGGTTCGATGGACGGTCCTTCGCTCCGCTGCTCAAAGGCGAGTCGCAGGACGGGCGCGACATGGTCTTCAAATCGTATGACGAGAACTCCGGCGGCCAGCGCACGCCAATGCGCGCCGTGCAGACGAAGGACTTCGTCTACATCTTCAATCCCTGGTCCAACGGCACCCGCGTGATGACCGGCGCGACCGCAGGAACCTCCACCTGCCGACAGATGCGCGTGCTCGCGAAGACGAACGAGCAGATCGCCGCACGCATCGATCTCTTTGATCATCGCGTGCCGGAAGAAGCCTACGAGGTGCGCTACGATCCTGACGCGCTCACAAATCTCATCGCCGACCCGGCACACGCGAAGGAGGTCACCGCTTTAGAGAAAGCGATGGAGGACTGGATGGTCCGCGTGAAGGATCCGCTGCTGGAGATTTTCCGTCACCGAGCCGACGCCGCCTACCGCGAGAACTGGATGCTCGAGATCGAGAAGGAGCGCACCAGCCGCAAGGAACGTAAAGCCGCCGCACCCAAGGCGAAGGGCAAAAAGACCGCCGGCCTCATTGAGCTCGAGATTCCCACGAATGTCACCGCAGGCGAGAAGGCCACCGTGAAACTCAAGCACACCTTCCCCGCCGACCTCGGCGAAAAGCCGGTCCAGGTCACGCTCAAAGACGGCAACAACGGACGCATCGAACGCCAGGAGGTCAAAGCCAGCGGCACCGGAGAGATCGATGTCACCTTCGCCATCCCCGCCGAGGTCCCCGGCGGCAAAGTGAACTTCGCCGGCCTCGTGGGCACCGGCATGAAGGATTCGCTCGAACTCATTCAGTCCAAGCAGGTGCCGGTGAAGTAAAGCTTCGGTCGTCGCGCCTACTTCTTGCCCTTCTTCTTTTTCGCGCCTGCATTCGGCGGATAGGGCACGCCGTTGATGTAGTTCAACCGGTCGTCAACGTCGCCGCCTTTGACGAGGGGATGAAAATCCGAACGCTTCACGGAGTATTTGCCCGCGAAGTGATCCTTGAACCAGACGACGGAGTTCAACGCTTCGACAGCAAGCACCGGATCCGCGGTCTTGTTGACGATGTCCGTCAGGGCGGGCTGCGGATTCATCACATCCAGGGAACCCAGAAACTCGAGCGCGCGCACGCGCACGATTTCGGATGGATCGTTGAGCAGCGGACGCACGAGATCGGTCAGCGGAGCGGCGTCTTTGCCAAAAGCGGTGCAGACCATGGCGCCCCAGTAGCGCTGCATCGGCACATCGCTCTTCAATGCGGCTTCGATGCCGAGCCGGGCCTCTGCAAACGGGCGCAGCATGAGATCGGCGATGTCTGCGAGTTGACGGATCTCATCAAGATGCTTCTGGCCGAACGCCACCGGGTTGTCCATGGCGTGTGCGGCGAGATAGCTCTCCGGATAGTAGCTGAGGTCGGGCATCGAGCGCATTTGCTGCTGCAAACGGCCGCGCAGATCCTGAAGCGTCGCCGCATGCGCCGGATCGGTGGCGAGGTTCTTCACCGTCCAAGGATCAGCTTCGCAGTCGAACAGCATCTCGACCGGCTTCCGTTCAAAGAACTGCGCGGGAGCTCCGCTGAACTTGCCGTCCTTCCAGAGCTGACGCCACTCCTCGTAGGCCAGCATCTTGTAGCGGTAGTTGTTGTGCAGTCCATCCGGCAGCCACGGCTCGAAGCTGCGAATGTACTGATACTTCCCCTTCCGCAGCGTGCGGACGAAGTCGTACTTCTCATCCATGCGGTTCGCGTAGCCAAAGGCCTCGTCACGCTCGTTCACGTCTTTGATCGGGACGCCTTTGCCAAGAAACGCCCTGCCATCAATGCCGTGCGGCAATGGCACACCGGCGAGCTGAAGCGCCGTGGCACCGAAGTCGATGAACTGCACGAAGCCGGGCACGCGCGCACCCAGATCCGCGCCTTCCACGAGGTTTTTGAAGTGCTCCGGCACACGGATCACCAGCGGCACATGAAGGCCTGTGTCATAGACGTAGCCCTTGCCACGCGGCAGCACGCCGCCGTGATCGCCGAAATAAAAGATGAACGTGTCTTCCAGCAGGCCGTCCTTTTGCAGATCAGCCACCGTTTGCGCGACGATGTCGTCAATGACCTGCTGCTTGTCCAGATAGAGGGCGTGTGTGTAGCGAAACAACGGTGTGTCGGGCAGGTGGGCGCCGGGCTGAACCTTGGCCGGATCGTGCTTCGTTTTCACGTTCTTGTAGGTCTGCTCGTTGAAGTGCAGCGAGCTCTCGTGCGACTGCGCATGCGATTGCATGTGGAAGAAGGGCTGCTTCGCATCGGGTCGGTTGCGCCAGGAGGCCTTGTTGGACGATTCGTCCCACACCTCCTTGCCGGCCTCGGCGTTGTAGTCGGTCTTGGAGTTGTTCGTCGTGTAGTAGCCTGCCTTGCGCAAATATTCGGGGAACATGCGCACGCCGTCCGGCAGCGGCGGCGATTTGTAGCGACGATGAAACTGTGTGCCGATGCGCGGGCCGTAGCACATCGTTGCCAGCGTCGTGCGCGCCACGGAGCAGACGGGCGCATTTGAGAAGGCGTTGTCAAAGGTCAGCCCATGCGCCGCCATCGCTTCGATGGCAGGAGTCTCTGCGCCGCCGGGGAAGAAGTGCTTCAGATAATGGATGGAATTGTCCTCTGAGACGATCCAGACGATGTTGGGCCGATCAGCGGCGACGGAAAACGAGGAGACGAAAAGAAGGCAGAGGGCGGTCAGAAGGCGCATGGCGTGCTAACGCGGAGAGCTCGTGAAACTTGCCCGCGATTCCGCCGTTCAGGCGCAATGCTTCGGTTCTTCATCTGTCTCGTTTTGACCTCCCCTGTACTGTGTTTCGCCCAAAAGGGAGACAAGCCCAAAGCCAATGCCGCTCCGGCTCCATTTTCCTGGGTCTCACCCATGGTGAATGCCGAGTGGGCCAAGAAGATCCTGCCGCCGACGGTGAAGCACGCGACGTTCAAAAGCCCGTCCATGGGCATCGACGTGGGCTACTACATCTACCTGCCGCCGGGTTATGAAACGAGCCAGGAGAAGTATCCGGTCGTTTATCATCTGCACGGTGGTCGTCCCGGCGGCGAGAGCAAGAGCGTGAAGCTCGCCACCTACGTCGATGCAGCAATCAAGAAGGGCACGATCAAGCCGACGATCTATGTCTTCCCGAATGGCGGTCCGGTGAGCTGGTATGACATGCCGGAGATCAAGAACGGCATGGGCGAGAGCGTGTTCGTGAAGGAAGTCGTCCCGCACATCGACGCGACCTACCGCACCTGGGGCACACGCGAAAGTCGCGCGCTGGAGGGCTACTCGCAGGGCGGACGCGGCACGACGCGCATCATGTTCAAGCATCCCGAGCTGTTTCTCTCCGTCGCACCTGGCGGCTCCGGCTACGGTCCTGAAAAGCACATTCAGGAAAACGACGGCTACGAATCCGAGAACCTGCGTTTCCTGCCCGTCGGCTACAACGCCTGGGACCTCGCGAAGGTTTATGCATCCCGCACTGACAAACCCGCGCTGAACATTCTCGTCTGGGACGGCACGAAGTGTTTCAACTACGAGTTCAATCTCCAATACTCCACCTACTTGAAGGAACTCGGCATCGCTCATAAGTTCCTCTCCATCCCCGAGGTTCCTCACACCGCCACCGGCAGCTATGACGTGAAAGGCGACGACATCATGCGCCACCACCAGAAGACCTTTGACCAACATCGTCCCAACTGAATCACCATGCGCATCGCTCTCATCCTTCTATCGTCACTTCTCGTCGCACAGTCGTCATTTTCGGCGCAGCCGAACGTGCTGATCATCCAGACGGACGAGCACAACTTCCGTACGCTCGGCTGCTATCGCAAACTGCTGCCGCCGGAGCAGGCCTTCATTTGGGGCGAAGGCGTGAAGGTGGACACGCCGAACATTGACTCCATCGCGGAACGCGGCGCCATCTGCACGCGCTACTACGCCACGTCGCCGGTTTGCACCCCATCGCGTGCCGCGCTAATGACCGGCGTGTATCCGCAGAACACGGGCAGCATTTCGAATGATCTGCCGATGCTCGACTCGATGGAAACCTTCGCAGCCGTGCTCGGTGCGAACGGCTACGCCACGGGTTATGCCGGCAAGTGGCATCTCGACGGACCGGCCAAGCCCGGCTGGGCGCCAGCGCGTAAGTTTGGCTTCGAGGACAACCGCTACATGTTCAACCGCGGCCATTGGAAGAAACTCGGCGAAGATGCGAGCGGTCCCAAGGTCGCGGCGACCGATAAGAAGGGCACCCCGAACTACGATGTGGCCGATGCCGACGACAAATCCTTCACCACCGACTTCCTCGCGGACCGCACCATCGAGTTCATCAACAAGAACAAGGAGAAGCCCTTCTGCTTCATGGTAAGCATCCCCGATCCTCACGGGCCGAACACCGTGCGTGCGCCATACGACACGATGTTTGATCCGAAACCCTTCCAGCAGCCGAAGTCTGCGCTGACGAAGGGCGATCAACTGCCATCCTTCGCCAGCATCATGCAGGACCGTTTCGTGGCACGGCAGATGGCGCTCTACTTCGGCATGGTGAAGTGCATCGACGACAACATCGGCCGCATCCTCGCGACGCTGCGCCAGAACGGCCAGCTTGAGAACACCATCCTCGTCTTCACCTCCGACCACGGCGACATGTGCGGCGAGCACGGCCGCTACAACAAAGGCATCCCCTGCGAAGGCAGCGCCCGCATTCCTTTCGTCATCGCCGCGCCCGGCATGATCCAGCCCGGCACCGTCATCAACGAAGCGCTCGGCACCGTCGATTTCAAACCCACGCTGCTGAGCCTGCTCGGCGTCGAAGCCAAAGCCGCCATGCAAGGTCGTGATGCTTCCGCTCTCCTCAAATCCGGCAAAGCACCCGAAGGCTGGGTCGATCAGGCCTTCGTCCGCATCGGCGGCACAGCCAGAGAAGGCGCAGCAAGCAGTGGAGGCGCAGGGTGGCTGGCAACCTTCACAAAGCGCCACAAGCTCATCCTCTCGCCCACCGATGATCCCGCACTCTTCGATCTCGACAGCGATCCGTTTGAAATGAAGAACCTCTTCCACGATCCCGCGCAGCGGGAACTGATCCGCACGCTCGCCAAAGGATTGGAAGGCTATCTCACGACGCGAAACGATCCGCACGCCAAATCCCCTGCCGTCATGGCCGATCTCGCCTGGTGCCTCTCCGACGCCACCGACTACACGGCCCCGAAGCGTGACAAAACAAAGCGCGGAAAGGCGGAGCGTGACGAGTAAGCTTGCCAGATTCGTTTGATTGCTGGCAACTGCCCCCACTTGAACGTCGATCGCAAGAGACGCCCCCCGGCCTGACAGGCTGAGATGGGGCAAGAAACGGCTGGGAGTGCCCAATAGCCGGGTGGTGACATCGGACAAAGGGCCGTACGATATCACCATGAAAACTTCCACCGGTTTGCGGCTGGTTCTCACACTGGCAGTGATGCTTCTGCCCGTATTGACACTTCGTGGCGAAGAGTTTCCGACGGAACCGCTCACGCTGTCGGCCGATCTGAATGGTGACGGCGTGCCGGAGCAGATCTCGCGGCGCAAAGTGGGAGCAGATGACCAACTGGGCACATTTTTCCAAATCCTGGTAAAAGATGCTCAAGGCACGGTACTGTGGAAGAGCCCGGAGGTGCTGGCCGTCGATCATCCGCTGGCATTTGGGGAATGGGATTTCGGCATCAGCCTCCCGCAGTTTGCGGCGGACATCGATCATGACGGCAAAGTGGAACTGATCGTGCCCGCGCCGCAGAGTGATGTGTCACCCACGACGTTCCGTTTGTTCCGCTGGAACGGCGCGGCATTTGCGCCGTTGCAGGTAAAGGCTCTCACAGGCAAGGCGCAGACCGGAGCGGCTTTTCGCTGGACGGCCAACCCCACGCCGTCGTCGTATTGGGTCGAGAAATGGATCGGCACCAGCGCGGAGGGCGGCTGGGTGGTGAAACTCGTGACGATGCCGGAAGGCGGTGACCTGATGACGGCGGTGGCTGTGATGGCTGCGAAGAGTGACGGATTTGAACTCGTGCGCTGGATCGAATCTCCCGCAGCGCTTGGCAATGAGGGCGGCGAATCCGTAGGTGTGAGGCCAGATTCATATCGTGCAAGACTCAGCGCGCAGGATCATGTGAACTCATCAGGCACGCCGCTGCGCAAAGTAATCGAAGTCCTGCGCCAGGACCGTGCGAACGTGCATCGCGGCACTCACCGGGACAAAGAGGACGATGTGGATGTGTTTTTCACCACGCCGGAAAACCGTGAAGGCATGTCGCAGCAGCCGCTGAAAGTGGTCGGCGGATCGAAGACCGAGGCAACGATCCTCAGCGGCACGCCCGTCGTTGAGGTACAGATTTCAAACGACGGCTTGCAGGTGGAAGTCATCAGCCCATGAGCACGCCGTCGAACCAGAACTGCTGTGCGAAATGCGGGGCCGCGCTCGCTGAAGGAGTGCGTTTCTGCGAACAGTGCGGCGCTCCGGTGGAGGTTTCGCCGCCCGCAATGCCATGCGCCGCGCCGCTTCCGGCGAAAGCAGCGGGCAACCCGCCGTTGCTGCTTATCGTGGTGGCGTTGGTGGTCGGAGCGCTGAGCTTTGCGGGCTACAGCCAGCGCGAACGATTGCTGGGCTGGTTGAAACGCAGCCCAGCTCCCGCGGTGACGACGCCCGCGCCCTCTCCGTCGGCGACTACCACTCAAACGCCGCCTGTGTCTGCGGTGCCGGTGAGTCCAGAAGTCGCCGCGGCACAGGATCTCGCGGAGATGATCCTGTGGTTTCAAAAGCTGCCCTGGCTCGTCGAATTGCAGAAGTCGATGCCACGTGGTGTCGGCATCGCGATGCATGCGGAGCCGTATGATGGAGGAGGATGGTCGGAGATGTCGTTGCGGGAGACGCACTCGAAGGACTCCGGCTTCGAGCCAAATGTGAGTCCGATGGTCGGCCTGTTTCGTGTCTCGCGTGCGGACCGACGCATCGAATGGATGGAGCCGGTCTCGGGCGAGTTTGTGCCGTTGGCGGAGTTTCTCAAAGATCGCGGACTGAGCGGCGGCACGGTGAACACGCCAACGCCGCCGCAAAGCAGCGCACGCGGTGTGCAGGGCGGTGATTTCGAAACGGCGGTTTCCACCGGTCCGAACAGCGACACAGCCGTCATCGTGACTGATCCAACGCAGAAGGGCAATCACGTCGCCCGCATCATCGGACCGGATGAGATGAGCTTTGACCTGCCGCTTAAACTGGCTGTCGGCACACCTGAGGCGACGATTGCGCTGCGTCTGCTGCTGCCGGAGAACACAAAGCTGGTCCGCTTCGACGACGGCAAATCGCCCGAAGGCATCCGCCTCCGCGTACGCTTGGTGAACGACATCGGCAACTCGATCATCCGTGATGCGGTCGTGCGGCCCATCGGACAATGGCGTGAGATGGAGTTCAGCTTTTACGACCTGCCGAAGAAGGTGGTCAGCGTGAGCGTGGAGGCCATCTGGATGGAAGGTCCGGTGTATTTTGACGACGTGAAACTCATCCCCACCCAACCATGAATCGAGACCTCAAATTTGCACGCCGCGCCTGGATCGTGGCGCTGATTGCCTTTCTCGCCTGTTTTGTTCCGGGTCTGGCCGGCTGGGACATGATGGATATCGGTTTCGCACTGATCATGCTGTGCGGGATGGTGTCACTCACGGCACTCATCACCGCGCTGGTGTTCCGCAGCCGCGGCAAGCAGGCCGAGGCCCTGCTCAGCGGCACGGGCGAATTCATCGTGGAGTGGAGCATCCCGCCGGAACTCTGGCGTGAGATTCTTCAACTGCAGTGTGAGGAGGAGAAGACCATGAAGATGGGGTTGCTTCGCATCGTGTGGTTCTTCTGCGTGCTGTTCGGCGTCGGCTTCATCGTCTTTGATCCGGATGCAGGCATCGTCGTTGGCGTGGTGATGCTGCTGCTCATGGTGATGACGGGGCTGCTGGCGAAACTGACACCGGGCGCGCGCATGCGTCGCCTTGGTAAAGCAGAAACACGGGTACGTGTGGGCAAAAAGTGCGTGATGCTCGGAGACGAACTGCATTCGTGGTCGATGCCCGGCTCATGGCTGCGGGATGTGGCGCTTGAAGAGGAGGATGGCCGGAGCTGGTTGCGTGTCTGCTACGCCTTCATCACGCGCACCGGCATTCAGGAGGAAAACGTTCTGCTGCCCGTGCCACCGAGCGAGATTCCCAAAGCCAAGTTCGCGGGAGAGGCGCTAGCCAAGGTGAAGCGCCACGAGCCACCGCCTCTTCCGGGGACTGTTTAACGTTCCCAAGCGAAAACCCACGTGCTGCGCCACGTCTCGCCTGGAACGCCGAGCTGGTAAAGGCCCGCAGCAGGGAGCACCTGCTTTGTTTCGCTTTTCGCCGGCAGCACGATCTCCACACCGGCGCTATGATGGCCTTCCTTGGTGCTGCGCATGCGCACTTTGAGTTCTCGGTCGGTTTCATTGCGCAGCGTGAGGTCGGCGCCTGCCGGCAGATGAACATCCCGCACGCCGGGGAAGATCGCGACGGGACCAAAGCGGATCACGCGGCCTGAAAGCTCTGGATAACCGGCCACCGGCTGCCACGCGAGCACGAACCACGCCGCCAGCGCGATGATGGCCGTGCCCGACCAGCCAAGTGACACACCGAGGCCGCGCGTAGCGCGCACTTGGCACACACGACCGAGCGGATAGCCGTAAAACAGATGAGCCACGAAGGCTATGATCACGGTTTGCGAAAATGCGCGAAGCCCAAAGAGCTCACCGAACGGCGTGACGACAGCCATCGCCTCCAGGCCAAGTCCCCACAGCACGCCCCAGACCCAATGACGGCCCGTCATGAGCAACGCAAAGATCCAGCCGAAGGTGATCCCGTTGCTGATGTGATACGTGAAGCCTGCGAGATCGGTCCATGGCGTGGCGTGATCGAGACCGCACACCCACATGCCGTAGGCCCGGATAGGCGGGAACGGATTTAGGCCCATCAAGTGCAGCGGCACGCGCACTGCATCGTAACCAACTGTGCCCCAGAGCCCACCGACGAGGCCCAGACGCAGCCGCTCCGTGAGAAACCAGTCTCCTTTGGCCGATGCCAGCAGCCACGCTGCGATGATCACCCCCACACAGGGCAGTGCGACAGGCAGAAGGAGTGTGTGCATCGTCGCGATTCCGGCGACCTGGCCGATCAACAGGGCGATGGAGCCAAAACAGGCGATCCAGACGCAAAAAGGAAGAGGGCGAAAGAAGGTGTTCATAAGGTCTGGGGTGCGCAATTCTGGTGTGGTGGTGCGTATTGTGGTGCAGTGTGGACGACCCCACGTTGTTTTGTATGCCAAAGCCTGCACAACAATCCGATGTGCTCAAATGCAAGCATTGCGCCTCGCTTGTCACAGCAGGTGCGAAGTTTTGCCCTTCCTGCGGCAAACCTGTCGAAGTGGACAAGTCGCCTGAGGCGACAAATGAAGCCAAGGCGGTCTCGCAGATTCAGAAACCGGTACATGTCACCGTCGCCGGAGGCACACCACCCCCGCCGTTGCCGCCTGCGGCGCTAGCAGACCGTGTGAAGGCCAGCGCGATCGATGTGGCGGTGATCTTCATCGGTGCGTGGTTGATCGGACAAATCATGTGGGTCTCAGCGTGGACGACCTGGCGTTTTCCGCTGCCCTTTGGCGGACAGTCGACGACGCTGCTTCCTTGGCTGCCGTTGCTGGTGGCCGCATTGTACTGGTTCACAGAAGTCGTCGGCGGACGTTCGCCCGGCAAACGCATCGCCGGTGTGCGTGTGGTGACTACCGAGGGCGGCAAGCCGGGATTCCTGGTGCTGAAGAAGCGCTGGATGATGAAGATCGGCGTCTTCGCCGGAGCGATGTTCCTCTGCATGGTGCTGTGGCAGATTCAAATGGGTGCGAATACGCGCAGCGGACCGTGGCTGCTGAATCGCCTCATCTTTTTGGTCGGCGGCGGCATTGAGGTGGCGGTCGTGATGTCACTCTTTGGCATGCGCGGGCTGCACGACCGCATGTCAGGCTGCTCAGTGGCGCGTTTTGACTCGACCGCTGCGCATCATCCGGCGTGGACGGCGGGAGAGCTGCATGTGAAACAGCTCATTCTCAAAACGCCGGGTCTGCTGCTGAAGTTTGTGAAAAGCGCGAGCGGCATCTTCGATGCGAAAGGGAAGTTCTCATGGAAGGCGCTGTGCCTCTACCCCGTGCGCATGTTCAAGTCGAAGACGCGCGCCTTCCTTCAGGGCGCGGCGCTCGGGATGATTATCCACTTCTCCACGGTGGGCCTCAGCGGCGGCTACAACGACGTGGCCAAGTTCCCCACGATGCTGATGGTGCCGACGCTGTCAAAAACCGCACCGTCATCGACTTTCTTCTTCCCGGTCGCCACGGCCTTGTGGGGCACGGTGGCCGCGATGTTTGGCTTCATCATCGGCGTGTTGCGCGGCGGTGCCACGAAGAAACCAGGCACACCGCCACTGCTGCCCGGAGCCGGCGTCGCAGCGGGTGTGGTGGCATTCCTGGTCTGTGAAGACCTCATGGCGGATGATTCGGGGTTGTCCGAATGGGGCGCGGATCCATCCCGCTTCGCGAAAGAGGGCGGCCTGAATCTCGTCGGCCAGAGCACGGTTGTCGGAGCCGCGACAGGCGCCGGCACGGCGATGGGACAAACCGCCGGCGAGACCGTGAACGAGGGCCTGACGAATGAAGAAGGCCCGCCCGGCGAGGGCTGGATGGTGACGGACGCTGACGGGAATGAGCACTTCTTCCCCACCAAGGAGGCTGCCGACAAGTACTGGCAGAAGCTCGTGAGCGAACAGGAGGCGGAGACCGAGAAGGAACACACACGGATGCGGCAGGAGGACTTCAAGAACACCGTCGAACAGATCGGTTTCGTGCAGTCCATCCGCGATGGATTGAAAGCGGCCGGCAGAGACTGCAGCGAACAGGACCGCGAAATCGAGCGCCTCACCCAGGAACGTGATCGCATCAACCGCGAACTCGCGGAAAAGGGCGCTTCCATTTCCTACACCGCCCAAGAACGCAGTATCTGGCGGCCGGATCCCGTGCTGGAACAGATGGTGCAGCAGCACAAGGAGGAGGCGCAGACCCTTCAGGACATTCACAAGACTGCGGAGGCAATCCGCAATCTGCAGGAACACGGGAATCTCAGCTACACCGAAGGCCAGTCAGAAAAGATGCTCGAGAAGCTCGACAAGATGTCGCAAGACCTGCTCAAAGGGCATCCACCGTCACGCGAGGATATCGAAAAGATCCGCCATCTCATCAGCAAGGAGATGGACGCTGAATCCTCCCGTCAGGATGCCCGCGACTCCAACTGGGTGCGCGACGGCGCCGAGTCCACCTCACGTGAGATTTTCACAGGCACGAACTCTGATGGCGAGACCTCCTACAAGGCGATGGTGCTGCGCGGACTAATCGGCGCGGCGACGGGTGGTCAGTCCGAATACGGCATGGAAATCGCCGAGAAAATGTACGGCGTGCATGACGACATCATGGCCGGCAAGAGCGGCATGGAGGCCTTCACGAACGCCGCCGGCAAGGTCATTTTTGATGAAGGCGTGGGTCGTGCCATGGAAAAAGGCCTGGCACTGACCGGCAAGGCCGCCGGCGCGGGCTACGAGGCCACCTTGAAGGGAACGGACTTCGACCGTGCGGCGAAGGAGCAGCTCGAAAAGGCAGGCAAGTTCCTGAATCAGGATGTGAAGGACCTCGTGGGCGGGACAAAGCCGAAGAACCCGGACCTGCCCGGCACAGGCATCCATGGCCCGTCCGAATCCGCGGTGCACGAGCGTACCAAAGCCTTCGAGGAAGGGCGCAAGATGGGCAATCAGAAGGTGGATGACTTGGAGCAGGCGATGAAGCAGCATCGTGACAATCCGACGCCGGAAAGCGCAGCGAAAGTGCGCGACAAACTCGACGCCGTGCAGCAGGACAAGCACGCCATGCAGGCCATGAACGGCCGCACAGGCGACGCCGCGGACAACGTGCGCAAAGGCTTCAGCGAGGATCTCGGTCAGTCCTACAACCAGGCCCACGACGCCGCCAAGCAGCGCATCGCGAAGGAGTACGGTGTCAATCCTGACGATGTGAAGGTGGTGCAGCCCACGAACAAGCCGGGTGCCGTGCCGGAACCTGATCCGAGCGGCTTTGCCAAGAAACCGAAGGGCGCTCCGAAAACGCATGGCGACGACATTGTGCAAACGCCCGGCAAGGTGCCCGACAACGTCAATCCGAAGAAGGCCAGCTTCGACCAGGACGTGACGTATCGTGTGAAGCAGGACGGCATCGATCCGCGCACCGGCAAGCCGGTCAGCGGGCATCTGGATGTGCCCAAGACGGACGCGAAGCGCATCTACAACGAAGAATTCTACAAAGCCCGCCACGACGGCAAGCTGCCCTACGAGACGCACCCCGATGGCAGCATCAAGATGGGCGCGGACGGCAAGCCCATCGTCGATGCGAAGAAGGTCAACGACTACAACCACAAGATGGACCAGTCCGTCACCGACCGGCTCGACGCCGAGGCTTACGGCACCGGCGACAAAGACCTGCAAACCGCCACCAACAGCAACGTCAAGGGCCGCGACTTCAGCGACGTCGAAGGCGTTGGGAAAACGATGGAGCACAAGCAGTACGAGTGGCGCAACGAGGCCCAGAAAATGCAGAAGGACGCCTCCGAACTGAGCAAGCTCGCCAAAGAGGAGGCCGCCGCGGGGAACCTCGAAAGAGCCGCCGAGCTCCAGGGCCACGCGGACAAACTCTCCTCAGCCGCTGAAGGCAAGATGGAGGAAGGTTTTCGCCAGACGACAAAGCAGTTCAAAAACCAGATCCAGGGCCGCGTGGATGCGCTGAACTCCAGCATGGGCAGAAACGTCGCCAATGTGCCGCCGAAGCTGCAGGAAGCCGTCGGCATCATGGAGCAATGCGGCAAGCCCGGTTACTCGCCCGCGGAAGTCGAGCGCAAACTCGCGCAGATGGGCTACACGCCGGAGAAGGTCGTGAACCAGATGTCCAGCACGTTGGAAAGCCTGCAAAAGTTCAAGCCCAGCGGCCTGCCCAAACCGCCGGTGCCCGCGCCGCCCGGCTTCATGGGCCGCATTATCGGCCAGACCGCCACGAAGGGCGCATTCGCTCAAAAATAACCTTTCATCCCCACCACGCTCATGAACTACGAAGGCAAAGATCTCGTCGCCACTGGCGCAGAACTCGTGGCGGCTTCAGCGCTCATCGGCGAGCCCTACGGCAGTCTTTCCCGACTCCCGCGCGTACTTCCCACGCCCGAGGTCGAGGCGCAGGTGAAGGCGTTTTTGGAGCAGCTCTCCCCCGAACGACGCCAGATCACCGGTGCAATGATCGCCGCCGTGGCGAATCCGGGTCGTGCGGGCACGCTGCACTACACGCTGGGTGACCTCGAAGTGCGCCGCGTCATTCTCGCCTGGCATCCAGCCACCGGCCACGCATGGACGTTCATGTTTTTCGCAGAGACGCGCTGGCATCTGCGCCTGCTCACGCCGGATGATCTGCTCCGCGTGCTCATGGAGGTGCTTCAGGAGGACACTCAGCTGCGCAGCACGCCTTATCGCTGCTGTCTGAATACATCGTCTTCGCTCCTCTTCCTCGGCATCCTGCATCTGCTTCAGGCCGCGCATCTGCACGCCTGCCTCGGTCATGTGGAGTCGCCCATCAGCTTCGTGCCGTCGGTGCTTCCCGATGTGATGCACGAGGGCTCCACGGAAGACTTCCGCTGGCCGCTGTACTTCTTTGACAAAGTCCTGCCACAGTCCGTCGAGATCATGCCATGGGCCGAAGAACTCGCTCCCGCGCTCGCGGATCTCGTCGCACATGATCTCATCAAGCCACAGGGTGAAGACTATGCGCTCACACCCGCCGGCTTCGCCTTCGCCGCTGCCTTCCGGCATCATCTCACGAAGATCGGCCTGCGTTTCACCGGTCAAAACGACGCCGACATCGAGACGCACGAGGCCCTGCTGCTCGTTCGTTCGCCGCACGATCTGCATTTGATCGATGTGGGCGGCAAGGAAAGCGCGCTCGCCTCGCTCACGCTCGAAAATGCACGCAATCTGCTCGACGGACTGCTCCGCATCGGACCCGCCGAAGCGCAGCCTGCTGCTGAACCAACACCCGCATCCGCTCCTGCACCGGCCCCCAAACATACCTGCACCGTCTGCGGGGCTCGTTTCGCCGCGGACGCTGACGCCTGTCCCACCTGTGGAACGCCGGTGCATCCAGAGTCAGCCGCCGCATCTCCCGCCCCCGTTGCTGCGCCGCCGCACAGCGTCAAACCGCCGCCACTGCCACCCAAATCGGCTCCGACACCTGCCGGACCGCCGGTCTGCAAGCAATGCGGCAAACCGCTCGCCAAGGCCACGTCTAAATTCTGCGGTCACTGTGGCGCACCCGTTTCCTGATCATGTCTGATTCCGTCTCTGCCTTCTGCACCAACTGCGGCTCAACGCTGACGCCCGGCTCTGCGTTCTGCGATCAATGCGGACATCGCGCCGCATCAGCTCAGCCATCACCGCCTCCACAGACACCGCCGCCTGCACCCGCTGTTGTCGCGTCGCCTCCGCCGGCATCCAGCGTTCCGTTTTCAAGCATCGAACAGGCAAAGCAGTCGTCGAAAGGGCTCTCGATGGTGATCATCATTGTGGTCGCCGCTGTGCTGGGTGGCATTGGAGGCCTTGTGGTCGAGCGTGTCAAAAAAGCCCGCAAGGAGGCTCCGATCTCCGCACCCACCAAGCCCACGATCCTCGCCGATCCAGTGGGCGCCTTCAATGACAAGGGCACACCGCCGGTCGAAGTGGCCTACATTCACTTCCTCGATGAGGCGCATCGCCTCACGAACGGAAAAATCCGTGTTGGCTCGCCTGCTTCCACACCGACCCGCATCGAAGTGAACGTCACCGCACCCAATGCGAAACCCGAGATCGTCGTGGTCGTGGAAAAATCCAACAACGGCCGCCACGCCGTTGTCTTCGTCGGCCCCAAAGACGCCGGCGCCGTGCGCAGTTACACGCTCGCTTTTGAAAACGGAGCCTGGAAGATTCAGTCCTTCAAGGACCTGGACGGATGACCGAAGCCGGCGCCGTGCGGCTTCTATTCACAACGTTCTTGATTGGCCGCCATTCATCGTCATGGCAGCTCAACACATGAATGTCTCTCCCAACTTCGTCGCACGTCTTCGTCGCGTTCTTGTCGCATTACCGCTGGTGTTTGCCCATGCGCACGCGTCGGAGCTCTCCGTCGCCGCCTATCCTTCGATCCAGGCGGCTTTGGACGCGAATCCGAATTGCATGCTCTTCGTTCCGGCGGGTGATTACGTCATCAAGGACAAGATTTGCATCCGCGGCGAGCGCAGCGGGCTGTTTGGCCCCGGTCGTATCATTCAGCAGAGCGACGATCAGCCGATCATCGAAATTGAAAACGCCAACGCCGCCGAGATTCGTGATCTGACACTCACGCGGCCTGAAGGGAAGATGGAAACGCGCAACGAGGGCATTCTGGCGATCAAGTGCCGCGACCTCGTCATCGATAACGTGCGCGTGATCGACAACCGCTCGAGGTCGAGCGTTATCGAAATTCGGGAATGCAAGGACGCACGCATCAGCCGCTGTCTGGTGCGCAATTACATGCGCGTTAGCATCGACGACCGCACGGCGAACAAAGAACTCGGCTACGCCTTCAACTGCACCGACGGCACCGGCATCAACGTGACCTACAGCACCGGCACGCTGGTCGAGGGCAACCGCGTCATCGAGGACAACCTCGTGCCGACACCGGAGATCAAGGCGAAGCACAAGCTCGGCGACTTCGTGAAAAAGAACGCGGAGAAGGGCGCGATCATCAATCAGCAAATGTGGGATGCGAACTACACGGACGCCTGGCAGCAGGGCTCCGCCATCGTGATCAATGCGCCCGAAGCCAACGACCTCACGCGTGTGATTGGCAACCACATCGAAAACGCTGCACAGGGTTTGGACATCCACGCGGATCACGTGATCGTCTCACAGAACATTATCACCAACGCCTTCATCGGCATGAAGGCGATGCACGGCAGCCGCAACGTGCTCATCACGGGCAACCAGTTCGTCCGTAACTCGCTCTGGGCCATCGGCCTCATGCCTGGGGCCGCTGCCAACGCTGAAAACTTCGACGGCGGCTCGATCATCTCCAATAACATCATCTCCGACTTCGGTCACGGCGACGCGCATTGGATTTGGGGCGATGAACGCTCGCCCATCAAGTTCGACACCGGCCAGCAGCCCGATGATCCGCCGCTCACCGATGTGATCATCACCGGCAACCTCATCCACTGCATCGGCAAACCGCGCTACAAATACGCCGTGATCATCCCCGGCGGTCCGAATGCGCCGCGCGGCCTGCATTTCTCGAACAATCTGTTTCACCCCGGCACAAGCGGAGTGTGCAACACGGAGCTGCCGCCGTGATCAGCGCCGGAGCTCGCTGAACTTCACGTGCAGCTTGGTTTCGAGCTGGGTGATCTGCCATTTTTCCTTCGGCTCGATCAGCGCGAGCGACATGCCCTTCTTTCCCGCGCGAGCGGTGCGGCCGGCGCGGTGGGTGTAGTATTCGAGCTGATCGGGAAGCTGGTGATGGATGACGAAGGACAGGTCGGCGACGTCGATGCCGCGCGCGGCGACATCGGTGGCAATGACGAACGGAACGCGCTGTTTCTTGAAGGCACGCATCACCTTGTCGCGCTCTTTCTGCATCAGATCTCCCTGCAGCACGTCCACCGGCAGGCCGAGCTCGGTCAGTTCGTTGAACAGCGCCATCGCGCCCGCCTTGGTGCGGCAGAAGATGAGGCCGCGCTGGCCTTTCTGGCGCTTGAGGAAGTCGTAGATGAAGTCGGTTTTCTTCTCGCGTTTGCAGAAGGCAAAGCGGTGGTCGATGTCGCGGTTCACCACGTTCGCCTGGTCGATCTGGATCGAGTGCGCGCTGGCGGACATGCAGCCTTTGATGAGCTGCTGGATCGCCTCGGGAAACGTCGCGGAGAAGAGCCAGGTGCTGCGGCGCATGGCGGCCAGTTTGAGAATCTCCGTGAGCTGTTTCTTGAAACCCATGCTCAGCATTTCGTCCGCCTCGTCCAGCACGACGTAACGCACAAACTCCAGCGTGAGCGCATCGCGCTCGATCAAATCGAGCAACCGGCCCGGCGTGGCGACGAGAATGTGCGTGGGACGACGCAGCCTTTCGATCTGCTGGTCGATGTTGTCACCGCCGCCGACCACCTCGATGAAAATCTTCTCCGTGTACTTCGTGAAGCGGAAGAGCTGCTTGCCGATCTGCTTTGCCAGCTCGCGCGTCGGAGCGAGCACCAGGCCCTGAATGTCGCGATGCTTCGGATTCATCTTCGTCAGCAGCGGCAGGCCAAACGCGGCCGTCTTGCCGGTGCCGGTCTGCGCCTGCGCGATGAGATCGCCGCCATCCGTCAGCAGAAACGGGATCACTTTTGCCTGTACCTCGGTCGGCGTGACGATGCCCAGTTCCTCCAGACCACGGATCATCTCCGGCGGGATTCCGAGGGCGGCAAAAGGATGGGGGGCGTCTGACATGGCGCTGCTGTCCGTCATGCCGCGGTGAAATGCCAGCGGAATGCAGGGCAACATGACGGTTATCGAGCCCGTTCATGCTTCAGCCCATTTCATGAAATCCTTTCTTCTCACGTTCCTCCTGACCAGTTTTGCCGCTGCTGAATCGATTCAAACCGATCTCCTCATCGTCGGCGGCACCGAGTCCGGCTGGGCGGCGGCGATTCAGGCGGCGCGCATGGGGGTGAAGTCGATCACGATCGTGCACGACGGCGAATGGCTCGGCGGGCAATACACGGAGCAGGGGCTCGTTTGCGTGGATGAGAACAAGGGTGTGGGCAAGGTCGGCTGGGGGCCGGACTGGCATCCGATGAAACGCTCGTTTCATCGCTTCGGCCTCTTCAAAGAGCTGATGGATCGCATCGAGGCCTTCAACACACAAAAGTACGGCTCGCCGATGCCCGGGAAGCCGATGCATGGGCCGACCACGTTTCGTCCGGCCGAGGCGGAGGCGATTTTTCGCGAGATGCTGCAGCCTTACATCGCCAGCGGGCAGGTGAAGCTGCATCTGAACTTCATCCCGCTGAGCGCGATGAAGTCGAAGGACGGCCATCGCATCACCGGCATGACGTTTCGCTCGACGAAGGGCGAGGAACTGAGCGTCGAAGCACCGCTGACGATCGATGCGTCGGACTGGGGCGATGTCGTGCAGCTTTCCGGCACGGAGTTTGAGGTCGGGCCAGATCCGAAGTCGCGCTACGGCGAACCGAGTGCACAGGAGGATGTGTCCGTGAATCCGCCGAATGAAATGAATCCGATCACGTGGACGCTCATTGTCGAGGAAAGCAAAGGCGACACGCCGATCCCGCAGCCGCCGCATTACGATGACCGTCGCTACTGGGGATCCACGAAGTTTGGCAAGGCGGAGGCCTCCAAACAAAAATGGGAGCGCAAGGTGCGCGCCAGCGGCATGGCGCCGTGGCCTGCCAAGGGACACGAAGCAGCTCGGCAGGGAACGATTCTCACGATGCGCCGCATCGTCGAAGGTACGACGAGCAAGGACGGCATTACTTCAGCGCTCATCTGCTACTCGAACGGCCAAGATTATCCGCTGGAACGGCTGCCGCGGCATGTATGCGATGGGCTGGAGGCCACGGAGGCCGGCGCATCGATGAAGAACCTCGTTTTGATGACGCGTGCGCAGCGCGAGATCGTCTTTGCCGACTGCCGCGCGCATTCGCTCGGCCTGCTGTATCATTTGCAGACGACCGTGCATGATCGCGCCAAGGACACCGCGAACAGCCTGCGGCATTACCATCTCAGCACGGAGTTCGGCACGCCGGACAACCTGCCGATGAAACCCTATATCCGCGAGAGCCTGCGGCTGAAGGCGCTGCACATGATGCGCGAGCAGGACAGCCTCGTCATCGACGGCAATGGCAAGAACGGCGCCAAGGAAACCTTCGCGAAGGTGATGTATCCCGACGGCGTCTTCTGCTGGCAGTTCCACTACGACTTCCACGATACCGGTCGCACTTATCTGAAGAGCGAGGGCGATTCAGGTCCATGGACGCATTACGAGAAGCCCGGTCGCGGTGTGCACAATCTCAGCGAGCGCAGCGTCTTCCCGCTGCGCAGCCTGATTCCCGTGAAGATGGACGGTCTGATCGGTGCGCAGGGCAATGTGGGTTTCAGCAGCATCGTCAGTTCCGCGATCCGGCTGCACGATCATCGCGTGCACATCGGCCAGGCCGCGGCAGCGCTCGCGGTGCTGGCGATGAAGCATCACATCCAGCCACGTGACATGGCGTGGAACCGCGAACGCCTTGAAGAAATCCAGCACGCCCTCTGCGGCGGCACGGAAGGCGTGCCGATGCTGCTGTTCCCCTGGCGCGATATTCCTGAGGATCACGCGGCGTTCGTCGCGATCAATCGTTTAAGTGCGCGCGGTTTGATTCCCGTCGATCGACACGAGGTCGATTTTCAACCCGATGCACCCGCGACGAAGGAGTGGCAGCAAGCGGTGATCAATTGTTGCATGGCTTATGACTTCAGCGTGATCACTGATGACCAGCTCACCCGCGGTGAATTCGCCCAACGCGTGTGGAATGCGATAAAGACCCAGTCGCCTCCGGCGTGGAAGCGATTGAAACCCGACGATGCCGATGCGGACGGCATTCCTGACCTCGATGACGCGCTCCCGTTTACCAAGGAAACCCAAAGCTGGCCATGAAGACCCATCACCTCGTCCTCCTCTGCTGTTTTCTCACCGTCGGCCTCGCGCACGCGCAGCCGCCAAACGTCGTTTACATCATCGCCGATGATCAGACGTATCGCGATTTCGGCTTCATGGGCAGTCAGGATGCGCTGACGCCGCACATCGACAAACTGGCGGCGCAGTCGGCACGGTTCGTGAACGGCTATGTACCCACGAGTTTGTGCAGCCCGTCGCTTGGCGTGATGCTGACCGGACGCTATCCGCATCAAAGCGGACTGCATTACAATCACCCACCGCCCGGCAACAGCGGCTTCAACAAGATGTCATCGGCAGCTGAATATGAGGCGGCACGCAGTCCGGCCTTTGAGATCATTCGTTCACAGTCCACCCTGCCGCGAACGCTCGGCACACTGGGCTATCGCTCGTTTCAAACCGGCAAGTTCTGGGAGGGGCATTTCTCCAACGCGGGCTTCACAGACGGCATGACGATCTTCCAACCCTCACCGCATCTGAATTACACGGGCGTCACGCGAGTGCTAAAAGACGGGTCGCAGGCAGCGCACGGCAACGGCGACCACGGACTCGCCATTGGTCGCGAGACAATGCAGCCAATCGCGGATTTCCTCGACCGCAACGGCAAGACCCAGCCCTTTTTTCTCTGGTATGCACCTTACTTGCCGCATCAGCCCCACGACTCGCCGCAAAAGTATTTCGATCTGCATCGACAGCGCGGCGCGGCGGAGCATCGCATCCCGTATCTCGCGTCCGTGAGCCAGTTTGACGACACGGTGGGCGAATTGATGACGATGATCGACCAGCGCGGCCTGACGAAGGTCACGCTCTTCATCTTCGTCGTGGACAACGGCTGGACGCCTGGCAAGACGCGCATGAAGAAGAGCCCGAAGGAGTTCGAGCACACGCACGAGAGCAAGTACTCGCCCTTTGAAGATGGCCTCCGCACGCCGATCCTGATCCGCTGGGATGGGCACACGAGGGCGGAGACGCACGAGCAACTTGTCAGCAGCGTCGATCTTTTGCCCACGGTGCTCGCGGCCATCGGCAAACCGGATGCCATCGCATCACTGTCAGGCCGCAGCCTGTGGTCGGCGGCGATCGGTGAATCCAAGCTCGAAGACCAGCCCGTGTTTGGCGAAATCTATCCCGGCGATGCCACCAGTCTCGGCCATCCCTCACGCGACATCGCGTATCGCTGGATTCGCAGGGGCCCGTTGAAGCTGATCGTCCCTCAATCGCAAAAGGGCAAAGCGGCCTGGGGTGACTACCTTACGGACGTTGCCCTGTTCGACGTCGTCGCTGATCCCGACGAGAAAACCAATCTTGCCGCGAAGCCGGAGCATGCCGCCGACGTTCAGAAGCTGCGCCGCCAGCTCGACGCCTGGTGGACACCGGGCGATGACTCGCAGGTGCCCCAACCTCGACGCTGATCATGAAATCGTTGTTCCTTGCCTGCCTTCTTCCGGCTCTCTTCCTCCCGCTTTCCTCCGATGCGGCGCCGCCGAACATTCTTTTCATCTACGCCGATGACTGGGGCTGGGGCGATCTCGCCTGTCACGGACATCCGCATTTGAAGACGCCCCACCTCGACCGGCTCGCAAAGGAGGGCACGGACTTCCAGCAGTTCGTCGTGTGCAATCCGGTCTGCTCGCCGAGCCGCACCGCCATCGTCACCGGCCAGTATCCGGCGCGGCATCTCGTGCATCAACACTTCGCCAGTCATGCCGAGAACGAGGCGCGCGGCATGCCCGACTGGCTGGAGCCGAAAGTCACGTTGCTGCCGCGCCTGATGAAAAACGCCGGCTACACCACTGCACACTACGGCAAGTGGCACCTCTCTGGTGGCGGCAAGGACATCGATGCGCCATTGCCCACCGAGTACGGCTACGACGATGCCGCCGTGTGGACCGGTCCGGGGCGCAGTGTGTTTGAAGACACGAGCGTCGAGAAGCAGGCGGGAGATGCGCATGACAAATCCGGCGCGTCGTTTCAAACCATCGCCGCCGCCGAGCATGTGCTGCGTTTCATTCGCGACGCGAGCGGGAAGAAGCAGCCGTTTTACATCAACTTTTGGCTGCATGAGACGCACCATCTTGTCGCCGCCACAGAGGAGCAGAAGGCGCCGTATCCCGACACCTCCGAACCGCAGCGCACCTACTATTCCGCCGTCACACGTGCGGATGCGCAGATCGGCCGCGTGCTCGCGCTGCTGGATGAATTAAAGCTCGCCGACGACACGATCGTCATCTTCTCCAGCGACAACGGTCCTGAGAATTCGATGCCCGAACCCGGGCAGAAGTTCTATTACAGCGTCGGCACCACCGGCGGACTTCGTGGTCGCAAACGCAGCCTCTACATGGGCGGCGTTAACGTGCCCTTCATCGTGCGCTGGCCCGGCCACGTGCCTGCCGGACGGGTGGACAAAACGAGCGTCATCGCCGGCGTGGACATGCTGCCGACGCTGCTCGCTGCCAGCGGCATTCCTCTGCCCGCCGGTTATCAAAGCGACGGCCTCAATGTGCTCGCCGCTTTCAACGGCGAGCCCTTCACACGTCCGCAACCGCTGTTCTGGGAATGGCGCGGCCCGAACTCCCATGAGGCCGACTGGCCGCAGCTCGCCATGCGCGACGGCTTCTTCACGCTGCTCATGAAGCACGATGGCTCGCACGCCGAACTCTACGATCTCACCAAGGATCGCGGACAGGAGAACGACCTCGTCACCGCACAGCCCGAACGTGTCGCCAACATGACGACGGCCCTGCGCGCCTGGCAGCAAACGCTGCCCGTTACCACGCCGCCACCTGCTCCCACACCGCGCAAAGCACCGCCGGCCACGCCTTCCAAGCCTGCACCTGACCGCGCCGCTGTCTTTAAGAAGTGGGACAAGGACGCGGACGGCATCCTCACGCTCGAAGAATACACCAACGGCCTCTCCAAAAAGGAGAACGCAGCCCAGCGCTTCAAGAACTTCGACAAAAACGGCGACGGCAAGCTGACACGCGATGAATTCGTGACGCCGTGACGTCTGCGAGTCGTTTGTTGGAACAACCCGCCGGGTCCTTCGTTTTCCATCCCATGCACCGCATCTTCATCGCCCTGCTCCTTCTGACGTCGTCTGCTCTGGCCACCAAACCCAACATCATCTTCGTCATGGCCGACGACATGGGCTGGGGGCAGACCGGATATCGCGGGCATCCGGTGCTCAAGACTCCGAACATCGATGCGATGGCGGCCAACGGGCTGCGCCTTGACCGATTCTATGCCGGATGTCCCGTTTGCTCGCCGACGCGTGCCAGCGTGCTCACCGGACGTTCTCCAGATCGCGCAGGCGTGTTGAGCCACGGCTATGCGCTGCGTCTGCAGGAGAAGACGATCTCGCAGGCGCTCAAGGCCGCGGGATATGTGACCGGTCATTTCGGCAAATGGCATCTCGACGGCTTCAAAGGACCGGGTGCTCCAATCTTGAAGGATGATCCACGCAGCCCGGGTGCGTTTGCCTTCGATGAATGGACGTCGGTGACGAATTTCTACGATCAGAACCCGCTCATGTCCCGTGAGGGCGAGTTCGTGGACTTCAAAGGCGATTCATCCGATGTCGTGGTCGATGAGGCGCTGAAGTTCATCGAGAAACATCACTCCGGCGACAAGCCGCTCTTCACCGTCATCTGGTACGGCACACCGCACGCGCCGTTCAAGGCGCTCGAAGCCGACAAGGCGGAGTTCGGCGCACTGGACAAGTCGTCGCAGGATCACTACGGCGAACTCGTCGCGCTGGATCGCAGCCTCGGCAAACTGCGGCAGAAACTGCGCGACTTTGGCATCGCCGACAATACGCTGCTCGTCTTCAACAGCGACAACGGTGGACTGCCCGGCATCAAGCCGGAAACCGTGGGCGGCCTGCGCGGCTTCAAAGGCAGCGTGTTCGAAGGCGGCCTGCGCGTGCCGGGCATCATCGAGTGGCCGTCAGTGATCAAACCGCGTGTCACCAACCACGCCGCCTGCACGATGGACCTGTTTCCCACTGTCGCGGATGTGCTCGGCCTGTCTGACGACGTGATAGTCAAGCCGGTCGATGGCGTGAGCCTGAAGCCGCTCTTCGCCGGAGAGATCGGCGATCGGAAGCAGGCCATCCCGTTCCGCTTCGGCACCAAGGCCGCACTGACCGGCCAGCGCTACAAGATCCTCACCGAGAACCTCGGCAAAGGAGAGTTCCAGTTTTACGATCTGGAAACGGATCCGAACGAGACGAAGGACATCAGCAAGGAGCAGCCGGAGATGTTTGAGAAGATGAAGAAGGATCTGCTCGCGTGGAATGCCTCGGTCGATGCCAGTTTCGCGGGCAAAGATTACCCCGAAGGCAAGGTCACGCCGCCCGATCCTGAATCGATTCCATGGACCGAATTTCCCGGCTACAAGCCCTTCCTCGAAGAGTGGTCGAAGCGTTGGGAATACGAAAGCGCCATCAAAGGTGCGACGAAGGGTGGCAAGAA
This sequence comes from Prosthecobacter sp., assembly GCF_020439865.1. Lineage (GTDB taxonomy): Bacteria > Verrucomicrobiota > Verrucomicrobiia > Verrucomicrobiales > Verrucomicrobiaceae > Prosthecobacter. The sequence continues at coordinate 38,982 of NZ_JAGRPF010000152.1, forward strand.
AAAGAAGAACAAGAGCGAATGACCTGCCTATGAAAACCTGGATCGCACTGGTTTTGCTGCTGTTCACTGCCGTATGTCCCGTTCACGCCACGCCGCCGAACATTGTCTTCATCATGCTCGACAACGTCGGGCAGGAGTGGTTCGGGTGCTACGGAAGCGAAGAAGGCTGCACGCCGCAGATCGACCGGCTCGCGGCCACAGGCATGCGTGTCGAGCACTGCTACACGCCGTCGGTCTGCGGACCGAGCCGCACGGTGTTGCTCACGGGGCGCTATCCGCACAGCACTGGTTTTCGCCTGCATCACGATGCCGCGCTCTACAGCGGCGGCGGGTTGGATCCGAAGCGTGAGATTCTTTTCCCGCGCCTGTTTCGCGAGGCCGGCTTCGCCACCTGCATCGCCGGCAAGTGGCAGGTGAACAATCTCTACGACGAGCCGGATGTGCTCACCCGGCACGGCTTTGACGAGCAGCTCGTGTGGCCCGGCAGCCTCGACACGAACAAAGTCAAGGGCGCCGATCTCGCGAAGTACTGGGACGCGGTGAAACGCGAAGACGCACCGGAGACGACCGCCTACATTCAGAACATCGAAAGCCGCTACTGGGATCCCGTTTTTCTGCGAAACGGCAAACGCGAAGTGCATCCCGGCAAGTTCGGACCGGACATCACGCAGGAGTTTGTCTTCGACTTCCTGAAGCGGCATCGCGACAAGCCGTTCATGCTCTACTACCCGATGGTGCTCACGCATGGCGCCACCTACACGCTGCCGGTCGTGCCCACGCCGGATCATCAGGAGACCGGTCTGTCGCATGAGCAAATGTTCGCCAACATGCTGCGCTACGCGGACAAGCAGGTCGGCCAGTTCGTCGATGAACTCGACAAGCTCGGTCTGCGCGACAACACGATCGTCTTCGTCGCCAGCGACAACGGCACCGAGAAGAGTTTCCACGCACGGCGCAACGGCCGCGACGTGACCGGCGGACTTTACTCGCTAACCGAGGCCGGCAGCGATGTCGTCCTGCTGGCGAACAGCCCCAAGCTCGTGCCCGCCGGTCGCGTGCTGCCACTCGCGGACTTCACCGATCTCTATCCAACCTTCTGTGAACTCGCCGATGTGCCGCTTTCGCCAAAGCACAAGGTGGATGGCAAATCCTTCGCCCAGTTCCTGCTCGGCAAGACGGATAAGACACCTCGCGAGTGGATTCTGAACGAGTACGACAAGGACCGCGTCGTACGCGACACGCAGTTCAAGCTCTACAGCGACGGCCGCTTCTTCGATGCGAACGCCGATCCCGCCGAGCAGCACAACATCGCGAGCAGCGACGCCACCGATCACCGCACCGCCCATGAGAAACTGCAGCGCGTGCTCGATTCACTTCCGCCTGATGTCGAGCCGCCCTTCCTGCTGCGCAGCCAGTCGGGATTCAAATTGCGCACAGCGGAGCGAATGAAGAAGCTCAGCCAATAACATTCACGACACCGCATGAAGCCTTGGTCGCTGTTGCTCTCGCTACTTCTCTTCGGCTCCGCATCATCGTCTGCTGCCGAGAAACCCATCGTGCTGTGGCCGGAAGGTGCGCCGGGCGCACTCGGCACCGCCGCAAAGGACATTCCGACGCTCACGCCCTATGTGCCCGCGAAGGCGAGCGGCGCAGCGATGCTGCTCATTCCTGGTGGCAGCTACTCCGGCATTTACGAAGGGCAGGCGGAACCGTTTGCGCTTTGGCTCAATGAGCAAGGCATCACCGCCTTCGTGCTGCGTTACCGTCTCGGAAGCGCGGGCTATCGCTATCCGGCGCAGCTTCAGGATGCCGTTGAGGCGATGCGCCAGATTCGGGCCGGTGCGACGAAGTGGAAGATCGATCCGAAGCGCATCGGCGTGATGGGATTCTCTGCCGGCGGCCATCTTGTCTCCACCCTGATCAACCGTCCTGAGGACGGTGAGATCGAAGGACGCACGCCCAGTGTCAGCCCGCGTCCGGATCTCGCGATCCTCTGCTATCCGGTCATCAGCATGATCACGAAACCACACGGCACCTCGCGGCGAATGCTGATCGGTGATGAACCTGAGGAGAAGTTGATTCGCCAAACATCCAGCGAACTTCAGGTGCACGCCGGTCTGCCTCCCTGCTTCCTCTGGCATACGACCGAGGACAAACTGGTGCCGGTCGAACATGCCCAGCTCTACGCTGCCGCTTTGCATCAACACGGCATCCCGCATGAACTTCATCTCTATCAGCACGGTGACCACGGCACCGGGCTCATCGGCACACAGCATCCCTGGTTCGCCGATTTGTTGTTCTGGCTCAAGGCGCAGGGTTTCATTGCGAAATAAAAGGAGGCCGTTGGGGGACTTGCGGAGCTTCTCCGTGGCATCTTCCTGACACAACTTTGCCTTCCTCGCGTTCACAGACATTCCATGAAGTCCTCGTTGCTCAGTCTCGTGCTTTTCTTCAGCATCTCGTCGCTTATCGCAGCGGCGCCGAACTTCGTCTGGATCATCGCGGATGACATGTCGCCGGACACAGGCGCCTACGGGCTGAAGGATGTGAGCACGCCGAATCTCGACCGCCTCGCAGCGGAGGGACGGCGTTACACACGCGCCTATGCAAGCGCCCCCGTGTGCAGCGCGTCGCGTTCGGCCTTCATTCTCGGCTGTTATCAAACGACCACCGGATTGCATCCGCATGACGCGGAGAATCCGCAGCCGCTGATGGCCCCCTACCGTCACCTGCCGGGGCTACTGCGGGACGCGGGATGGTTTGTGACGAATGCGCCGGCACCAGGCGGGCTGCGCAACGGCAAGCTCATCAAGAAGGCGAAAACGCACTACAACTTCAAACACGATGCAGCGGAGATGTATGACGGCGACGACTGGCGGAAACGAAAGCCAGGACAGCCATTCTTCGCGCAGTTTCAGATTCCCGAGCCGCATCGCCCGTTTCCGATTCCTGAGAGCTACGACGAAGCGAAACTCAACGCGATCCAGATTCCTCCGAACTATCCCGATCACCCGCTCATTCGTCGTGACTGGTATGCGTATCAGCGCAGCGTCGAGATGGTGGATCACCGCGTCGGCGTGATCCTCGACCAGTTGAAGGAAGAAGAAGTTCTCGACAACACTGTCGTCATGTTCTTCGCCGATCACGGTCGCCCGATGCCATGGGGCAAGCAGTGGCTCAGCGTCGAGGGACTGCAGGTGCCGCTGATCATGCGCGGTCCGGGCATCGAGGCGAACAGCGTCGAGAACCGCCTCGTGAGTCTGATCGATCTCGCACCGTCGATGCTTCAGCTCGTCGGGCTGCCGATCCCGACGTGGATGGAAGGCCGGGCGATCCTGCGTGGCGAATTCCCGGAGCGCAGCACGCTGTTTGCCGCACGCGACCGCTGTGGTGACGCGATGGACCGCATCCGCGCGGTGATCGGCACGGAGTCGCTGCTGGTTCGGAACTTCCAGCCCTCACGTTCGCGTCTCAACTGGTCCGGCTACAAGGAGGCCAGCTATCCCGGCATGCCGCTGCTGCGCGTGCTGAGCAAGTCCGGCGGTTTGAACGACTTTCAAGCGCAGTGGCTCACGCCTACCCGCCCGGAGATCGAATTCTATGATCTCAAGACCGATCCGCAGGGACTGCACAACATCGCCGGCGAGCCCGCAGTGAGCACCAAGATCGAATCCATGCGTGCCGCGATGGACACGTGGATCCAAACGAGTCCGGATCGTGGTGCGCAGGGAGATCCCGTTACCGAGCCGCCGCTCGCCACGATTCAGAAGGAAAAACGTGCCGACTACCAGCGCACCTGGAAAGCCCGCCTGAAAAAAGCCGAACCCACCGATGCCGAGCGCGTGGCGTGGTGGATGCAGGCCTACGGTCTGCCCGCGAAGGATCCGATCCCGTGATCTTCGGAGGAAGATTGCCCCCCTCGCATCCGTTCGCAGAGGTTCATGAAATTTGTCTGCGCCCTGCTTTCATTCTGCGCGGTTGTTTCGTGTCCGGCCGCTGATCAGCGCCGGCCGAACATCCTGTTCCTGTTTGCCGATGACCAGCGCTTCGACACGCAGAGCTGCGCGGGACATCCCATCGTGCAGACACCCACGGTCGATCGTCTCGCGGCAGAAGGCGTGCGTTTTAGCAATGCGCATGTCACCACACCCGTGTGCTGGGTGAGCCGCGCAGTGGTGCTGACGGGCCAGTGGGCGCGGTCTCATGCGCAGCGCCAGGCCATACCGTCGGTGAAGCCGGAGGTGCTGACCACCATGTATCCGGTGCTGCTGCGCGCTGCGGGCTATCGCACGGGGCACTTCGGCAAATGGCACATGATCGCACCGCAAGGCTTCAAGCCGCAAGAGCAGTATGACGAGTACGAGGCCATCGGCCGCAATCCGTATTTCAAAACGATGCCGGACGGTTCGAAGCGGCACGAAACCGACATCGTGTGCGACAAAGGCATCGAATTCATCAAATCGCAGCCGAAGGACAAACCCTTCGCGCTGAATCTCTGGTTCAACGCCGCGCATGCCGAGGATAGCGATCATCGTCCCGGCATCGGTCTCTATCCCTGGCCGCAGTCTGTCGATGGCATGTATGAGGACCGCTCCATTCCCCCGCCACGTTTGGGCGATCCGGCGATCTATGAAGCGCATCCGCAGTTCCTCAAAGACTCGATCAATCGTGAGCGCTGGTTCTGGGGCTACGACACGCCGGAGAAATTCGAAATCAATCTGCGCGCCTACTACCGCATGATCAGCGGCATCGATACGGCCATCGCACGCGTCCTTGCAGCGCTGAAGGAGGCGGGCCTCGCAGACAACACGATCATCGTTTATTCCGGCGACAACGGCTACTATCTCGGCGACCGCGGATTTCAGGGCAAGTGGTCGCACTTCGAGGAATCGCTGCGCGTGCCAATGATCATCTACGATCCGCGTGCGCCGAAAGAGAAACGCGGACGTGTCTTGGATGAGCTGGTGCTCAATGTCGATCTGCCCGCAACGTTCCTCGACTGGGCCGGAGTCGAACGTCCGGCCGCCTACGAAGGCCGCAGTCTCGCGACGCTCGTCGAAGACAAGGGCAAGGACAAACCATGGCGCACGCATTTCTTCTGCGAGCATCTCGATCTCGCACCGACGCTGACCTGGGAAGGCGTGCGCGATCAGCGCTACGTCTATGCGCGTTACTTTGATCAAACGCCTGCGTTCGAGTTTTTGCACGATCTCGAGACGGATCGCGATCAATTGAAGAATCTCGCCGGCGACTCCGCGCATGCCGAGGCGTTGCTGAAAATGCGAACGCTTTGCGATGCCGAGATGAACGCCCGCGGCGGCGCATTGCTGCCAATGGATCAGCGCGGTTCACGCAAGGCCGCGAAAAAGAAAGCTGCCGCGAAGAAAGCCAAAGCCACCCAGTAACCGCTCATGCAACGCCTCCTCATTCTCCTCGCCTCGCTCATAGTCGTTCATTCATCCTTTTCGGCGCAGCCGAACGTGGTCATCATTTTCGCCGACGATCTCGGCTATGGTGACCTGAGCTGCTACGGCTCGCCGACGATTCACACGCCGAACCTCGACCGCATGGCCGACGAAGGGCTGCGCTTCACGGATTTCTACTCGGCGGCGGAAGTCTGCACGCCGAGCCGGGCGGCGCTGCTGACGGGACGTTATCCGATCCGCAGCGGCATGTGTGGCAGCCGGCGCGTGCTGTTTCCAAATTCCGAGGGTGGCCTGCCTAAAGACGAGGTCACCATCGCAGACGCGCTGAAGGGCAAAGGCTATGCGACGATGCAGATCGGCAAATGGCATCTCGGCATTCACGACGGCTCGCGTCCGCTGGATCAGGGCTTCGAGCATCAGTACGGGCTCCCGTATTCGAACGACATGGATGCGCGGCCGGGATTGCCGAAAGGATCGACCGGATCGCCCACACCACCGGAGGACGGCTGGAATGTGGCGTTGAGCCGCGACGGCGAAGTGATCGAAAAGCCTACCGTGCAGACCACCCTGACGAAACGCTACACCGAGGAGGCGGTGAAATTCATCACCGAGAAGAAGGACAAGCCGTTCTTCCTCTACTTCGCGCACACGTTTCCGCATGTGCCGCTGTTTGCCTCGCCCGCGTTCAAGGGGAAAAGCCGCGGCGGGATTTTCGGCGACTCGGTGGAGGAACTCGACTGGAGCGTCGGCCAGGTGATGAACGCGCTGAAGAAGAACGGCATCGCGGAAAACACGCTGGTGTTTTTCACCAGCGATAACGGCCCCTGGCTCATCATGGGCAATCAAGGCGGCAGCGCAGGCCTGCTGAAGGACGGCAAAGGCAGCACCTGGGAAGGCGGCATGCGCGTGCCGGGCATCGCGTGGATGCCGGGCCGCATCAAACCGGGCGTGGCGCATGAGCTGGCGAACGCGATGGATCTGTTCGCCACATCACTTGCGCTCGGCGGGGCGAAGTCACCTGATGTGCCCGTCGATGGCGTGGATCTGTCGCCGCTGCTGTTTGAATCGAAGCCGCTGCCGCAGCGCCCGTTCTTCTACTATCGCGGCGACCAGCTCTTCGCCTGCCGCATCGGCGAATGGAAGGCGCACTTCCGCACGCAAACCGGCTACGGCCAGCCCAAGGCGGATTCGCATGTGCCGCCGCTGCTGTTTCATCTCGGTCTCGATCCTTCCGAGAAACGCGACGTCGCCAAGGATCATCCCGATGTGATTGCACAGATCGAAGAGGCTGTAAAAGCACATCAATCCAACCTCGTTCCCGGCAACCCCCAGCTTCAGTAATCCAACCTCATGAAAACCATCGCCCTGATTCTGTCATCGTTCCTCGTTCTAGTTTCGTCATTCGCGGCGGAGCGGCGCCCGAACATTCTTTTCATCATCGTGGACGACCAGTCACCGTTTGACTTCAAGTTCTACAACCCGAAGTCGTCGCTGAATTCACCGAACATCGACAAGCTCGCGGCGGAGGGCATGGTCTTCGATTCCGCGCGACACATGGGCTCGTTCAGCGGCGCGGTTTGCACACCGTCACGACACATGGTCATGAGCGGGCGTACCGTGTGGCATCTGCCCATCGGTCCCGGCGCCAGGAATCACTGCCCGCCGAATCTGGAACAGAACACGCTCGCGGCGGTGTTCAACCGTGCCGGATACGACACCATGCGCACCTGCAAGCAGGGCAACAGCTACGAAGGCGCGAACAAGCAGTTCACCGTGCGGCACGACGCCAGCAAACGCGGCGGCACGGACGAAACCGGCAGCACCTGGCACGGCGATCAGGTGATGAACTACCTAAACGAACGCGAGGCGACGAAGGACGCGGACCCTTTCCTCATCTACTTCGGCTTTTCGCATCCGCACGACACACGCGACGGCCGGCCCGAGCTGCTGGCAAAGTACGGCGCCACCAATCATGCCGATCCCAACACGCTGCCATCGCTGCACTCCCTGCAGCCACCGCTGCCGTCCAACTACCTCTCCAAGCACCCCTTCAACAATACGCACGCCGATGTGCGCGACGAAGTCTCCGTCAGCGGTGTGTGGAAGAACCGCGACGAGGCGACGATTCGCAACGAGATCGGCCGCGACTTCGCGTGCAGCGAGAACATCGACATCCAGATCGGCCGTGTGCTCGCAAAACTCGAAGCCATGGGCGAACTCGACAACACCTACATCTTCTACACCGCCGATCACGGCATCGCCATCGGCCGTCATGGCCTGCAGGGAAAACAAAACCTCTATGAGCACACTTGGCGCGTGCCGTTTGTCGTCAAAGGTCCCGGCATCAAGCCCGGTTCCCGTGTTCCGGGAAACATCTACCTGCTGGACACCGTGGCCACGCTTTGCGACATTGCCGGCATTGCTGCACCGGAGAGCAATGAAGGTCTCAGCTTCAAGCCGGTGCTCGAAGGTAAAAAGGAAACCATGCGCGATGTCATGTATGGCGCGTATTGCGGCGGCACGAAACCCGGCATGCGCTGCGTGAAGCAGGGCGACTGGAAGCTGATCAAATACGACGGCATGAACGGCACCGTGCATGAGACGCAGCTCTTCAATCTCGCGGCCAATCCCAACGAGCTTTTGAAAGAGCATGGCAATGCGGATCCGATGAAGACGAACCTCGCCGACGATCTGAAGCATGCCGACAAGCGGAAGGAGATGGAGGCGCTGCTTCTCGCCGAGATGCGACGCGTGGATGATCCTTACCGTTTCTGGGACCAGCCTGACGATGGTCTGACTCCGCCGCCTGAACCCGCACCGAAAGCGAAGAAGAAAGCCAAGAACAAGAAGGCCGAGAAGTAGCCATCCCACGCTCTCCCATCATGAAATTCACCTCGGTCATCCTTTCGTCATTGTTCATGCTGGTTCCGTCATTTGCCGCGGAGTCGAAGCCGAATTTTCTCATCATCTTCGCCGACGATCTCGGCTACGGCGATGTTTCGACCTATCACCCGTCGGACTGCCACACGCCGAACATCGACAAGCTTGCCGCGGAGGGCATGCTGTTCCCGAACATGCGCGCGAACTGCACGGTGTGCTCGCCTTCGCGTGCGGCCTTGCTCACCGGACGTTTTCCGGATCGCGTCGGCGTTCCTGGCGTGATTCGCACCAAGCCGGAAGATTCGTGGGGTTATCTCGCGCCGGGCATTCCGACAATCGGCAACGAGTTGAAGAAGGCCGGTTATCACACGGCGGTCATCGGCAAGTGGCATCTCGGCCTCGAGTCGCCGAACACGCCGAACGAGCGCGGCTTCGAATTCTTCCACGGCTTCCTCGGCGACATGATGGACAGCTACATCACGCATCTGCGCCAGGGTCACAACTACATGCGCCGCAATGCGGAGGTCATCGATCCGCAGGGACATGCGACGGACATCTTCGCCGACTGGGCCAAGGATTACTTCCGAGAACGGGCGAAGGAGAAACAACCCTTCTTCCTCTACCTCGCCTTCAATGCACCGCACTTCCCCATCGAACCGCCGGCCGACTGGCTGGCAAAGGTGAAAGCGCGCGCGCCGCAGCTTGAGGAGAAACGCGCGCTCAATGTCGCGCTGGTCGAGCATCTTGATGATCGCGTCGGTCAGGTGCTTGCGGTTTTGAAGGAGGTGGGACTGGATGAAAACACCTTCGTCGCGTTCAGCTCCGACAACGGCGGCTCGCTGCCACATTCCCAAAACAACGATCCATGGCGCGACGGCAAGACCAGCCACTATGACGGCGGGCTGCGCGTGCCCTTCATGGTGCGCTGGCCCGGTCACATCAAGGCGGGATCACGTTGCGAATACGCAGGGCTCAACTTCGACCTGTTTCCCACCTTTCTCGAACTCGCCGGTCTGAAGCCTTCTGAAAATCTCGACGCCATCAGCCTCGTCCCCGTCCTCAACTGCGGCACGATAGACACACCGCGCGATCTCTATTTCGTCCGTCGCGAAGGCGGCTCGGCCTACGGCGGCAAGAGTTACGAAGCGATCATCCGTGGTGACTGGAAGCTGATGCAAAACACGCCCTACAGCCCGCTGGAGCTCTACAACCTCAAGAACGATCCTCAGGAAAAAAACGACCTCATGGGCAAGGCTCCCAAGGTCTTCAAAGAACTCTCCGACGCCATGCGCCGTCATGTGCAGACCGGCGGCTCCACCCCGTGGCAAAAGCTCGATGTGCGTGAACACGATCACGAATAATCCTGTTTGTGTTCCCGTGAGGATTCGTGTCGTCTAAGGGATGTTTCGCGTCATTGCCATCTTCCTGACTTTCCTTGCCACTGTTTCAGGGGCGGAGCCGCGTCTCCTCGTTCACTACATGCCCTGGTATGCCACGAAGGACGTGAGCGGCGCGTGGGGATGGCATTGGACGATGAACCACTTCGATCCGGAGCAGAAGAAGTGGGACGACCAGAGGAAAATCGCCTCGCATGACTACCCGCTCATCGGCCCGTATGACTCAGGCGACGATCACGCGCTCGAATACCATGCGCTGCTGATGAAGATCGCCGGGCTCGATGGCGTCGTCATCGACTGGTATGGCACGAGCGAAATCAACGACCACGCGATGAATCATCGCAACACGCTGAAGTTCATCCCGTGGCTCAAAAAGGCCGGGTTGAGCTTCGCGGTGTGTTATGAAGATCAGGCAGTGAAGTCGCTGAAAGATGGCGGAGACATCAAACAGGCGGAGAAAGATCTGCATTGGGCCGAGGAGCACTTTTTCTCCGATCCGAGCTACGTGAAGCAGCATGGCCGCCCATTGCTGCTGGTCTTTGGACCGCAGCATTTGAAGTGGAAGTTCGACTTGGGCTCAAAGCCGCTCGTGTTTGGCCTTTCGCATCTGGCGAAGCAAAACGGACTCGATGGTGCCTTTGCCTGGCCGCCAGTCGCAGGTGGCAAATCGCTTTCGCCGGAGCACTGGAAGAAAGAGCTCACCAATATCTATGCGCAAAAGCTGCCCTTCATCGCCACCGCGTTCCCGGGCTTCAAAGACATCTACCTGCAAGCTGGTGTGCACGCGAGCTACGGCAGCATCGCCTCGCGTGCGGGACTCACATTGAGTGAATCGCTCGCGCAGGCGCTCGAAAGCAAGACGCCGCTCATCCAGATCGCGACTTGGAATGACTACGGCGAGGGAACGATGATCGAGCCGACACGTAGCAACGGCTTCCGCCATCTTGAAAAACTTCCGCGCTGCGGCAATCCGGCCGATCTGCGATTGCCCGTGATGCTATACCAACTGCGCAAACGCGGTGGCGATGCTGCGAAGCTCGATGAAGCCTCCGCGCGGATGTTTGAATCGAAGTTCACCAAAGCCGAGGCCCTCCTCGCGAGTGTGAGCCGCGAACTCGACAAGCAAACCATCGACGGCGGCTACCATCTCACCACCGAGCTCCTCTACCGCGAAGGAAACGGCACCACCGCCGCGATGAACCAACGCTGCCGACTCGACGTGTATGCGCCCGCCACGAAACGGCCGTTCTCCACCGTCATCTGGTTCCACGGGGGTGGTTTGACGCAAGGCGAGCGCTCCATCCCGCTGCCGTTGCGCAATCAAGGCATCGCCGTCGTCGCCGCGAACTACCGGCTCAGCCCCGGCGTGAAATCACCCGTCTTCATCGAGGACGCTGCAGCGGCCATCGCGTGGACCTTCAAGCACATCGCCGATTTTGGCGGCGATCCGCAGCACATCTTTGTCAGCGGCCACAGCGCCGGAGCCTATCTCACGCTGATGTGCGGTCTCGATAAAAAATGGCTCACCACGCACGGCGTCGATGCGGATCAAATCGCCGGGCTCATCCCGCTCAGCCCACAGGTCATCACCCATTTCACCATTCGCGACGAGCGCGGCATCGCCGAAACGCAGCCCATCATCGACGACCTCGCGCCCTTGTTTCACGTCCGCAAAACCGCCCCGCCCATGCTGCTCGTCACCGGTGACCGCGAAAAGGAGCTCATGGGTCGCTATGAGGAGTGTGCCTACTTCGGGCGCATGATGAAGCTCGCTGGTCACAAGCACACCACCCTCCATGAACTCGACGGCTTCGACCACGGCAAGATGCCCGAGCCCGCGTTTCCGCTGCTGTTGAAATTTATCGAGACAATCGAAACTGAATCTGCCAAAAAGTGATTCATGCCCATCTACGGCACCGCCTTGCTTTCCCTATGCCTGCTCACCGGTCTCACGGTGGGGCGGATGATCGGCGCGGCGCTGGGAGTGAATGCGGACATCGGCGGCGTGGGCATCGCGATGATCCTGCTGATCCTCGGGTGTGATGCCTTGCAGCGTCGTGGGCTCATGAAAGCACCGACGGAGAGCGGTATCGTGTTTTGGGGTCAGATGTATGTGCCCATCGTCGTCGCGATGGCGGCAAGTCAAAATGTCCTCGGCGCGCTCTCCGGTGGTTTGATGGCCATCATGGCCGGCTTGTTTGCCGTGGGCCTTAGTTTTGTGCTCGTCGGTGTTTTGGCGAAGAAAGGCGGCAAGGAGGAAAGCCCGTCATGAGCACGCTGGAGAGTGTTTTTGCGAAAAACGGACTGCTGACGGCATTCGCGCTCATCGGCGTGACGATGCTCGTTTCGTATTGGGCGAGCGAGAAGCTCACGCGTGGACGGCTGCATGGAAGCGCCATCGCGATCATGATCGGTTTGCTGATGGCGCTGCTTGCCGGCGGCAAAAGCGGCGTGGCGGATGTCCCGATGCTCTCTGGCGTGGGCCTGATGGGCGGCGCGATGCTGCGCGACCTCGCCATCGTGGCAACAGCTTTTGGCGTGCGCATGGAGGAGTTCCTCAAAGGCGGCGTCATTGGCGTTGTATCTTTGTTTGTCGGCTTGTTCGTGTCCTTCTTCGCCGGTGGAGCGGTGGCGTTTGCCTTTGGTTATCGGGATGCGGTGAGCATCACGACCATCGGCGCGGGCGCGGCGACCTACATCGTCGGTCCGGTTACAGGTGGTGCCATCGGAGCGAGCAGCGAAGTCATTGCGCTGAGCATCGCGGCCGGATTAGTGAAGGCCATTGCGGTCATGATCGCCACGCCGTTCCTCGCCAAAGCCATCGGCCTGAACAATCCAAGCGCTGCGATGATCTTCGGCGGAGTCATGGGCACGAACAGCGGCGTGATGGCCGGACTCGCCGCCACCGATCCCAAACTCGTGCCCTACGGCGCGATGACCGCCACCTTTTACACCGGCCTCGGCTGCCTGCTTGGGCCTTCAGTGATCTTCATGATCGCCCGCACTTTTTTTTGACCATGCCCGACCTTCCCTTCATCGCCCGAGCCCGTTCGTTTGCCGACCGCATCGCGTTCCGAACGCCAGAGGTTTCGCACACTTATCAGCAACTCTTGGATCGTTCATCGCAGATCGCGGTGGAGTTGCTGCAGGATCAAAGTGAGCTTCAAGAAGCTCGCGTGGCGTTGCTGGTGGCACCGGGATTTGAATACACTGCCTCGCAATGGGCGATCTGGCGGGCGGGCGGCATGAAGTTGCCCATTTGCCTCTCCGCGACTGAATCCGAGTGGGAATACGCGCTGACGGACTCGCAGGTAGGCGTGGTGATCGCCGATGCGTCGAACGCGCCTAAGATCGCGTCGCTTTGCCAAAAGATCGGCGTGCGTTTGGTGAACGTGAGCGGCATCAACGGTAATGCGGTGAAGGCATTGCCAGACATCGATGTGAACCGCCGCGCGATGATCCTCTACACCAGCGGCACAACGAGCAAGCCGAAGGGCGTGGTGACGACGCATGCGAACATCCAGGCGCAGATCGAGAGCCTCGTGCAGGCGTGGGAGTGGAGCGCGGAGGATCGCATCCCGATGTTTCTGCCGCTGCATCACATCCACGGCATCATCAACATCACCGGCTGCGCGTTGTGGAGCGGCGCGGTGGTGGAGCCGTTCGCGCGGTTTGAAATGAATGCGATCCTCGAACGCGTGCGCGACGATGCCTACACGCTCTTCATGGCCGTGCCGACGATCTATGTGAAGCTCATTCAGGCGCTCGAAGCCGCGTGCGAATCGGATCGCGCGGCCATCGTGGCCGGTTTCAAGAAGATGCGCCTCATGGTGAGCGGCAGCGCGGCACTTCCGGCGAGCGTGCATCAACAGTGGACGGCGCTTACGGGCCAGGAACTGCTCGAACGCTACGGCATGACCGAGATCGGCATGGCCATCTCGAATCTCTATCGCGGTGAGCGACGCCCAGGTTCAGTGGGTGCACCGCTGCCAGGTGTCGAAGTGCGGTTGAAGGCCGAGAACGGCCCCGTCATCACCGCCGAGGATGAGCCGGGAGAGATTCAAGTGCGCGGCGCGACGGTGTTCCAGGCGTATTGGAACCGTCCGGAAGCCACGGCGGAGACATTTGAGGACGGCTGGTTCCGCACGGGCGACATGGCGGTCCTTGAGCGCGGCTACTACCGCATCATGGGCCGCCTGAGCGTGGACATCATCAAGAGCGGCGGCTACAAGCTCAGTGCGCTCGAGATCGAAGCCGCGCTGCTTGAGCATCCGCTCATTGCCGAGTGCGCGGTGATCGGCTTGCCAGATGACACGTGGGGCGAGGCGGTCACGGCGGCGGTCGTGTTGAAGAGCAGCACGCTAGAGCTCGCCGCGCTGCGCGAGTGGTGCAAAGGCCGTCTCTCCGTTTACAAGATCCCGCAACGGCTCAAAGTCGTGACCGAGCTGCCGCGCAATGCCATGGGCAAGGTGACGAAGCCGGCCGTGAAAGCATTGTTCTGAATTCCAACCGGCGTCATCGAATCTCGACAAGCTCGCCGCCAAAGGTTTGCGCTATCGCTATGCATTCGTCACGTCGCCCGTCTTTTCGGTGGTCCGCACGACACTGATCACCGGCTTTTCTCAGCGGCGATCAGCGCATCGAGCTTGGCGACGAGTTCCTTGGCCTTGTCGGGGTTCTCCTCGCTGAGGTCCTTTTCCTCGGCGGGATCGTCCGGGAGGAAGTAGAGCGCGTTCACACCGGCGGCGTCCTTGTGATTCTTCGTCGAGACGGTCGCCTGTGATTTGCCTTTCACCTTGCGGCGCACGAGTTTCCAGTCGCCCATGCGGAGGCCAAAGTTCGTGCCGTTGTTGTCCTGCTGGAGCAGATGATCACGGCCCTTCGCGCCGGATTCACCTAGCAGTGCAGGAAGGACGTTGAAGCTGTCGCGGCAGGAGTTGTCTGGCAAGGCGGTTCCTGTGAGAGCAGCGAGACTCGACGCGAGATCGATGGTGCAGACGACTTCATCGGACACACCGGGCTTCACGCGGCCTTTCCAGCGGGTGATGAACGGTGTGCGCGTGCCGCCTTCAAGCACGCTGTATTTGCCGCCGCTGAAGGGACCTGCGGGAGTATGCGTGCCGAGCTTTTCGACCGCGCCGTCTTTGTAGCCGTCGTCGAGCACGGGGCCGTTGTCGGAGCAGAGCACGATGAGCGTGTTCTCGGCGAGGTTGAGACGGTCGAGCGTCTTCATGACCTCGCCCACGCACCAGTCGAACTCCACGATCGCATCGCCACGGAAGCCGAGCGTCGTCTTGCCCTGAAAGCGTTCATGCGGCATGCGCGGCACATGGATGTCGTGGCTGGCGAAGAAGAGGAAGAAGGGGTTGTCCTTGTGCGCCTCGATCCATTCGTTCGAGCGCTTCACCCATTCGTCGGCGAGATCCTCGTCGCGGAAACGCGCGGCATGTCCGCCGGTGTAAAAGCCGATGCGGCCGATGCCGTTGTGAATCGTGCCGTTGTGGCC
>NZ_JAGRPF010000153.1 GCF_020439865.1 Prosthecobacter sp.
GTGCTCTTGTCGAGCACGCGATAGTCATACGCGCGGAGGCGGATTCTGATGCGTTGATTAGTCATGACGGGGTCCGTGAGGTGATGGTTTGTAAAAGGGCGGGCGGATCTTTATGCCTTGGCGCCTCCGCGCTGTTCGACGATCTGCTCAACAATCTGCTGCGGCACCTGCTCGAAGTGCGAAGGCTGCATGGAATAGCTGGCACGGCCGGAGGAAAGGGTGCGGATGGCGGTCGAGTAACCGAACATTTCTGCCAATGGCACTTCAGCGCGAAGGATCGCGGTCGCACCGCGTGTGTCCATGCCCTGAATCTTGCCACGGCGGCGGTTAAGGTCGCCCATGATGTCGCCCTGATAGTCTTCTGGAGTGGAGGCTTCCACGGCCATGATGGGCTCAAGAAGGATGCACTTGGCTTTCTTCAACGCGTCTTTCACCGCGAAGATGCCGGCCATCTTGAAGGCGTTTTCATTCGAGTCCACATCGTGGCTGGAGCCGTCGATAAGGTCGATGTGCATGTCGATCACCGGATAACCAGCGATGATGCCGTTGAGAGCGGCCTCGATGCAACCCGCTTTGGCAGGATTGATAAATTCTTTAGGGATCGTTCCGCCGACAACCTTGTTTTCGACGACGATGCCGGACCCCTTCTCACCAGGGCGGACCTTGATGATCACGTGGCCATACTGGCCGCGACCACCGGACTGCTTGACCAGCTTGCCTTCACCGTCGGCCTCCTTCGTGAGGGTCTCGCGGTAGGCGATCTGAGGCTTGCCAGTGTTTGTCTCGACTTTGTGCTCGCGCTTGAGGCGGTCGCAAAGAATTTCCAAGTGAAGCTCGCCCATGCCGGCGATGATGGTCTGGCCGGTTTCCTCGTCGGTCTTGACGAAGAACGTCGGATCTTCTTCAGAGAGGCGCTGCAGGGCGTTGGCCATGCGCTCTTGGTCTCCCTTGGTCTTCGGCTCGACAGCCATCGAGATAACCGGTTCCGGGAAGGTTGGAGGCTCAAGAAGAACTTCAAGGCTCTCGTCGCAGAAGGTGTCGCCAGTGCGAACATCCTTCACACCCACGAGGGCGGCGATGTCACCCGAGTAGCAGCAGTCGATGTCCTTGTGGACAGAGGCCTGAATCTGAATCAAGCGGCCCACGCGTTCCGACTTGCGGGTGCGGGGATTGTAGATGGTGTCGCCTTTGCGCACACAGCCAGAGTAAACACGGAAGAAAACGAGACGGCCGAACTTGTCAGACCAGAGCTTGAAGCCCAAGGCAATGAACTTGCCGTTGTCATCAGGCCTGGCCTCAATGACGTTTTCAGGCTCATCAATGACATGCCCCTTCTGAGGTTCGATGTCGAGGGGACCCGGAAGATAGTCGATGACGGCATCGATCAAATACTGCACCCCTTTGTTCTTGAAGGCAGAACCGCCTGCCATCGGGATGATTTTGTTGGCGATAACCGCACGGCGAAGACCGGCCTTCAGTTCTTTCGGGCCGATAGGCTGTTCTTCAAGGAACATCATGCCCAGTTCGTCGTCGGCGCTGCAAACAGCGTCCAGCAACTCGTCATAGGCCTGCTTGGCCTTGGCAACTTCATCACCCTGCAAGTCACGAACCGTGTACTTGGAGCCGAACTTTTCATCGTCAGAGTAAATGATGGCCTTCTGGTTCACCACGTCGATCTGGCCGATCAGATTGTCTTCGGCTCCGATCGGAATGAGGATCGGGAATGCCGGAGCGCCGAGCTTTTCACGCACATCTTTGACCACATTGTCAAAGTTGGCGCCCGTGCGGTCCATCTTGTTCACGAAGGCGATGCGGGGAACGCCGTACTTTTCAGCCTGGCGATAGACGGTTTCCGACTGCGGCTGCACACCGGCCACACCACAGAGCACGAAGATCGCGCCATCCAGCACGCGCAGGGAACGTTCCACTTCAGCGGTGAAGTCCACGTGCCCAGGGGTGTCGATGATGTTCACCCGCATGTTTTCCATTTCGCGGGACTTGTACACGCCTTCTTCCTTGAGCTGCTTCCAGCTCGCAGTCACAGCGGCGGAGGTGATCGTGATACCACGCTCCTTTTCCTGCTCCATCCAGTCCGTGGTGGCAGCACCATCATGCACCTCACCGATCTTATGGATCATGCCGGTGTAGAACAGCACACGCTCGGTAAGGGTGGTCTTGCCCGCGTCAATGTGCGCGCAGATCCCGATATTGCGGGTACGCTCAAGAGGGAATTCGCGGTTGGGGGAATTGGGGTTCGACATGGGTCGGGGAAAACGAAAAGTGGACGAAAAATGTGATGTGGAACGCTTAGAAGCGGAAGTGAGCGAACGCGCGGTTGGCCTGCGCCTGCTTGTGGACGTCGTCGCGCTTGCGAACGGCGTTCCCCTGCCCTTGGGCGGCGTCCTTCAGCTCATTGGCGAGGGCGCGATGCATGGCCTGACCTTTGCGGCCACGTGCGAAACCAACGATCCAGCGCATAGCGAGGGATTCTTGACGACGAGGGGAGACTTCAAGAGGCACCTGATAGGTGGCACCACCGACGCGGCGGGCCTTGACTTCCACACGCGGCTTAGTGTTCTCGATGGCGCGGTTGAACAGCTCCAAAGGATCAACGCTGTCGGTCTTCTCGTTGAGAGCCTCGATGGCGGAATAGACAATTCGCTCAGCGAGCGACTTCTTGCCATCAAGCATGATGTTGCTGATGAGGGAGGCGACGAGTTCGCTGTCGTAGCGGCTGTCCTTGCGAACCTCTTTGTTATAAACGCGTTTTCTGCGGGCCATGACTGGTTGAGATGGAGGGTGAAATCAGCGGAAATTATTTCTTTTTGGCAGCGGCGGCGGCAGCACCGGCCTTTGGACGTTTCGCACCATACTTCGAACGGCCGCGACGGCGGGCTTCGACTCCAAGGCAGTCCAGAGTGCCGCGAACGATGTGGTAACGCACACCCGGCAAGTCCTTCACACGTCCGCCACGGACCAGCACGATGCTGTGCTCCTGGAGGTTGTGACCTTCACCACCGATGTAGGCGATAACTTCAAATCCGTTGGTCAGGCGCACCTTGGCCACTTTACGAAGAGCTGAGTTCGGCTTCTTCGGTGTGCGGGTCATCACCTGAAGGCAGACGCCACGACGCTGCGGGCACTTGGCAAGCGCTGGAGACTTCGACTTTACCGCCTTGTCTTTGCGGCCGTGTCTGACGAGTTGATTGATGGTGGGCATGGTGTGAAAGAGCTGTAATCCTTGGCTTTGTTCGTAGCCGGTTTCGGAAGACAGCGCGCCATGCTCACAGTGAGCACGCGCAGACTTTTCCGGTTCTGGCTCCGATAATGAAGGCGCTCCGTGGAGCGCCTTGATCTACCAGCTTCACAAAGGAGGCTGGGCCTTGGGAGCGCGCATTCTGGCGAGTCCCCCAGTTCCCGCAAGCAGTATTTCAGGCTTTTTGAAATAATTTCCCGCCAATCCCCCTGTGTTCGGGGGCTAAGGCCGCTTCCGAACCTACGTACGCGCACTCGAACCTCAAGGACGGCATTTGCATCCATGGCTGGCCCCCTCCACATTCCCCGTCATGCGTCTAATCTTATGCCTCGTGACCTTGGCAGGAGGCTTGGCTCCCGCTCAAATACCCACCATCCCTGAACGCAAGCTTGAGTCCCTTCTGCTTATGCCGGAGCCAAAGGCCATGCGTAGCGCCTACTCCATAACCCCGCCGAATGCGCAGCAGACGGTGTTCACTCCCTGCCGGGAGTCCACCTCAGCCCTCAGTGGCGTCGAACCCTACACCTCCGAGACATTTACCAGACTAGGCCTGAGCATCGAATCCTTCGCCAACCGGGCCAGAACTGCGGCGGACAAGAGGCTGCAGTTGCTGAAACCTGAACTCATTAAAGGCGAGGACGGGAAAATCGCCTATGCCGTCTATCGCGGTGAGTCCCCGCTCTTCGCCACCTTGCTTCTCGCCCCTTCCCTGCCCAAGCTGTTCGAGGAACTCTTCGGCAAGGAGATCTGGGTCGCCGCGCCGGACCGCCACGCACTCTACGTCTTCCCCGCCAATCCCGGCCTTGTCCAGGCCTTCGCCGCCGACCTCGCCGAGCGCTACGCCTCAGACGCCTACGCCGCCAGTTGCGAGGTCTTCTCGATCAAGACCGGCAGCGAACCGCGGGTGGTGGCAAGTTTCCTAGGGGAGGAGTGAGGGGGCAAACTGGTCCCAATGACTCAATCATTCCCGTCGGTCCTGAAGGACAGGCCGCCTGTTTTCACTCCCCACTTGGTTCACTCGTCTCGGTGAGCAGTTTCACGGCCCGTCGAACACGACCGGACCTTCGCTGTCTTTGGCGACACCCTTCTTGTGCTCCAATCCCTCTGCCCGGCGACGCCTCGCTTCAGCGAAGAACTCCTTGAGGATGCAAACGCAATCATCGTTGAGCACCCCAGCGGTGATCTCGGTGCGGTGATTGAGGTTGGGGGCCTGGAGGAGATTCCAGAAACCGCCAGCGGCACCACCTTTCACATCAGGACAGCCAAAGATGACCCTGCGGACGCGACAATGCATGATGGCACCGGCACACATGGGACAGGGCTCCTTGGTGACATAAAGATCGCATTCGTTGAGTCGCCAGTCGCCGAGGGCGCTCTCGGCCTGGGTGAGGGCAAGCATTTCGGCATGGGCCGTGGCGTCCTTGAGCGTCTCGACCTGATTCCAAGCGCGGCCGATCACATTGCCCTGATGGACAATGATCGCACCGATGGGCACCTCGTCCTGCTTGGCGGCCTTGCGTGCCTGCCGCAGCGCCTCGCGCATGAAATGCTCGTCGTCGAAAGGATTGATGATCAGGGTATCAGCCACGCGTGCTTATAAACGGTTCCGCCACCAACTCAAACCTTGAACTTTGAACCCTGAACCTTATCTCAGAGAATGGATCACAAGACGAATCTCATCCTCCCCTCCCTCCTGGCTTCCGACTGGTCCAAGGTGGGCGCTGAAGTGCAACGAGCCGCCGACGCCGGAGCTCAATGGCTGCACCTGGATGTGATGGATGGAGCTTTCGTGGACAACATCTCCTTCGGGCCGCAGATGGTCCAGGTCGTTCGGAAATGCACCGAAATGTATCTCGATGTCCATCTCATGGTCCACCGCGCTGATCATTATCTGGAGCGTTTCATCAAGGCAGGCGCGAACAACATCACGATTCACGTCGAGGCGAACTACAACACCTCCGTGGCAGAGACTCTGAAGCGCATCCGCGCGGCGGGCCTGCACTGCGGCATCGCGCTGCACCCGAACACGCCATTTGAAGCGGCGCTGCCGTTTGTGAACGACATCGACCTGCTGCTGGTGATGACGGTGGTGCCGGGCTTTGGCGGGCAGCCGTTCATGGAGAAGGAAACGATGCCAAAATTGGCCGCCGCACGTGATTACCGCGATGCGCACGGCTTGAAGTTCAACCTTGAAGTGGATGGCGGCATCTACACGAACACCGCGCCGATCGCGAAAAAGCACGGCGCGAATCTCTTCGTCTGCGGGACGTCATCCTTTGGACCGCCGGACATGAAGCAGTCGATGAGCGACCTGGCGGCGTCCGTGGCTTAAAAGAAAAAGGGCAGGAGGTGAATCCTGCCCTTCATGATTGGTTCAAGCTGCCGGCGGCGGAGGCTCGGTATGATTTCCGCCTTCGTGGTGATCGTCATCATGATCATCGTGGTCGTGCTTGTCCTCACGAGGGTCATGTCCTTCGTGGTGCAGAATATCCTTGTGTTCAGTCACGCCCTTGAGGTGTGTCTTGAACTTGCGGTGGCGCTGACGCTCCGGAAGAGGACTGATCTGCATGTTGATGTTGCGGCCCGCCATGCGCGGATCCTGATCGACATGGCCCATGGTAAGCAGATCCTCTTTGATCTTCTTCGCCAGCTGGTGCCCAAGCTCCTGATGCGCCATCTGGCGACCGCGGAACTGGAGCTGGATGCGCACCTTGTGACCTTCCGCGAGGAAGTCTTCGGCGTGGGTGATCTTGATGAGGTAGTCATGCGGGTCGATCCCGATGCGGAACTTCATCTCCTTCACCTTGCCGCCCTTATGATGCTTATGAGCCTCCTTCTTGTGCTTCTCCTGGATGTACTTGTATTTGCCGTAGTTGACGATCTTGCACACGGGCGGATCGGCATTCGGAGCAACTTCGACCAGGTCCAGTCCACGCTCTTTCGCGATGCGAATGGCCTGTGATGTCGGAATCACGCCCAACTGATGATGTCCGTCTTCTTCAACGACACGAACCTTGGGCGCACGAATGCGCTCGTTCACACGTGTCTGATCAACGAAACGTCCGTTCGGCCTGTCACGTCCACCCGGACGATTGCCCCCTGGCCGAAATCCTCCACTTGATCCCGCATAGCCACCCGCCGGACGAGGGGGACCTGAAGGCCTTGGTGCTCCCATGGGGGGACCTGCTGGACGCGGACTTGAACCGGGAGGACCTCCTTGACCCGCTGGCCGTGGCGGGCCGCCTGTACTTTGATTCTGCTGGGGACGCGGTGCGAAACTGCCGCCGCTCAATTGCTGGAATGGATTGCTTATGGGATACCTCCGGTTGTGTTCATTACTCCTGACGGCCATGCGGCAGCCGCTCGGAAAATCATTGGGAAAAGACGCGCTGCGAACATCATATCAGCACGGACTCGATTCCGACATGCACGCGCCACTCGCCTCCCGATCATGCGGGGTGTGTGGGCGCGACAAAGAAATAATCATGCGGGGAAAGTCAGATGAGGAAGCGCTTTTCACAGAAAGCTGCTGGCGGAGCCGTGGACTCAAACGCCGTGGACAGGTAACGACTTTCACGAGATTGAGCAAGCCGATTTATTGCCACAAAAACGATTCCTAGTGGTCTTTGCCACAAACCCGGCACATGAAACGATTCCCCCTGCCAGGGATTTCGTAGCTTTTCCCCTGACAGAAAGGGCAGCTCACCGGGACGAAATTCCTCACGAACCAGCGTGTACTAATCGCAACCACCATCCCCCCGACCAGCATCGTCACCAAGGGTGAGATGTGGTGAAATTCCAGCCAGCTCCAGATCAGAAAAATGACGCCACAATACAGCCCACTCGTCAGGACTGGTCCGAAAAAGCTGAGAACGAAATGGCGCGAGGCAGTCATTTTTACGTCTGCGGAATCTCACACTATCAGAGCATTGCGCAAGCCTTCACGCATCGCTTGCAGCGGCGCAGGTCGGTCAAACCAGTGCTCGAACGAGATGGCGCCTTGGTGCAAAAGCAACGTCAGCCCATCGACGGTCTTCGCCCCGGCAGCCGCGGCATCCTCCACAAGCGGCGTCACACCATTCGCACGGTAAACCATGTCAAAGACGAGGTGTCGCGGTAGCAGTGCGTCGGCAGGAGCAAGTTTTGCATCATCGGTTTTCATTCCCAACGAAGTGGCATTCACGATCAAATCAATCTGGCTCATGTATTCTGCCACTTCCTCGTCGGTCCACGCGACCACGCTCACCTCGGTCTCTGGCGACCACTGCTTCACCTCATCTGCCAGAGCAGTTGCCTTTGAAACCGTGCGATTGGCCAGAACTAGTCGGGGGCATCTTTTCAAAGCACACTGCACCGCCACGGCCCTCCCCGCACCACCGCCTGCGCCGAGGATCAGCACCCTCAGATCTTTCACCTCGACGCCGAACGCCTCTTTCACGCTGCGCAAAAATCCCGGTCCGTCGCTATTGTAGCCGAACAATCGGCCATCCCTGATGGCAAGCGTGTTCACAGCGCCGAGCGCCCTGGCCAGCGGATCCAGTTCATCCACCGCGTCCAGCGCTTCAAACTTGTGGGGGATCGTGATGTTCACCCCGAGAAACCCGCTGGCCGCAAACTGCCTGAACGCCTTGGCCACGTTTCTCACCGGCACCTGCACGCGCACGTACTGCGCGTCGATGCCACAGGCTTTCAGCGCGGGATTGTGCATCTGTGGACTTCTCGAGTGCGCGATCGGATCACCGATCACTGCCAGCCGCGCAGGCGGCGTGAAGCGCCCCGCCACCGCGTCCCAGTTCATCAAATCATCCAAGGTTAAAAAATCACCCACACCGCAGTGATGGCGTAGATCACCCACCTGTCAAAGCTGTGCGCAATTTTCCCACTCGACATCTCGTTCCATCCGCGCTGCTATCAGCACATCGTCCCAACCACCTCCACTCCATGCGACTCTTCCTCCCCCTGCTCACCCTCGGCATCACTGCCGCCATTTTTCTGGCCCAGGCCGCCGATACTGCGGTCAAGCCCCTCCGCGTTCTTGTCGTCGCCGGCGGCTGCTGCCATGAATATGACAAGCAACACCTCATACTTAAAGAAGGTATCGAGGCTCGCCTGAACGCCATCGTCGATGTCGCCTACAATCCCGACAAGACCACCAAGGCCACCTTTGAAATCTACAAGGCCAAGGACTGGGACAAGGACTTCGACGTCATCGTGCATGACGAGTGCAGCGCCGACGTGACCGATCCCGCCTACGTCGGCGCCATTCTCGCAGCGCACAAGGCCGGCAAGCCCGCTGTCAATCTCCACTGTGCCATGCACAGCTACCGTTGGGGCAATTTCCGCGAAGCCGTGGCCGCCGGAGCTGACAACGCCGGCTGGTATGAGATGCTCGGCCTCCAGTCCACCGCCCACGGCCCCAAGGAGCCCATCTCCATCACCTTCACTGACAAAAACCACCCGATCACCCAGGGCCTCGAAAACTGGACGACCATCAACGAAGAGCTCTACAACAACATCCAGATCCTCACTGGCAAACCGCTTGCCTCAGGCGTCCAGATCGTTCCGCCGAAGGCCAAGAAGGGCGAAACTCTGCCCCCTGACGCCAAGGCCACGGAAGCGACTTCAGTCGTCGCCTGGACCAACGAATACGGCCCGAACAAAACGAAGATCTTTTCCACCACCATCGGCCATCAAACCGAGACCGTGTCTGATGCCCGCTACCTTGATCTCGTGTGCCGCGGTATTCTCTGGACCACCGGCCATATCAACGAAAATGGCCAGCCTGCTCCCGGCTACGGCAAATAAGCCGTCGCTCACCCGGCGGTGTAACCGAACCTCCACTTAAAAAATGCCCGGCGGCAACACCGCCGGGCATTTTGCGTTTTTCGCTCTACAATCCTCAGTTTCCCGTTCCGATCAGCGTTCTAGGCATCTTCTCATGCGTCCTTTTCTCGTTCTCACCCTTTCTCTCACGGTTCTTCTCCGCGCACATGGTGACCCCGGCCACTCAGCGCATGGCGAAGCTTTCAATGAAGGCCCGCGTCAGGCCGCCGTGTTCATTCCAGGCTGCGGTGATGCGGTCAACTTCCCGATCAGTTCGAAAAACCCGGAGGTGCAGAAGTTCTTCAAGCAAGGTGTCGGCCAGCTTCACGGCTTCTGGTATTACGAGGCCGAACGCACCTTCCGTCAGGTCGCCGCCATCGATCCTGACTGCGCCATGGCCTACTGGGGCATGAGCATGGCCAACGTAAACAATGAAAAACGAGCGAGGGCCTTCATCCAAAAGGCCACCCCGCTGAAATCCAAGGCCACGCCGCGTGAACAAAAGTGGATCGCCATTCTCGAAAACCTGTATCGCGACAATGACAAACGGGACAAGAAGCAGAAGAGCCTCGACTGCATCAAAGACTTCGAAGCGCTCGTTCAGGAAGACCGCAATGACATCGAGGCCAAAGCCTTTCTCGTCTGGCGCATCTGGTTCTCACGTGATGAAGCGCCCATATCAAGCCTTCAGGCCGTTGACGCCCTGCTCGATCAGATCTTTGCCGCCGTCCCCAATCATCCCGCTCACCACTACCGCATTCACTTGTGGGATCAGAGCAAGCCGATCCTCGCCCTCAAATCCGACGCTCAATGTGGTCAGGCAGCCCCGGGGATCGCCCACATGTGGCACATGCCCGGGCACACGTTTTCCAAACTGAAGCGACCTGACGACGCTGCCTGGCAGCAGGAAGCCAGCACGCGAGTCGATCATGCCTACATGATCCGCACCTACATCCTGCCCGATCAGATTCACAACTACGCACACAACGAAGAGTGGCTCACACGCACTTACAACGATCTGGGGCGGGCCAACGACGCCGCCGCACTTGCCCGCAGCCTCATCGCCATCCCCCGCCATCCAGCCTACAACACGCTGGACAAAAACAGCACCTCTTCCAGCTACGGCCGCACCCGCCTGATCGAGACGCTCATCAAATGGGAGCTCTGGAATGATTTGAAAAAGTTCACCGCCACGCCGGCTGGTCATCCCGCCCACGACATCACCCGCTTGCGCGCAGCCGGCCTCGCCGCCTATCACCTCGACGACGCCAACGCGCTCGCGGCCGCGCTCAAGGAACTCGGCACCCTCAAGACAGAGACCAAACTCGTCAATGTCGACACCAGCAAAATCAAATCGGCCAAGCCACAAAGCGGTGCGAGCACCACCACCGGCAAATCCGGCACGTCCAAATCCTCAACACCGCCCAAACCTGCCGAGAAGCCAGAGGTCAAAGCCAAAAACAACGCCACCGCCGAACTCAAGGCGCTTGTGGCCCTAAACGGGAAGGACACTTCAGAAGCCACCAAACTCCTGGACGCCCTCAAAACCACCGACGTTCCCAAAGAGCGCCAGGCACGTTATTGGCTCAAGCTCGGGGATAAAACCAAGGCCGTCGAACTCACCAAGAACTTCACGCAGGATCTCGTCGGCCTCGCCATCAAAACGGAGATCCTCCAGGCCTGCGGCAAAATGGACGACGCCAAAAAGGCCTTCGAAGAAACACGCAAACAGGCCTTCGCCATGGATCGCGACCT
The DNA here is from genome assembly GCF_020439865.1 of Prosthecobacter sp. Taxonomy (GTDB): domain Bacteria; phylum Verrucomicrobiota; class Verrucomicrobiia; order Verrucomicrobiales; family Verrucomicrobiaceae; genus Prosthecobacter. The sequence goes on from NZ_JAGRPF010000153.1 coordinate 10,835, forward strand.
CCCCATCGCCAAACGCCTCGATACGCTCGCCAAAACCTTCGGCATCACCGGTGACTGGCCCGCTCCCGCGCCCAAACGCACTGACAGCGGAGTGCGGCCTGAAATCACCACACTCGGCCCTGTCCACTGGCACGCCCCGGACGCTCCGGTCTTCGAGGCCCTCACGCTCGACAACCGGTTTGTCAAAAGCACCGACTTCACCTCGAAGAAACCCACGCTGTTCATCTTCTATCTCGGCCATGACTGCGGTCATTGCGTCGAGCAGATGCAGGCATTTTCCAAAGTTGCAGGTGACTTTGACAAAGCCGGCATTCAGCTCGTCGCCATCACTCTTGAGCCAACGACCGTGGCCGCAGGCATTCGTCCCAAGCTTAACCTCAAGCCAGACGCACCACTCCCCTTCCCGATTCTCAGCGACTCAAGCCTCGCTGCGTTCAAGGCCGTGCGAGCCCATGACGATTTCGAAAACGAAAACCTCCACGCCACCCTTCTCATCGACACCCATGGCAAACAGCGCTGGCAGGACATTAGCTGGGAGCCCTTCACCAATGCCAAATTTGCCTTGGAGGAGTCCAAGCGCCTGCTTCAGCTCGACACGGAGACCGCAGAGGCCGGCCATGCCAGTGAGTGACTCCCGAGCGAATTTCAATTCGCTCATCCGTGACGTTGCCGCGCGCGGCATCCTCCGTTAATGCTGCGCATGCTTTCCTCCCGCGTTTGTCTCTGGACCGTCGCTGCATTCACCGCTCTCCTTCTCGCCGCCTGCCAGATGCCTGCACCGCAGGCTTACCAGCCGCAGCCGGCCCAGGCTGGCCCTTTCATGCTGGGCATCGACGTCCTGGCGTCACGCGGCTTTGATCTGATCCGCGGAAAGCGCGTCGGTCTCATCACGAACCAGACCAGCATGACCGGCCGCGGAGAACGCACTCGCACCGCTATGCAGCGAGGGCTTGGCGCCAATCTCGTCGCGCTTTACGCACCGGAACATGGCATCGACGGCACCATCGGCGCGGGACTTCATGTGAGCACTCGTCGCGATTCGGTGACAGGTCTGACCGTCTATTCGCTCTACGGCCCCACACGCAAACCGACACCCGCGATGCTTGCGCCCATCGACGTCCTCGTGTTTGACCTGCAGGACATCGGCTGCCGCAGCTACACTTACATCAGCACCATGATCGTCGCGATGGAGGCCGCAGCGGAAAACGGCAAGCAGTTCGTCGTGCTCGACCGCCCCAATCCTCTCGGCGGATGGCGCGTAGAGGGCCCGCCGCTGGAATCCAAATGGAAGTCCTTCGTCGGTCAGATCCCTGTGCCTTACGTCCATGGCATGACGGCCGGTGAACTCGCCATGATGGCCTGCGGTCGCGGCTGGGTGTCCCGTGTCCCGCGTCTCGATGTCGTCAAAATGCAGGGCTGGAACCGCGGCATGGTCTGGCAGGACACCGGGCTGCGTTGGTATCAAACGTCCCCCAACATTCCTCACGCCACCTCGCCCTTCTACTACGTCGCCACAGGCATCCTCGGTGGCGCGACATCAGTGGACATAGGCATCGGCACAGAGAATCCCTTTGGCTATGCCGGTGGCAGCGGCGTCAATCCCGACGCCCTGCTCGCCTACTGTCGGCGTCTGAACACACCCGGCGTCAGCTTCTCGCCTTACTCCAAGAACGGGTTTGGCGGCGTGCGCCTCAGCATTCATCCCCGCGCCAGGGCCAACATCACCGCATTGGACGTCCTCCTGCTCACCGAAATCAACCGCCTCTCCGGCGGCAAGGTTGTTAGCCGGATGAGCGGCTCAAAACTCAACCTCTTCAACAAGGTGTATGGCAGCGAATCCCTCTACCACGACCTCCGTCGCGGCACTCCCGCCACCAGCATCGTCGCCCGATGGGAAAGCTATAACCAGAGCTTCCGCTCGCAAAGACAGCGTTTCCTGCTTTATCCCTGAACTCCTGCCCGTCCCTCTTCCCGGGAAATCCGAACGCCGACGCTTTCACAACCCGCTTCACAGCCGGTTCGCATCTGAGCCGCTCGTAGACGCTGCCAAACCAGTCTGTGTACGAAGCAGGACGCTCGACAGCACCGGCGTATGGTCAGGCATCTTTTCTTTCCGAGGAGCACTGTCGCAGCTACTCCAGCGCCACAGGCCACCACTCCACCGGCACCTTCTGCGTCATGAACCACTCCCGGAAACGACGAGAGACGATGATGGCTGGCTCCCGCTGGTGTGTGTAGCCGTAGCCCCACCGCTCGGCAGAGATCGCGACATCAAACGGGCCAATCGTCTTGAACGCTGCGGCTGAGTAATGATGCTGCCAGGGAAAGTAGATGTCGTTCACATAACAGGCCAGACTCTTGGCAGGATCGAAAGGCTCGCCATCAACGCCCACCGTCGGCGTCAGCACCGGCGGGAGCGTGATGCTGCTCCAAATCTGCCAGAGCGCGAGATTTTCCGGCTTCCGGCTTTTGATGGTCGCCTGACGGAATGTTAGCCCCTTGAAGTTCTGCGCCTCCAGCTCCTTGCGAAAGGCATCCGAGCAGATCGGGTTGGACATGGCGACGGCAATGCCGACTGGACTGCCACGGTAACTGCTAAAGGCGATCTCAGGAATGCCTTCCGGAGGAAGCAGCTTGCTGTCGCAAATTTCCTTGGTCACATGAAGTTCAAAGTATTCGGATTGATTTAGCTCTTCCGGATCCCAAACTCGTTCGCCTCGGACTTGATAAAGCGTGGGATGAGCATTTGGCACCTGAGGGCGATAATTCCAATTTGGTTCCCGTCCTGTGGCACGCAAGAATCCAATCACTTCATCAATCACCGGAGTGCCGGGCTCAGCCTGAAGATGGAAGCCGACGAGTTCTTTCGGAAAGAACTGCGGCCACTTCGCACGCATTTGTGACAACACTTTTTTAGGAACTTCTCGACCACATGTTTCTCGGTCGTTTTCTGCTTCGTGGATGGTAAATCGAGCGATGAGTTTCATTGGCTGTTTTTACAGTATGCTTCGTTTCTTAAACCATGCGAGCGACACCTTCTTCATTCCTTGATAACCATTATCTTGATACCATTGGACAATTGCGTTGGCTTTGTCGGCAGGGCTTCCATTTCTAAAGTCTTTGGAGACCAAAAGCTTCTGCATCGCCTTAGTGATTTTCGCATGATCTGCTTTGGACAGTGCGACAGCCGCAACATCACCCAAGGAATGATCAGTCGGTAAGCCGCCAGGAAATCCACGCATCAACTTTAATACCGACTTCGGCACGATGTGATGAATGTCCGTGTCCGCCTGCTTGAGTTTGCGGATCGTGGTGCTTCCCGCGTAGGATGCCTTGATCTGGTTGTAGGTCGGGATCAAGTCCACATCCGTGATGTCGCCGTCTTCAAAGGCTTTCACCATCTTCTGCGTCATCTTCTTGTAGCCGTTGCCCCAGATGCGGTCGCTCTTGATCGTTCCGGAGATCGCCTCACGCGCCTCCTTCAAGTACTCAAAGTATCTCGCCGGATCGTCACCCTTCTTGGCGATGATCTTCACCAGCCGTTCGCCGAGCCTGCCGCAATCATCCAGCCCGTCGTTATGCACCCACACCGGCAACGCTCCGGCGAAGTAGGTGTGGTGGCCGGCGACGGTGAAGTTGTAGGTGGTGAACGTGGTGCCCGGCGCGGCGTGCTCGATGCGCGCCTCCTGCACCGCCGCATCGCGGCCATCCGCCAGTGTCAGCAGATCACCCGCCGCCAGCGTGCCTGCGGCCACGAACGCGGCCAGCATGCCGCCGACGCTTCGTCGTGCGTGAACCAGATGGCCCGGCGTGCAGGCGATTTCCGCCGGCGCTGCTTCCGGCTGCACCGCATGCCGCGCCAGGCCCAGTCCCTGGCTCGCTTCGGCATCCACCGCGCCGCCACTGGCTTCATAATGCACATGCACCAGTGTGTCGGGGTGCGTCACGAACGTGCGCACCACGGGCCGCCAGCCCCATTCGCCGGTCTCGTCGTTGCGTGACCAAACCCAGTCTCCATCCTTGATCTGCTCAATGGGTCGCAGTCCGCTCAGCGTGAGAACGGGTGTTCCTGCCACGAAGCAGAAGTCCCCGAGCTTGTCGGCGATGACATTGAACCCCCGGATCTTCGCCACCAGCCTGCCTATGCCAGGCACATCAGCAAAGCGGTCCAGCAGGATCTCCAGGAATTTGAACGCGCGCGTCACCTTCGGTGCGTGCCGTGCCAGCATCGCCGCGCCACCGACCATCCCTTCCGGTGCCGTAAGCACCGCGCCCACAACCATCGCCACGATCTCAAAGGTGATGTAGCCCTGCCAGTAGCCCCGCTCGTACGACTCCATCCCCGACCAGGTGTCATCGGCCATGATGAGGATTTGCTCCAGCAGCTCCAGCGCCAGCCGCAGCTCCGGCCCCATCTTCTCTTTCTGCGGGAACTCGCCCTGCAGCGCGCTGCGCACCACCGTCTCGTTGACCTGAAAGTTGAGCTTCCACCAAAAATCCCACACCTCCGGCCCCCAGTCCTTGAGCACATGCCCCACCTGCGCGCCCAGCTCTTCCGCGCGCTGCGCGGCATGGATCGCCGCCTTGACCTCCCCCTGATAGGCATCGCCAAAGGTCATCTCCCATATCGTGCCCATCGGGGTGCTCAACCATATCACGTTGGCCGCCTTTTCACTGATGCCGGCCACGGAGACCACCATGTCCTTGCCCGTGCTCCAGGGGTTGTCGAAGAACCCGTGCACGAATCCCTTGTAGTAGCCCGTGCTCGTCCTGTCCTGCCACCAGACCCCCGCCTGGCGCTGAACCCGCTGCATCAGGGTCATGCCGTTTCCCGGCACCACCGCAGCGCGCCCCTTCGCTCCTGAGTAGCCTTCACCTGCATAAAAGCTCTCCGGCAAGTCCTGCTCCTCCCAGCTTTCCTCCGCCCCCAGCTCCACCATGCCTGGCGAGGTCGCCTCCTCTTCCTCCTCCAACACGGGATAGGCCTGCCGTGCCTCCATCGGCAATGCCGCCACCGTCACCGGCTGGTCTGGATGGAGCAGGTCCGCCACACGGGCGATGCCGTCCTTGATCAGCACCGGGAGCGCCTGTCCGGCGATGTGGATGCGCCGCACCTGCTCCAGCAGCGCCATCGGCCCCATCAGCCGCAGGGTATAAGCATGGAACTCCCCCGCACCGCTTTCCACCGCCTCGCCCACCTGCCCCACGCCCACGCTCCAGCCCCAGTAACCGCCATACTCCTCCTGCGCGCTCCAGACAAAGGTTCCGCTGTTCACCTCCGTCTCGATCATGGGAGAAAACGCCGCGCCCTGCCAGCCGCTCTGCGGCAGCGTGATGAAGCCGTGCAGCGCCTCCGGCGCGGTGCTGGTGAGCGCCGGAGCCTGCGTGAACTGGAACACCGCCTGCCCGTCCGCGCTGCGGTAGAGCAGCGCGTTGCCGGCCTGCCGCTTGAGCACCACCTCATTGACCAGCGGCTCGTCATCCACGCTGATGCTCAACCGCGCCTCGTCCGCTGCCAGTGTGCCGCCCGCCACGGGCAGTTCCAGCATCACCTCACTGCCAGTGCCGCCACCCAGCGCATCGGGCGGGGTGGCATTGATTTCAAAGCTGACTTCCGCCGTTCCGGAGAGGTGATACAACGGATCACTGACGATGAGGCCAAGCGTATTCTGCCCCTCCGTCACCTTCACGCCGCTCAGCGTGTGGCTGAACGACCCCTCATACGGATAGGGCCGGTCCTGCCCGGCGGGCGTGTCCCCCTTCGTCACCTGCAGGGACACCACGCTCTGCGGCAGCGGCTCGTCGTTCACACTGGCGTAGGCGCTTTGAATGGTCCCCGTCTCCTCTCCCGGCGTCAGATCACACACGGCGGAGCGCACCTTCCCGGAAAGCGCGATGTCCACCAGCAGCCCGGAACCGTCGTCAGCCACACGTGGATTCGTCACGCTGACGTTTTGCAGGTCGATGGTGGGATTGGGCAGGGAGGGCTGCAGGCGCCGTTCCCGCTGGCCGATGATGCCGTTTTCCACCTTCTCCAAATGCATGCCGAGGGAGGTAAACACATAACGATGGGCGATGTAGGGCCCCTCCGGCCCGTCCCCGTCCGGGTCCACCTCCACATCCACGATCTGATCGTGAGGCTGCTGGCTCAGCGCCACGCTTTCGACATGCGTGGCGCCCAGCTCCGCCGCGTTGAACCACTCGCCCGGCGGGATGTAGTCCCCCCCCGCACTGACGCTCTGGGGATTGCGACTCGTGGTGTACCATTCGAAGATCCTGGACCGCCACACCCGCAGCGCGCCGGGCGCGGGAGTGTAGGTATTCGTGCCGTCCGCGGCGGGCTGCACGTCCACCGCCGCCGGATCGGAGGCGGAGTAGAGGAAGCGCACACGCTCGTCCGGGTGGCCGGAGGCTCCTCGGTTCACTCCGAAAAGCTGTGCGGTTTCCGGCACGTCTGGTTCGTCCTCCGGATCAGGATACTGCACGTTGAACCCATCCGCAAAATCCGGGATGTCATCCCCGTCCGTATCACCATCGTTGACCTGGATGACCTGCGGCAGGAACACAGAAACATCGAGCGTCTCCCATTCATCCGACGTGCCCCAATGCTGCGAGACAATGCTGCCGGTCGTGGCTTCCGCGGCGGAGGCGGCGATGAGACAGGGCTGGTGCTCCACTGTGCGGCCCACAACGCCGCCTAGATTGAAGATCGTGCGTTCGATCCGCAGCCACGCCTGCCGCGGGACGGATGACTCGCCGCTGCCATACAGACGAAACTGGACCTGGGAACCGACCCAGGTCTCAGACAGCAGCTCGCCGTATTGCGAGGTAGTCGGGTCCTCCCCATGGGTGGTCGCATAGCCTGAATGAAGAGAGCGAATCCCGCTGATGCGCGTGCCCTGAGCCCCCGCCCAGACCTCGCCACCGGATTGAAGCTGGGTGAGTCCTTCAAGCGCGGAAAGCAGGGCTCCAGTGGACTGAAGATCATCTGCAAATTCACCCGTCTGCTGGGAGTAAGCGATGCCGGTGGTTTCCCAGCCATCGTCGGTTGGCAACTTATCCACCGAACCTGAGGCCGACCTCAGCTCAACCACGACGCCTGAAGTCTCAAGGTCTTCAAAATCCATCGCCGAGACGGGTGATTCGGCCACTTCCGTATCGCTTGAAGGGGAGCGGGCCGCCAGCGCCGCCGTGGGCGCTGCCATGGGTGGGCGGCCCGATCCCCAGATATGACCGCTTGGAATCGCCCCATCGTTGATCCCATTGCCGGAAAGGCGTTGCGGCACAAGTCCAAGCGATTGCGGAATGCCAAAGCTGAAAATGTTTTTCGCCTGCCCGAGGTTCACCACCGCGAAGTCATCAACCGATGGGGCGTCGGGTTGCGTCATCCAGACAGGAAGAGGGGCGAGCCCCGCCCCCGCCAGCCGCTCGTAAAACGGCCGGGCCACCGCCTTCAACTGGCCCAGGTTGACCACCGCGAAATCATCCGTCTGCGGCTTGACGAGCTTCCAGCCGGAAATCATCTGCGTCAGCTCCGGTCCCGCGCCTCCGGACAGCCCCAGCTCCATGTGCAGCCAGGCGCTCGATGCGAGGAGCTTCAACTGCCCTTGGTTGAGCACTGCGTAGTCATCCGCAGATCGCTGCGAATTGATGACACCTTGGCTTGTCCACCAGCTAGGCACGGCGGCGGTGGCACTTTGCAGCAGCACGCCCGCGCACATCAGCGCGGCAGTCAGTTCACGAAAAAGATTCGGTTTCATGGCTTCAAAAAGTTCACGGTTCGCTGTTCCCCGCTCGCGGTGGTCTCCCTGTCCCAGGGGCTCCTCATCTCCCGGTCTTCCGCCCGCCGGTCACGGCATCGGCCCGTTCGTGAACTCGCCCATGCTGATGTCCCCATGGGCTGCGACCCGTAGCACGCCCTGCACCTTCAGATCACCCTGCACGGTGACCACGCCTGCAAAGCTCGCGCTCCTGGCCGCGATCTGCGTCTGGCCGATGGTCGTCGTGCCGCTGGCGGTCTCCGTGCGGGTCAGCCGCAGCATCTCCGGCCGCACTTCCGTCTTGCTCTGCCCCCACACGCCGCTGGTGACCGAGGTCGTCGTATAAGTTGCCGCCAGTGCTCCCACAAGCGCCGTCGTGCTGGAACTGCTCGCTCCGGCCACGGTGCCGCTGCGCGTGTAGGTCAGCGAAGAAGGTGACAGGACCATGCCAATCCCGCTGGTGTCTGCCAACGCCAGCCCGCCATCCCACAACCGCATGATCTCGTGCGTCCCGGCGCCGCCATCCGGCACCTCCCAGACCCAGTTGGCATCCGACCGCGTCGCCCGCTGATGAATCACCGGGGCATTGTAGCGCAGTTCAGAATACGTGCTGTTCACCTCCTCCACCCAGATCTGCTGGTTCTCCGTATGCGTTCCGGTAATGCCCCAATTCTGGTTGCCCGCGATCCACGTGTCTCCGATGTACACGTTGTCATACCGGTCCTCCCAGTGTTCCGGTTCGATGACGTTGTTAAACTCGTCGTAAACGGGCGGGAAATAGTCCTGCCCCACCACCCCCCATGAGTATTGCGGGCTCCAGTACCCGCCCGACTCCACCCAGCCCCAGTCCTCCACCGTCACCCAGTTGTCCTCATAGTGTGCCGGGGTGATGTAGCCGCCCCACACCTCCTCGGTTTCCTGGCTCACATCCAAGGCCATGCCATAGGATGAGGAATTGCCCAGCGGATCGACCTGAATGCTTCCAAAGAACGCCGCCCCGGCAATGGTGGCATTGTTGGACACGTCAACGTTGCTGAAACTCTCCGCCCAGGCGGAGCCGGATGCCAAAAGACCGAGCAGCAGGCCCGGAGCGATGAATCGATGGAGCAGTGGTTTCATGATGATGAAAGAAGGGAGGGGCAGGGTTGTGGGTTCGCAGTTCTCGGTTCGCTGTTCTTCGTTCTTGGTGCTTGGTTGGCTGGCTCACTGACGACTGACTGTTGGCCAGCGCCTGCCGGCCACCGGCCTACAGGCTCATGTGGCTGACGGGGTCGCTCCAGTCGCTGTAGCCGGTGCTGCCGCCCACGGCGCGGACTTGGAACTGGTAGTTGCCGCCGGGGGTCAGACCGTTGACGGCCATGGAGCGGGAATTGGTAAACAGGCCGCCGTCCTGCCACGGGCCGGGCGCGCCTCCCGCGCCGATGAGGGCGTAACGCAGCTCGTAGCACTTGGCATTGGCCACCGGGCCCACGCGCACGATGAGCTGGCCGGAGATGCCGTTGACGATGTCCCTGATGGTGGGCGCGGCCAGCGGCGCGGAGGCGTGGTTCGTGCTCACCGCGTCAAAGCCGCTGGAGAGCAGCACGGCCAGGTCATTGCCGCAGTTCGCCTGCACATAGCCCGCGAGCTGGCGCATAAGGCCGATGAGCATGTCGCGCTTCGCATTCTTGTCCGCCGTGTCCGCCGGACCGCCCTGCTGGGCAGTGGCGATGGCGTTGCTGAAGGCCGTCAATGCGGCGGTGAAATCCGCCTGCACCACCGGTGGCGCGGGGTAGGCGGCGTTTCCATACAACTTCATGGCCACGGCGGTGGCCGTCTCTTCCAATGAATGATCGGCCGCCGAGGCGAAACCGAGGAGTACACGTAGCTGAGGCATGCGTTTAGGGCTGGGTTGCGGCAAAAATCCATCCCAAGTCAGGCCGGGAGAATCCCAGCGCAGCGGATGGCCCTGGGCGTCCTGGCCGTCCCAGGTGAGTGGAGTGTTTGCCATGGTTGGTGGTCGGTTGGGTTTGAGCCGTCGGCTCGAAAAGGAAGGGCGGTCCGGATGGCAGGCTGATCTGCCCACGCACGGCCGCTGCGGCGCACCGAACGAGTCTGGTCCGGCATCGAACGAGTCTTCTCCGCTGCTGCGAGAGTCTTGTCCGTGATCGAGCGAGTATTCGGCGGCACTGAACGAGTCTTCTCCCTGTCAGAAAGACTGTCTCCATGAGGGAACGAGTCTTTACCACAACGGAGAGAGTCATTTCCGTGGTCGAAAGAGTCTTCGCTGTGACCGAGACAGTTTTGTCCGCAGCGGACAAGATTGGCTCCGCGACGGAGAGAGTCTGTTCCACCGTGGAGAAAATGGCGTCGGCAAGCGAACGAGTTGAGTCCATCACCACGCAACCGCCATCCACCACGCCCCTGCCCTGACCGCTTCCGGAATCCGCTTGACGCCCCAGCCCACCCACTATCGAGAACCGCGAACCGCGAACCGCGAACCGCGAACCGCGAACCGCGAACCGCGAACCGCGAACCGCGAACCGCGAACTTCTGAACGATGGTTGAGGGCGCTCATGAATTTAACTGAATTATCAATGACGCTATGCCAAAGACGTATTTCAACTCAATCTAAATCCTTATTCGCACCCAAACCACACCTAAGCACCAGAGAGAAACTGATTGATTATCAACACTGAATCAGGTCCAAAAATACTTTTATCCCTAGGTCAGGAGGGCTCACAACCGCCACAGCAGATGTCCAAGCGCGTGCTTCAGACGGGATTTCATGGGTGTAAAAGTCCTGTCAAAAGCCACCAATGCGTGCTTATGGCTCTCTGTAAGCTCAAAACAACCATGGAAGACCTCGAAATCGCCCGCGCCTGCGCCCTTTACGCTGATGACAAAAAAGCGGAGAACATCCGCATCCTCGACCTGCGCGGACTCAGCCCCATCTCTGACTACTTTGTGCTCTGCACCGCCCTTTCCACGCCCCAGCTTCGCGCTGTGCGGGACGAGATCATCGAGCGCATGAAGGAGGAGCATGCCACGGCTCCCAGCGTCAAAGACGGCAACTTCGAAAGCCAGTGGATCATTCTCGTCTATGGCAGTGTGATGGTGCACATCCTCACCCCTGAGAAGCGCGAATACTACGCCCTCGAAGAACTCTGGGGCGACGCGCCTGAACTGGCGCTGACCGTGGAAAAGCCGGCACCCGAGCCCAAGGCGAAGAAAACTCCGGCCAAGAAAGCCGCAGCCAAAAAGGCTCCTGCAAAGCGCGCTGCCAAGAAGAAGGCGGACTGATTTTCTTCTCGTCATTCCCGGCTCTGTTCGCTAAACAGCAGGGATGAACGTCCGCGTCCTGCTCGTCCTCGTTTCCTGCGCACTCAGCGTGGTCACCGGCCTCGTGGTTGCACGCGGCGGTGTTGGAACGACGACTGCACGACAGCGGCCGCTCATCGGTCTCTCAATGGATACGCTCAAGGAAGAGCGCTGGCAGGTGGACCGTGATCTCTTCACTGCCAAAGTGCAGGCCGCTGGTGCCGATGTCCTCGTTCAGTCCGCCAACAGCAACGACGCCGTCCAACTCCAAAACATCGAGAGTCTCATCACCCAGAAAGTCGATGCGCTCGTCATCATCCCCCATGACGGCGCGGCGATGGCGAAGGCGGTCAATCTTGCCCATCAAGCCGGCATTCCCGTGCTCTCCTACGACCGCCTCATCACCGGCTGCGACCTCGATCTCTACCTGACCTTCGACAACGTGAAGGTCGGTGAATTGCAGGCGAAGTTTCTTGCTGATCGCATTCCTCAGGGCGGCAAACTGCGCCTCATCCGCATCTATGGCGCAAAGACCGACAACAACGCCAAGCTCTTCAAGCAAGGGCAGGATAACATTCTCAATCCACTCATCGCCGCGGGCAAAGTCGAGGTACTGTTTGAAGACTGGGCCGAAGACTGGAAACCCGAAAACGCCAAAAAGATCACGAATGCTGCGATCACCAAGATCGGCCCGAACTTTGATGCGATCCTGGCCAGCAACGACGGCACTGCGGGTGGCGCGATCCAGGCTCTCACCGAGGAAGGGCTCGCCGGAAAAATCATCGTGACCGGTCAGGACGCCGATCTCGCAGCCTGCCAGCGCATTGCACAAGGCACGCAGGCGATGACCGTTTACAAACCTATCCAAACCATCGCCAACCAGGCCGCCGAACTCGCGCTCAAACTCGCCCGCCGCCAGCCCGTGATCGCCCGCGATGCCATCGCGAACGGCAAGATCGATGTGCCTTCCGTGCTGCTCGGCATCGTCTCCGTGACAAAGGACAACCTGCGCGACACCGTCGTCAAAGACGGCTTCCGCAAAGAGAGCGACGTATTTCAGTGACCACCGACATGATTCTCCGCGCCGACCACATCACCAAGCGCTTCCCGGGCGTCACTGCACTCAAGGACGTCTCGTTTGATCTTCAGGCCGGAGAAATCCACGCGCTTTGCGGCGAGAATGGCGCAGGCAAGAGCACGCTGATCAAACTGCTCTCCGGCATCCACCCGCACGGCAGTTATGAAGGGCGTTTCGAGGTGAATGGCACCGAGGCGAAGTTTGAAACCATCAAAGACGCCGAGAAGGCCGGGTTGGCGGTGATTTATCAGGAACTGGCACTCGTGGAGGAAATGACCGTGGCGGAGAACATCTTCCTCGGCCGCGAACCGCGACGCTGGGGCGCATTCATCGACTGGCCGCGTATGTATCGCGAGGCGCAGGCGCTACTGAACCGCTTCAAAGTCGATCTCGATCCTGCCGCGCCCGTGCGCACGCTCGGCGTCGGCCAGAAACAACTAGTCGAGATCATCAAAGCGCTCGCCAAAGACTCGAAGATCCTCATTCTCGACGAACCGACTGCAGCACTGGCCGAGCACGAGGTGTTGATCCTGCTCGACATCCTGCGTGACCTCCACAAACGCGGCATCGCCAGCATCTACATCTCCCACAAGCTCGACGAGGTGTTCAGCATCGCCGACCGCATCACGGTGCTCCGCGACGGCACCACCGTGAGCACGAAAAACGCCGCTGATACAAACAAGGCCGAGGTCATCCGTCACATGGTGGGCCGCGAGTTGGGCGATCTATTCCCACGTCGCACCACGCAGCCGGGCGAGGTCATCCTGCGCGTCGATTCGCTGGCCGTGGCCGATGCAGAATCCGGCGCGACCAAACTTCACGACATCAACTTCGAGCTTCGCGCCGGTGAAGTGCTGGGCATTGGCGGCCTGATGGGCGCAGGACGCACGGAACTGCTCATGCATTTGTTTGGTGCCTGGGGACAGAGCATCTCGGGCACCATGCAGCTACGCGGACAGTCGTTGGGCGGACTCACGCCGGAAACAATCATTCAAAAAGGTCTCGTGCTCGCGTCGGAGGACCGACGTCGCTATGGATTGCACTTGGAACACGAGATCGGCTTCAATCTCTCGCTGTCCTCGCTCGCCAGTGTCACGCGTGGCGGATTCATCCAGCGCAATACCGAGATTCGACGCAACCAGGGCATCTTTGAATCTCTTCGTGTCAAAGCGACCGGGCTAGAGGCCATCGTTGGCAAGCTCTCCGGTGGCAATCAGCAGAAGGTCGTGCTCGGCAAGGCGCTGCTGACCGAGCCATCGGTCATTCTGCTCGATGAGCCAACGCGCGGCATCGATGTCGGAGCGAAGCTTGAGATCTATGAGATCATCAATCAGCTCACTGCAGCCGGTAAAGCGGTCATCCTCGTCTCCAGCGAACTGCCCGAGCTCATTGGCATGAGCGACCGCATTCTCATGCTCAACGAAGGCCGCATCGGAGGTTCCTTTACCCGCGCCGAGGCCAATCAGGAAAAACTCATGGCCGCCGCCATGGGACATGCAGGCTGATTCTTTTGAAAAGCACCCGACTTTCCATCGTTCGACTTTAATTCAATCCTCCAACCATGATTCGTTCTATCCTAGCCTCACTCGCGCTCGCGGTCACCGCTGGTGCCGCACAACCGCCAAACATCGTCTTCATTTTCTGTGATGACCTCACCTGCCAGGCGATCAGCGCCTACGGTGACAAGCGCAAACTGCTCGAAACGCCGAACATGGACCGCCTGGCCAAGGAAGGCATGCGCTTTGACCGCTGCCTCGTCACCAACTCCATCTGCGGTCCCATGCGCGCCGTGATCCAGACGGGCAAATACTCGCACGCCAACGGCTTCTACAACAACAGCAACAGCCGCTTTGACAGCAGCCAGCCCACCTTTCCGAAAGTGATGCACGCCAACGGCTACCAGATGGCCATCATCGGCAAATGGCATCTCATGACCGATCCGGTCGGCTATGATTATTGGAACGTCCTTCCCGGCCAGGGTGCCTACTACAACCCGCCAATGATCGACAATGGCAAGCAGGTGAAATACGAAGGCTACACCACCGACATCATCGGCGATCTCACCTTGAAATGGCTCGACCAGCGCGACAAATCGAAGCCGTTTATGATGATGAGCCAGCACAAGGCGCCCCATCGCGAGTGGGAGCCGCCGACGCGCCTGCTCGGTTTCGACAATGACCGGGTTTACGAAGAGCCTGAGACCTTGTTCGACAGCTACAGCGGTCGCAGCAAGGCGGTAAGCGATCACGACATGGGGATCGATCGCACCATGACAGATCGGGACGTCAAACTCGTCACACCCGGCAACCTCACCCCCGAGCAGAAGAAAGAGTGGGACGCCTATTATGAGCCGCGCAACGCAAAGTACCGCGCAGCCGTCCCCGCAGGCCGTGACCTCGTGAAATGGCGCTATCAGCGCTACATGCACGACTACCTCGCCTGCGTGAAGGCGGTGGACGAAAACGTTGGCCGTGTGCTCGACTACCTCGACAAGAACGACCTCACCAAGAACACGGTCGTCATCCTGAGCAGCGACCAAGGCTTCTACCTCGGCGAACACGGCTGGTTCGACAAACGCTGGATCTTCGAGGAGTCGCTGCGCACCCCGATGCTCGTCCGCTGGCCCGGCGTCATCAAACCCGGCAGCACCTGCGAGAAGATTGTGAGCCCGGTGGATTTCGCGAGCACCTTCCTCGAAATCGCAGGCGCCCCGCCGATGGAAGGCGTACAAGGCCGAAGCATCGTTCCTCTCATGAAGGGTGAGACGCCCGCCGACTGGCGCAAGTCGCTCTACTACCATTACTATGAGTATCCCGTGCCGCATCGCGTCCGCCCGCACTATGGCGTCATCACCGAGCGCTACAAGCTCGTGCACTACTACAAGCCCGACGTGGACGACTGGGAACTGCTCGACCGCCAAAAGGATCCTCAGGAACTGAAGAGTTTCTACAACGATCCTGAATACGCCGACACCGTGAAGGAGCTCAAAGCCGAGATTCTTCGACTCCAGGGCGAACTGAAGGAAACAATGCCGCCACCGCGTCTCGCGCATGGCAACAAAGCCTTCGAAGGCGAGGTCAATCCGCCGGTGCAGCCGAAGAACAAAGGAGCAGGCAAAAAGAAGGCCGGAGCGAAGAAGCAGGAATAGCCTGAGGCTTCGTTAATCGCTCACTTGAGCAATCAATTGAGGCGAACCGCAAATGCGGTTCGCCTTTTTATTTGGCGCCGAGGGATTGATCAACGCCACATCGTCTTGCTCACATACCATTCGACGAATTGCGGCCCATAGAAGACCCACAACACGGCTCCCATCGCGAGATAGGGGCCGAAGGGAATCTTCGCCCCCCACTCGGCCTTGCCCGTGACTCGATGAATCACGGCAAACACCGTGCCCAGCACCGACGCGGCGAGGATTGTGAACAGCACCGACTGCCAGCCGGTAAAGGCGCCGATCATCATCAGGAACAATACGTCGCCGAACCCCATCGCCTCACGCGGGATGACGACCTGAGTTGTTTTCGCGCGCAACTTCGTCACGCCTTCGAGCGGGAACTCCTCAAGGTTCGCTCCTTCACGCACCTTCAGCTTCTCCATCCACAGTTCCGCGGTCACTGTGCCGAAGGAGCGTTCATTGACTTGAAGCTCGTTGCACGCGACCACCATGCGATCGGTCGCGCGCATGAAGAGGTCCGCCCAGTCATACTTGTGTTCACCGAACACGACGACCGGAGGCTCGTTTTCGTCCGGCTGCGTCACCTCCCAGCTCTCCTCCTTGGCAAAGACGAACTTCTTCCGCCCAAAGGCCAGCTTTCCCAGCTCGACGACCAACCAAAGACCACCGAGTCCAAGAGCAGCGCTCGCTAGCGAAGCCAAGAGCCCGTTTGTATGGGTCTCCTGCCCGACTAACGCCGGCACCCACCAGGAGGAAAGGACTCCGACCACAGCACCGCCGATCGTGATCGAGTGCGGCAGGATGAAATGGTCGATGTCGATGAACGTGCCTGAGATCAACAGGCTCATGAACACCCACAGGCACAGGACCTGCGGCCCCCAGAGGCGAATCAAGGGCCAGGGGTTCGTGGCGGAGTAATCTCCGCTGACCTTCAAAAACACGAGGTAGAACATCACGCCCGTGAGCAGCTCCACCATGAAGTAGCGGATGGAAATCTTCCCGCCGCAGTTCGCACACTTCCCGCGCAGCAGCAGCCAGCTCAGCAGCGGAATGTTCTGCCACATGGGGATCTTGTATTTGCAGGAGGGGCAGAAACTGCGCTTCGGATTGTTCACCGAAATGCCCAATGGCAGGCGATAGATGACCACATTCAGAAAGGAGCCGATACCTGCGCCCATGTAGAAGGCGAGGATGTGCAGCAGGGTGTTGAGAATTTGAAAGCGCATGGAGGACAGCAGAATTTGCAAACTTGCCCTGCCGTGCGTGTGTACGGAAGCAAAAAGTCCGCATGACCTCAGATTCCCGGCACCGACCGACGCATGTGCCCTTATTGGCCGTCTTATTTCTCGCCGCGTGCGCCGCCGACGGCCCCTTTCAGCGTGGACGCGGTGAAACACTGTTTCTCGATGAGACCGCGCCGTCACGCGCACGCACTTCGAACGTGCCCAAATCAGGACGGACTGAGGATCTGGCGAAGCAATTTGACCTGGTTGATGTTCGCAAAGTCATTCCCGACATCTCCATCGACCTTCGTTACGGCACCGCACAAAATGTGGCCAAACGCTCGCTCTACCCCGGAAGCATGCCCTGCCTTTTGCGCCGTGAAACGGCTGAAAAACTGCGAGCAGCACAGGCGCTGCTGCGCAGCCAGGGCTACGGCATCCGTGTCTGGGATGGCTACCGGCCTCCGGAAGTGCAGGAAGCGCTCTATCAGGCAGGTGCCGCGACTCACATGTTCATTTCCCCTGAAAGCGCGGGCTGGAGCCGACACTGCGGAGGAATCGCTGTGGATGTGACCCTGATGGATGCCGCCGGTCGCGAGCAGCGCATGCCGACGGCGTTCGATGCCGGCCTGGCAAATGCGAGCGCGACCTATCGCGGTGGTGATCCCGTCATTGCCCGCAATGTGCGTCTGCTCCAGCAAGCGATGCAGCAGGCAGGCTTCTCCACAGCAGCAGCCGAATGGTGGCACTTCGACGATGCCGACTTCGCACAGAATCCCCAGCCCGTCATCTACGGTTGGCAGCTCCGCATCCCTGTCACTTCTCCGAAAACACCGTGAGCATCCGCAACGACGCCACCTTCACGGTCATCGATGAGACCGACGGATACATCGTCGTCAACAAGCCTGCACCGCTGCAGATTCATCCCGGCGATCCAAACGGTCCACCCACGCTCTGGCATCGGCTGTGCGACCTCCTCTCGTATGAAATCGCCAACGGCGGCCAGGTTTCCATCATCAACCGTCTCGACCGCGAAACGAGCGGCGTCGTGCTGGTCGCCAAAAATCACGAACTCGCCCGCGTCTTCGGGATGGCGATGCAGGAGCGCCGGATTCACAAGACCTACGTCGCCCTCGTTCACGGCTGGCCCGAATGGAAAGAGAAAATCGTGGACGCACCGATCTTGAGCGCACGGGAGGTCGAGCCTTCCGACATCTGGGTCAAACAGATCGTCCACGAGCAAGGCGTTCCCTGCCGGACCGAATTTCGCGCGCTGAAGCGCTTCGAGCGCGACGGCATGCCACTCGCCTTGATCGAAGCAAAGCCTGAAACGGGCCGCATGCATCAAATCCGCGTGCATCTCCATCACCTCGGTCTGCCCATCGTCGGCGACAAGCTCTACGGTCGCGATGACCGCTGCTATCTGGAGTTCATCGAGACCGGCTGGACGCCTGTCTTGGAGAAAAAGCTGCTGCTTCCGCGGCAAGCGCTGCATTCCTCGCGTCTCGAGCTCAACCTCGAAGGCTTCCCGAGTTTTTGGGAGGCCCCGCTGCCATCTGAGTTCGTTTTGTAGTCCGCCTTTAGGCGGTTCTGTTCCGCCTGAAGGCGGGACTACCGAACAGTCTTCGATCAACTCCACCGCTTGACTCTGCTGTCGAGCTGAAACACCTGACCGCTAACATTCTCGAGGCAGTGCAGAAAGACAATGAAGCGTGCCACGTCGTGCGGCGTGTTCAAGCGGCCGAGGGCATGTGCGTTCGTCAGGTTTTCGCGAAACGCCGCGTCCTCCAGCAGATGACGCGTCATCATCGTCTCCAAAAATCCTGGTAGCACGCAGTTCACGCGTACATTGCGTGCGCCATATTCTTTGGCGATGCTTTGCGTAAAGCCAATCAGGCCCGCCTTTGCCGCCGCATAATTCGCCTGCCCCGCCGGACCGCTGATCGCCGAATACGAGCCGATGTTCACGATGTGTCCACAGCGCTGCTTCGCCATCAGCTTCACCGCCGCCTGCGAAACAAGAAATGCTCCTTTTAGGTTCACATCCATCACCTGATCGAAGTCAGCTTCTTCCATCTTCACGACTGCAACATCGCGACACACACCCGCATTGTTCACCAGCAGGTCAATCTGCTTCAGGTGGGCGAAAAACGCCTTCACGGACGCCGCGTTCGCCACATCGAGCTCAGAACGCCCCGGCGAAAACACCTCGAAACCCGCCTGCTTGAGTTCTTCGCAAATCGATTGGGCCAAATCGCCCTCGCCGCCGGTGATGACGGCGAGGCGGGCTGGGCTGCTTGTCGAAGATGACATGCAGGTCAATGGGTCAAGAGATCAAGGAGGTCAAGATCGTCCCTTGTCGCGACTCTTGACTGCATTGACAGCGCAGCCTTGACTTCTCGACCGTTTCTCAGCCCAGCGTGAAGGCCGGCAGTTTCACGATTTTGCCGCCTGCCATCGCGGACTGGTGGGCGCAGAGGCCGACGCAGGTCCAGTTGGCGGATTGGGTGGCGTTCGGGAACGGCTGGCGCTTCGAGGCAAGGGCGTTGGCGAACTCGTTGGCGAGATGCGGATGACTGCCACCGTGACCGCTGCCCTGCGTGAAACTGAGGTGCGTCTTTTTGCCGAGATCATAGACGCCCTTCGTGGTGAAGCGCTGAATCGGCTTGGGCAGGCGCTTGGCGAAGTCGGGAGCCTTCACGAGCTTCGGAATCTTGTGCTCCGGCAGCTTGGCGCGGTGCATGATAAGCGGTTCATGCTCGATGAGCGGCCATTCGATGGAGACTTTGTCCCCATAGACATCAATGCTCTCGCGATACTGACGCGCGGTGTCGAACAGACTGCGGATGATGCGGGCGTTCACATCGGTGCCCTTGAACTTGATGTGGGCGGTTTCGACCGCGAACGGCGAACCGTAGCACTTCTGCAACTCCTTGCGGACGGAGCCGGAGCCGAAGCAGCTCACGTATTCGGCGGGCTTGCCGATGAGTCCGGCGACTGGGCCGACGCAGTGCGTGGCGTACCACATAGGAGGGAGGCCGGGCCAGTAGTTCGGCCAGCCGTCCATGTCCTGCTGATGCGAAGCCTGTACGAACTGCAGCTTGCCGAGCTTGCCCTGATCGAGTTGCTCCTTCATGAACAGGTATTCGCGGGCATAGACGACGGTCTCCATCATCATGTATTTGAGGCCGGTCTTCTTGACGAGATCGCAGATCTTTTTGCAGTCTTCGATGCTGGTGGCCATCGGCACCGTGCAGGCGACATGCTTGCCGGCCTTCAGCGCCTCGATGCTCATCCAGCCATGGTCAGGAATCGGTGAATTGATGTGGACGGCGTCGATGTTCGGATCTTTGAGCATCGCCTTGAAGTCCGTGTAGCGCACAGCCACGTCGAAGGCGTCGCCGATGGCGTTGAGCTTCTTCGGATCGCGCTGGCAGATGGCGTAACAGGTGGTCAACGGATGACGCTGCCAGATGGGGATGAATTCCGCCCCGAATCCGAGGCCGACGACGGCGATGTTGAGCTTTTTGTCAGACATGATGGTTGGAAGTTGCGGCGACTTTATAGGCGCGGTCGGCGGCGGATGGGAAGGACAAAGTTTAGGGGGAATCGGACGGCGAAAACAAAGTTTCAGGTTTCAGGTTTCGAGTTTCAAGTTAGGGAACGGTGACACGATGCTGACCTCGGACTTTGATTATCATTTGCCACCTGAATTGATCGCCAGTGAACCGCTGGCGGACCGTTCGGCATCACGGATGATGGTGGTGCATCGCGGTTCTGGAAAGATCGAGCATCGGATGTTTCGTGAGATCGGGCAGTTCGTGTCTCAGGACGCGGGCGACATGCTGGTGTTGAACGACACGCGGGTGGTCCCTGCGCGCTACTTCACCAATCAAGGCTATGAGGTGTTGCGTCTCGACCCGCAGACGCCCACGCGCTGGCGTTGCATGGTAAAGCCGGGGAAGAAATTCCGTGTAGGCCACACCGTGTCGATTGGAGAGGCCACGGGTACCGTGGTCGAAATCCTAGAGGACAACGGCGACCGCATCATCGAGTTCGACCGCGTTGTGGACGAGTCCAAACACGGCCATCTGGCGCTGCCGCACTACATGGGCCGCGACGACCAACCTGCCGACCGCGAACGCTATCAAACCGTGTTTGCACGGGAAGAAGGCTCCATCGCCGCCCCCACAGCAGGTCTACATTTCACGCCTGAAGTGCTTGGCACGCTGCCTCACACGTTTGTGACGCTCCACGTCGGTGTCGGCACATTTCAACCGGTGAAGGTGGAGAACATCGCTGACCACAAGATGCACTCCGAAGTCTACGAAGTGCCAGAAGAGACCGCACAGACCGTGCAGGCAGCGAAACGTGTCATTCCCGTGGGCACCACCGCTTTGCGCACCTTGGAAACCGTCGCCCGCGATCATGGCCGGGTAATTCCCACACAAGGCAGCACGGACATCTTCATCCATCCCGGTTTTGAGTTTCGCGTTGCTGGCGGGCTGCTGACGAATTTCCACCTGCCCAAATCGACGCTGATCATGCTGGTGAGCGCCTTTGCAGGAAGAGAACTCATCATGAAGGCCTACTCAGAGGCGATTCGTGAGCGCTACCGCTTCTTCAGCTACGGCGACTGCATGCTTATCGTGTGAAGCGATGCTGACGTCAGCGCGTCTTTGCGGCCGACCAAGTGGCCAAAATGAACACGACGGCCACCACTCCGGCCTGCAGCCACGAGACAGCCGGATCCGGCCGCTCCAATCCACCCGTGAAGACAAACGTAACTCCGGCATAAACCAGCGTCTCAATCACCCCGCATAGGACGCCGCCTTCTCCAAGCAGTCCGACCATCAGGGCCAATCCGATCACTCCACCGGGAATCGCCAGCCAGGACCACAAGGACGCAGCCATAGCCCCTCCCACAGCTGCACCGGCGAAGACGAGCGGCAGAGCGCCCAAAATCAGCAATCCCTGGCCGAGACTCTTAGGACCACCTCCGGACGACGAAGGCATTCGTGGAGGATTCAACCGGTTCCAGTCAGGCAGTGGAATCATGATAAGGTCCTCCAAGTCCGGCCAACCTGAACAATCACACACCAGCGCTGGCACGTGCGATCTTCTCGCAGTTCTGTACGTCGAGTTTGCCGGAAGCGAGGACGGGAATGTCGCTGACTCGGATCATCTTTTTGGGGATCCACAACGGCGGCATTCCTTTGTCGAGCAGGCGGTAGCGGAGGTCGAGTATTTCCTGGTGTTCGGGACCGCCGGGCATGCTCGTCAGAAGTATGAGGGCTTCGCCTTTGTCGATGTCAGGAACGCCGACAACAGCGATTTTGCGCGCGGTTTCATTTTCGAGCCCCATGGCTTTGACGAGCGCCTCCTCGACGGTTTCATGCGGCACCATCTCACCGGCAATCTTCGAGAATCGGCTGAGGCGGCCCTCGATGTAAAGGAAGCCATCGAGATCAACGCGTCCGATGTCACCAGTGCGGAACCAGCCGTCCTGAAGCACGTCAGCAGTGCGTTTGGGGTCGTTGAGGTAACCTTCAAAAACGTTCGGTCCCTTGAACCAGATCATGCCGCTCTGATGCAGGGGGACAGGCTGGTCGTTTTCAGGATTGGTGATGCGGACCGCCATGCCGGGAACGACGTGGCCAACGGAGCCCTGACGATGACTGGGCAACCAGGAGTAGCCGCTGTCTTCGTCGCCCAGAGGATCGGGATCAGGCAGATTCAAATTGGACGCAGGTGACGTCTCAGTCAGGCCATACCCTTCGAGCACACGAATGCCAAAGCGGGTCTCAAACGCATCCGCCACGGTGCTGGGCAGTTTCTCAGCGCCGGTGACGCAGAGTTTGATCGAAGCCAACGCCTCACGATTCACCCCGCGCAGGTAACTGCGCAGGAAAGTCGGCGTCGAGATCATGAGAGTGACACGGTATTTCTCGATGAGCTGGGCGAGTTTTTTCACCTCCAGCGGAGTCGGGTAAGTGACCAGATGCAGCCCGTAGATGATGGGAAACCAAAGGGTGACGGTGCACCCGAAGCTGTGGAAGAGCGGCAGGCAGCCCAGGATGCTGTCATTGCTCTTCATGCCGAGGCGGCTGCCGAACTGCATGACGTTGGAGATCAGATTTCGATGAGTCAGGGCGACGCCCTTGGGCTCGCCGGAACTGCCACTGGTGAAGAGAAGAAGCGCCTCCTTGCGCCCCCCTTTCTTCGAGATGCCGAGGAGCGCAGCCAGGACGACGGAGGGCAGCACCTTGCTCAACACAAGCCACTTTGCGATTTGGAACTTCATCTTCGGCAGGAGCCGCTCAATGAGGATGAGCTGCTTGCTCGGCGGCCAGGGGAAGCTCTGCATCTTCCGCACGAAAATATCGGCGGTAAGGAAGCGGTCGATCTCGCCGCGGCGGATGGAGCTTTCAATGGCCGCGCGTCCGGCGGTGAAATTAAGGTTCACCGGTATTTTCCCGGCCATCACGACGGCCACGTTGCAGATGAGACCACCCAGGCCTGGAGGCAGGATGATTCCCACACGTTCTTTCTGAGTCTCGCGCTTCACCACCTGCGACAGGGCGAGCGCGGTGGCGAACACCTTGTCAAAGCGCAGGACCTTTTCGTCCTTGCCATCGACGACGCTGTTGCGCGTGCCGTGCTTTTTGAAGCCCTGAATCAAAGCGTAGCCGAGACTGAGATCGAGAGCGGGACATTCGCAGATGCTTTGCTCAGACAGCAGAAACAGACATTCCTGATAGCTTGCCAGATTGACCTCCGCTCCCTCAAGCAGCCTGCCGAAATTGAAGATCGCCTCGGCATCACTGTAGCGGCGCTCGATGGGCAATGCGGTGTCCTGACGGCGATGCACATGCATTGGCAGCACGGGAATCTCGGCCTTGAGGAGGAACTCAAGTTTCGTGCCCGGAACAGTGCTCAAGGGCGAAGTCATCGCGGCCGCTTCAGATGGAAGGTAGATGATGACCGCTCCGCTTTTGGCGGCGTCGGCCATGGCATGACGATAGGCGGACACCTCGGTTTCCCCAGGGGTGAATTCCATTGCATGCACGCTGTCCCGCTCCAGATGCGCCCGCAGCAGCGGATGCAGGGCGGCACCTTTCTTGACCACGTAAATGACCTCACGTTCTTCGAGGACGAGTTCCAGCCGCAGCAGATCAAAATAACCCAGCTGGCTGGGCAGAATCATGAATCCGCCGCCAGATGGCAGGTTTTCTTTGCCTAGGATGGTGAGGTCTTTGAGGGTGACGGGCTGTTCAGAGGCCATGATGAAGCGCGGGGTACGGTCCTACCTAAGCGGGGAGCAACGCGCATGCCAGTAGGAAAAGGGTCCCATTCTGCGGGCGACCACACGCGGTGCTTGTTCGGAGGCGAAACCAGAGGCATAGAAAACAGACCATGCGCCCCCCTTCCCCACGACCTCCCCGCCGTGATTCCGCCTCCCCGAGCACTACTCCGCCTCCAGGCAGTGAGTCGTGGCTTCGGCCTTGGGCGCAGATGAAGTATTTCTCTTTTCACCCGGCGGTGTACCCGAACATGCTCCGGGCGGTCTCCCCCGACGCGGGCCCGGGGGATCTGGTGAACGTCTATGACAAGGAAGGGCAGATTTTCGGCAGCGGCTTCTACAATCCGAAGGCCCGGGTGCCGTTGCGAGTGCTCCAGCATGGAGACGATGTGCTGAATGAAGATGCGCTCGATGCCCGGCTGGATGCCGCTCTCGACCTTCGCCTGAAAACTCTGCGTCTCAACGAAACCACGGACGCCTGGCGCGCCATTTCCTCCGATGGTGACGGCCTCAGCGGACTCGTAGTGGACCGCTATGCCGACGTGCTGTCGATCGAAGTCACCACGCTCGGCGTCTGGCGCCGTCTGCGCCGCTGGCTGCCAAAACTGCACGCCGCACTTGGCACCTCACAACATGTCATCGAGGTCGATGCGGACGTCGCCCGAATTGAGGCAATCCGCCACTCGGACGTGCCCGAAGCGGATGATCCCTCCCCCCGAAGCGTACGGGTGCGCGAGAATGGCGTGCGCTATCAGGTCAGTTTCGAAGACGGTCACAAGACCGGCTTCTTCTGCGACCAGCGTGACAACCGGTTCAAATTAGGCCATCTCGCACGTGGCCGCCGTGTTCTGGACTTGTGCAGCTACACGGGAGGGTTTGCCCTGAGCGCAAAAGTCCTCGGGGGCTGCGAAGACGTCACCGGAGTCGATCTCGACGAGAAAGCCATCGCGCAGGCGAAGAAGAACGCCGATCTGAACCAGGTCCGCATCGACTGGGTGCATGGCGACACCTTCACCTGGGGCCGTCAGATGCAACAAAATGGGAAACAATGGGACGCCGTCGTGCTCGATCCGCCCAAACTTGTCTTCTCCCGTGATGCTGAGGAAGGCCAGCTCGGCCGCAACAAATACTACGACATGAACGCCGTCGCACTCGGCCTGCTGGAACGAGGCGGCCTCTTTGTCACCTGCTCCTGCTCCGGTTTGCTCGATGTCGCCGAGTTTGAAGACATTGTCATGCGCGCCGCCCACCGCAACAAGCGCCGCCTGCAGATCCTCGACCGTACCGGAGCCGGAGCGGACCACCCTGTGATGTCCAACTGCCCCGAGAGCCGTTATTTGAAGGTGCTGTGGTGTCTTGCTTGGTGACGGCGCGTGCGGAGGCTCGAATCCGTTACAGGTTTCCTTTGCTACCTTATTCTGACTGTTTACTCTGAACGTCCCATGAATCCAGAGGTGCAAAACATCGTGGCCGCAGGCAAGCTTCCGGCTGCTGACGGCGAAAAACTTTCCAAACTCGAACCCGGAACCTTCTGCCTCCACAAGAGCTGGGGTGTCGGCCGAATCGCCGAATGGGATCTGCTGGGAGACCGCATTCTCATCGACTTCGAAGGGAAACCCGGCCATCCGCTTAAGCTCTCCTTTGCCATCAGTTCGCTGGAGATCATCCCGTCCGACCACATCCTGGCCCGCCGTCTTGCAGATCTTGACGGACTCAAGGAAATGGCCGCCAAGAACGCTCCGGGTCTGGTGGAACTCGCCCTCAAGAGCAGCGGCAACACGCTTCACCTCGACGATCTCGAGAAGCTGCTCAAAGGCCGCATCATCGCCGATGCCGACTACAAGAAATGGTGGGAAGCTGCCAAACGTGCGCTCAAAACGCACCGCCACATCGTCGTCCCCGCCAAACGCTCCGAAAAGCTTGTGCTGCGCGACCAGGCGGAGAACGCCGGCACCCAGATGGTAAGGTCCTTCCTCGCCGCACGCGACCTGAAGGGCAAGCTCGCCACGCTGGCCAGCATTCAGAAGGACATCGATCTCTTCGGCGATCCCAAGACCGAACTGGTCCCCGTTTTCCAGGACATCTCCGACTCCGCCCGCAAGAGCGTGAAGCTGAACCTCAAAGAATGCCTGCAGCTCCTGCTGGCACGCGATGAACTGGTCGAAAACCTCGGCACCACTGCCCCGATGGGCTCGATGAAGATCTCCGATCTCATCTGCGAAACCAAGGAGGTCCTTGCCGACTCCATCAAAGGTCTCTCCGCCGGCATGCTGGGCCGGATTT
Source organism: Prosthecobacter sp. (assembly GCF_020439865.1). Lineage (GTDB taxonomy): Bacteria > Verrucomicrobiota > Verrucomicrobiia > Verrucomicrobiales > Verrucomicrobiaceae > Prosthecobacter. The sequence goes on from NZ_JAGRPF010000153.1 coordinate 36,954, forward strand.
ACCGTGCCTTCCCCGAGGCGTTCCCGAGCCGTGCCTGGGTTCCAGAAATCCTGATTCATCTAACCAAGACGGGCGGACGCGCCGTCGCTGAAATCGCGACAGTTCTCGACGCCAATGACGAACTCGACGTGCTGGCCGACGCGCTGAAAAAATCCCTGCGCAACCGCATGCTCTCAGCAGACCTTCTGATCTGGATGGCCCGCGAACGCAAAGGCCTGGCCGAATCCGTTTTCGACATCGATCTCGGCCATGCCATCCTCGGTGTCATCGAAAGTGATCACATGGAAGGCGGCCCCAAACGCACGGGCCGGCTTCAAGATCTCCTCTCCGATGACAAAACGCTGCTGGGCGAACTGGTGACGGACGCTGAAGACGAAGATGTGCGGTTGCTCGCCAAGCGTCTAATCAACGGCTCCCACTTCGACGAACTCACACGCCGCTCCCTCATGGCACGCATCATCAAGGCACGTCCTGAGATGGAATCCATGATGGATGATAGCGCAGGTGCCCACAAAAACGATGCGCTCATCGCGTCCTGGGAAAGCCTCGAGCGGAAGAAGCAGGAACTCGAGGACCTGGTCAACGTCAAGATCCCCGAGAACAAACGCGAAATCCAGATCGCCCGCGACGAAGGAGACCTGCGCGAAAACGGCGGTTACAAGGCAGCCCGTGACCAGCAGTCCGTCCTTCTGCGCATGCAGGGCAAGCTTGAGCGCGAACTGCGCAACGCCCGCGGCACCGACTTCGCGAACGTCCCGACTGACAAAGTCGGCATCGGCACGATCGTCGACGTCGAAGACATTCCCTCCGGCGAAAAGGAAACTTTTACCATTCTCGGAGCTTGGGATGGAGACTTGGACCTGAACATTATCAGCTACCTCTCCGAGTCCGCCAAAGCTCTGATTGGCAAGGCCGTCGGTGAGGAGCTTGAACTGCCCACTGACAGCCACCACGGCAGCCGCAAGGCCAAAGTCACCGCCATCCGCGCGTACAAGCAGTAGTCCTCCGCCCCCTCCCCACCCTAAATAGCTGCATCACCCGGTCAAAACAGGTGGGGCAGCCGCAAGGACAAGCAGGATTCCACGCCGGTAAATCCAGCGTGATATTTGTTGTTTTATCATTACGTTTTTGTTGTCCCCCAACACACGTTCGATGCCCCCTTCAAAAACCTTACGACCAGCCCGCAAGCCGAACCTCATAAATTGTCTTGCCGGGTGCGCCCTTTTCCTGCCTTTCCTGTCTATCTCGCAAGGACAGATCACCAGCGCGGAGAACCTCAGTGTCATTCTTGGTGGCACCAAGAGCACACCAGTTCAGGAATCCGCCAAAGACCACCAATCCGAAGGCAATCCCCCTGGCGTTTTCGAAGCCAACCCCGGTCCATGGGGAAAGCTGCTGTGCGCCTACATCTATTTGGAAGCTCCGCAAACATTCGTCGAGAGCTTTCCGCTGCCGAGTCCGGTTCCTCGCTGGACCTTCCCGGCATCCAGTTTTGCCAGCTTGCCTGACTTCTTTGCCAAAGCCGGGCTCTCTGAATCATTTATTTCGAAGATGTTCTCCCCGCAGCATGTCGTGAAGGACGGTGATTACGTGCACCTTCTTCCTCCGATAGCGGAACTGGAAAGCATGTCTCCGGAGGTGCGCACCACGATCTATACGGAACTGTCCAAATATCCGGAGAATGAGTATCATGCGAGTCCGGTTCTCATCATCGGCACCACTGTTGAAGAATGGTACAAGGGCAGCAAGTTGCGTCCGGAAATTGTCAGCAAAATCAAGCAGCTCAGTTATACACGCGGTGAAACCACCGCATTCAGTGACATTCCCCTTCTGCTCAATTACGCGGAATCTGACTCGGAGGCGCGCTCCATCTTTAAAGCATGCACCCGCACCCGGAACCTCATGGTTCGCCTCAAACTAAACAAGAACTCGAATGCCGAGGAAATCGTCCGCTACTGGACCTTCGGTGTTGGCATTCGACGCAAAGATCTCGAACCGCTGGTTCAGTCGGTGATCGAACTCGATGGCGTCGATGACATCGGCATCTCCCACCTCCTGCCGGCGCTGGCGCGCAAGCTCCTCTACACCTATCCGGGTCTGGACATGGCCAAGAACGGCATCATGCCGGACTGTCACTGGACGTCGCTCAACTTCTTCAATTACGAACCTCACGAATACCTGCTGGACGCCCGCCTAGCGACCAGCCAAGTCCTCGAGCAGTTCACTCCGGTGGATCCCCCTTACCAATATGGGGACATCCTTTTCTTTCTAGACAACACCACCGGCGACGCCTTCCACTCCTGCGTCCATTTGGCGGACAATATCGTGTTCACCAAAAACGGGCGAAACATCCTGTCCCCTTGGGTGATCATGCGTCTTGAAGATGTGGAAAAGGTCTATCTTTACCAAGGTACCGGTCATGTACAGGGATTCCGCCGCAAGGACATCGCTGCTGAGAAGGCAGCGAGCCAGTGAGCCGAACGCAGCCTGTATTTCATCCGGATTACCGGTGATGATGCAATGAACCTGTGGCCGAAGGCGTTAAGCCCGAACCACCATGTCCTCACGTCGCCATTTCCTCCACACCGTCCTCGGCACTTCTGCCGCCGCAGCCTTCGCCGCCGACTCCAAGCTCACCTACAAGGGTGAAAACATCCAGTTTGGCCTCGTAACTTACATGTGGGGCGCGGACTGGGATCTGCCCACTCTGATCAAGAACTGTGAAACCGCCGGAGTGCTTGCCGTTGAACTTCGTGTCGAGCACGCGCACAAGGTAGACATCTCGCTCACTCCCGAGCAGCGCCAGGAGGTGCGCCGTCGTTTTGACGATTCACCTGTCAAGGTTCTCGGCATGGGCACCAATTTCGAGTTTCACTCGCCCAAAGAGGACGAACTGAAAAAGAACATCGAAGGGGCCAAGGCCTACATCAAACTCGGCCACGACATCGGCGGCAGCGGTATCAAGGTGAAACCGAATGCATTGCCGAAAGAAGTCCCGGTGGAGCAAACCCTCGCCCAAATCGGTAAAGCACTTGCTGAATTGGGCGACTACGCCCTCGGGTTCGGTCAGGAAATCCGGCTCGAAGTGCATGGCAAAGAGACCTCCAATCTTAGCCATATCCAGACGATCATGCAGGCGGCCGCACGCGACAACGTTCGCGTTTGCTGGAACTCCAATGCCGAAGACCTCTCTGGTGACGGGATCGAGGCCAATTTCGCCAAGGTCAAAGATTACCTCGGACACACGGTGCACATCCGCGAGGTGAACACGGGCGACTATCCGTATGACAAACTGGCCCGGCTGCTCGTAGAAGCCGACTATGAGGGCTTCGTCTGCCTCGAAGCACGTGCCAAGCAGGAAGACCGTGTCGCAGCGCTTGCCGAGCAGCGCCAGCTCTTCCAAAACCTCGTCACCGAGGCACGCAAGACCGTCAAGGACTAGGCGCCAGCGCCACCAGACAGGAGTTCCCTTTCGGAAGTACCGTGCTTGCCTCATGGAACCGGAGTTGTGGACACATCCTTGACTCCCCCTTCCCCTTCTGCCATTTCACGCAGTTGCGATCGTCATTTCCCATTCCCATTTCGTCATTCTCCATGGCCACACCAGCCCCTGCACACGGTTACACTGAAGACTCCATCAAATCCCTCGACTGGCGCGAGCACATCCGTCTCCGACCCGGCATGTACATCGGCAAGCTGGGCGACGGTTCCCTCCCCGAGGACGGCATCTACGTGCTGCTCAAGGAAGTGCTCGACAACTGCATCGACGAGCACGTCATGGGCTTCGGCAATACCATCGAGATCAGCATCACCGAAGATCAAACCGTCACCGTGCGCGACTACGGCCGCGGAATTCCGCTGGGCAAGCTGATGGAATGCGCCGCGCAGATCAACACAGGCGCCAAGTACGACAGTGAGGTCTTCAAGCGCTCCGTCGGCCTCAACGGCGTCGGCATCAAGGCGGTCAACGCCCTCTCCGAGTTCTTCGAGATTCAGGCGATCCGTGAAAAACAGACCCGCTCCATCGAATTCAGCCAAGGCCTCGTCGTTTACGACATGGGCAAGCCCAAGGCCTGCGACGAGCCTGACGGCACGCGCATCGCCTTCCGCGCCGACGCAGAGAGCTTTGCCGAGGACACTCATTTCCGTCTCGATTTCGTGCGCGAGATGCTGCGTTTCTACGCCTGGCTGAACCCCGGCCTCACCATCATCCTCAACGGCGAAAAGTTTAAGTCCAAGGACGGCCTGATGGATCTCATCCGCGCCAAGCTCACCGAGGAGCCGCAGTACCCCATCATCCATCTCGAAGGCAAGGACGTGGAGGTGGCCTTCACGCACGGCACCGGCTACGGCGAGGAGTACTACAGCTTCGTCAACGGCCAGCACACCACCCAGGGGGGCACCCACCTCGCCGCTTTCCGTGAAGCCATCGTGCAGGAGTGCCGTGAGTTCTTCAAAAAGCAGTACGACCCAGCCGACGTGCGCGGCAGCATCATCGCCGCCGTCAGCGTCAAGGTGCAGGAGCCTGTCTTCGAGTCGCAGACCAAGACCAAGCTCGGATCCACCCACATGGAGCCGAACGGGCGCAACCTTCGCGGCCACATCACGAGCGTCATCGCCGCCCAGCTCGACAACTTCCTCCATAAGCATGCCGACATCGCCAAGTCGCTGCAGGAGAAGATCAACTCCAACGAAAAGGAGCGGAAGGAAATCAGCGGCATCCAAAAGGCCGCCCGCGAAAACGCCCGAAAGGCCAAGGTTTGCAACAAGAAGCTCCGCGACTGCCGCGTCCACTTCGACACCAAGGACAAACGCCGCGACGACAGCACCCTCTTCATCACCGAAGGTGACAGTGCCTCCGGCAGCATCACCAAGAGCCGCGATGTCGAGACGCAGGCCGTTTTCAGCCTGCGAGGAAAGCCCCTCAATTGTTTCGGTCTCACCCGCAAGGTCGTCTATGAAAACGAGGAGTTTTACCTCCTGGCAAACGCCCTGCAGATCGAAGAGGACCTCGAAGAACTCCGCTTCAACCGCGTCGTGCTCGCCACCGATGCTGATGTGGACGGCATGCACATCCGTCTGTTGATGATCACCTACTTCCTGCAGTTCTTCCCAGAACTCGTGCGCAAAGGCCACCTCTATATCCTGCAGACGCCGCTCTTTCGCGTCCGCAACAAGCGGGAGACCTACTACTGCTATAGCGATGAGGAGCGCCAGCGCGCCATCCACCGCTGCGGTAAGTCCGCCGAGATCACCCGCTTCAAAGGCCTCGGCGAAATCTCCCCCGACGAGTTCAAGCACTTCATCGGCCCCCACATGCGCCTCGAACCTGTCACCATGCCCGAGCAGAAGAGCATCAAGGAGATGCTCACGTTCTACATGGGCAAAAACACACCCGAACGCCAGACCTACATCGTCGAGAACCTCCGCATCGAGGAAGAGCTCGAATTCAAGGGCGAAGCCAAGTCCGAGGAACTGGCCGAGGCTGCGTAATCGCCGAAACCTCGCCCAATCCGTCAAAGAAAAAACCCGTCAGACCTTGCGGTCTGACGGGTTTTTATCAAATGAGCACAGAGGCGATTACTTCTGCTTCACACGAAAGCTGCGGAACACGACCGGATCACTGTGGCCGGCGAAGCCGATGTAGCCCTTCGTGTGGTCGAGGCCTTTCGGCGGGTGGGCGATCTGGCTGCGATCGAGAGAGGCGATGTCCACGTCGAGAATCTTGGTGCCATTGAGCGTGACCTTGATCTTCTGGCCATCGACTTCGATCTCCTGGAAGTTCCATTCGCCCACCGGACGCAGGTAGCCGTGCTTGGCACCGACGCAGTGGTAGAGGGAGCCGTGATACTGATAGGGCTGCAACCCCGCCTTGCCTGCGGCGGCCTGCTTCTCGTTGTAGCCGTCGCTGTCGATGACCTGAAGTTCGAGACCATCCGAGGCGGAGTGACCGCCCAGCGGCGTGCGCAGCGCGATGCCGTTGTTGCCGGCTTTCGGCAGCTTGAACTCGACGCGGATGATGCCGTTCTCGAACTCGTCCTTCGTCAACAGATCGCCGCCCTTGCCCGGCTTGCAGGTGATCGCACCATCCACGACTTCGTAACTGTCCACCGCGCCCTGCCAGTTGCTCAGGTCCTTGCCGTTGACGTATTCGGTGAAGCCTTCTTCGCCACGCTTGGCGAGCTCCTGATTTGCTTCATCCGCGGGGATTTCGCGGACATAAACGTTCTTCCAGCGGATCTCGCTGCCGTGCGTCTGGAGCTGAATGGGGCCTTTGGCAAAGGCAGGATCGGGGAACCAGCCATTCGGCGCCTTTTCAGCAGGAGCATCCTTCGCCTTGGCGTCCTTCTTGCCATAGGCCAGGTAGCCGGCCTTGCGGTTGGCGAAGAAGTTTTCGAGCACGGCGTTGTTCACCACCGTTTCGCCGTTGAAGATCACGGTCACACGCTCGCCGATCATCTTGATGTGGAAGTGGTTCCACTCGCCGAAAGGCTTGTCCATGAGCTTGGTCGGATACTTGCCTTCCTCGTTCTTGTTGTTCCAAAGACCGCCGGAACCCTTGTCGGCACCGAGCTTGAACTTGGCCTCTTCCGTGTAGTCCCAGATCTGCACCTGCGGAATGCCACGCAGGTAGATGCCGCTGTCGCCCAGCGGGAGCATCTTGTAGTCGACCATCAGTTCGAAGTCACCGTAGTCCTTGTCAGTGGTGAGATACAAACCCTTGCCGTCATTGACGAGTTCGCCGTTCTCCACCTTCCAGTGTGCGTTGATGTGGTCGCCCTTGTCGTTGCCCTTGGCATCCTTCAACCCGCCGTCGATGGACAACTTTTTGTATTCGGCCCGCTGTTCGGGTGTCATGTTCCAAAGATCGGTCGGATCCTGGGTGCCCCAGCCATACCAGCCGGAGGAGATGTCCTTGCCATTAAAGAGTGCCGTGAAGCCTTCCGGCGGGGTGTTGTCCGCAGCTCCGGCAATCGTAGCCGCCGCGAGCATCCAAGTCAGGGTGAGTGTGTGTTTCATGGTTGAGAGAAGACACAGGAGTCGCCCGCCGTGAGCAGCATCTTTCATTCATCCCGCCGAACCTGACTTTCTGCTCGACACTTGCATTGGAAACGAGACGTTTACAGCACATGAAACCGTTTATCTGCGCTCTCGTTCTCTGCCTCGGATCCATCTCCCTGCACGCCCAAGCCACAGCTGCAGAAGAGGCCGCAGCCGGAGTCAAAGCGCTGCTGCAACGCATGTTCTCGATGGCGATCAACGAGGAGGAACTGCAGGAACTCACCAAGGAAGCCAACAAGGTCGGCGTACCTCGCCAGCAGATCATCGAAGCCAAACTTGTATGGGGCCTCCGGCAGCAGAACACGAAGTTCCTCTCGCAGATTCTGCCCGAAGTCGAAATCCTCGCTTCGTCATTCGATCCAAACAGTGCCGCCGCCATGCCGAATGCAGAGGCCGTGAAAGGTTTTGCGGCCTACATCAAGGCGCTGATCGCCGCTGAAGCGAAGGACGAAGCCGGATTCAAGAAGAATGTCCTTGAAGCCATATGGCTCAATCCTCAGCAGGTGTCGGTTTTCACCCAGGCGATCGAAAAGTTTCAGCTCGAAGCCAAGATGGCAAGCCTGACGGTCGATCTCAAAATTCCGGTCACCACTTCGATGGGAGAGGCCACCACGCTGCATGACCAGCTTCAGGGCAAAAAGGCCATACTCATCGACTTCTGGGCCTCATTTTGCGTCCCTTGCCTGCAGTTGATGCCGGCAATGAAGCGAAAGAGCGAACTGCTTGCCCCTCACGGCATCGTCGTTGTCGCCATGAACAAAGACGAAGAAAATGCGGAAGGCATTGCGGAGCGTTTCCGGAAGGAGCTCGACACAAACATTCCCTGGCTCGTCGAGCCCGCCGAGCGGCCCTACACCAAGATTCTGGAAGTCGACACGATGCCTCGCATGACCTTGATCACCTCCGAGGGGAAAATCCTGTTCAACGGCCACCCCGAGGATCCCGATCTGTGGATCGCCCTCAAGAAGATCGACGCCAGCATCGAAAGACCGACTGCCAACTGACCTTGAACCGGGTCGCCTACTGCAAGTAGAAGAACTCGTTCGAGTTTAGCAGCGCATGGCAGAGATCCGTGAGAGCTTCGCGACTCGGATCGGTGGCACCGCTTGTCTTGGCCGCTGCAACACTCGATTCCCAGCTCCAACGGGACTCTTTCGGCGCCTTCAACATGGCGGCCGCCTGATCAGCGGAGATGTCGGCGATGCAGGTGGGATCGCTGTTCACCGTCCAAGTCATGAGCCTGCCTGCGTCCAAAATGCCGTCGCGGAGGGCCACGCGGGCGATCGCCCCGTCCCACAGGCTGCGCTTGTCGGTGTCACGACCGCCCACATACAAGGTGCGGTCTTTGTTGACATATCCGCCGACAATCTGGTGTGAGACCGTCGCCGTCTGCATTTCGGCGTGGGGATCGCTCAAATCACGGGCATGGAAGGTGACCGTGCCACCAAAGTTCTGACCGGAAGCAGGATGGTTGTCCAAGCTTGCGGCAATGTAGTAAGGCTTGCCGACTGGAATGATGATACCTGAGACGACCACCTCATAGACAGGGCTGCCTTGGAAATCGAAACCGTTGAGCTGGACAATCAGATTGTTGGGTTTGTGGGCTGACTTGGTGCTCGTGACGCCAAGCGACCAACCGGGAGCCGCCTTGTCGTTGTTCCAGCGGGAGGCGATGGTTCTCACACTCGCATCGGGATAGAGCGAGCGGAGGTTTATGACAGCCTCGACGGAGAACTGCTCCCCCTCGGTTCTGCCTTCGAGATTCACACGAAGCTTCTCGTTCGGAGTCCCGGGCTGGAGCACGAAGGTCTTCGCGGTGCGGGCGGCCGGTTCCGGGCCAAAGAATTTCTGAGCATCCGCCAGCGGCGTCGCAACCGGAGGAGGCGGCGGTGCCTCGCGCTGAAGGAGCGAGCGTTGTGCTTTGAGAAATGCGAGTGCGGCACCAGCTTCCTGCTTCGTGGGCTGGCGCGAAAAAACAAGCGCATAGGCGTCGGCGACGCGTTTCGCCTCATCCTTCGGATCGTCCTTCATCAAACGCGCGGCCATGGCGCGGGCGCGGTCGAGCGGCCAGTCCCCATTGACCATGAGCAGGCTCTGGGTCGCAGTGGTGGTGGCCTGTCGTTCCGGAGTGCTTTGAAATCCGGGAGGCGCGTCGAGGCTCGCGAGAAAAGCGTCCGGCGTGTTGCGCATCTTGCGCAGATAGAGGCTGCGACGCGGTTTCGACTTCTCCACCCCTTCCCCTCCCATCGTAAGATCGAGCTCGCCGCTGGCGGCAAGCATCGAATCGCGCGCCTGCTCGGCATCCAGACGTTGCGGACTGTAACGCCAGAGGAGACGGTTCTCTGGATCCTTGAGCAGCGCCTCCGGATTGCCGGCGGCGCTCTGCTGATAGGCGGCGCTGGCCATGATGAGCCGGTGCAGCGTTTTCAATTTCCAACCGCTTTTGATGAACTCGCTCGTCAGCCAGTCGAGCAGTTCAGGATGCGAAGGCTTGTCGCCAAGGCGTCCAAAGTCACTCGCGGTGGAGACGATGCCTTTGCCGAAATGATACTGCCACACACGGTTGACGATCACGCGTGCGGTGAGCGGATTCTGCGGACTCGTGAGCCAGTTCGCCAGCACGGTGCGGCGCCCGCTGGTGAGAGCATCGGGCTTGGGAGCAGGTATTGCGGCATCGTTGGGATCGAGGATGGTCAGGAAGCCTGGAGCCGTGGTGACCTCGCCAGCTTTGCGTGATGCGAATTTCGTTTGAGGCGCCTGTTGCCCCGTTTCTCCGACGGCGAGCGTGGGTATGAGGTCTTTGGGCTTGAGGTGATCGAACTCGGCGAGTTTCGCCTTTGCTTCACGATACCGTGTGGCCTCGGGTTCTTTGAGCTTGTCAGCCTTGTAGCGAACGCGCTCGTAGTAAATCTGCCGTCCGGCGAGTTCGACGATCTGTTCCTCGTACGGTGTGCGCTGCTCACGCGACTTGGCGAACATGGCCTGAATCTCCTCGGGAAACTTCGTGATCGCGTTCTTCTGCGCACCTGCAATCCGCGGTTCGACGATCGCATCAATGATCGCCCGCGGCTCCTGCGTGGCATCCTCCCAGACTTTCAACTTCGCGTGATACTCGTCGATCTGCGCCTGCGTGGCGTAGGGCTTGTCCTCGGCCCAGGTGATGTTCGAGAGGAAGGCCTGCAGGCGGTAATAATCCTTCTGCAGGATCGGGTCGAACTTGTGATCGTGACATTGCGCACACTGAACGCTCATGCCCATGAAGACGTCCGCGGTCACATCGGTGACCTCGTTCATGATGAGCTTCCACTGGCCTTCGGAGTCGCGCTGATTGTACTCGTAGATCGTGTGACGCAGGAAACCCGTCGCCGTAAGCAGATCGAGTTCTTCGCTGGTTTCAGGCACCGATTTGCCGCGGGCGTAAAGCATCTCGTCACCGGCAATCTGCTCGCGCACGAACTGGTCGTAAGGCTTGTCGTTGTTGAGTGAACGAACGACGTAGTCACGGTAGGGCCACACATTCGGGCGATACGCATCAAGGCGATAGCCCTCGCTCTCGGCGTAGCGCACGAGGTCGAGCCAGTGCTGCGCCCAGCGTTCGCCGTAACGAGGTGAATCGAGCAGGCGGTCGATCAGCTTCGCCTTGGTTTCCGGCGATCCGTTGGTCGCATACGAATCATGCACGAAGGCTTCAACTTCATCAGGCGTCGGCGGCAGACCGGTGAGATCAAACGTGGCACGGCGGATGAAGGCGACCGGATCGGCGGGCGCGGATGGGTGCAGTCCGTTCTCTGAGAGCTTGGCCTGGATGAAGGCATCAATGGGATTGCGGCCCAGTTCCAAGTTGGAAGTTTCAGGTTTCAAGTTGGTCTGTGCCCCCGGTGGGAGAGAACTTGCAACTTGAAACCTGAAACTTGGAACTTCGGGCCTCTTCACCGGCTGAAACGCCCACCACTTCCGGTCCTCTTCAGTGATCTGCCCCGGCTTGCGCGCCGGTTTGGCCGCCGCGACTTCGGCCTCCGGCCAGGGAGCGCCCATGGCGATCCAGCGATTGAGAATCTCGATCTTGTCAGCACTGAGCTTGCCATCCGGGGGCATCTCCATGTCAGGATCCTCATACTTCACCAGCTTCATCAGCAGCGAGACCTCCGGCTTGTGCGGAACAATGGCCGGGCCGGTTTCACCGCCCTGAAGGATGTAGGGCAGGTTGTCGAGCCGCAGCCCGCCCTTGTGCTTCTGCACGCTGTGGCACTCATAGCAGGACTCGACCAGAAGCGGGCGCACTTCCTTCTCGAAAAACTTCAACGACTCCGCATCCGGAGCGACGGCTGCGGAGATGGTGGCCGTGAGAAGGAAAAGGGCTCGAATCATGGTCTGGGCACTGAAAAGGACACCTGAGCTGCGATTTGGACAAGATTTCTGTCCAAAACTACGCGGCAGGGGCCTGTTGTGTACGACTGCCTCTTCCACGATGTTTCCATGCCATGTCTGACACCGATCGCACCCAGGAATTCCTCGAACTGCTGACGCGCCACGACCGCGCGCTCGGCGTCTATGTCTATAGCATGGTGCCGGCCCCGCATGATGCGGACGACATCCTCCAGCAGACGAAGATGATCCTGTGGCGCTGCTTCGACCAGTTCGAGCCGGGCACCAACTTTCTCGCGTGGGCGCGGAAGACGGCGTTTCATCAGGTGCTGACGCACCGCCGACAGAAAAAGCGCGAGGCCACGCCGCTGAGCGATGACGTGCTGGAACTGCTCCACGACGAAGTCTCGAAGCTCAGCGAAAGCAGCGACCGCCGTGGTGATGCCCTGCGTGTGTGCGTCGCAAAGCTCCCTGCCGCCCATCGCCAGCTCGTCACGCTGCGCTACTTCGAGGATCTGGAGATCGACGGAGTGGCGGAGCGCATTCGCAGCACGGTGGGTGCGGTGTACCGTGCGCTGAGCCGCATTCGGATGAATTTGCTGACCTGCGTGGAAAAGGAACTCAAACTGGAAGGAGCCGGATCATGAAGCCTGCGGATCAATTTCGACTGTTGGAACTGTCCGAACGCTATGCGGACGAAAGACTCGGTGCCGAGGAAATCTCAGCGCTCGAAACCGAGCTGCGCAACGACGCCGAAGCCCGCGCTTTCTTCGCCAAGGCTCTCCATCAGCGAGCAGAACTGTGCTTTGACGACTCTTTCCATTCACAAACCGTCGCCGAGGTCAAACCAGCCGCACGACCAGCCTGGTGGCGTCATGCGCTCACGGCGGCTGCCGCGGCTTGCATCACGTTTGCCATCGTCTGGCTCCCCGGTCGCCGGGACGGCACGGTGGCCACATTGATTCGCTCGCAGCAATGCCAGTGGGCCGGCAGCAGTCTGCCAACAGTGGAGGGAGCACGTCTGAAACCTGGCATGCTCGATTTGATCGAGGGACTCGCCGTGCTGCGCTTCGACAGCGGTGCGGAACTTGTCCTGGAAGCACCGGCGACGGTCGAAGTGCTCGACGCGATGAACTGCAAACTTCGCCGCGGCACGCTCGTGGCCGAGGTTCCGCCGCAGGCCAAGGGATTCAGCATCGACACCAAGGATGCCAAGGTGATCGACTGGGGAACCAAGTTTGGTCTCAGCGCCGGCGAAGACGGCAAGTACATGGTGCAGGTGCTGGAAGGTCTTGTGGAGGTCAATGACAAGACCGGAGCGGCCAGCAAGAAGCTCGAAAAAGGCGAGCGCGTGGACAGCGGCTGGTTCCGTGGCCTGCTGAACCCCGCCTCAGGCACCGACCCAGAACCGAACCGCTGGCAGCCCACCACCGTGATGGACTCTGGCGACGGCTGGCAGGCAATCACAACGGCATTCGGTCACGGCAAGGACAGCTACATCCAGTCCACCGACAAGCCGACGGAGGACTTTGGAAAGCATCCCTTCTTCCGCGTGAAACGCAGCATCGAATCAAAACCGGAGCTGAATCGCAAAGGCTACATCGCCTTTGATCTGAGCAAGTTCAGCGGTCGCCAGATCGAAGATGCGGAACTTGTGCTGACCATCGAGCCGAGCGAGCTCGGGTTCGCCAGCTTCGTGCCGGACAGCACTTTTGCCGTGTATGGCGTGCTGGATGAGAGCGAGGATGCGTGGGAGGAAAACGGACTCTCCTGGCAGCTTGCCCCGGCGCATGATCCAGCGCAGGCGGAGTATTACCAGCCCGTCGCCGGAAAGGTGAAACGACTCGGCCAGTTCGAGATCGCCCAAGGTGTGAACCGCGGCACACGCAAGCTGCGGAGCAAGGATCTGGTGGATTTTCTTTCCGCGGACACCAACCAGATTGCCACGCTGATCATCTGCCGCGAAACAAACGAAACCGCAGCCAGCGGCCTTGTGCACGCCTTTGCCACCAAGGAAAACGACACTCGCTCCGCGCCGATGCTGCGGGTCAAGCTGCGCTGATCACCCGATCTCGATCGGCTTCGCCAGTGCGAAGCGCTTCTGAATCCAGACAAGCAGGAAAAAGACGCGCAGCCGCCACCACGTGCCGAAGGTCATGTCAGGACGGCCGGCGAGGATGCAGTTGATGGCGCAGACCATGCGGAACTTGTTGTTCGGCTGGAAGAAAAGCTGCGCGAAGTGCTTGGTGTAGAACTTCTCGATGAACTGCCAGAAACGGCCCACGTGCCTGCGAGTCAGCCACTCGTAGCGCCTCATGGCGAAAGTCATCGCCCTGCCGGACGCGATCGCCGCATGAACAACTTCCGCGCCCTTTTGCGCGCTGTGCATCGCCAGCATGACGCCGCTGGAAAAAATGGGGTCAATGAAACCGGCGGCATCGCCGACACGCACCACGCGATCGGAGACCAGTCTGCGATTTGTGTAGGAGAAGTCACTGAGCACATGCCCCTGGGTCAGCGGTCGGGCGTTCATCATGCGCTCCTGTACCGTCTTGGTGCCGGCCACGGCTTCATCAAAGACGAGCTGCGGCTCCTGTTTGAGCGTCTTGAACTCATCCAGGTCCAGCACGAGGCCGACGCTGACCTTGTCGTCCTCCAGCGGAATCATCCAGAACCAGGAGTTTTTGCGGCGCACGATGAGGATGTCTCCACGTTCGTCTCCATCAGGCATCTGCACGCCGGCGTAGTGGCCGAAGATGGCGATCTTTTTGTGACCGGGATAGTACTCGCGCAACTGCTCGCGGTTTGCGGTGAAATTGCCCAAGCCGCTCGCATCCATGAGGAATGCGGCTTCGGCCGTGTGTTCCGAAGCGTCCTCGCCGCAAAAGGTGACAACGACACGGTCCTGTTCGACCCGATGTCCGGTGACGAGCGCCCCCTCACGCACCTTGGCTCCGAGCGATTCGGCATGACGCAGGAGAATGTCGTCAAACTTCGCACGCTCGACCTGGAGAGATTCAGGAAACTCGGTGAAGGATCCGCGGGCGAAATGCAGCCGCGTGTGCATGGAACCGTCGCCCATCCAGAACTGCGCGCCACGTTTGACCATGAAGCCGGCGGCCTGAATCTGAGGCCAGACACCTAGCTCATCAAAAATGGGCCGATTGTAGGGCAGCAATGATTCGCCCACGTGAAAGCGTGGAAACCTGTCCTTCTCCAGCACCAACACTTTTCGGCCCAGTTGTCGCAACGTCATCGCGGCAGTCGAGCCCGCAGGCCCTCCGCCGATGATGATGACGTCCCATGTTGTGTTCATGCAGGCCAAGGCAATGCCATTCCCCGAGGAACTCGCAAGAAGAAGGCGTAACAACTTACGCGCGAATCCGCGTGTAGGGATTTCCTTCGTTCATGTCGATGCGCTCTGGACGGCCTTTGTGGGTGTAAACAAGCCGCGTGTGGTCGATGCCCATCAAATGCAGGATGGTGGCGTGAAGATCATGGACATGAAGCTTGTCCTCGACGGCACGGAGGCCGAGATCATCGGTGCTGCCGACTGTTGTTCCGGCTTTCACGCCACCACCGGCCATCCACATGGTGAATCCGGTCGGATTGTGGTCGCGCCCATCCCCTTTTTCACTCATCGGCGTACGGCCAAATTCGCCGCCCCAGACAACCAATGTCTCATCGAGAAGACCGCGTGATTTGAGGTCGCGAAGCAGCCCCGCAACCGGCTTGTCCTGTTCACCACAGTACTTCGTGTGGTTCTGTTCGATCTTGTCATGTGCGTCCCACTTGCTGCCGCTGCCGTGATAGAGCTGAACAAAGCGGACGCCGCGTTCGACGAGACGACGGGCGAGCAGGCAGTTGCGGCCCATGACTTCGGTCTTGGGATCGTCAATTCCGTAGAGTTTCTTGATGGCCTCAGACTCACCCCGCATGTCGACGGCCTCCGGCGCCTCCGCCTGCATGCGAAAAGCCAGCTCATAGGCGCGGATGCGTGCATCGAGCTCAGTGTTGTCAGTGCGGTTGGCGCCGAAATCGCGGTTCAGTTTGTTGAGAAAACCGAGCTTGCCCTTTTGCCGCGCCGGACTGATGCCCTTCGGGGTGGCAAGATTGTCGATCGGCGTGGTGCCACCTTCGAACTCGACGCCCTGATAGGTTGCAGGCATGAAGCCGGCTCCCCAGTTGCGCACGCCGTTCACCACCTGCGTTTCGGTGTCTTTGATGACGACAAAGGCGGGCAGATTGCGGTTCTCGGTGCCCAGCCCGTAATTCACCCAGGCCCCCAGCGAAGGGCGGCCGCCGAAAACGCTGCCGGTGTTCATCTGGCACACACCGCCGGCATGATTGATGCCATTGGAGACACAGGAACGGATCACGCACAGTTCATCCGCCACCTGTGCAGTGTGCGGCAGCCAGTCGGAGATCCACAGGCCGCTTTCGCCGTGCTGCTTCCACTCGCGCTTGTCCGCGAGCAACGGTGCGCGACTTTCCCCCATGGCCGTGATGACGGTTCCAAAACTGTCCGGCAGCGACTGTCCGGCGATCTGTCGCAGCAGCGGCTTGGGGTCAAACAAATCGATGTGGCTCGGGCCTCCTTCCATGAAGAGGAAGATCACGTTCTTCGCCTTTCCTGCCTTGTGGGCAAGCCTGGCGGACTGTGGCGTCCCGGGCTTTCCGCCTGAGTCTCCGAGCGCGGCCATCAGCGAAGACTCACCCATGAGCGCCGACAACGCCAAGGCACCGAAACCCGCTCCACCACGACGCAGGAAATCACGCCGGTTGGTGAGGAGTTCGTGGTGGGGAACAACGTCTGGCTGACTCATGGCAGTATCAGTTCTCACAACGCAGCCATTGGACGAAAAATCTCACGGCTGCAGCCGCAAACCTGACGACGTCCGACACCACCTCCCCACTTCAGGAGCCCTCGATCGAGCGGCTCCTGAAGGGAAAATGGTGGAGGCGAGGGGAGTTGAACCCCTGTCCGAATAACCGTTGCCCGTAGCATCTCCATGCTCAGTCACTCTTTTGGTCTCGGTGGGAGCCGACGAGGGACAGTCTGCTCTTCACCCAGCGTCCTGTTTGATCTCGACTGTGACCCGGTCGCCCGGCCATCAGCCCAGCCTGGTGGTGTCATCGTTCAGGCTACCAGACATTGCCTGAAGGATGTCGCAGTGCTTAAGCTGCGAGGGCGAGCTCGTTAGAGTTCACATTTATGTTTTTGATTCGGTGTTTAACGAGGCCAACGAATCATCCTCGGCATGCAGCTCCGAACTAAGACTACCCGTCGAAACCGGTACGCCCCCGTTTTGGAGTTGGGATGAAAGAATACGTCCGAGGGAACAAAGAGCAAGTGATGCTTCGCCTTCCCCTTGCTCCACGGCCCGACTCTGCCATCTTCGCGCCCCGAATGCCCAACCGTCTAACCCTCCACGACACGCTGACCCGCACCGAACGCGAAGTAACTCCGCTCGACGGCAAAACTCTGCGTTTCTACTGCTGCGGCCCCACCGTGTATGGCCCGGCTCACATCGGAAACTTCCGCACTTTCGTCGCCCAGGACATCATGCGCCGTGTGGTCGAAGCTGGAGGCACTCCCACGCTTCATGTCCGCAATATCACCGACGTGGATGACAAGACGATCCGCGATTCGCAGAAGGCCGGGCAAAGTCTGACTGACTTCACCCGCGGCTGGACGGAGAAGTTTCATGCGGATTGCACCGTGCTCAACCTCCTCGCTCCGCATGTCGAGCCGAGCGCTGTGGCGCACATTCCGCATCAAATTGCGATGATCGAGAAACTCATCGCCAACGGCCACGCCTATGCCGGTTCGGATGGCAGTGTGTACTTCCGGGTCGCCTCCTTCAAAGACTACGGCAAGCTCAGTCACCTCGAAGACCGTGAACTGCGCCTCGGCGCCAGTGAAGCCGCCAGCGCAACGGACTGGGACGAGTACACGAAGGACTCGCTCACCGACTTCGCCCTTTGGAAAGCCCGCAAGCCTGAGGATGGAGCGAACTACTGGCCCAGCCCTTGGGGCGAAGGCCGTCCCGGCTGGCATCTCGAATGCAGCGCGATGATTCTCGAGTATCTTGGCGAGGACTTCGACCTGCACAGTGGTGGTGTGGATCTGATCTTCCCGCATCACGAAAACGAAATCGCTCAGAGCTGCTGCAGCACACACGGCAAGTTCGCGCACCACTGGATGCACGTCGCCCATCTCACGGTGGACGGTGCCAAGATGAGCAAGAGCCTCGGCAATCTCTACACGCTCGAGGATCTGGCGAAGAGGGGTTACAGTGCCGTCGAAGTGCGCTACGTCCTCATCTACGGTCACTACAGTGCGCCACTGAACTTCACCCTGCACAGCCTCGACTCTGCACGGCAGGCACTGCAAAAACTTGCGAAGGCCGACAGGGCGCTCTCCGGGATTTCTCCAGCACTCCAACACTCGACCACTCCAGGCCCGTTCGCCGAGGCGTGGAAACTGCTGTGCCATGACCTCAACGTCCCGGGTGCGCTCGGCTCGATTTTTGGCACGCTCAACAAGCTCAAGCCTGCCACGCTTTCCAATGAGGAGGCCACCACCATGCGTGGCGGCCTTAATTTCATGCTCAACACCCTTGGCCTCCAGCTCCCTGCCATCGTCGCTGAAGCTCCCACCGAGGTTCCCGCTGACATCCAGACTCTTGCCCAACAACGCTGGGACGCGAAGCAGGCCAAGGACTGGGCCACCGCCGACACTTTGAGAAAACAGCTCGAATCCGCGGGCTGGCTGATCAAGGACAGCAAAGAAGGATTCACCGTCGTTCCGAAGTAATAGTTCACTCCACAACCATGAAACACATCGCCCTCCTCATTGCCCTCGCCACGTCCACCCTGCATGCCGAAGACTGGCAGCCGGAGGCTGGCTTCATCTCGCTCTTCAATGGCAAGGACCTCACCGGCTGGTGCTTTCGCGCCAAGACTGACCGCAAGGATCCGAAGATCGGCGAGGTGACCGAGAAGCACGATGGCAAGACCGAGGCCGCCGACGCAGGCCGTTACATCGTCAAAGACGGCGTCATCGCCGTCACCTTCCCCGATGAAATGGACAAGCTCACGGGCCAGCTTTACACCGTGGCCGAGTTCCCGAAGAACTTCATCCTGAAGCTCGAGTTTCGCGCCAGCGTGAACGCCGACAGCGGTGTCTTCATCCGCAAACCTCAGCTTCAATGCCGCGATTACCTCGTCGCCGGTCCCTACAAAGACCTGAAGCAATACAAGCCGCAGGAGTGGAATCAGATGGTTGTCGAGGTGAAGGACGGCGTGGCGCATTGCACCTGCAATGGCGAGGTGCTCGAAGCCGCGCTCGCGCTGCCGCCCACCGGCCCCATCGGCCTCGAAGGCGACCGCGGTGTGATGGAATACCGTCACATTCAGCTCAAAGAGCTGCCTTGATTTGCTGACGACAAACGCAAGATGAACGCGTCCAAGTCGTAGCAGTTTTACCCCCATGAAACACCTTCACCGCCGTCAATTCCTGCGCGATCTCGGCATCTCCGCCGGTGCCCTGCCCTTCCTCGCCGGCCTGCCCAGCATCACCGGCGCACCCGCTCCGCAGAAGCGCCAGCGGCTTGTCATCATGTTCTCGCCGAACGGCACGCTGCCGAAAGAGTTCTGGCCCGATCAGCAGGGCGAGGATTTCAGCTTCAAGACGATCCTGAAGCCGCTGGAGCCCTTCAAGAAGCAGATGCTCATCCTGCATGGCATCGCCAACAAGGTGCGTGGCGACGGTGACAGTCACATGCGCGGCATGAGCTGCCTGCTGACCTGCGACGAGCTCATGAAGGGCAACATCATGGGTGGTGGTGGCAATCCCGCCGGATGGGCCAGCAACATCTCCATCGACCAGGAGCTGAAGA
>NZ_JAGRPF010000154.1 GCF_020439865.1 Prosthecobacter sp.
CCACGCATCAGATCCATCGCCGCAATGCTCGCCAGGCCCACGCCGCAGTCTTTGAAAAACCAGCGGCGGGTGCGGTAGCGGGCGTATTCGGCCTGAAGTTCAGTGCGGAGGTTCATTGCATGCGAATGGACGCATAGAAATCGCCCGCTGGCGACACCGTCTATCGCATGCGCCTGCGCAGCACAATCCCGGCGGCGGCTTTGTCCATGCAGACGCAATGATGTGAAGGATCACGGCACATGCTTTCGTTCCAACCGCCCCATGAAGCTCCTGTGCCTCCTTCTTTCGTCCTTTGTCATCCTGTCATCGGCATTCGCCGCCGACCGGCCGAACATCCTCTGGCTCACCAGCGAAGACCATGGACCGCACATGGGCTGCTACGGCGACACGTATGCGGACACGCCTGTGGTCGATGCGCTGGCGGCGAAGGGCATGCTTTTCAAACATGCATGGTCCTGCGGTCCCGTGTGCGCCGCAGCACGCACGACGATCATCGCGGGCATGTATTCGCCCTCCACCGGCGGCCAGCACATGCGCAGCATGGTGCCGATGCCGAAAGGCACGAAGATGTATCCGCAGTTCCTGCGTGAAGCCGGTTACTACTGCACGAACTGCAGCAAGGAGGACTACAACCTCGCCAAGCCCGAAGGCGTGTGGGATGTCTCCGCCGGCAACGCGCACTGGAAGAACCGTGCGGAAGGCCAGCCCTTCTTTGCCATCTTCAACGAAACCTGCAGCCACGAGAGCCAGATTCGCAAACGTCCGCACGTGGCGATTCATGATCCCGCGAAGGTGCGCGTGCCCGCCTATCATCCCGACATTCCGGAAGTGCGTCAGGATTGGGCGCAGTATTATGATCAGGTGACGCTCGCCGATGCTTCTGCAGGCAGACGCCTGAAGGAAATCGAGGACGCGGGTCTCGCCGAGGACACGATCGTGTTTTACTACGCCGACCACGGCAGCGGCATGCCGCGCAGCAAGCGCTGGCCGTGCAATTCCGGTCTGCAGGTGCCGATGGTCGTGTACTTCCCGCCGAAGTGGAAACACCTCGCCCCGAAGGAATACGCGCCTGGCGTGAAGTCCGACCGCCTCGTGAGCTTCGTCGATCTCGCACCTACGCTGCTGAGCATCATTGGCGTGCAGCCGCCGGAGTGGATGCAGGGTCACGCCTTCGCCGGAAAATATCAGTCCGAGCCGCAGCCCTTCATCTACGGTTTCCGTGGCCGCATGGACGAGCGCTACGACTGCGTGCGCAGCGTCACGGACGGACGCTTCGTCTATCTGCGCAATTACATGCCGCATCTCTCGCAGGGCCAGCACGTGGCATATCAGTTTGAAACGCCCACCACCGCTGCTTGGCGGAAACTCTACGACGAAGGCAAGCTCACACCCGAGCAGTCGATCTTCTGGAAGGAGCCGAAGGATCCCGAGGAACTCTACGACCTGCAGAGCGATCCTGACGAAGTTCACAACCTCGCCACCTCGCCTGAACACGCTGACACGCTGGCGAAAATGCGCGCGGCGCAGGAAGGCCTCGCGATGAAAATTCGCGACGTCGGCCTTCTGCCCGAAGGCGAGATGCATCAACGTTCCGAAGGCACCACGCCCTACGACATGGCGCACGACGACAAGCTCTACCCGCTCGCCCGCATCCTGAAGGCCGCCGGTGAAGCCTCGTCGATGAAATCCGACGCGATGACCGATCTCAAAGCTGGTTTCGCCGACAAGGACAACGCCATCCGTTACTGGAGCACCATGGGCATCCTCATGCGCGGCAAGGAAGGCCTCGCCGCCGCGCATGATGAGATGACGAAAGCCGCCGGTGACAGCTCCACCTACGTTCAAGTCGTCGCCAACTGGGCGCTCGCCAAATACGGCAGCGATGCCGACCGCGCTGCTGCATTGCCGAAACTCGTGAATCTCGCGAACTGGAGCCAGCACGACGTCTTCACCACCATGAGCGCCCTCAATGCGATCGGCGATCTTGGCGACAAGGCCAAACCCATCGCCGAAGAAATCAAGAAACTGCCTGCCAAAGGCGAATCACCCGACGGGCGCTTCGCAGGATACACCGCACGCCTTCTTGCCGACTTGAATCGCACCAAGGCCGCGTCCGGAGATGGCGAAAAAGCACCAGGAAAGAAAAAGAGGAAGGGAAAGAAATGAGACTTCCCATGCTCCGACTTCTTCTGCTCCAGCTTTTCATCACTGTCTTCGCCCACGCGATGGATCGTCCTAATGCGATTCTCTTCATCGCGGACGACGTGAGTTGGAATGATCTCGGCTGCTACGGCAATCCCGAGGCGCGCACACCGAACATCGACCGGCTCGCTGCGAAAGGTCGGCGTTTTGATGAAGCCATTTTGGTCGCCAGCAGTTGCAGTCCCAGTCGCTCCAGCATCATCACCGGCCGTTATCCACACAACAACGGCCGCGCCTCGGAGCTGCATCAGCCCATTGCCGCGAATCTGCCGTGGTTTCCGCGTCTGCTTCGAGAATCGGGCTACTACACCGCGCTCGTCGGCAAGCATCACATGACTTCCGACAAACCTGCCGCGGGCGAACAACCGCAGCCGGAGCCGTTTGATCTCGTGGACAAGGGCAACGGACCCGGCAACAGCGGCGGCCACGCGACCTGGGTGAAGACGGTGCAGGAGCGTCCGAAGGACCAGCCGTTCTTCTTCTGGTTTGCCTCATATGACGCCCACCGTGCGTGGGACGGAGACAAACAATGGGACGAAAAGCAGTACGGTCCGAAACACGATCCCGCGAAGGTCGTCGTGCCGCCGTACTTGAACGACGATGCCGCCACGCGCGACGATCTCGCCTCCTACTACAACGAGATCACGCGCTTCGATCACTTCATCGGCCGCGTCGTTGCCGAGTTGGAAAAAGAAGGCGTGCTCGACAACACGCTCATCCTTGTGATGGCCGACAACGGCCGCCCGTTTCCGCGTGCGAAGACGCGCCTGCAAGATTCAGGCATGAAGACACCGTTCGTCGCGCATTGGCCAAAGGGCATCACCAAACCGGGCACGGCCACGCAAAGTCTGATCAGCTCCATCGACATCGCACCGACAATCCTCTCGCTCGCAAATGTCACTGTGCCGCCGACGATGCAGGGCGTCAGCTTTGCGCCGATTCTCGAGAATCCGGAAGCCACGCCACGCAAACACGCCTTCTCCGAGCACAACTGGCACGACTACGAGGCACATGGGCGCTCCGTACGTTCCGAGGGCTTCCTCTACATCGTCAATGCGCGTCCACAGCTCGCGTGGCAGGGCCCGGCGGATTCCGTGCATTCGCCTTCGTTCCAAAGTCTGCGCGCCGTGCGCGATGCCGGCAAGCTCACCCCCGCGCAGGCGGATGTCTTCCTCGCGCCACGCCCAACGGTGGAACTCTACCGCACCGATGCTGATGCGCTGCAATTGAACAACCTCGCCGACGATCCGAACTACGCCTCGGTCAAACAACGACTCGCCAAACTCATGAGCGAATGGACCGACGCCACCGGCGATTCGGTGCCTGCTGAAATCTCCAAGGACTACTTCGATCGCGAAACGGGCGAGCGGCTCAAAATCAAAGAGCAGGACTACCGCCGCACGCCTCCCGGCTGGGACCGGGACGCCATTCACGTGAACGCCCCGGGCCCGCGTTGAGATCGTGTTACTGCTTCGGCTTCGTGAGCATCTCGAAGTCGTCGCTGCGGAACGGGGTGACGGGGAGGCCGTCGGTGGAGAAGAGATTGCAGACGGGGTTGTCGGACCAGGCGTAGCGGACGGCGACGGGTTTGGCGACGCTCTTGGCGCTGACTTCGAGCTTGTCCTTGCCGACGATCTTCGCTTCGGCCCAGGCCCACTTCTTGTCCTCGCCGCAAACCACAAAACCCTTCACCTCGCTGATGTCGACGGTGCGCAGCGCGCTGCCGAAGGTGTCGAGCGTGACGATGGCCTTGCCGTCCTTGAACTCGGCGGATTTGAACTCGGGGCTGCGATACGGCAGCTTCATGCCGTAGTCTTTGACCAGCGCCCAGCGGGCGAGGCGTTCGGCCACGTCACGCTTGTTCTTCGGATGGATGTCGTTCGCTTCGCCGAGGTCGATGATGACGGCCTGACCGCCATTCGGGATGGCGCTCTGCGTTTTGGTCTGGCTTTCACGCAGCTCGGCCCACTGGCTGGCGGTGGCCTGTTCGGCGTCGGTTTTTTCGGCCATGAAGTCGGCGAGCTGCACCCAGTAGAAGGGGAAGTCGCCCTGCTTCCATTCGGTGCGCCAGTCCTGAATCATGAAGGGGAACAGGCTGGCGTATTCAAAGGCGCGGCCGGCATTGCTTTCGCCCTGATACCAGATCGCTCCCTTGATGCCGTAGCCGATGGTCGGCAGGAGGACGCCGTTGTAGATGTTGCCGGGGCGGGCGTTGCCGGTCAGCCAGGAATCGGGTGAGCGCGGGGCGCGTTCGTTGAAGGGCTTGCCGGACTTCTTGGCTTCTTCCTGGCGCTTTTGCCAGGCGGCGGTGTCGTCGGCGAACTTCTTCTTCGCGGCGTCGGAAGTGAGGAAGGTCTCGTTGTTTTTGGTATTCGTCATCAGCAGCTTGAAGCGCGGATCTTTTTCCAGCAGATCGCGGCGCACCCAGGCTTCGCAGGCGCTGCCGCCCCAAGCGTTGTTGATGAGGCCCACTGGCACGTCGAGCATGCGATGCAGCACGCGACCGTAGAAAAAGCCGACGGCGCTGAAGCCGCCGACCGTCTGCGGCGAGCACTCTTTCCACTCGCCTTTGAAATCCTTCTGCGGCTCCTGCGTGCCGACCTGCGGCACGGAGATGAGGCGGATGTTCGGATACTTCGCCGTGGCGATTTCCAAATCAGCGTCCCAGCATGAACCGACGTTCCACTGCATGTTCGACTGGCCGGAGCAGATCCACACTTCGCCGACGAGCACGTTTTTGAGCTCCTTCGCGCTGCTGCCCTTGATGGAAATCGTCGCAGGCTTCGCGTTGGCGGGCACGGGATCGAGTTTCACCGTCCACTTGCCATCGCCACCGGCCTTCGCGGTCTTGGTTTGATCACCAAACGTCACGGTCACTTCGGTGCCGGGCGTGTCCCAGCCCCAGATCGGATTCGTCTGCTTCTGCTGCAGCACCATGTTGTCGCCGATGATGGCGGGGAGTTTCAATTCAGCGCGGGCGGTAAACGCCAGCGCGGCGAGGAGGGTGGTCAGAGTGGCTATTTTCATGGTCGGAAAGACAGAGCGTGAACAAACGCAGGCCGGAAGAGGTTTTCCATCAAAGTTTCGTCTTCGTGCGATGCACACGTTGGGAAATCCGGTTTATCGCAGAGGGGCAAAGGAGCAGAGGTTGCAGAGATTCATTCGGATCAAAAACTCTGCGTCCTCCGCCTCTCTGCCCCTCTGCGGTGAAATCGAATGTGAGAAACGCTCTCGAATGGATGACGAGTCGTTCCTTGCCAGCACCGGAAAAAGATGATCTCTGATTCATCCTTCCGTTCCTGATGCCAGAATCCCCGACCACAGAGCCCGACACCTACATACCGAAGATCGTCAGCAAGCCGCCTCGACCCGGCCACGGCATCAAGATCGGCATCTTCGCCGGCATTCATGGCGATGAGGAGGCGGGCACGCTCGCCACGCAGGAGCTCATCCGCTGGGCGGCGGACAAGCCGGAGGCGCTGCACGACTACGAGCTGCATTTCTACCCGGTCTGCAATCCCACCGGCCTCGCGCTCGGCACGCGTCACAGCCACAGCGGGCTCGATTTGAACCGCGAGTTCTGGCACGGCTCCACCGAGCCCGAAGTCGTCTATCTCGAAGGCGAGCTGCGCCGCGAACACTACGACGGCATCGTCTCTCTGCACTCCGACGACACCTCCGACGGCTGCTACGGCTTCGTCAGCGGCGCCCTGCTCAGCGAGCATCTGCTGGAACCCGCGCTCCAGGCATCCAGCGCGTTCCTGCCGCGCAACGAAGCGCCGGTCATCGACGGCTTCCCCGCCTCACATGGCATCATCAAGGAAGGCTACCTCGGCATTCTCAGCGCCCCGCCGGAACAGCGACCGCATGCGCTGGAAATCGTCTTCGAAACACCCGCGCTCGCGCCGATGGACGCGCAGGTCAAAGCGACCGTCGCCGCCGTGAAACGCATCCTGGCGGAATACCGCGAGCTGCAGGCGTATGCGGCGAACTTGTAGCGGCTATCGGATGACGCCGAGGGTGGAAGGAGGACACAGTGGCGGAGCATTCATCCGCCTAATCGACAGTTCTGTTGCTTAAGGCAAGCGTGTGCGTCAAAATCGACCACCATGAGAACAACCTTTTGTTCTGCACCAAGATAGAGTCGCTAACAGCATTCTTAGCCACCCAAAGTTTTCATTTCGCGCAACTAGATCGCTAACAATACCAGCATGAGACACGAACTGCGTCCGAGCTTTGAGCGAGATTTGGAAGACTCGCTTTTGTTTCTCAAAGAAGTGCTCCTAGTTGCTTGGCGCTTCAATCCAGCCGGAATCGCTGCCTATGGTTGCAAACAACTTTTCGAGACAGTATCCGAATCCACGCCAAACGACCAAAGAGCAGCGATGTTTGGGGAAGTTCTGAGTGGCGTAGAAATTGCCCCGGTTGAAAACTTCGAGAACGATTTCTCGAATGCGATCGAGGAAGTTTGCAATGGGGGCGTCTCAAAAGTGATTTCTTCGGCAGTAAAGGTATATCCTCAGATCGAATCATTTCTGCGCGAAAGCATCGGCACTGAGGAGACCGCATTCACCGCGTCTTTTAAGCGTATGACATTAAGCGCTATCCAAAAACAAAGATCTCATTATGAGGAGCTTTACAGCTACCACCTTCAACTAATTGAGTTTTTTCCAAGATATGAATCGATAATGAGTCGAAGTGGGTTTTTGGATAGTATTGTGGGCTTTGCCGCTGGATTCTTTGGTGGATATTTGGGTGCAGCGGGTGCGGAAGCTTGGGGGAACTGGCGGAACTCAAACGATCAAGAGTTTTGCATGAAGTTTGGGAATGCATTCGAGCAGTTTGCGCAATCTTGCTTTGATTACACGGTTCAGGGTGAAGAGGCCCTTTCGTTGGTATTTGATCGCCTTATAGACGAAGCCAGACGCCTCCATCAGCTCCTTTTTGATTGCTACGAGCAGCTCGCAGGAGCCGGTTGGGATATCGCACCGCTTTACAAATGTTACAGGTCGCTAGATGAGCCACTTGATAATAATACAAAACAACTCTTCGAGATCGCCATAGGCAACCTCGAAGAGAATCGCAGCATACACTACCGGACAATCGAAAATATTCGGTCTTTGGTTGGCCTATCCTAGGAACTTCGGAGAAACTTACCGCCCCGACTTCAATCGTTCCAACTTCTCTCCCGCCGCATCCAGCGTGTCCTCCTTCTTCGCGAAGTGGAAACGGATGAAGCGGTGTTCGGGTTCGCGGAAGAAGCTGGAGCCGGGAACGCCGGCGACGCCGATCTCGCGCACGAACCATTCGGCGGCTTCGGTGTCGGTGGCGAAGCCGAGTGAGGAGATGTCCATAAGCACGTAGTAAGCGCCGTGCGGTTCGGTGAAGGGCAGGCCGGTGGCACGGAGGTGGGCGAGGAAGACGTCGCGTTTGCGCGTGTAGAGATCGCGCAGGCCGTGGTAGTAGTTGTCGGGCAGCTCCAGTCCGGCGATCGCGGCCTCCTGCAAGGGCGCAGCGGCGCCGACGGTGAGGAAGTCATGCACCTTGCGCGCTTGCGCGATGATGTGCGGCGCGGCCTGGACGTAACCGAGCCGCCAGCCGGTGATGGAGTAGGTTTTCGAGAGCGAATTGCACACGATCACGCGCTCCGCAGCGCCGGGCAGCGCGTGCATGTAAACATGCTCATGCGGCGCATAGACGATGTGCTCGTAGGGCTCGTCGGTGATGACGAAGGCGTCGTGTTTTTCCGCGAGATTGAGGATCAACTGCAGTTCTTCGCGCGTGAAGACCTTGCCGGTCGGGTTCGAGGGATTGCAGACGATGATGGCCTTCGCGCCCTGGGCGAAGGCGCGGGCGAGTTCATCGGGATCGAAGCCAAACTGCGGCGGATGCAGCGGCACGTAGATCGGTTGCGCGCCGGAGAGGATGGCATCCGCGCCGTAGTTCTCGTAGAAAGGCGAGAAGACGATGACTTTGTCGCCCGGCTCGCAGCAGGTCATCATGGCGCACATCATGGCCTCCGTGCTGCCGCAGGTGACGACGAGGTTCTGATCCGGATCGACCGGCGTGCCGGAGAAGTGCGTGATCTTCCGCGCCAGCGCCTGCCGGAAACGCGGCGCGCCCCACGTCACGGCGTATTGATGAAACGGGCCACGTGTCGCACGCTCCAGCGCGGCGAGCAGCTCCTCCGGCGGATCGAAGTCGGGGAAGCCCTGCGAGAGATTGATCGCGCCATGTTGGTTCGAGAGCCGCGTCATCGCGCGGATGACGGATTCGGTGAACGCATGAAGTCGGCGGGAGGTGGCGGGCATGCTTGCGCATTTGGCGAGAAGCCGCGAGGCTGCAAGGGTGTCGCCAAACTGTTTCATTTACACTTTCCTGCTGCTGGTC
>NZ_JAGRPF010000155.1 GCF_020439865.1 Prosthecobacter sp.
CCTCCGCATGTTATCCGCCTCACGCCTTGCTTCGCTGCTTCTTCCTCTCCTCATCACCTCCTGCGTCAATCTCGGCACGCCCGCAGATCGCCAGGAAAAGGCACGTCGCCTCAGTCACGATCTCCAGCAGCTCAGTCCCGCGGTCAGCGCCGCCGAAGCCGACAAGATCGCCATCACCGCCATTGAGACCTCCGCAGATCTCGCACGTGATTTCAAGCCACTGCGTTTTCCGTGGATGAACAACGGCCTGGTGAACACGGGCCTGCGCAAACGCGGACTCTGCTACCAGTGGCGGGACGATTTGTTTCCGCACCTGCACCGGCTCAATCTCAAAACCTTCGACCTGCACCTCACCTCGGCACGCCGTGCCACGTTGCTCGAGCACAACGGCATCGTCGTCACCGCCAAGGGCCAGCGCTTTGAAGATGGCATCGTGCTCGATCCCTGGCGTGACTGCGGACTGCTCGCGTGGTCAAAGGTCTCCACCGACCATTACCCATGGAAACCACTGCCGCGTGAACTCACTCCCATGGTGCTGCGACCGCTGCTGATGCCCGATCTCTATCCGACGCCTGCTTCGGCGAAGCATTGATCACTTGCCCTTCTTCTTCGCAGGCGGCGGTGTGACCTTGATGCCGGCGGCTTCCATGACGAGATGCTGAAACGCGTCCTTCGGCTTGCCGCTGTCGGGCACGAGAACGTTCTGCACCATGAACACGGTGACGATCCCGCTCTTCGGATCGATGCAGCCGTTCGTCGCAAACGCACCGCCGTGACCAAAGCTGCCCACCGGCATCTGTGAATTCACGCGCTGTGTCTCGATGTTGCACTGCCAGCCGCAGGCGTAGTTGAGCTGTTTGCCACCCGCGGTCACCGGAGTCGTCATGTCGCGCACGGATTTTTCCGTGAGGATGCGTTCGCCGTCGAGTTCGCCGCCGTTCGCGATCATCGCATAAAAGCGCCCCATGTCGGCGGCGGTGGAGAAGAGGCCGCCGGCAGGCTCCACCATGTGCGTGACGCTCGCATCACTGGTGACGAAGGGATTGTAGCCCGGCACGAGTTCGTGCGTTTCATCATCCATCTTGTAGGTGCGGGCAATGCGTGCGCGATGAGCGTCATCAGGATTGAACATCGTGTCCTTCATGCCGAGCGGCTGGAAGATCTTCGCATGCAAAAACGCGTCATACGTCATGCCGGAGACGAGTTCGATGATGCGTCCGGACACCGTGGGCCCGAAACCGTATTCGTAGGAGCTGCCCGGCTGAAACGCGAGCGGCGTCTTGAGCAACGAGGCCACATAGGCCTTCAGCGAAATCGCTCCGTCAGTCGGCTTGCGCGGTGGAAAGGCGATGCCGGCCGTGTGGCTCAGCAGCATGCGCAGCGTGATCGGCTTTTCCGGTGCGCTGCCGTCCGCAAGCTTCACGCTCGCAAGTTCCGGCAGCCATTTCGAGGCAGGTTCATCGAGCGAAAGTTTGCCTTCATCGACGAGCACCATGACGGCGGTCGCATTGACCGATTTCGTCATTGATGCGATCCAGAACATTGAGTCCTTCTCCATCGCACGACCGGCGGCGATGTCAGCCATGCCTGCGGCGTCGTGATGCACCACTTTGCCTTTCTCCATCACCAGCGTGACGATGCCGGCGGCCTGCTTTGCCTTCACGGCCTCTTCCATTGCCGGATGAATGGCGGCGAGCTTCGCTTCATCGAGCGCATGAAGCAGCGCGGGGAACAGGGCGAGAACGGAGACGAGGGAGCGGGCGGTGAATGACATCGCGACACAACGCGCGTGCTTCATCCGATCTAACGACGCCGGCGTGTGCCGAAGCAAAACAGTCCCGCACCGAACATCATGAGCAGCGCGCCCGAAGGTTCCGGCACGAGCGCAAAGTTGTTCCCCACCACATAGTTCCCCACCTGCGTCCCGATCGCCTGGCCATCGACGACCGAAGTGCCGAACTCCGTGCCGCCGTAGATGCCGCTCAATGCCGCCTCGTTCGCCGCCTCGCTGAAGCTGGTGAAGTTGCGCGTGAGGTCGATGCTGCCGTTGCCGTCGATGTCGCTGCCGAGGCTGAAGGCCACGCTGTCACCGAGATACGCGGCGAGGACGGTGGCTGCGGCCTGGCTGATTGTGGCGCTCAGGGAAACATATTCGGGAAGCGACGGTGAGTTGATCAGCGGCGTCCACGACACATCCACACCGGTGCTGCCATTGCCGTCGATGTCGCCGTTCGCGATCGCCGTTTCGGGGCGCCAGAACTGCGTGCTGTAATCGGTCGCCATCGCGACGATGCTCGCGTCTGCCATCGCCAGATTCACGGCGGCGAGCAGACGTGCCGTGTCTGCGACGCTCAGTCCTGCATTGGTCGCCACCGTTTCGGCGATCTGATTCCACATGCCGGTCATTTTCACCGTGCCGTCACCGCCCGCCCAGAAGTAGGCCTGGTTCGTCTGGTCTGCGGTGCGCGTGAGACTGAAGGCAGCGCCGATGTCCTTCACCTG
Source organism: Prosthecobacter sp. (assembly GCF_020439865.1). Classification (GTDB taxonomy): domain Bacteria; phylum Verrucomicrobiota; class Verrucomicrobiia; order Verrucomicrobiales; family Verrucomicrobiaceae; genus Prosthecobacter. Next base: position 2,503 of record NZ_JAGRPF010000155.1, read on the forward strand.
ATTGTAGTCAGTCGCATACTGTCCAGTGAGCAGATAGTTGGACACCGAGCCGCCCGGCAGCGTGGTCATGTAACCGCCCGCGCCCGGAATCGTGAACGTTCCCACATTGCCCCAGCCCGGCAGCAGCGCACCTGATGGTGATGTTTGCTGCCAGTAGCCCACGGTTCCCACCGGCGAGTAGGAAATGCTTGCCGCGGCGGCAGAGCCGTCCGTCGAGCGCCAGCTCAGGACTTCGTTGGCGATGGTGATGCCCCAGGCGATTCCATCGTCCTTGGCCTGACCCGCGGCGATCGTGCCGATCTGCGTGTTGTAGAGCGTGGTGAAATCCGAGCTCGATCCCGAGTAGAGGCTCTGCATCACCGTGTTCGCCGCTGAAATCATCGCCGCCTGATAGTCGGCGCCTGCCGGACCGGCACCCGGCGCGGAATAGGCGTTGTAGCCGTAGGTGTTGTAGCCGCCGCGGATGCTCTCGGACGCATTGAAGATCGAAGCCTGCAGGATCGCCAGATCACGGGCCATCACCGGCGCCTCGGTGCTGGAACTCATCGTCGTCAGCGCCAGGGCATTCCATTCCGTGACAAGGTCCGCCCGCACGGCTGTGACCGGGGTCAGCAGCAGGGCGGCGCTTGCCAGCAGGGCTGAAAAATGGGGGGCGAAGGGACGCATTGGCTAACAAATCAGGGAAGTTTATTATAATTTTCATAAATCACCAACGCATTTCTCCCTTTATCTTCCCTCATTCTCCCGCCCCCGGCTGATCCCTCCCCTCAGGAACCCGTGAAATGGCCGTTGACCTTCGCCGCCACAGTCGGACTATCGCCCCTGTCACGACAGGGGCGTCCCACCGCAGGGACTGAGACGGATCTTCCTCGATCCGAACCCTCCGAACCTGATGCGGGTCATGCCGCCGAAGGGAGCTCGCTCGGAGGTTTCTCGGTTTCTTGCGCTCAGCGCTCCATCCAGCATCGAGAATCCAGCACCCAGCATCCAGTTTATGATCGCCTCCACCGACTCCTTCGAGCCGCATTCCTCCGAGCAGCTCCCCGCTTCCACCCGCGTTTACGTTCAGGGCCAGATCCACAAAGACGTGCAGGTCCCCATGCGCGAGATCGCCCTCAGCCCCACGAAGGACTTCAACGGCCGCATCATCGAGAACGAACCCGTGCGCGTCTATGACACCTCCGGCCCCTGGGGCGACCCAAATTATGCAGGCACCGTCGAGGAAGGCCTGCCCGGCCTGCGCAAGCAGTGGATCCTCGCCCGCAACGACGTCGAAGCCTACGAAGGCCGCGCCATCGAGCCCCGCGACAACGGCTACCTCACCGCCAACCACGCC
>NZ_JAGRPF010000156.1 GCF_020439865.1 Prosthecobacter sp.
CTCCTCCGACAGCCCCGGCACCTTCCGGCTCAATGCCTCCCGCTGCCCGGCCCCCCGTGGCACCCAAGCCCCCTGGCGCTCCCCCCACTGCCCCCCGCCCCGCGGCCCCGCCGATGGCAGGCCTGCCTGCAGCCACCCGTCCACTCGGTCAAAACCCGGCCGCGCCTCCAGCTGCGCGCACTGAAACCGGGGCACCCACAGTGCCATTGCAGAAGACGGCGCCAGGCGCTCCACGCGCCCCGGGAACAGGTACTGGCCCCATGGTTGGCGGTGGCGGGCCCACCGCCCCCCTCCCGAAAGCGACGGTCAAGCTGCAGCCTACTCAGGCCATGCAGCGCCCCTCCATCTCCGCGCCGCCAAGCGCTCCTGTCAAGCGCAGCGCAGCTGCGGATGCAGAGCAGTTTTATGAAGAAAAGGATCCGGAGGCAGGTTTGGTCCCGCTTTCAGTCATCTGCTTTGTGCTTTCCGCCGTTTTGATGGCGGTCCAGATGTTTGGAGCAGACGCAGTCAAATCCGACCCCACGGGGGAATCCCCAATCATGGTGCCTTCTGCCAGCGTCCAGAGCTGGGAGAGCCGTAACGCCGTAACCGGTGTGTGGACCAACAAGTTTAAGGACACCCTGCTGCCGATTCCTTGAAGCACAGCCCCTCCCGACCCCGTTTCAACAACAGTTTCTTGTCATGCCTCTCGCTTGGTTAATTTTCATTCTCGCCGTAGCCACACTCGCTCTCAATTTCCTCGCCAAAAGCGGCGGCGGAATGTGAGTGAGGCGCACTGGCTGTTGAGCTGACGACGAAGTTGAGTTGCAGCAGGAGCGCATCCTGTTCACACAGAGCAGTTACGTGCATCAGTCCAAAGTTGGAAAAACACCAACCTTAAGCTGATTCAGGCATGTTCGCAGAGTACATGCTTACTGCCTGCTCCCTCGTCCCCCAGGGTTTGGATCGACATCCATGTCGAAACTGAGTCTCGGGAAGTCTTTGAGGGTGAACGTGAGAAGGAACCCAAAATCCGATGCACCATTACGATTGTTGCGGGCCATCACTCCGAGAGAAGCAATCCAACTGCTCAGATCCCTGGAGAAGCTGTAACTCTGGAACTGCAGGGTGCCGTCGTCGGCTTCGTATATGTGGTTCATATTGAACCCGTAGTTCTCATTAAATCGGGCATAAAACCGGGTGTAAATCAGGCTGCTGTCCTGGAAGAAGGGATGATCGGAAACATATTGATGCCCCATTTCCATCGAAGTGTTCCTGCTCGGCATCCAAATGATTCCATTGTTTGCCTCACTGAAACTGCCGGCACCATTGCTGATTGGCAGTTGCAGATCAGATTTCACGGTGATCCACGGCACTGGGCGCCAGAACAGCTCATTGTAGAGATTCGAGATATCACGACCATACTCCGGGTCCCTGGCAAATATGTCCACATAAGTGTTAATGCCCGCCCAGGTGTAAGTCTGGTCATCACCACCATCAGGAGTACCGAAGAAGCCACCGTATCCATTGGTGAGCATATAATCTCTTTTCGTTTGGAACAGATTGCGGAAACCAACCCTAGCCACATTCCACGAGCGCAAACTGTCCACCGCAGTGAAGAATGGAACATCAATGGAGCGCGGCCGGGTGGTGGGAGAAAGCCTGTCGATGGCCGGAATTCCTGTGCTCTGCTTGGCGTCCAAATAGGAGTAGTTGAGGTAGGGTTGGAACACATGGCGAATACCATTGATGCCCAACGACTCAACCTGCACATCGCTCCAAGTTTTGGTAAGCTTGAATGAGACGTCCAGCCCCAGATGCAAGATGCCCCGGGTAAAGCTCTTGAGACCCGTGAGGCTACCTGCGATGCTGCTGTAACTGGTCACGCCTGCGCCAAAGCGAGGCGTCACATTCAACCACCCCATGTAAGTCTTGGGATATAAGAACTCATGGTAGGTGTGAAAACGTCCAAAGTTGGGCTCCTGCAAACGGCTAGTGATGAGACCCAAGCCCTGAGTGACACCAGCTGCGTTGAGAACGGATCCCCTGGGCAGCCCATCAATGGCAAGATAGGAACTGGCTGCGGTTCCCAGCGGATCCGCCAGCACCCCAGGCAGCCCACCAGCTCCCAATCGTTGAAGCCGGATCAACTCGGCCTGCTCTTCATTGCCCACCACTTCACCATAAATACCCGCAGTAATTGTCCCCTGATGGAAGATGCCCGAATTCCAGAGCGGCCTGCGGGTAAAGTCGATGGACAGTTCCGGCAGACGCGTTGTCGTCCGGTAAAAGTTGTTCATCTTAAACTTCGCCATCAAAGTAGCGACGTACGCGTCATTGGTATGAACTAGGGAAACCTGGTTATCCGGCTCGCGATTGGTGCGGAAGTCGTTAAAGAAGAAGTCCTCGTAGAAGTGGATGTCGCTGATCTTATTGAGATCAAAATCGAGGTACCAAGTGCTTACATCCGGCCCCGGAAGGTAAATGCGATGCTGGAAGTTGGCGCGATACCGTTTCTGATTGACCGGATAACGCGTGCTGCCGGCCAGGTTCGTTGCAGCACCGGAGTCGTTGACCGCGTAGAACTTCAATGTGCCAAAGTTGATCACATTGTTCCGATGACGCATCGAGAAAAGGTCCACCCCGCCGCCCACACCCCGCTTGCTGCGAAGGTCAAACTTGTACCTCGCATAGGTATGGTCACCGATCTGCGTAGCGTATTGAGAAAGAAGGAAAGCACCCCAACGGCTTTGGTAGCCCGGACTGAACCGGTACCCGGAATCATTGTCGAGTGATTTAGTGACCTTCGGCAGCCAGAAGATCGACGTGTCGCCGGCATACACTTTCACATCCCTGAGAATGGCTTTGTCGTCCGGGTAAACCGTCAGCTCTTTGGCCCCCATTTTATAATTGGGATTCTGGATATCATGCGAAGTGAATGAAACATTGGTGGCATCTATCCGGTTTTCCAGCTTGCTCCCCGAGCGAAAGTCCTCGGCCTTGAAAAACACCATCCCAGTCGACTTCGCCACGCCCCCCGAAGAGATCGGCGTGCCGGACATGCCCGGCATCCCAGGCGCCCCTGCCGCGAGGCCCGTGATCACGTTGTGCCCCGACATTTCCCCGGTGATCGAGTTATAGGTGATCGATTCGCCGTGATAGATCGTCCCTGCCCGCCAGACCGTCACCCCATCTTTGGCGACAACCTCCCCTGTGGTCTGATTGTATTGGGCGCTGCCGCAGCGCATTTCGACATCACCATAAAGAATGTGCACGTCACCAGAAACAGTCGCAATACCCGTTTCAGGATCCATCGTGGTCGTTAACCCGCGAATGTTGAGATCCGTCGTGAGGCTGTCGAGAAGGGATTGCCCACGGACGGTCCCGGCTGCCGCCAGGACGCAAACAAGGGCCGTCACGCAAAATCTGGGAAAGTTCATAGACACGGGATGACATCGGCCCTGAGAGATCAGACGATGACAGCCTTTTCAATAGGCTACCGCCGTCGAAGTGACAAGAAAAAGCCGGACTTTTTTCGCCTCAATCGTCCTCCCGGCCCGGGCGCACCGGGCAGACGCCCTTCTTGCTCGGCGCCTGCACAAAGTCCAGCAGGCGCCGGGCCTTTTCCGGCCATTCTTTGGCTGCCGCCTGTGCGATCGCTTGGGAAAGGTTCATGCCTTCGCAAAACAGCAGCTGGAACAGTTCCTTAATCGCCGCCCGCTCCTCCGCGTTGAAGCCCTGCCGCCGCAGACCGATCACGTTCAAACCGGTGATCCGGTTGATCCGCTGCGCCGCGCAGTAGTGGGGGATGTCCTTGCTGAAACTGCCGTTCCCCTGCACCACGCAGAAATCGCCGATCCGCAGGAACTGGTGAAACACCGCCCCGCCTCCAATAAACGTGCTGTTTCCCACATGGATGTGACCAGCCAGCAGAACCGAGTTGGCGATGATGTTCTTGTCTCCCAGAACCACGTCGTGCGCCAGATGGCAGCCGACCATCAGGAAATTCCCGTCCCCCATCCGCGTCACCCCACCCGGTTTGCTGCCCCGGTGGATGGTCACATGCTCTCGGATCACATTGTTCCTCCCCAAAACAACGCTGCTCTCCGTGGCCGGGTCAAACCCTAGGTCCTGCGGTTCGCCGCCGATGACGGCCCCACGCCCAATCCTCGTCCCCTCCCCCACCACCACATGCCCGACGAGCTGCGCATGCGCCTCGATTTTGCATCCCGCTCCGACTTCGGCCGCCCCGTCGATCACCACATAGGGACCAATCTCAGCCGTGGGGTCGATTTGGGCCTTCGGATCAATCAATGCGGTGGGATGAATCATGCGGGCGGATCATGAATGCCGCCGCCTTCGGGATCAATCGCGACTTGCAATCCCGAATGCAAAGTTCCGCTTGGCACTCCGCCGCCCGTTGCCTACTGTCGCGCCCGCCGCAACGCAGCACCAGGAGAGGTGGTCGAGTGGTTTATGGCTCCAGTCTTGAAAACTGGCGTGGCAGAAATGTCACCGTGGGTTCGAATCCCACCCTCTCCGCGCTCGTTTAGGGCACCATCTCGACGCGAATCTCCACGGCCGCGCTACGTCCATGGTCGTCCAGCACGTGCACCTGCCATTTCCCTGCGGAGGCAGCCCACATCACCGGTGTGGCAGGATCGCTCGCTCCGAGGAAGCGGGATCCGGCAAACCAGAACACACGGTTCACGCCGGGAGCCGTGTCCGCACGCAGCGGGATCTTCTGCCGTGACGTGTCGGAGGCCTGAAGCGTGTAAACGAGTGCGGAACGCGGCGAAACGATCTTCGGCACGGCACCCGTGTCCGCCGCTGCGAGAGATTCGGCGCTCGCCTCCATCGGCGGAGGCGTTTTGCGTGGCACGCCGGCGAGCTTGAACATCTCCAGCAGGTCCGGCGGCCAGAACTCGAAGACCTCGTGCTTCAATTCGCGTTTGCCGTCATCACGCGCGACACGCAGGCCTCTCGCCGCATCGATCAAAACCTCGCGATGAATGTCGCATGGCGTGATCGGCGAAACGCCGGGTATGAAACCGCCCTGCACACGATGCTGGCAATGCGGCGTGGGCAACTGACCGGACACCGCGCACAATTCGACCTGCGCGACACCTGCTGGCCGCGGCGTGCGCTTCATCGGCAGCCGCAGATGACGAAACACCTCGAACAGCAGCGGTGCCGCGCACTCGCGGGCGACGAACGCCGGATTCGCCTTGCCGTTGAAATTCCCGATCCACACCACCAGCACATAGTCGCCGCGGATTCCCGCCGCCCAGGCATCACGGAAGCCGTGCGAGGTGCCCGTCTTCCACGTCACCGACGGGTCATTCATCACCGTCTCGCCCTCACGTGACCGCAACATCTCTCGCGTCAAATAACGTGCCTCCGCTGTCAGCAACTCGGGTCTTTGCGGCATCGCATCATCGCTCACAAATTTCACACGACGTGCACAGCCGTCGCTCGCAAGCAGCGCGTACAACTCCGCCAGTTCCTCCATCGAAACCTCGCCGCCTCCCAGCGGCAGCGCGAGCCCGTAAAAGTCGGCCGGCTGCGGCAAGGCGACCCCGGCGTCTTTGAGAAAGCCATACAATCCCGGCACGACCAACCGCTGCGCCAGCGACACGGCGGGAATGTTGCGGCTGTGATACAGCGCGTCCTGGGCCGAGATCGGTCCGGAGAAATTGCGGTCAAAGTTCTCCGGATTGTAGCTGCCAAAGGCCATGCGCCCATCACGCAGCAGCGTGTGCGGATGGATCAGCCCCTGCTGCATCGCCAATGCGTAGATGAACGGCTTCAGCGCCGATCCCGGCGAGCGACGCGCCATCACACCGTCCACCTGCCCTTGAATCGTCGCATCAAGAAATCGGCTCGATCCCACATACGCCAGCACCTCGCGCGTCGGTGCATGCACGAGCAGCGCGCACGCATTCGAGATGCCCACTTCGCGTTTCCGATCCACGTAATCGTTCACCGCCTGCTCCACGCCGCGCTGCCGCTCCACATTCAAAGAACAGCGCAGCGTCACACCCGAGCTCACACGATCATCCGCCGGCTTCTCCGCAAACAAACGCCGCGCCAGATGCGGCGCCTCACGCGGCACCGGCTGCATCTGCCGTAGCGTGAACGCTGCATCAAGCGGATCAGACGGCAGTCCACGCTCAACACGCAAACGTTCCCACAGCCGGTGCTGCGCCGCTGCCAGACTGGCATTGGTTCCAGTGGCGCGCGGGCGACGCGTTGTCGGACTCTGAGGCAAAACGGAGAGCGCCACCGCCTCACGCATCGTCAGGTCACGCGCCGGTTTGCCACACCACAGCAGGCTCGCCGCACCCACGCCCTCCACATTGCCGCCGTAGGGCGCCTGATTGAGGTAAGCCTCAAGAATGTCGTCCTTGGAATGATGTCGCTCGATCTGCAACGCACGCACCATCTGCAACGCCTTCCCCCACGGCGTGCGCGTGTGGAGATCAAAGCGCAGACGCGCGAGCTGCATCGTGATCGTCGATCCGCCGCCTTTCGTCGAACCTGAAACGACACCCCAGGCCGCGCGCAGCATTGAAAGCGGGTTCACCCCCGGATGATCGTAAAAATGCCGGTCCTCAAGCGTCAGCGTCGCCTCGATCAAGGCCGGGCTGATGTCCTTCAGCGGCGTGTAGCGCCGATACTTCGCATCCGGCGTCAGCGCGAGATGCAGCAGGCGGCCATTGCGATCCTCCAGCGCCCGCGAAAAGCGAAACTCAAGCGGATACAATTCCGGTTTTGGCAACAGCCACCAGATCACCACCGCAGACAGCAACGCTCCGCCACTCCATCGCAGGAGTCGCGATCGCAGCAGTTGTCGGATCACGCGCATGGCATCACTCCACGTTCACCTTGCCGCCGCCATCGCGGCCTTTGATTCCGCGATCATACATGCTCTCGGCAAACACCGGCGGGATCACATAACTGCCCGCGGCGATCGGTTTGATGCGATACGCAAAGGTTTTCACTTCGCCTTTGCCAAGACCGCAGAAGAACACGTTCCGATCCTCGCGCACATCGACGTAATCTGCGCCTGGAATCGTGCCACGACCGGGTTTGAGACCGTTCGGCTCGAGTTCGAAGCTGCCGGGCATCAAATCGAGCACGGCGATGTTGTAGAGAGCGTCGGGCGAAACATTGCGCACGCTGAGGCGCACCAACGCACCTTCACCAACCTTGAGTTTTTCCACTGGCTTGCCATCCGCGCCCAAAATCTCACGGAACACCTCCAGCCCATCCGCGATGCGCTGCGTCGGCACGCCTTTGTCGAAGCCGGCTTCCGTCACCTGATAAAACGCGCCAAGATCACGGCCTCCGCCCTGCTCGAGACCGAAACGCAAGGCACCCGCCTGCGCACTGAAGTCGCTTTGAATCAAACCGGTCGTCTCCGGCACCAGCGCCGTCGCTGCACCACCCTGTCTTGCGACTTCCGTCAATGAGACACGCACGCCGGACTGTTTCGCGAGATCAGAGTAGGCCTTCAACGCCAGAATCGTCGTGGCGGCGCTGATCGTGTTGAAGCGATTGCGCGACAGTGGGTCCGTGACCACCGCGAGATCGTCGTATCCGAAGTTTCCGGCGAGTTCTGGGAAGTGTTTGCATGCCACGGCGAAGCCCTCTGCCTGGCTCACCTGCGGATCGAGATAATACCAGCCACGCCACGCGCCCACCGCACGACCTTTGCGCACTGCGGCCCAGTAATCCTGCATCAGCGTCACCGCCTCCTCCTTCTGCTGCAGCAGCGCATACGTTCCGGCGAGATACGCGGCCGTCAGATGACCACGCCATGCCTCCTGATGCTTCTGGCGCAGGTTGTCGCGCAGATTCAACACATAAGTCGAGGTGTTCTCGCCATGACGTGTGAGCAGATAAATCGCCGCCGCTTGAATGGACATCTCATCGAGGCTGTTCGCGGTGCCGCGTGCCATCTGCTGCATGCGTTTGCGCGCGCCTTCGAGCAGCGCAGATGGCACCGCATTGCCTGAATCGCGTGCTTCCGTCAAAAACCGCGTCACATAGACCGAGAGATAATCCATTCCCGTGTCCGACGCCGAATCCCAGTAGCCGAAGCCGCCATTCGAATTCTGACGGCTGCGCAGCAAGGTGAACGCATCGTCGAGTTGCCGTGCGGAATCCGCCGGGTCGAATCCGAAATCCGCCTCCTTCGCCAGCAGGAGCCGTGAAATCGCGCGGCTGGTGATCTGTTCGGAGCAGCCATACGGATACTCGTGCAGGTAGGACTCCAAACCTCGCGCGAGACCCAGCGGCAGCGCGGACACGTTCGCCTTGAGCTTGCGATACTGCGGGAACATCTCGCGCGCGACCTTCACCTCATGCGTGTTGTCGCGGAAGTAACCGCTCTGCACACGCGTGAGATACGGCGCGGCAGGTCGCACGCTGAGCGTGGCACGTCGCAGCACGGTTTGACCCGCGGCGTCGCCCTTGAACGTGATCTCCGCGCCGCCGAGTTCTTCCTTCACACGCAAACGGAAGCGCACCGTATCCTCCTTGCCGGTCGCGATGTTGATCGCGCCCTGCGGCGACTCGATGACTTCAAGGTGCGGCGTGACCTGCGCGACGATGCTGATCGGTGCATTCGCATCCGCGCCTTCGAGATTGTTCGCCAAAGTGAGTGACGCGGTGAATTCATCGCCCGGTGCGGCGAAAAACGGCACGTTCGGCGTCAGCACCAGCGGTCCGCGCACAATGCTGCTCGTTTCAGCACGACCGACCGCATCTTCCGCAACCGCAACAGCCATCACATTGAGTTTGCCGGCAAAGTAATCCGGCACCGTGTAGCTCACTTCGCGACGGTCCGGCCCCGCGGCGATCAAACCGGACCAAAACACCACCGGTGGTTCCTTCCGTCGCTTGAACGGATTCAAGTTGAGCCGCAGCGGCTTGTCGGCATCACCGCCGAAGGCCTTGTGCTGCGCGATAAGCGAAAACTCGGGCAGGATGAGGTCCATGAGTTGCTCCGTCTCGACTTCGAGCGCCCGCTGGCGGTTCAAGTGTGCGAGTGGATCAGGCAGCTTGTAGTCGGTGATCTGATGAATGCCCGCATCAACCGCATAGACGACGATTCGGCACGGCTTCGCAGCCTGAAAGCCGATCTTCATCACATCACCCGGCTTCACCTTCTCCGGCGCGTCGATCTTCACCTCGATGCGACGCTTGTCGGGATTCGCGACGAAGTGATTCACCGCATAGCTCAGCGGCGAGGTGAAAATCTCCTTCGAGTCGAGTGCTCGCACGAAGGACGCATTCACATACGCCGACCCCTCGATGTCGTTCGGCACGGTGATGTGCTGCACGCTCGCCGTCGTGCCTGCCTTGAACCACCGCCATCCCAAAACGCGCTCGCGTTCGATGGTGAGCAGGCCCGCGCCGGTGTAGGTGGCACTCAGGCTCGCTTCGAGCGATTCCCCGCTGTTCCACGTTCCGCGGGCGAGTTTGATGCCGAGTTCGGCATCGCGCTCCATGCTGCGTTCGAGATCGCCTTTGCCGACGACGGTGAACGGCGTGGCGCAGACGACATTGTTCTCCGGGTCGCGCAGTTCGAGGCGGAATTCGCCCGCTGCAGTCGTCGGCAACGCGTAATCGGCACCTTCGACGGGCAGAACGAAGCGCGACTCCGAAAGCATCGACTCACGCTGCGTCGAAACATAAGCGTAGCTGCCGCTCTCCTGCTTCGTGAGCACGGAGACGTGTTTGATCTGAATGATGCGCGCCATGAGATCCTTCGGTGCAAACGGTTTCAGATCCGGTCCCACCGCCATGAAGCGCACGTTTGCCGCCGTGTCCTTGCCAAGATAATCGAGTTTCGCGTCCGGCTTGTAACCGACGACATACGGCAGCGCCGCGACGAGGAAATTTTTCCCGCTGCGCACGCTGCGGCCTCCATCGGCCTCGAACCCCTCAATAAGCAGGCTCACCTGAAAGCAGCTCTTGTCGAAACGCTCCAGCGCGAGATCAAACTGCGCCTCGCCGGCCTCGTCCGTCGTCTGCTCCCCCAGGTTGATCTTCTGTCCCGCTTCGGACTCTTCGTCATCGTCGGCTGCAGGCAGGCGGTTGTGGAAGATGAAACCCGGGAACTGCTCAAACGCGAACCCGCCCGGGCTCAGTTCCATGCGCGCCTTCAGCAGTCGCTTGGCCGCCGGGAAACCAAAGAGAGTTTGCAGCGACACATCCGCCTTGATGCTCTTCGGCTGAAGCCAGCCGGCAAGTTCATTCCCGGTAAGCGTCACGTCGATCTTCATGCGGTCTGGCTGGAAGTCCTCGACCTTGAAGGCCGTCTGACCGAGCCGGATGCGATCATTGTCGCCTTTGATCAAATACAATCGTGCGACGTAGCGGCCGGTTGGATCGCTTTCGTCCGTTTTCATCTTCACGTCGATGAATCCATCCGCAGCGAGCGCGATCTTCTGCGTGTCGATCACCTCGTCCTTCGCGTTGATCAGTTCCACCTCCAGCGGCAGACCGGCGAGGCCTGAAGCCCAGTCGCGGCGCTTCAGCACCGCGCCGAGATGAATCTCATCGCCCGGGCGATACACACCGCGTTCGGTGAAAAGGAACGCCTCCAGCGCCTCCTTCTCTGACGCCATCACGCCGCCAATGTCAAAGCGCGAGAAGTCGAGCAGGCGATCCGGACGATCAAAGGGCAGGAAGGACAGATCGTTGCCCAGCGTGGCGAGAATCGCGACAGGCCGTTTCTCACGTTGGAAATTTCCGACGTCAGGCAGCAGGACATGGCCGTCGGTGGTGGTGCGTTGCAGCAGATACTCGCCGTTTTTCGCCAGCACGGTGATCGTGACGCCTTCCACCGGATCACCCGTTTGAATGCTCTGCACGAACACGTCGCGGCTGCCATCGGCGTTTTTCTTCACCAGCAGGCCAAGGTCCGTCACGAGCACAAAGCGCTTCGTCGAAGCCTGATCCAGCCGATACCAGTCATCCGCCACTTCATCGCCCTCCATGCGCTTTTGGGAGCCATTCACCTGTTTGACGCCATCTGCTTCGAGGAAAAACAAGCCGCGTGACGCATCCGCATCGGAGGGATCCTGCGTCTGCAAGGCACTGGCAAAATCAATCATTGAGTAGCTGGCCTGATACTCGTTCTTCATCGCCACCGGCTGCACGCGTCGCAGGAAGCGGGCGATGTTTGATTCGTCGAAGCTGTCGCCTACGGTGAAATAAGGATTGGCAAAGTCGCCCTCCGTCATTACGACAAGATGATTCACCTGCCGCTGCGGCACGCGGGCCATGCCGATGCGCAGGAACGGTACGCCGCGGGATTGCAGCGACAGCTTGCGCTCGCCATTCAGCGCGAGGATGCCGCCCTTGCCGAGCAACTGCACTTCCTTCGGGAATCGTGGCGTGGATTCAAACACGCGATACTCATTGCCAAGCCGGAACCCACCCAACGCCTCCACACCTTTCGTGATGCGCACAAACAGACGTCCCTGCTTCTCCGTGAGAAACTTGAAGGCATGCCGCGTCGTCGCCGGATGATCGTCGCTCAGTTCGAGTTCGACCGGCTTCAACGTCACCGGCGCGCACTGGCGCAAAATGTCCGACGTCACGTCATTCGGACTTGGCGGGACCAAGTTTCCGCGTGCGTCACGAATCCTGAAGTTCTCCGGCTCCTGCCACACGCCGAGGTGTTTCACGAGATTTTCGGTGGTCACATAGCCCTGGGTGTTGATGAAGAGAAACTGCTCGGGTTCGCCGTCATCGGTCTTCAAAACCTCCGTGTTCGAGTCAGTGATCTTGAACCCGCTCTCGATGTCCGGCACGCGCACCTTCGATGTGAAATCTGCCGCCAGCGATCCGCCGCCGAGCGTACTGGTGACTTCCTTGTGCAGCGTCACTTTCACAAAGTCTTCCTTCTCCGGCACCTGGATGCGTGCGGTGCGAATCCAGAACTGACGCTGGTTCTTTCCCTCCACGATCGTGAACAGCGCATCCGGCTTCTGCCCCTTCCAATCGAAGATTTTCGAACCACCAACAACCTCCAGCGACACGAGCTGCTCGATCTGCGCTTTGTCGAGCGGATGCGTCGAGTTGAAGCCGACCACGACGTTCTGAATCGACGGATCGCGAGGGTCGATCTGAAACTCCGATTCGACAGGCGACAATTGCAGCGACGGTGTTTTGCCCTTCCAGCTTGGGTCCTTCAACGCGACCTCCGGCGGCAATTGGGCCGGATCAAGTTTCACCGTGAACTCCACGCCTGCAGGCCAGTCCTTCGCCGGGGTGAAGACGAGCTGCTTGTCCGTGTTCCATTTCCACGCCCCTTCGTGCGCAGGAGAGAGAGTCACACCAGCCGCCGCCTTTCCCACGGCATCAAGTTTGGCGATCGAGCGATCAAACTGCACGGTGATCGGCTGTGGTTGCGGCTTGTTCTTCACGATGGGCGTGACGCCGGGCATTTTGAGCACGCCTTTGACCTGCCGCAGCTCCGTGAGCTGTTTCGGCCGCGGCCGATGCGACTCGATGTAATCCATCACCTGCGGCACCACGACGGCCAAAACACCCGCAAACACGATGAGGCTGGCGTAGCGTCCCGGATTCCGTCTCAAATGATCATCCGCAACCTTGGCGAACCGCGGCATCCAGTCCGGCGGCTGGTAATGGAATTGCCCAAACAACATGCGCATCAAACGCGCCACCCACGAACCTGAGGAATCGGACATAAGAAAAAAGAGGTCAGTTGACGGAGAATAATCCACCGGCTCAGAGCTGCGCGGAGAATCTTGTAGCGACTTCCAGATTTATTCCTGTGATCCTGCTTGCCGTCGTGAAAACCGGCCTCCTGCCTTCGTATGCAACTGTTCTTCTTCCATCCTTCAATGTCACGCCCTCTCCTGTTCTCTACAACCCTCTTGTTTGCCGGCGGATTCTGCTTTCCGGCAGCCGCTCAGGAGGCCGTCGTCATTCAGAAGAAGCATCGCGCCCTGTTCCAGGAGACCTGCATCAGCTGTCACGGACCCGAGAAGCAGAAAGGAAAGTTCCGAGTGGATGATCTGCCGTTTGAGATCAAGGACATCGAGTCGGCGGAGCGGTGGCAGAAGGTGCTGAATCAGATGAATTCGGGCGACATGCCGCCGGAGGACGAGAAGCAGCCGACGAGCGCGGCGAAGGCGGACTTCCTCGATGATCTGGCGAATGTGATGGTCGTGGCGCGGCGCAGTCTCGGTGATCAGAACGGCGTGATCACGATGCGGCGGCTGAACCGTCGCGAGTATCGCAACACGCTGCGCGAACTGCTCGGCGTGGAGATCAACGTGGCCGAGCTGCCGCCGGACGGTGGTTCCGGGAGCTTCGACACGGTGGGTGCGAACCTCTTCATGTCAGCGAACCAGATTGAGCAGTATCAGGCGCTCGGGCGCGAGGCGTTGGAGGAGGCGTTCGCCTGGCAGGCGGCGGCGAGCGTGGAGGAAAAGCTGCATTACGAGGCGGAAACGACGACACCGAAGGTGCGCGACTTTGTGAAGTATCAGATCGATGCGCGTGAGCGGGCGCAGAAGTGGGTGAAGGCGGTGGAGGCCGCGGCGGCGAAACCGGAGAACAAGGAGATCGTCGCCAAGATCCGCGAGGAGGTGAAGAACAACGAACCACGGTTTCGTCGTGAGTGGGCGCGTATCCCCGGCGCGCCCGACCCGTTTTCATTTGGCTTCGACAAGGGCCAGGAAAACGACGCCGACCTCGCGAACGACTCGCTTGGCGCGGGCTGGTTGAAGTATCACGAGTATTACACGCAAATGCCGGACGTGGATCGCGGCGCCTATCTCGGCGTTCAGACGCGGCATCCGTCTCAGTTGAATGTGAACTACATCGAGCTGCTGGTGCCGTTTAGCTGGCCGGTGGGCGATTACATCGTCCGCGTGCGCGCTGGTGCGGTGAAGGACTGCCCGCCGGAGCGGCGCTTCCTCGACTTCGGCATTCATGCGCGCACAGGAAAGGTGCTGCATACCTCCGAGATCACAGGCACGATCGAAAAGCCGCAGATCATCGAGATCCCGCTGACCTTGACGCGCGGCAATGCCTCGCGTGACAACCGCTCGCTGTTCTTCCGCGAGAAAGGCAGTTGGGATACGAACGAGGAAGGCGCGCGCAAACGCTCGGAGGCGGTGAAGCGCAACGGCATCGGCCCTGAACTCGTGCTTTGGGTGGACTGGATCGAAGTCGAACGTGTGCCGAATGCGAACAAGCCCAAGCCGCCCGGCATCGCAGCGCTCGACATCCCGCTGGACGACAAATCGCCACCTCCAGCGAAGCCCGCGCTTCGCGCCGCGCTGGAGCACTTCACTGCGGAGGCCTTTCGCGGCAGGAAGCCGGACGCGGGCTACATCGACCGCTTGATGAGTCTGCACGAAGTGCGGCTCAAGGCGGGCGACAAACCTGCGGCAGCCCTGAAGGAGACGCTGTCCGTCGTGCTCGCTTCGCCGATGTTTCTCTACCTCGCCGAACCTTCCGCCGATGACAAACGTCGTCCGCTGACCGATGCGGAGCTTGCCGCGCGGCTCTCGTATTTCCTGTGGAGTGCGCCGCCGGATGCCACGCTGCGCGATCTCGCGAAGCGCGGTGAATTGAAGAAGCCGGATGTTCTCGCTGCGCAGACGGAACGCCTTCTCGATGACCCGCGTTCGTCGGACTTCCTCGAGTCGTTCGTTCATCAATGGCTCGGTCTCGATCGCATCGACTTCTTCGAGGTGAATCGCGCATTGTATCCACGCTTTGATTCCGGCACGAAGGTCGCGGCGAAAGGCGAGATCCATGAGACCTTCGCGCACATCCTGCGCCACAATGCGAGCCTGCGCGATCTCCTGAAGTCGGACTACGTGGTCATCAATCGCGTGCTCGCCCACTACTACGGCATTCCCGGTGTGAAGGGCGATGGCTATGAAAAGGTGTCGCTGCCAAAGGACTCGCCGCGCGGAGGATTGCTCGGCATGGCCGCGATCATGTTCATGGGTGGCAATGGCGAGCGCACCAGTCCTGTCGAGCGCGGCGCTTGGGTGTTGCGCAAGCTCCTGCATGATCCGCCGCCGCCAGCACCGGCGAACGTGCCCGCCATCACGCGGCTGGCCGGCAAGGTGCTGACGACACGCGAGCGCCTGCTTGCTCATCAGGAGGAGCCGCAGTGCGCGAGCTGCCATCGCAAGATCGATCCCATCGGCTTAGGCTTGGAAAACTTCGACGCCGCCGGTCAGTGGCGCGCCGAGGACAGCTACACCGCCATCGACGCCAACGGAAAAGCTGATCCCAAATCGAAGAAGACCTGGGCCATCGAGCCCTCCGCCGCCTTCCACCGGGGCCGCGCCTTCAAAGACTACTTCGCGTTGCGCGACATCATCGCGTCAAAGTCAGATGCCTTCGCCCGCAGCTTCAGCGAGGCCTTGATCGAATTTGCCCTCGGCAGACCGCTCGGTTTTCGCGACGAACCGCTCGTGACCGACATGATCGAACAAGCTGGCAAGAAAGACCTCGCGATGCGCGAGTTCATTCACGCGCTGGTCAGCAGCAAGGAATTCCACACAAAGTGAGCTACCCATCAGTCAACGGGTTGCTCTCATCAGAGGTAGGCGTATCGCGATTTCATCGAAGAGAATTCCGGATGCATCGCGGGCTTCGGCGGGGATGTTGAGAAGCAACTGACGATCTCCGATGACATGGGCTTTGAGAGCCTCGAACCAAGGCATCATAGTCTCGTGAATTCCTTCGGACTCGAGAAACTCCAGAAGCTTGTCGCCAAAGCCGAGCTTGATGAGCACGGCGCTGGCTCTGCACCAGTCGTCGTGAGTATTTTTTGGGAATGTCGAGGTTTTGATCTCTCCAAGAGCACATTTGAGGGCTTCCATGGCTTGGCCCCAGTTGTGATCATAGGCGGCAAAAAGGGCTCGATGGAGTGCCTGTGTGTCTTTCCATGAGTCAGGCTGAGAGAGCTTATCGAGCAATTCTTTGGCTTCTGCGCTCCTGCCTAGAGTGTCACGAAGCATGAAGGCGTAGTTGTGCCGCGCACTGTCTTCGGATGGATTGAGTTCCAGTGCGCGCCTGAAATGTTGTTCCGCGGCCTCGGTGTTATGAAAGTGGTCATACTCCAGGTTTCCGAGTGAATTTTGATATCGAGGGTCTGATGGCGCCAACTCCGCCGCTTTGGCATATGAGACCCGGGCATTTTCGAACTGCCCCGTGTAAAGATACTGCAAGACGCCGAGTCCGGCCCATGCAATTGGCGATTGAGGTTCAAGTTCGATTGCTTTCCGATAGGCTGCTTCACTTTCGACAAACTGGTGTTTGTGTTCTCCGAGCACAGTTGCAAGCCCCAGCCAACAGGCGGCATTCTCGTTACCATCCGCGATGGCCCTCCGGAATTGCTCTTCAGCCTCAATGAACTTGCCATATGAATGCAGCAGCAGAAGGCCCAGGTGTGTTCGAGCCACCGATGCTTTGGAAGACATGGAGATCGCTTTACGAAAGCATGTCTCCGCTGCAGCAGGGTTGTTCAACTCCTGCTGATAAATGCTACCCATGGTAATCCAAGGCTTCGGATTGAACAGGTCTAGTTCTCCAGCTCTTTTGAATTCGATAAGCGCAGCCTCCGCATTCACTTTTCCACCCATGTGCCATAAACAAGCTCCGAGATTATTGGCGATCAGAGCACTTCGGGGATCACGCTTTGCCGCTCGCCGGAACCACTTTGATGCTTCCTCCAGTTGGCCAAAATCAATTGCCAGGAGTTGGCCATAGTTTGAGAGAATTGCGGCAGAGCCATCACCAAGTGTGAGTGCCTTGGCATAGGCTGCGCGAGCCTCAGCGTGTCGCTTCGTTGATTGGTAGATGATTCCGAGTTGAGCCCAGGCTTCGTAAAGATCATCCTTTAATTCGGTGGCTTTCTTGTATGCGCGCTCGGCCGTCGCTGGACTGGCTTCCTGTATCATTTCTCCCAACACAAGAAGTGCACCCGCCAAACTGGGGTGATCTACGGCATTGATCGCATCTTCCACTTCTTTAAGATTCTCTCCGCTGGTAAGCAGGCCGGAACGAATTCGCTGTTGAAGCCAGTCAGTGCTTTCTTGACCGATCTGAGCAACAAAATCTCTGGATTCCCCACGCAGGCTTTCCGCTGCTCGGTCAACCATCACAAGGCGTGATTTTTTGATTTCAGAAATGATGTTCTGGCTCATCCCATTTGGGATCAGCATGGAGAAAGACCCCATTACGAGATTCACGAACTCCTCGGGTGACGTCTTCGCTGAAGCAGGCACTGCGGCACGAATTAGGCTCCTCAAATCGACAAGTTGATGTGCGCGGTGATCAATGTTGCTGGGATCAATGAGACCCTCCAGCTCTCCGTCTCCTCGTTTCACCATCTCCAGAAGAGCCGTGTCGGCTTTCAAGAGGAGCTCGGAGTGTTCAATCGTTTCCGCAAGAGCACGCGCTCCAATGGCCTGCCCCCAGCTCAATGAAGCACAGGAACTAAGTTCTTGGGCGTATTGAGCACGTTCGGCGGGAGAGTAGATCGATTCCAGGAATCGAGACAGACACATAATGCCTGCACGCTCACGCCTGCTGGCAGAGCGCATGATGATCCAGATGTTAAAGAATCGCTCGGTAAGCTGATAGCCTACTCGCTTGCTGAGGCCGCCACGTTTTTGCCTTGGGTTGTCGCGCCGGTCAGGATCATACATCGAGACCTTCTCGATCATACCCTCTTCCTCCAGACGCCCTAAAAGAGGTGAGACGGTGCCGCGTGGGAAGCCGGTGAGTTCCGTGATCGTTTCTGCCGTAGCTGGTTTCCAATGTCGAGCAAGCCTTGCAATAAGCTTCTGTCCTTGGTCGGATAGGAGTTCGAATCGCGATTGGAAGAGTGGCGTGGTTTCATCGAGCAGAGCTTCCAAGTCGCGGTAAATGTCATGGCTGAAACCTTGGGCACACAGCCTGTAAATCAGTAGGCTGGTGCGTGGATTGCCACCAGAGAGATCGCGGAGAGCCGACAGTCTGGGCAACTCACGCCACATGTTCTGCACAGCTTCGAGTTGCCCATACTCTTCAGCCAAGCGGATGATCATGTCCTTGGTCTCTTCGAGACTGAGCCGATGCAAAAGCGTGGTCTTGAATCCGTCGTAGAATGCAGCGTCGTAGTCGGCGAGATCAGCTGGGGGCGTGATGGCAGCGCCAACGATGATGGGAGCGCCTTGTCTGGTGAAGAAGCTGCGAAGGACATGATCGTGCTTCTTCAGGCGAGCCAGCAGGAGATTGAAATTGTCGATAAAAAGCACGAGACGCCGACCCAGCTTCGCATTCGCCTCTCCAAACGCGTCCCGAGCTTCTCGGGCACATTCATCCTCGGGTTTGATGACTTTGATTTGATCGACTTTTCTGTCGAGCTCACGCGCAGAAGTCGAATCACCGGCCACATCAAGAGCATCAGCCAGTGAATCAAGGCAGTTGAGCCAGAACACCGACAAGCGATCCACCTCGATGTGCTGCTCCTCCCAGAAGGCAAGGGGCAGGAAATCCTTCTGCTTCTCTCGCAACTCCAAGGCAAGTCGGGCAAGCAGTGTAGTCTTTCCCATGCCTCTCTGCCCAATAATGAGCTGATGCTGAGGAACTGAGTCTGGTGCGTGACTCACAATTTCGCTGTAGAGTCGTTCAAACAGAGGGCGACGAGCCACAAACAATTGCTTCAGCTCTTCTGGATCCTGGCGCAGTGGGTTATAGAGGAAGTGGCGAATAGCCTTTGGCGAATCTTTGTTCATAGATCGTGGAGGCAAAGATTAAAACGCGACGTGGCGGAGCCAGAAGTCTCGCAGCAAGAAGGAGCGAAATGCCCAGCGGTTATCCTCACCGTGCAGGTATCCGTCGCGCTCCAATACGCTCAGAAGGTCCACCAGTTCCCGCTCGATGGTTTCTGGATCACCGTGCGGGTTACGCTTGATTAGCATGGTCCGAAGCCGGGTTTTGGTAGTGCCTTCCGGCTTCTGACAACATTGCTTCAGAATGGCGTGCGCTGTGAGTGCAGCGACCTTTCCAAACTGAAGGTCAAGACGACCAACCCAGTGAACGAATTGGATTTTCTTGTCTGGCGAAACCAGAGCAGCATATGCCTCTTTGACATCTGCCGAAGAAGGGAAGGATTTTGAGCGCTTGAAAGGCGGTAGGGCCTTCAATTCATCCACCATCAGCCGGAGATAGTATGGTAGCGGCCAACCCACTTGATTGACGACTTCTTCTGCCAGCTCATCGGCAACTTCGAACGAATCCGTGCCACTCCTTGCCCGTAGTTTCACGAACTCAATGGCAATGGGATGCTCAAAAGGGCCTAGTTTCTGAGGTCTCAGATCATTGATTGATCCAGCCATTTTTCGCTGTTCGACAAAGGTATCCAGCCCGATCGAGCCGCAGAGGAGCCAACGTACCCGGGGCAACAATGATGGTGCGCAGCGTAGCTTTCTGAACCAGTTAAGGATCGCTGCCACTCGCGCTTCTCCACCGGGTTGACCAGCAAGTGTGGAGAGAAAGATCGGGAGTTCATCGAGACCAATCAAAACCGCCTGACCTTCACTTGTGAGCGATTCTAGCAGTTGATTCATCCGCTCCTGAGCCTCACGAAGCGCATCCTCAATGTCGCTGTTGAAGGCCAGTTCAAAGCTGTGTTCTCCATCCGATACTTTGGCACTTGCCGGCAACAGTTTGCGGAGGCGAGCCCCCGCGTTACGAAGCTGATCCCCAATTCCAGGACGAATGCCGACGTCCAAAAGAACCTTTGCCAACTCATCGAAAAAGTCAGCCTCGGTTTGGGCATGCTCAACATTCGCGTAGGTGGCAAGCCATCCTTGATCAGTCGCCCAATCCAGCAGTTTGCGGGCCAGTTCCGTTTTTCCGACCCGCCGCGGGGCGGTGACAAGGATATTCTGGCCCTCAGTGAGCAGTCGCTGGAACTGGTATTGCTCCCATTGGCGGTCGTAAAAGTCTGGAGAAGAGAATAGTTTGGGCCGTCGCATGTCAGGTTTATAAACCAATTCAAATATGAATCAATTCATTTGTGAATTGGATTTGATGCCACCTCGACAGACTTCAGCCCCCCCCCTCGGCTTGAAGCGTGGTGATGTCACACGTGATACGGTAAGTATTCCGTTAGCAGTTCGTTTGTCTCTCATGAGTTCACCGCTCTCCCGCCGCCATTTTCTCCAGTCCAGCACCTCGCTCATCGCATTGCCCGCGCTGGAGTCGCTGGGCTTTCGCCGCTTTGCCTCCGCGGCGGCTCCGGCCGCGCCGCCGAAGCGTCTGGTCTTCCTCGGCTTCGGCTGGGGCATCACGACGGAGACGTGGTTTCCGGACATCAAGCAGACGGGGAAGGATTACAAGCTGCCGGAGGGCTTGAAGCCGCTGGCGAGGCACAAGGCGGACTTTTCCATCGTGCAGGGGCTTTGGAACAAATACTCGAACGAAGGGCACTGGGGCAGCACGATGTGGCTCACAGGCGCGAACCGTTTCGCCGAACCGGGGCAGACGTTTCACAACAGCATCTCCGCCGACCAGGTCGCAGCGGCGAAGCTGGGCATGGACACGCGTTTTGCATCGCTGCAGCTCAATGGCAGCGAGAACGCGGAGGCTTCCGGACATGGGCCGGGGCTTTCGATGGCATGGGATGTGAGTGGGAAGCCCATCGGCGGTCACAAAGGCCCCGTGGAGGCGTTTCATCGGCTTTTTTCCAAGGACACGACGCCCATTGAGCAGCAGAAGGCCATGCTCGCGCAGAAGCGCAGCGTGCTCGACACGGTGATGGAGAATGCGAAGGCCATGCAGCGCGGTCTTGGCAAAAACGACCGGGCGAAGCTCGACGAATACTTCCAAGGCATCCGCGACATCGAGACGCGTCTCGCGAAGGACGAGCAATGGATCGGCGTGCCGCAGCCGAAGGCACCGATTCCTCAGCCGCAGGAAGGTTTGGCGGGCAAGGAGGAGATCAAGATCATGTATGACATCATCGTCGCCGCGATGCAGACGGACAGCACCCGCGTGCTGACCTACCGCCAGCCGGTGAGCACGCTGCTGACGAGCATCGGCATCAAAGTCGCGCCGCACGACATGAGCCACTACCACTCGACAATGGGCGAAAAACTCGCCGCCTCGCAGCAGCGCGATCTCGTGCAGAGCGAATTGCTCGCCGGACTCATCGACAAGCTCAAAACCACCAAAGAAGCCGATGGCAGTCGCCTTTTCGATCACGTCGCCCTCGCCTACGGCAGCAACATCCGCACCGAACACAACCTCGACAACTGCCCCACGCTCCTCACCGGCGGTGGCGCCGGCATCAAGCTCGGCCACAACCTCGTCGCGCCGAAAGACACGCCGCTGTGCAATGCCTGGCTCACGCTTCTGCACAGCATCGGCGTGAACGCCGAACGCCACGGCGACAGCTCGGGCGTGCTGAAGGAAATCGTGGCGTAGGCAGGAGGCCATTGTCCCCAACCGATGGCTGATTTTATCAAAGCTCGTCGTTGCTTGCCAAGCACCCTTGTCATCACCAACAGCCGCAACGGCATCGCCAGAAACGGTCAAACCCGACATCGGCGACATTTCGACGCACCTGCATGCGTTTAGAGTCGGTTCCTGTCCCTCACCACTCACACCCATGATTCACCGTTGCCGATTTCTGCTCTCACTTGCCGTTTCCATCACGTTAGCCACATCATTGCAGGCGGAAGGAACCGTCAAAATCGTCCTCGTCGCCGGACAGGTGAAGGAGGTGGACAAGGTGGGGCATCATGACTACCTCGGCGGATGCCGTTTGATGCAGGTGCTGCTGAAGCAGACGCCGGGGGTCGAGGCGGTGCTCGTCGAAAAGGAATGGCCTGCGGATGAATCCGTCTTCGATGACGCGGCTTCGGTCGTGTTTTACACCGACGGCGGTGGCAAGCAGGTCTATCTCGCGACGCCGGAGCATGTGGCGCTCGTTCAGAAGCTGGCGGATGGCAAGACGGGCCTCGTGAACATTCATCAGGCCGTCGAGTTCACGCCCGAGTTCGCTAAGCAATCGGCGGACTGGACCGGCGGTGTTTACAACGCGCTCTCCACCCGCGGCCACTGGGACAGCGTGCATGACAAGTTCCCCGAGCATCCGATCATGCGCGGCGTGACGCCTTGGAAGATCAACGACGGCTGGCTGAATCATCTCAAATTCCCAGCCGGCATGAAAGGCATCACGCCGCTCGTCTGGTCGGGCAAGGAGGCGCTCGGATCACCGGAGGGCGGCGACAAAGACATCGTCTCGTGGACCTTCGACCGCGCGAGTGGCGGCCGTTCGTTCAGCTTCAGCGGTCTCGACGCCCACCACGCCTGGGAGCTCGACGGCATGCGCAAGCTGGTCATCAACGGCATCCTCTGGAGCGCCGGCGTCGAGATTCCCGCCGGTGGAGCGAAGTGTGACGCCGACAAGGCGCTGGTGGATTCATTCCTCACACCACGCACCGCTCCTCCGCCGAAGAAGCCCAAGGCGGCGGTCAAGTAATGGTCGTTGGATCGATGCGCCGAATTCTTCTCATCACGATCTCGCTGAGTTCCTCCCTATTTGGCAAGGATCAGGAGTCGATTCTGCCGGTGTTTCGCGAGAGCTGCGTTCGCTGCCATGGTGAAAACGGCAAGGTGAAGGGAAAACTGAACCTGCTGGAAATCGCCAGCGTGGCTGAATTGAAGAAGGATCCGGAGCGGCTGCAGAAGATCATCGAGGCGATCGATTTTCAGGAGATGCCGCCGGAAGACGAGCCGCAGCTCAAAGCAGGCGTGCGAACGCAACTGCTCGCCGATCTCGAAATGCTGCGCCACGAGTCCGTCAGCGGAACGAAGGCCTACGCGGCGACGCCGATCCGGCGCATGAACCGCTTTCAATACAACAACGCCGTCACCGATCTCTTCGACCTCAACTGCGTCGTCTTCACGCTGCCAGAGCGCATGCTGCGCGAGCACAAGGACTACTTCCAGCCGCAGACTCGGAGGATGCCGAGCACCGTTTACGTCGGCAGCCGCCCGTTGGGAAAGTCGCAGTTGATCGAGGATCGCCTCGATGGTGTGGCCGCGTTCCCGCAGGACCTGCGAGCTGAACATGGTTTCGACAATCAGGCGGATCATCTTTCGCTCTCGCCACTGTTGATGGAGGCGTTTTTGACGCTGGGACAGTCGATCACGCAGAGCCCGGACTTCACGGCGAAATCTGTCGGCATCTGGAAGACGTTCTTTGAAGTGCCTTCCAAGAATCAGGATACAAAAAGCGAGGTGCGCCTTCGTCTCGAACCGTTTCTGAACAAGGCCTTTCGCAAACCCGTCGAAGCCAAACTGCTCGACCGCTACACCGGCCATGTTCTGCGTCAGTTGGATGCAGGCGTCGTCTTTGAAGACGCGATGAAATCGATCGCCGCTGCTGCGATCGCTTCGCCGCGCTTCCTGTATCTTTACGATAAATCCGCTTCGAGCGAGGCTGCGGAGACCATCGACGATTTCGAGCTCGCCTCGCGTCTGTCGTTCTTCCTATGGGGCAGCCTTCCGGATGAAACGCTGCTCGGCTTGGCAGCGAAAGGCGAGTTGCACAAAACCGCAGTTCTTGAAGCGCAGTTCGAGCGCATGATGAAGGACCGGAAGCTGAAGCGCTTCTGCGACAGCTTCCCGTCGCAGTGGTTGCAGCTTGAGCGCATCATCTCGTCGATCCCGGACAAGGACAAGTTCCCGGACTTTTACTTCTCGAAGTATCGCGCCAGCATGCACATGATGCTGGAGCCGCTGCTGCTGTTTGAGGCAATCCTCATCGAGAACAAGCCCGTCACGCAGCTCGTCGATTCCGACTTCACTTATCGGTCGCTTTTGCTGGAGCGGAATTATGAGGAACTCGCGCTCGGCAAGCTGCCCAACAACGCGAACGTCAACGAGGTGACGAGGCTGGAATTCAAACGCACGCCGGTGACGGATCGTCGCAGCGGCGGTGTGATCACGAACGCGGCCGTGATGACCATGACCTCCGGCCCGGATCGCACCAAGCCGATCACACGCGGCGCATGGATCGCGAGCGTGATCTTCAACAACCCGCCCAAACCGCCGCCGGCGGATGTGCCGCCGCTGAATGAAAAGCCCGCCGCTGGCGAGGAGAATCTGACGCTGCGCGAGCGCTTATCGATGCATCGCGAGCGTGCCGACTGCCGCGGCTGTCACGAGCAGATCGATCCGCTCGGCTTTGCGCTGGAGAACTACGATCCCGTCGGTCGCTGGCGCACTCAGTATGAAAACGATCGCGACGTGGACATGCAGGGCACCCTGTTTCGCAAGCATCCGTTCAACAGTGTCATCGATTTCAAAGACGCCATCCTCGCCGAGAAAGACCGTTTCACCCGCGCACTCGCCGGGCATCTGCTGACCTTCGCACTCGCACGTGAACTCGGCCCTGCGGATCAGATCGCGCTCGATCACATCGCGCAGGCCACGGCGAAGGACAGCTACAAGTTCCAGACGCTGATCAAGCAGGTGGTCCTGAGCGAACCGTTCCAGACGAAGACCACTCCGAAGTTGGCGGAAGCATCCGGCGCGGCCAAACGTTAACTGATTCACTCTCATGCGAACCTCCTCACGACGACGCTTCCTCCGCGGCCTTGGCGGCACCGCTTTGGCGCTGCCGTGGCTGGAGAGTGTAGGCGTGGCGGCACCCGGCGCGAAGGTCGCGCAGCGCATGGCACATTTTTATGTGCCGATCGGCGTCGTGCGCCGCGGGTTTTTCCCCGGCGAGGCCAAAGACGTCATTCCCAAGGGCAATCTCGGCGGTGTGATGCAGTCGCTCGGCAAGCAGGATCCGAATTTCAGCGTGAAGCCGCTCGACAAGCTCACGCCGACGATGCAGCCGCTGGAGGAGATGAAGCACAAGGTGACGCTGATCACCGGCATGGACCGCACTTTTCAGCAGGGCACGGACGTGCATGCGCAGTGCGCGTCATGCTATCTGAGCAGCGCCGAGCCTTACACGATCAAAGGCAGCGCCTGGCCGCTGGACCGCACGCTGGATCATCTCGTGGCCGACCAGATTGGCACGAACACGCCGTTTCGCACGCTGGAGTTCAGTTGCAACAGTCACAAGGACAACAAGGAGTCGATCTACTTCGACAACATCTCCTGGTATGGCACCGGCCATCTCGCGCCCTCGATTCGCGATCCGCGCCGGATGTATCGCCGTCTGTTTTCGACACAGGAGGTGGATCGCTTTCGCGACATCACCGATCTTGTGCTGGACGACGCACGTTCATTGAAGCGCGAACTCGGCTATCACGACGGACAGAAGTTTGCCGAGTACTTTGAATCCATCCGCACCATCGAAACGCAGATGGACCGGTTGGAAAAGATGAAGGCCGAACTCGCCAAGGTGAGCTTTGACGAGCCGCCCGACGCCTACCTGCCACGCGGCGAGTACATCCGCCTCATGGGCGACCTGATGGTCGTCGCCTTGCAAACCGGCCTCACCAACGTGGCCACCTTCATGGTCGGCCCCGAGCGCTGGGACACGCCGTACATGTTCGACGGTCTTTTCAAAGAACCGAAGAGCCATCATCAGATGTCGCACAACCAGACGAAGATGATCAACGACCTGCTGAAGGTGGACCGCTTCCACATGGAGCAGTTCGCCTACCTCGTGCAGAAGATGGATGCGACCCAGGAGTCCGACGGCACCTCGTTGCTCGACAACACCCTCTTCACCTACGGCTCCGGCCTCGGTGATGGTTCCACCCATCAATACAACGACCTTCCGATCATCGTTGCCGGTGGAGGAAGGCGCGTCGCCTCCGGCAAGCACATCAACATGCCCGAGGGCACCCCGCTCGCGAATCTCTGCCTCACTCAGGCCCGCATGCTCGGCCTGAACATGCCCCGCTTCGCCGACAGTACCGACGAGATCGGAGCGCTGAAGATCTCGTAACGACTCGGACGCCCGATCCATTCACCGCCAACCATCTCATGCATCATCTCAGCCTCACACTCCTGCTCAGCCTCGCCGTCTCCACCTCCGCTCTCAGTGCTGACAAGGCGAAGGCCAAAGCGAAGAAGCCGGATCGTCCGACTCCGCCGACGCGTGCCTTCGATGGGCCCGGCGCTCCGACCTTCATCCGCCTTGATGGAAAGCCGGGCGCGAATCCGCCGGTGGATGCGAATGGCGATTATGTGGTCGGCCCGGAGTATGTCGCGGCGCCGGAGAACAACGTCACGGAAGGCGTGCCAAAGGGGCGGGTGGAGCAGTTCATCATGAACTCAAAGGACTGCCAGCGCTTCAATCCCGGGATCGCACGGGAGGAGTTCGGCACGGTCGATCCCAACAATCCGAAGACGTTGATCGTGCAGACGCACGAGATCGACTACCAGCGTGCGATCACTGTCTACATTCCGGCGCAGTACGTGCCCGGAACGGAGGTTCCGTTTATCGTGAAACACGACGGCCCCGGGAAAGGAAAGTCGGACGCGAACCTCGTGACCATCCTCGACAACCTCATCGCGCAGAAGCGCATTCCTGTGCAGATCGGCATCCTGATCGCCAACGGCGGCGGCGATGCGCAGGGGCATGAGCGTGGGCGCGAATACGACACGATGTCCGGCCTGTATGCCGAGTTCATCGAGCACGAGGTGCTGCCGCTGGTGGAGAAAAACTACAACATCAAGCTGACCAGGAACCCCGACGGCCGTGCGGTGATGGGCAGCAGTTCGGGCGGATCCGCAGCGCTGATCATGGCCTGGTATCACCCGGAGTGGTATCGTCGAGTGCTGACGACGTCCGGCACGTTCGTGAACCAGCAGTGGCCCTTCAATCCGGAGACACCCGGCGGCGCGTGGGATTTCCACGACAAACTCATTCCACAGAGCGAGAAGAAACCGCTGCGCATCTTCATGGCCGTCGGCGATCGCGATAATTTCAATCCCAACGTCATGCGTGACGGCATGCACGATTGGGTGGAGGCGAATCATCGCATGGCGAAGGTGCTGAAGGCGAAAGGCTACGACTACCA
Source organism: Prosthecobacter sp. (assembly GCF_020439865.1). Lineage (GTDB taxonomy): Bacteria > Verrucomicrobiota > Verrucomicrobiia > Verrucomicrobiales > Verrucomicrobiaceae > Prosthecobacter. Next base: position 27,048 of record NZ_JAGRPF010000156.1, read on the forward strand.
GTACCTCTTCTGCCTCAACAACGGCCACGGCATCCGCGAAGCCAAGCCGCAGGTCCTCCCACACGCCTTGGAATGGGTGTGGCATGGCTATCCAGCTGGCGCGAAGTAACGAATGGCTGCCTGCCGAACCGCGGCCCGCTGCTTTGAAAGCCTTTTGCGAAACGCAGCCTTATCGGCGAAAGGACTTCCCACCGATGATGCACCGTTCTTTTCAGCAGCGCTTTTCCTGCCTCCGGCGATGGAGCCGCGAGGTTTCAATGCTGGGCGTCTTGTTTGTCGGGCCGCTTCTGGTTCAAGCGGCGGACACGGCCGCGCTGGTGAGCCTCGTCACCGCCGAGAAGTCGGGAGGCATGGACCGGACGCTGCAACTGACCGGGACGGTGACGGCCCGGCATCAGGCGAAGCTCTCGCCGCGAACTGCCGGACTGGTGACACGGCTCAACGTCGATGCGGGCAGCCGCGTTGCCCAAGGAGACGTGCTGCTCGAGCTCGACCCCAAAATGGCCCAGCTTTCGCTCGCCGTGCTGCAGGCCGAACTGGCCCAGGCGAAACTCGAGCAGGCCAATGCGGACCGGCTGGTGCAGGACATCCGCGAGCTCACCAAGATCGGAGCCTTTCCCAAATCGGAAGCCGAAACGCGACTGGCAAACTCCAGGGTGGCGGCCAGTCGTCTGCTGCAAATCGAAGCCCGCATCGAGGAGCAGCGCGAGTTGATCGACCGCCACAAGGTTCTGGCGCCTTTCCCGGGAGTGATCAGCGAGCGTCTCACCGAAGCAGGTGAATGGGTGGCCACGGGCACGCCGGTCCTCGAACTCGTCGGCACCGACGACGTCTGGTTTGATCTCCAGGTGCCGCAGGAGGAACTGGCGCGCATCTCCGGTGCGAAGCAGGCGACGATCACGCTCGATGCGTGGACGCGCAAACCGCTGACGGCACACATCGATGTGCAGGTGCCGGTCAAAAATCCCGTGTCGCGCACCTTCCTCGTCCGCCTCAAGATTGATGATGACAAGAAACTGGCCGCGCCCGGCATGTCAGGCACGGCGGAGATCGCTTATCAATTGGTGGACGGAGACAGCGTCCGCATTCCACGCGATGCCGTGGTGCGCTACCCCGATGGCACGGCGCGCGTCTGGGTGGTGGAGGACAAGGATGGCATCCCATGCGCCACGTCGCGCATCGTGACGACGGCGGGCGCACTCGGTGAATGGACGGAAGTCGTCAAAGGTCTGGCGGGCGGCGAGCAGGTGGTGCTGCGCGGCAATGAAGGACTGAAAGAAGGACAGCCCGTCCGGTTCACCACGGAGAGCTCGAATCCGAAGCCGCAATGATCGACCATCTCCTCAAGCGTGGCACGCTGGTGGCCGTGGTGCTGACCATGGTGCTGCTGCTCGGCATCGTCGCCGCCATGCGTGTGCCGGTGCAGATGATTCCGGA
>NZ_JAGRPF010000157.1 GCF_020439865.1 Prosthecobacter sp.
CTTCGCCTTGTCCGAGGTGCCGTCTTTGACGTGAACGTAGGCCATGAGTGGCTTGATGGCCTGATACATTTCCCACTCATCCTGCTTGTTGCCGGGCTTGTCGCGGTCGTCCATGAAGACGGGGTTGCCCGTGTCGAAGACCCACTTCATGCCGGGCACGGCCTCGGCCATGCGCTTCACGTAAGTCGGGCTCATCCCGCCCCAGTTCATGCAGTTCTCATGCACGACGGTGAGGCTGGCATCGGCGAAGCGCTTGTTGATTTCGTTCATGCGCTTGATGCGCTCGGGGGCGAACTGCTCCTCGTCATCCTTGCCGTCGGTTTTGCACACGGCGTAGCTCATCACGCGGATCAGCTTCGCGCCGAGGCGCTGCATGCGCGGGATGGCGCGGCCGATCTCGGCCTCGGTGACGCTGAAGTCATCGGTGATCTTTTTGGCCCAGTTGCCGATGAGGGAGCCGAAGCCGCTGATTTTCATGCCCTTCTCCTCGAGACGGGCGACGACCTTGTCGAACACGGCGTCGGGGATTTCGTGCAGGTTGCCCTTCACGCCGTCGAATTCGACGATGCGGGACTCGATGCTGTCCCAACCGAGTTCCTGGTGGGCCTGGATTTGCACATCCAAAGATGCGCCTGCTTCGTCTGCGATGCCGGTGAGTTTGATCATGGTCGGGGAAGGGGAGTTGGAGCGTGATTCATGGCCGCAGGGAGCGCATGCGCAAGGAACAGTTCGTCTGCGAAGGGATTGTTCTTTGACAAAACACCCATCAGGGGCGGACCGTACCGGATGTCCCGAGAGGAATCTTCCACCCAACGCCTCGAAGTGCTGCTGTTCGGCGGCACGTTGTTGCTCTACGTGGTCGTCACGATCCTGGCTCATCGTCCGGACTTGATCTGGGATGAAGGGCGCTATCTGTGGTTCGCAAAAAATCTGACGCAGAGCTTCTATCTGACGCCTGAGATGCAGGACCTCCTTAATGGGCCGGGTTATCCGCTGGCTCTCGCACCTCTGGTGGCCCTGAAGGTGCCGCTGGTGGGATTACGGATGCTGAACGCCGTGTTCATGGCGCTGGCGGCATGGTTCAGTTTTCGTGCGGTTCTTCCATATGCGGGTCGGCGTTGGGCGCTGGCCGTGGCGCTGGTGACAGCCCTACATCCCAGTCTTGCACGGACGGCTCCCTATTTGATGACTGAGGCACTGGCGCTGTGCTGCATCGCGGGTTTTGCGTGGGCCTTCACGACGGCGTTGAGAAGGGAAAAGCCAGGCTGGATTCCGATCACGACCGCCGCGTTCGCCTTTGCCTGGCTGACGCTCACCCGGGTGTTCTTTGGCAATGTGATCATGGCCAGCCTTGTGTTCATCGTTCTGTTTCTGCCGTTTTGGAAAAGTCAGCGCGCGGGACTGCTGCGTACGCTGGCGGTGATGACGCTCGCTTTCGTGATGAGCAGTCCCTGGCTGCTCTATACGCATTCGAAAACCGGAGACGTCCTCTGCTGGTCGACGAACGGTGGCGAACTGCTGTATTGGGCCACCAGCACCAAGGAAGGTGAAAACGGTCATTGGTTTTCCGAAGAGGATGCGCAGAACATGCCGGAACTGGTCGCCCGTGGTCATCGTGAATTCTATCAGACCCATTTCTATCTGCCGGTGAAGGAACGCGAAGCCGCGCTCAGGGAGAAAGCATTCGAAAATATCCGAGCCAACCCCAAGGGGGTCATCAAAAACTGGATCTGCAACTGGAGCCGCCTCGTGTTTGGCTTTCCGCGTTCTTTTCTGCCGGAGGAATTGACGACGGTGGTGCTGGTGCTGGTAAACGGCCCCATTGTATTGCTGGTGCTGGCAGTGCTGGGCATTGGTCTGAGATCCTGGCGCACGGTTCCTTTGGAAGTGGTGATGTTGGCTGGCATCTCATTCATCTATCTCGGGGGAACGAGCCTGCTGCCGGGCCTTCCGCGGTACACAGCGGTGATCTGGCCTTGGATCGGCGTGGGAGTGGGGGCGGTGCTGTCGAAACACATTCGGCTTAGGCTGAGCTGACGGAGACACATGATTGTGTCCGGGTCCGTGGATTCTCACAAATGAGAAGATGCGGAGTAATTAAGCCGCAAAAAAGATAATTTCCATAAAATCACCTTGCCTATGATAAAGTGCGGTTTATCATGGTAATTATGAATTCAACTAGCAAATCCGCTTTCCGGCCTTCCAAGGTTCTTGTCTGCCTGGGCACCCGTCCTGAGTTGATCAAATTTGCGCCGATGATCAAAGCGCTGGAAAACCGCGGCGCGGGTCTCGTTACAGTGAATACCGGCCAGCACACCGACCTGCTGCAGCCGCTGTTTGAATTGTTCGGCATTCGTCCACACCACAACTTGGAAGCGATGGTGGCGGGGCAGAGCCTGAATGCGCTCGGAAGCCGCTTGCTGGAGAGATTGGATCCGGTGCTGACCTCTGAAAAGCCAGACCTGGTGCTCGTGCAGGGAGATACGGCCTCCGCAGTGATGGGATCGCTGGCTGCCTTCAATCGCGGCATTCCCGTGGGTCATCTGGAGGCCGGGCTGCGTTCCGGGAATCCTCTCAGCCCGTTTCCGGAAGAGATGAACCGCCGTCTGGTGGGGCAGATCGCCGGCTATCACTTTGCCGCGACGGAACGCAACCGTCGCACACTGTTGGATGAAGGTGTCGACGCTGATTCGATTCACTTGGTTGGCAACACTGTTGTGGATGCGCTGCGGCAAACGCTGGCCACCACGCGGCCAAGCAAGACTGTGGAACTCATGCAGCAGTGGGCGGCGGGAAAACGTCTCGTGCTCGTCACCACCCATCGTCGTGAAAACTTTGGCGAGACAATGAGTCAGCATCTGCGTGCATTGCGTGAGTTCATCGAGAGCGAACCGGATTTGTGCATGATTTTCCCGGTTCATCCGAATCCGAACGTGCGTTCCGCCGTCGCCGCTGAGCTAGACCACCATCCGCGCATTCGGCTGACCGATCCGATGGGCTACCGTGATTTTGTGCACCTGCTTTCCGGCACCTGGCTGATCGTCTCCGACTCCGGCGGCATTCAGGAAGAAGCCACGGCGCTGGGCAAGCCGATGATCGTCCTTCGTGAGAACACGGAGCGTCCCGAGGCCGTCGAGTGCGGCGTCGCACGCCTCGTGGGTGAATCTCCCGAACGTCTGCGTGAAATGCTGCGCACCGCCTTGATCGACGAAGTCTGGCACGCGAACGCTAGCCGCTCCCGCGATGTGTTTGGCGATGGACAGACCGCTGAACGCATCTGCGACCTGCTTTTGGGTGCCAAAAACACGACTTCCGTCGTCAAGCCGATGCGTCTCGCCGCCTGAGTTTCTTCCTTTCTCGCCTCATGAAGCCTGCAGCCAGCATCTCGCTCGATCTCGACAATCTTTGGAGCTACCTGAAGACTCAGGGAGCTCCTGGGTGGGAGACTTTTCCGAGCTATCTGGATCTTGTCGTGCCGCGCATTCTGGACACGCTCGACCGCTGCGGGCAGCGCATCACCTTCTTCATCGTCGGTCAGGATGCGACCATGGAGTCGAACCGTGCGGCATTGAAGAGCATCGCCGCCGCCGGGCATGAGATCGCGAATCATTCATTCATGCACGAGCCCTGGCTGCACCTTTACAGCCGTGAGCAGCTTCATCAGGAAATCCGCGATGCCGAAAATGCGATCGCCTCCGTCACCGGTAAGACGACACGCGGGTTTCGTGGTCCTGGCTTCAGCACCTCGCCGCTGGTGCGCGATGTGCTCGCCGAGCGCGGCTACGCCTACGACGCCTCCATTTTTCCGAGCGCGCTCGGTCCGGTGGCGCGTCTGTTCTTCTTCCTGAACTCCAAGCTTTCCGCCGAAGAAAAGGAGCAGCGCAAAGGTCTCTACGGCAAGTTCAGCGACGCGTTCGGAACGCTTCAGCCCTTCGCATGGGAAAATGGCCTCGTCGAGGTGCCGGTGACCACGATGCCGCTGCTGCGCCTGCCGATGCACACGACCTACCTGATGTTTCTCGCGCAGAAGTCCGAGTGGCTCGCGAAGTTTTATTGGAACACGGCGGTCACGCTCTGCCGCGTGCGTGGTGTGGCTCCTTCGCTGCTGCTGCATCCCACGGACTTCCTCGACGAGCAGGATGTGCCGGAGATGAACTTCTTTCCTGGAATGAAACTGCCTGCCGCCAGGAAGACGGCGCTCATCGAACACACAATTCGAAGCCTCCAGCAGCACTGGCAGACGGGAACCATGAGCGAGCATGCCGCCGCCTCAGTCCTGCCAGGTGCCGCATCCGCACGCCTTTCCACCCTGCACGCCTAACTCAAACCCACACGCGTTAACACCCATGAAGACACCTACACAGGTCAACGAAGTCGCCATCGTTCTCCCCGCTTACAACGAAGAGAAGGATCTGCCAAGCCTCCTTGAGAACATCCGCACGACCCTGGCGGACATGCCCTTCAAATACACCGTCGTTGTGGTCGATGACGGATCAAAGGACCGCACTGCGGAGATCGCCCGCGAGGCGGCAAAGATCATGCCGTTGAAGCTCATCCAGCATGAGGTGAACAAAGGACTCGGCGAGGGAATTCAGACCGGCCTCCGCGAGGGCTGGCACATCGGTGAGGTCGTTGTGGTCATGGATTCCGACAACACGCACAACCCTGTGTACATTCAGGACATGGTGAAGGTGATTCAGGAGGGCGATGCTGATGTCGTTATCGCTTCGCGCTTTCAGGCGGGCAGTGTGGTGCAGGGCGTTCCGTTCTTCCGCCAGGTGCTCAGCTGGGGCTGCTTCCTGATGATGAAATCGCTGCTTCCGTATCGCAACGCGCGCGATTACTCCACCGGCTTTCGTGCCTATCGCAGTCTCACCTTGGGCCGTCTCATCAAAAATGCCGGTCCCAAGTTCCTCGAGGAGTCCAGCTTCGCCTGCATGCTCGAACTTCTGCTCAGCCTGCGCTGGGTTGGTGCCCGGGCCGTTGAGATTCCCTACACGCTGCGTTACGACCTCAAGGTCGGCGTCAGCAAGATGCGCATCATGCGCACCATTCGCCGCTACTTCAACGTCATCGGCAGATACTGGGCGAAGGACGTGCTGCAGGATTCCAGCGAACCCTCTCTGGGAGAGCTTCGCCGTCAGGTCCGCCGCCAGGCATAACCCTTTCCCATCCGCGCTTCATGTCTGCTCCTTCCAAATCCATTGCCGTCCTCGGCGGCGGCATTTCCGGCCTCACCTGCGCTCTGCGTCTCGCGCAGGAGGGGCATCGGGTGACGTTGATGGAGGGATCGGAGCAGTTGGGCGGTCTCGGGACGTTCTTCGAACATGACGGTCGCACGTTCGAAAAGTTCTATCACTGCATGCTGCCGAGCGACGGACCGTTGCTGCGTGTGCTGGAGACACTGGGCATTCGCGACGAGGTGTACTGGAAGCCCACCACTTTCGCCTATGCCCATGAGGGACGGTTCTTCCCGCTCAACACGGCCGTCGATCTGCTGAAGTTTGCACCGCTGCGTTTCATTGATCGCATCCGTGTCGGCATCACCGGACTGTATGGCCGTCTCGTTTCGGACAAGGGGCTCGACCAGATCACCACGGTGAAATGGCTCACGCGTCTCTCTGGCGACCGTGCGTTTGCGAAGTTCTGGCGTCCGATGTTGGAGGCCAAATTCGGTGACCGCCATCATGATGTGCCGGCGCTCTGGTTTTGGACACGGTTCAACCGTGAGAAGGGCGAATCAAAAGGCGAGTGCAAAGGCTACATCAAAGGAGGGTACAAGCACATCACCGACACGTTCGCCCGTGTGCTGCAGGCGCTTGGTTCTGAAATCCGTCTTAACACGACGGTGCAGTCCGTCGATCTCGATGACGACGGCCGCACCGTTGTCACCACTGATGCTGGCAGGGAGAGCTTCGATCAGATCGTCATCACGCTGCCGACTCCGCAGGTGGAAAAGATTGTTGGGCCCGCCATGCGTCGCGAGATGCCACCGCTCGACACCACGACGGACTATCAGGGGGTGATCAACTGCCTGCTTTTCCTCAAGAAGCCGCTCACCACCCACTACTGGCTGGCGACTCCAGGTAGCGAGCATCCATTCGACGGTGTGGTCGAGACCTCGACGCTGACCGACACTGCGGACCGCGGTCAACGGCATGTGGTGTATCTCACGAAATACCTTCATCGTGACGACGAACGTTTCAGCGTCGGTGACGAATGCATCCGCGCCTATTGGATTCCCGCATTGCAGGAGCTTTTCCCTCAGCTGCAAGATAGTGACATTGAGGCCACTCATATCTTCCGCGCATCGTTTGTGGAGCCGATCTACAAACTCAACCAGATGAAACTGCGTCCGCCGGAAGAACTGGTCACTGGCAAAGTCTATCTCGCCAACACCGCGCAGGTCTATCCTGTCGTCACTTCTTGGAACGGCAGTGTCACTCAGGCTGAGCGGACACTTGCTGCCATGGGGGTAGGAGTGTCGGCCCCAGTCACTGCGACGGCAGACACCGCCGTTGGCTCGCGAACGGCGGAATTGAAGCTTACCAAGCCCCGCGCCAGTGCGCAGCCCCTGCGTCCTGCCGTGGCGAAGGCGTGAGTCACTTCAGGGCGCGAAGCGCCTCGGGCCCTGAGCCAGCATGTTCCTGCAGGCTGACCAACTCGACGTCAGGCGGGCAGACGTATCCGGGTGGTGGTTCGTCCGGCAGCAGCACGCGCAGGCGGCGCAGTCCTGGGGATACGGTTTGGCGGATCTCCCGTTCAAGCAGTTCGGCGCTGCGGCAAAGTTCGGGGGGGCAGGACCACAAGCCAGAGAGATCTTTCCCGTCGTAGTGAATCACCGGGGAGTGGGAGAGGAACTCCGCCACCGGTCCTTCCAGGCGATTCCAGCGCAGCAGCATGCGGTAGTTGACCTCGGGGTGCTCGCAGACGACCGCGCCCCACTTGCGCTTGTATTGAAACACGCCGTCGTACAGGAAGGGGCGGCTGCCTCCGAGAAAAATCTCCGTGCAGTGCATGTCACGCGCATGTCCGATGGAGTGGACGTAGAGCGCGGCGAGCGCCCGCTGTTGCAGCAGCTCCATCCTCCCGTCTGCGATTCCGAGGGCCACCCGGTGCAGTGTTCGATGGTTGACGTAGACGATGTCAGCTGCTTGAACCTCCTCTTCACGGTGAATCCATAGTATGCCTCCACGTTTAAACTGCCGGCGCAGACTCCATCGAGGTCTGAGATAGGCCAGCGAACCGTGTCTCCGAGCGATGTAGGGTTTGTAAAAATGATCATAGAAGGTGTCGAAGTCCGCCTTCGAAACCGAAAACCTGCGTCCGAAATGGTTCCTTCTTAGATAACGCATGTCGCCCTCCACGCGGGAGTGGGAGTGGGCGAACGCTTGAAGGTCTTCAGGAACGGGCATCCACGAGGCAATCCAGGCCGGAGACTGCAGCCAGGACTGGTCAAAAAAACGCCGTGCTGTCAGGCGGTCCACACCGACGACGGTGAGATCGGCTGAAGCCTGAAGCCTGTTCAGGGTCTGCGTCAGTTTCCACACAGGAATCATTCCCACCGGCTCTGTCCGAGGTTTGCTCTTGAAGAGTCTCAGTGCGATGTAGTCGCACACCCGCGGCATGCCTGCTGCCAGCAGGGTCACCGGATGGCCGGAGGAACGTGACAGGCCATGTTTCAGTGATACCGGCACCCGCCAGTTGGTCACGGGCAGCAGCAGTGACAGGAGTCGTTTTACATATTTTTCGACGGTTTGGATCATGCGTGTTCGCATGCAATACCGTTGCATGTTGGCCGAATCTACACTGCAACATGAGGCTTCTGTTTTTTTCTGGCCGAAGAATGTGCCCGGGCGCACAGTTCACCCAAATTTAATGCACTCATCTCTCCACACATCGGCAGGCACATCCGTCTGGGAACAGAAGGGGATCACAGATGTTGTCGCGGCGCGTGCCCTGCTGCACTTGTTGCGGCGGCGTGACCTCCTGCACTCCTACGGCGGCGATGGTGAATCAGGCACCCTCGTCAACCGGTTCAATGACCGGGGACGCGGGCAAGGGGTCAGCTTGAGTCCCAACATGATTGCCGCCACGCCTCCGATGCCGGAACTGCTGGCCTATCATCGTTCGCTTGGTCTTGGCCCTGAACGAGTTATCTGCCCGACCTATCGTCCGCGCGTTCCGGTGACAGCTTCTTTTCTCAAGGACAGTGAATTGATCGCCCGGTTGCGTGCCGACTCTTCACTCCAAGGCATCTTCTTCCGATACAAGGACGCTGCCGCGGTGGAACTGGCAAAGCGGCTGGGGCTGAGGTGCGTGGGTTGCGAGGCATCGTCAGAAACTTACGCGGCCCTCAACGACAAGTCGCGCCTGGCTGAAGCGGGGCGTGTTTACGGATTCGAAACTCTTCCGGTGCGCGTTCCGGAGACGGTGGATGGAGTGCCGGCTGCATTCGAGGAACTTAACAAGTTGTACGGCGCAGGCTGCATTCTGAGAACCGGGCGGGGCGCAGGTGGTTTTGGTCTCTCGCTCACACGAACGTCATCGCAGGCAAGCCGTGCATGGAGCCGGCTGCGAACGTCCGGTCAGGTGATCGTGGTTCCTTTCATACCGCCATCGAAGCAGGGGCGAAATGTCAGCCTTCACGGCTATGTGGCCGGCGGGCAGTTCGCCCCCGTGGTCGTTGTGGACCAGATCGTGAACGGTTTTGGCTTTCGTGGGGCACGTTGCGAGCAGGCGTTGTCGGAGGACGAGTGTGACGCGATTCGCGCCAGCCTGCCGGGACTCGGCCGGTGGATGCAGGCTGCGGGCTACGAAGAGGCGCCGGCCGGTGTGGACGGGTTTCTCATGCGCGGTTCGGAAGGACTGCGCTTTGTGGTGATTGATCCCAACATTCGTGCCACCAACACGATGAGGCCCTGGTCCGTGGTGGCCGACCTTAGTGAGCGGACGGGCCGTCGTTTCGTCTGGCTGTTTGAGTGGATGGTTTTTCTGGGACCGGTGCGAGACATGCAGCAGCTCAGTCAGCGACTCGGGACGGATCTGCTCAATCCGGTGACGCTCGATCAGGGAGGTATTTTACCCAGCGTCATAAACCGTTTTGGCCTGGGGCCGGCAGGGGCGTCGCGCATGGAGATCATCTTTATCGGAAGAGACCCCGCCCATTTGAAGCATCTTCTCAGCCGTGTTGCCGAACTGGGGTTTCGTTATGTGTGAGGCTTTCAAAATACTTGTGGTGTCGGGAGGGACACGTGGTTAGCTCGTCTTCCAAGATGGCCCTTCATCTCCGTGATTTACCAGATCTCGTGTGCACGTCTTTGGGCCGGGCCAAGTGTGCCGCCGCTTGGAATTATGCCAGCTTTCCTCTGTTCGCGCCAGTTGCAGCGCTGTACCGCCGTCTCGTGGTGCGGAAGACGCGCATCATTGCTGTGGTTGGGTCCCAGGGAAAGACGACGGCGCAGAGCGCGGTGTGCGCAGTGCTCGGACTGCCTGATAACGGACGGGACAACAGGAACTCGTGGAGTGATGTCGCGTGGCGCCTGCTGCGGGTGCGTCCGCGAACTCCTCGGGCGGTTTTCGAGGTGGGCATCGCCAAGCCGGGGCAGATGAGGCATTACGCTCGCATCCTGCGCCCACAAGTGACGGTAGTCACCACCATCGGCAGTGACCACAACCGATCACTGCCAAGCCTGGAGGTTACGCGTTGGGAAAAGGCCGCCATGGTGCGTGCTCTCTCAGCCGAAGGTCTGGCTGTGCTCAATGGAGATGATCCCAATGTTGTCTGGATGAAAGGAGAAACAAAGGCACGAACGATCTTCTATGGCTTTGGCGCCGCGAACGACGTGCGTGCGGAGGAGTTTGCCGTTGACTGGCCCCACGGAGCCAGATTCACGCTTCACGCAGGCGGACAGAGGCGCCAGGTGAGGAGCAGGCTTCATGGCCGGCACATGGTCTATCCTTTGCTCGCTGCCATTGCCGTTGCCATCGCCGAGGGCGTGGATCTCGATGCCGCAGTTAGCGCGCTGGAATCTCTCAAACCCGTCGCAGGCCGCATGGAGATGCTTCTTCTGCAGAATGGCGCACGATTGCTCTGCGACGACTACAAGGCGTCACAAGAGAGCTTCTTCTCAGCGTTGGACGCCTTTGAGCAAATTCCGGCACGCCGGCGCATCGTTGTCCTGGGGGATGTAGGCGAGCCCGTGGGAAGCAAGCACCGGCTTTACCGTGAGATCGGAAAGCGTGTGGGCTGCATGGCCTCGCGCGCTATTCTCATAGGCTCCAGCCGAATGCGGGACACAGCCCGGGGAGCCATTTCTTCCGGGATGTCCCCGGATGCCATCACCGGCGGTTCGGATGTGGGCGTATTGAAGGCTGCGGAGCTTCTGCGTGCGGAATTATGCGAAGGAGATGTCGTCCTCATCAAGGGACGCACCACCGATCGTTTGCGCAGGGTCATCCTCGCCCTGCAGGGGCGTCAGGTGCGCTGTGACATCCGTCTCTGCCAGGTGGGTGACATGGAGTGTGACGCATGCAACAGATTGGAAAGCGGCTGAGGGGATTCGGAAAAACGTGCGGCCTGAACCGTGCTTTTAATTGTGTGCGTCAACGTGTCCGCGCTATAATTTTCGATCCCAAATGCTAACGGTTGTACATCAATGCGGGAACTGATCATCAACTACACCCCGACGGGAATGATTCCGGTCAAGGAGATGACACCGCATGTGCCAGTGTCGCCAACGGAAATCATTGAGGATGTCCACGCGGCATGGGAAGCCGGCGTCACGCTCGCCCACTTGCACGCGCGTCATCCGGACGGCAGACCGGCGTACGAGCGCCGAATCTACGCACAGATCTTCGAAGGAGTGAGGCGGCATTGTCCCGACCTGGTGATCTGCGCCTCGTTGAGCGGAAGAACATTCCCGGCTTTCGAGCAACGCTCGGAAGTGCTCGAACTGGAGCCGGACATGGCGTCATTGACCCTCGGCTCGATGAACTTTGCGCAGGAGCCTAGTATGAACAGCCCCGACATGATCGCGAAGCTGGTAGAGAAGATGAAGCATCATGGAGTGCACCCGGAACTGGAGTGCTTTGACGGCGGCATGATCAACTACGCGAAATTCCTCATCGGCAAATCAGTGTTGAAGCCGCCATTTTACTTCAACATTCTTGTTGGGAACGTCGCAACGGCGCAGGACGACCTTCAACAGGTCGGACTCCTGATCAATCAGCTGCCTGACGGGGCGATCTGGTCGCTGGCGGGCATAGGGAAGTCCCAGCTTCGTGCAAACACTCTCGCCATGCTCGAGGGCGGCGGCGTGCGCGTGGGACTCGAGGACAATCTCTGGTTCGATGCCGGGCGGACTCGTCTGGCGACAAACTTGGAACTGCTCCGTCGCATTCACGAACTGGCCGCCGTTTTTGAAAGGCCGGTCATGAAGCCGGCTGAGTTTGGCCGGCTCGGTTTCTACAATCAAAAACGCTCACCACAGGCATGAGTGAGAGCTTTCCCCGTCGTGTCTGGAGGGTTGCACGCCATGAAGGCTGGCGCAGTTTCTTCGTCCGGTCCGTGGCGGCATTCGGCTACCGCCGCCTGATTTTGCTGCAACGATCGTTGAACGAGCCTTTCCCTGAACTGCGCGCCTCGTTGCCGTTGGTCATCGACTGGCTGGATTCGGAAGCGGAGGCGGATTACAAGGAGCTCGTTTACGGAACGCCGGATGGTAAGGTCGCGGACCGGCTGCAGCAAGGAGATCGGTGCCTGACTGCGCGTGTGGACGGGAAGCTGGCAGCCGTCATGTGGGCCAGCACAGGCAGTGCGCGCCTCGGTTTTCTGGACCTGAGAATGCCGCTGGAACCGGGAGACGTCTATCTCAACGGCGCGTTCACCAGCCCCGCTTTTCGTGGTCATTCCATTGCTCCTGTTCTCAGCGTTGAAATGCTGCGCAGGTTTCATGAAAGCGGATTTCAACGTGCGGTTCGTGCCACCGTGCCGGGGAATGAGCCTGCACTGCGGGCGCATGCCAAGGCCGGTTTCGCACCTTATGCCGTCATCGGCCGTTTCAAACTGGGCTCGTGGAGGCGGGACTTTTGTCGGCCGTGGAAGACTGCAAAGGAATGACCGTGCGGAATTTGCCGCTGCGGGCCCGGACCAGATCGTCCCGCTGACATCTCGCGATGCTTATCCGCATGGATGGCCCGGTGAGCCTTTGCGTGAACGACTTCAACTGTTCTTCCTGGTTCGCGTCAAACTCGTTTCCGGTCACCACGCGGATAACCAGAGAATCAGCCTTTTCCTGAACGAACTGGGTCTCGCGCAAGCCTGTGACGAACTCAGGAAGCACGAAGAGTGAGGTGAGATGGCGGCCGTCCGGAGTCACCACGCATTCCTCCTGCCGGCCGTGAATCGCCTTCACCAGCGGAAAGGTGCGTCCGCATGGACATGGTTGCGGATCACGGAACAGCTCGAACGTATCTCCTGTCTCGTAGCGGATGAATGGCATGGCACGGTTGTGCAGACCGGTGCCGAGGCCTTCGGCGAGGAGGGTCGTTCCGTCGGGGGATGGGCGGATGTTGGTAAATTCGAGCAGGCCGTAGTCACTGTTCACATGCCGTCCACCTTTCTCGCACTGTGAGACGGCCACGGTCCGTTCCATGTGACCGTACGAGTCAAAGATCAGGCAGCCGAATATATCTTTGATCAATGCACGCTGGTGCGGCAGCAACGTCTCGCCGGTGGAAATTACGCCGCGCAGCGGTCGCGGCCGGACGCCGGCCTCCTCCATGCTTAAGGCGAGGTGGTAGACCGTCGATGCCACGCCTTTGAGTATTTTACAGTCGCGACGTTCCAGCTCTCGTGCCATCAGAGGTGCGTTGGTGGGCGAAACCTGATGACTGCTCAGGTTTAGGCGTCTCAAAAGCGGCTGCCAGGCTTGGATGTCGTCGGACTTGCGGGTGAGAAAGTAGACCGAGCCCAAATCCGCGAACGAGTCCCCCAGTCTGTAACCGGCCCAGCTCCAATGCCGCCAGTAGTAGGCAAATTCGAGCGCATTGGCGTTCTTGTCGTGCAGCATGGCAAACGGCGTTCCCGATGTCCCGCTGCTGTGATATTCGACCGGATGCAGTCCGCGAAGGCGCGAGGCATGCAGGGCTTTTCCTGCTGATCTAGCCTCGGCACGGCTCAGGACCGGCAGCTTTTTCAGGTCTTCGTTCGTCCGGATGTCCGAGGGCTTCAATCCTGCCGCATCGAACTTCGCCCGGTAGATCGGCACGCTGGCGTAGCTGTGCGCAAGTATCTCATTCAGGCGCTTTTCCTGCATGTCCGCCAGCGCCTCGGGCGCCTTCCACTGGTTGCGTTCAAACTCACAGCGCAGCCGGTTGATGAGCAGCGGGTGGAAAAAGTCGCGGATTCGGAAAACGATCGCCATGGCTGGTTGAAGACGGATCGACACAACCCGACACGGCCTCTCTGGTCGTGTTTCCCCGGGCTTGTCAACGCAGAAACGCCTTGGCTTGGACGGAGGAAACTCTCCTTGAACATCGGCCTCAATGCAGGACATAGCAAAAAATGCCCGTCCCTCCGTCTGTCTCTTCATCATCCGTTCCATCAGGCAACCCCCCGTTGATCATCTTGGGCGGCGGCCCTGCGGGACTGGCCACCGGCCATTTTGCGCGGAAAGCCGGTCTCGAATTCCAACTCTTGGAAGCATCCTCCCGTTTCGGCGGCAATGCGGTGACCTTTGTCGAGGACGGGTTTCGGTTTGATTCGGGAGCACACCGTTTTCATGACCGCGATCGCGCCATGACAGCGGAGATCAAGTCACTGCTCGGTGACGAGCTGCTGGAGTGCGCTATTCCAAGCCAGATCTACCATCACGGGAAGTTTGTCGATTTCCCGCTCTCTCCGCTCAATCTGCTCCGCGCTCTTGGTGTGCGGTCCAGCCTGCGTGCTGCGGGCGACCTGCTTTCCGCCCGTATAGGGAACAGTGGATCGCTCGAATCCTTTGAGCATCAGGCTGTTCGCACCTACGGCCGTGACATCGCCGACCGTTTTCTACTGGGCTACTCGGAGAAGCTGTGGGGGCTGCCCGGATCGCAGCTTTGTCCGTCGATTTCCGGCAAACGTCTTCAAGGATTGGATCTGCGCACGTTCTGGCTGGAGACCTTTCGGGGGCAGAATGCCAAGTCAGCGCACCTCGACGGGCACTTCTATTATCCACGGCTTGGGTTTGGCACGATCGCAGACAAACTGGCTGCCTCCTGCGGCCAGGAACGACTGCGGGCCGGCGCACGTGTCACGGGATTTCAGCATGACGGGCGCCGCATACATGCCGTGGAGGTCAATGGGGAGGAAACCATGCCGGTGTCCAGAGTCATCAGCACTCTTCCTCTTTCTTTGACGGCCAGGCTGCTTGGTCGCGCACTTCCTGCTTCGATCGAGAGCGACATCGCGCGTTTGAAGTTCCGGCAAGTGGTGCTCGTGGCCCTCTATTTGAACAAGCCTTCAGTCACGCGCGTCGGTTCGGTCTATTTTCCTGACCCGGGATATCCGATGACAAGGGTGTATGAGCCTCGGAACCGCAGCGCCGCCATGGCTCCTGAAGGACGCACCATGCTGGCAGTGGAGATTCCCTGCTGGTCCACCGATGAGATCTGGAAGCAGGATGACGATCAACTGATACGCCTCGTTGCGGACAAGCTCCAGGGCTGCGGCTGGTACCGCGAGGACGAACTGGCGGGCGGATGTGTGAAACGCATTCCAAACGCCTATCCGGTACTCGAAGCCGGCATCCAGGACGTCGTGAAGCGAATTTTGGACGCGACGTCCCGGTTCGAAAACCTCACGATTCTTGGCCGCAACGGCGAATTTCGCTACACGCACACGCACGACATGCTTCGACTGGGCCATGATGCGGTGGAGGCACTCATGCAGGAACAGAACCGGCCATGAGAACGGCGGATTCCAGGCTTTCGCAGGCCGGACGAATTCGCGTGATCCTCTTCGTGCTGTCGATCTGTCCCGTCGTGGTGCGGAAGACGGGTGGGTTGCAACTGCCAGAGGGCACCATTTCGGGCACGTGCTCGACAACGTTTATTTGGTTTTGCTTTGTCTCTCGGTTTATCTGACCTTTTTGCGCATGCCTGCTTCCGATGAAAAATGATCAAGCCATGACTCTGCTGCTGCGTGTCGTCCGTGTGGGCGCGGTGGTGTTTGCTGCAGCCTTTCTTGGCGTCGGGATGTATTTTGCTCTTGCCGAGCCCTCAGATTCCAACCGCACGCCTCGTGCGGTGCTGACCGGTTCCAAAGATCTGCTGCTGCGCCATAACGAGGTGCGGATGATCCTGATGGGCGAAAACATCTATCAGCTGGCTCTGGACGACACGTTGGAACAGAGAGCTGAGGAGCTTCTTGGCCCCGGGCATCTGCTGGACCCGGATTATTTTCCTTCCACCCTTTTGCCCGTTCTGCTGCTGGCCAAGTTTCCCTTTCTCGTGGTGAGGGTGGTATGGCTTCTCGTCAGTCTGGGGTCGACCATTCTGCTGATTCAAACCATGCGATGGATGATGGGACGAACTCTTCCAGCCGCCGCCGACCAAGCTTTGATGGTCTGCCTCTGGGTTTGCGGCATCCCGTTCTGGAGCTGTCTGGCCATGGGGCAGGCTTCCCTCTTTTCCCTGGCATTTGTGCTGGCGGCGTTTCGCGCAGACTCCTCCGGACGACCGTTGCTCGCTGGACTGCTGTTGGCGTTGGGCGTCTTCAAGTACGCTCTCATCTGGCCGCTGGTACTGTTCCTCTTCATCCTTCAGTGGCGTTGGCGCTGCCTGCTGGTCGGCGGCGGTATTCACCTCGTGGTGCATCTCGTTCTCTGCCGTATCATCCACGCGAATCCGATCACCATTTTCGCGGATGTTCTTCATGGGAATGGAAAGGTTTTCCATTTCAGCCGGATGCTCACCGTGTGGCTGCCATTTCGGTCCTGGAACCGGACGTTTCCGGACTTCATGCTTCCGTCACAGTTGTTGGGGGCACTGCTGCTGCTGGCGCTGCTGGTCGGGCTTGGATGGCTGTGGCTGCGCAGGAGCAAGGAAGATCGCACTCATTTGCTCATCTGGCTGGCGGTGCTGGAGCTGCTCGCCGTCCTGGCCATCTCAACGAGAATCTTTGCCCACATGTACACCCTCCCGGTGCTGCTGCTCGCCTGCGCCCCTGTATCTTTTGCCTTCACGCCGTTTCAACGCGGACGCCTCATCACCTATGTCCTGTACCTGGCCTATGTACCCGGCGGAGTGGACGATGCCGGGTTGTCTGCTCCGATGATGCATCTGCTGCATCAGTCCTTCAACGTCGTGCTGGCGATGCTGGTGGTTGAGATGGGGCTGCTGTTGTTCCGGTTGGAACGTGGCACCGGCCAGACAGAGTCGCACAGTCGGTAAGATGGTGTTCGCCTCACGTGACCAACCCAGATGCATTCTGCCATCGAATGCCGAGCATCTGCTCAGCGTCGAGGGCTGACTCCTGTATCTTGAGCGTCGCTGACTCGAAATAAAACACCGGAGCGTACGATCCGAACACGAGCCGGTTGGCCGGCCAGGACTTGAGCAGGTTTTCGACGCCGGCGACACCTTCGACCATGGCGAAGTCGAGCCACGTGTTCGGGCAATGCTGCAAATGCCGCAGTACCATCGCCGCGTTTGCATTGAGCAGCATGACTCGCGCTTCGTTTGCCGCTTCCATGATCTCCGATAGCGGTTGGAGATCGACGGTAGGCACTCGGACTTGAGGATGTTGCGTGCGCTCGTCCTCCATCTGCACCACCAGTTGCACGATCATCCGATGATTAGCTGTCAGGCCGAGCAGTTCTGGAAACGCGGGCGTTTCCAGGTCATAGCCATGGTAGTTGGGATGCAGGCGTATCACGCGCATGCCATGGTCTTCGGCACAGCGTTTCACATCATCCTGCCAGTCCGGCAGCGAAAGATTGATCGTGCCACAGGGGCGAAGCATCGTGTTCCGGCAGGCGCGGGCGAGTTCTCGGTTCACCTCCGCCACGTCGCGACGCAGCAGTCCTTCAAACGCACCGGCCCAGGCTTCCGTGACGCCTCGCTTGGACAAGGATTGAACGAACTCTTGTGCGTTCTCAGCCGCGAGTCGTCGAAACGGATGCGAACCGAGATAGACATGGCAGTCAGTCAGTTTCAGCTCATCAGCTGCACGCAACGATGATGCCGCCAGTGCGGCGCTGGAGCGCAGAATAAAATTCCGGCGGTTCATGCGGCCAGCATGAACGATTCGGCGGGGGGAGAAAAGCATTTCCTCCCGCCTTGCGCCGGTTTGATGCACGCGTAGCTTTGAAACAGAGCACAATGAACTGGTACTACAACAACGCCGGAGCCGCCGAGGGACCCATGGACGATCAGGCCATGACCGAACTCGTCCGGGCCAAGAAGCTGGCGTCGGATTCTCTCGTCTGGCATGCCGGGCTCGAGGCATGGCAGTCGGTTGCGGTGCTTGCTCCCGCCTGGTGGGCGGCGTCTCTGCCCACACCGGCCGGCAGACCGCCTGAGACGGCGAAGAAACCGGTCAAAGAAAAAGCCGATGCGGGTGCACGGCGTCTGGCAGGGCCGAATGCCCCGACGACCAAAGCCGCCGAGACGAAAGAAAGCGGCGGCTTTTTGAAACGCCTCTTTGGCTTCGGCAAAAAGAAAGAGAACTGAGGTCACGCCTGGACGCCCTTGGCCTTCAGGATCGGCAGCATCAATCCGCGCAGGTTGTCGCAGAAGATTTTTTGTTTGTCCGCATCGCTGATCTGCGCGCCATGAACTTTGGCAAGCTGGCTGGCGAAGCTGCGTCCGCCACAGTCGCTGCCGTAGATCACGCGTGAAGCGCCGAGTTCGCGCACGGCCATCTCCGTGTAGCCGGCGGTGGGGTCGGAACCGGCGAGATCGGCATAGAGGTTTGTTTGTGCACGGATTGCGCGAATGCCGAGTTCCCACGTGCCGCCGGTGTGACCGCAAATCATGGGAACGTGGGGAAACCGTTTTGCCAGAGACACGAGATCGTCGGGCGTCGATTCGCCGGGATAGTTGCCGTTTGTCTTGAACCAGGTGTGCTGGAAGATCACGGCCTTTAGGTCCGCGGCACGCCGGATGATCGCGTCGATCGCCGGCACGCTGCATTTTTCCGCCACCCACAACTTCACGCCCACCATGGGGCCCTTGGCGACGCAGCGTTCGAGTTCGGCGAGGCTCTCTGCGGGATGTTTGGCGCTGAGATACACAAAGCCGAACGTGCGATCGGGGTATTTGGCCAGAGCGCGCAGAACGTCGTTGTTCTGCTGCACGAGATCCGCCGGTGACGGATCCTGGGACCACTTCAGGCCCATGTACACACATAGCCGCTCGATCCCCATGCGGTCGGCATAAACAAGCAGATGCTTGAGCCGTTCCTCAGGTGTGAGGCCGGGGACGCCGGAGAGATGACAGTGCAGGTCCCAGATGCGCATGGTGATGGAATTGAAGCGGAAGCCGTTCTGGGCGGCAATGTTTTCTTTGCGACTGGGAGTGTTCGCTTCACTTTGAAATCATGCCCACAACCAAACCCACCGATGTCCGTGTCACCGCCGCCGAAATTTTCTTCCTTCCCGTTACGATGCGTGTGCCGCTGAAGTTCGGTCCGGAGACTGTGACCAGCGCGGTGTGCCTGCGTGTGCGGGTGACGGTGACCGACCAGAATGGCAAAACGGCCCAAGGCTGGGGGGAAACACCGTTGAGCGTGTCCTGGGTGTGGCCCAGTTCTTTGAGTGTGGCCGTGCGTGCGCAGCGCATGCAGGACTTTTCGATGCTTCTGGCCAAACGGCTGGTGGAGAGCGGCTTTGCAGGGCATCCGATGGAGATCGGCCAGGATTTCATGCACGGTCCGCTGGCGGCGACCTTCAAGGAGGCCAATGCAGCGGCGGGTGGTGATGAAATGCCCTATCTGGGTTCCCTCGTGGCCTTCAGCGCCTTCGACATTGCCGTGCATGACGCGTATGGAGTGCTGCACAACCGTGACATCTACACGACTTACAATGCGGAGTTCATGAGCCGAGACCTCTCGGCATTCATCACGCCGGAAGATGGCAGTGGCATTGATTTCTCAGGGCGTTATCCGCAGGATTACCTGGTGATGGACGCGCCGAAGCAACTTCCTGTCTGGCATCTCGTCGGAGGCGTGGATGCCCTTGAGGCATCCGATTTGACCGGTAGTGAACCGAAGGACGAACATCCTCTTTTGCTGGCCGACTGGATTCAGCGTGACGGCCTGAAGTGTCTCAAGATCAAGCTGCGCGGCACGGACGCCGCGTGGGACTACGAGCGCATGGTGCGCGTGGGTCGCATCGGCTTCGCGGGCGGCGTGCGCTGGCTCAGTGCGGACTTCAACTGCACGGTGAAGGAGCCGGCTTACGTGAACGAGATCATGGACAGGCTGCTGCGCGACGAACCGGAGATCTATGCTCGCACCTTGTACGTCGAGCAGCCTTTCCCGTATGACCTTGAGGCGCATCAGATCGATGTGCGCAGCGTTTCAGCGCGCAAGCCGCTGTTCCTTGATGAAAGTGCGCATGACTGGGAATTTGTGCGTCTTGGCCGTCGTCTCGGCTGGTCAGGCGTGGCCTTGAAGACCTGCAAGACGCAGACGGGTGCGCTGTTGAGCCTGTGCTGGGCCAAGGCGCACGGCATGCCCCTCATGGTGCAGGATTTGACGAATCCGATGCTCGCCATGATTCCGCACGTGCGCCTCGCCGCGCATGCAGGAACCATTCAAGGCGTGGAGTGCAACTCGATGCAGTTCTATCCGGACGCTTCACTGCCTGAGCAGCAGATCCATCCAGGACTGTTCCAGCGTCGCAACGGCATCGTGGATCTGAGCACCCTTGGCGGCCCAGGTTTCGGTTATCGTGCGGAGGAGGTGAAGCGCGAGCTTACTGCAGCTCCTCAATCGTGATCGTATAGCGGTGCGGGCTGTCGCCGTTGCCGAAGATGATCTTGTTCTCGCCGGTTTTCAGCAGGCTGGTGATGCAGCCGGCGTCCACGGAGACGTGCTCGCCATTCACCCAGGAGCCGAGCTTGCTGCCGCGGTCACGCAGAATGAAGTGACCGTGTTCGAAGTCGATTTCACAGTGATTGCGTGAGAGTTGGTAGGGTGCGGATTCCTCAATGGAGAGGTCGTTGCGGGCGAGGGCCGATACAGCGGTGTCGAAGTAAGCGCGGCCGATACGGAAAGGCAGCTTCGTGATGGTCTTCTCCACGGGTTCGTGGTTGAAGCCGGTGTCGGTGTAGTTCGAACGAAGCTTTACCCGGAAGACAGGTTCCTTGGCCGGTCTGGCCTTCGGAGTCAGCGGTACCGTGGCGTTGGTGGTCGTGGTCAGCAGTAGGTCGGTTTTGCGGATGCGCTCGAAGAGCGTGGCAAGATACACATGCAGGCGTTCAGGTCGCTGGACGATCTGCTGTTCGAAGTCGCCCTCGCCGATGGTTTCGACCGTGGTGTTTTCGATCGCGGTGACGGTGGCGGAGCGCGGGCGGTCCATGATCATTCCCATCTCGCCAAAAACCTCGCCTGGTCCGATCTTGGCGAGCGATTGTACTCCGTGTGAGGTGTTGATCGAAACCTCGACCATTCCGCTCACGACAAAGTAAGCCTCTTGGGATTTTTCGCCCTCGCGGAAAATGACATGTCCTCGCTGAAAATGTTCGGTGGCCATGCGGCAGGAGAGTACCGGGTGGGCTTGTCTGGTCAAGCCTCACGTGCGCAGTCATTCAGAGCCGTCGGATGACCACCTTGCGAATGCGCGCATGGGTCGCGTAGCTGGCAAAGCCAAAAGGAGCGCATTTTTCGATGTCACCGGCCCTCAGGCCAAGCTTGTGCCCCTTGGTGCTTACATTGACGAAGAGTTTGCCATCGATCCATGCCTGAATGTCGTTGTCGCGCACCTCGATGCGCACCTGGTGCCAGCGGTTGTTTTCAAAGGTGCCGTTGCCGCGCGTGTTGTTCTCATTGGCATCCATGTCGTCGATGTTGGAGATGCCGACGAGCGAACCGCCCCATCCGCCGACAACGAGCGAGACGTGGGAGTCGTCCACAGGGAATGTGACGGTGCCGAAGAAGTCATTTCCTTCGACCCGCATGGCCTCATACTCGATAGAGTATCGTATCACCGGCATGAGTGAAGATTTCCATCGTTTCTCACTGAACACCGCGCCGGTCATCGGCTGGCCGGGAAACAGTTCGATCTGGCCCTTGTCGATGTGCTGAGCGGGTGTGAAGACGACTTTCCCAGACTCTGGGATGTCAGCCTGCTTCCATGCTTTGGCGAACTGCAGACCATTCAGAGGAAAGATGTTTTGCGACGCAGGTCCGCACTGCGCGAGTACAAAAAAGAGGCAGAGCCATGCGGCCCTGCCTCCGATCCGTTTGAGGGCGTGTCTGATCATCCTTTCACATCATAGCAGGAGATGAACTCCTGATCACGCAGGTAAAGCTTGCCGTTGCTGATGACGGGATGGGTCCAGATACGGCCGTCGCGAGCGCGCTGGGAGCTCTGTGCTTCGAGCTTGAAGCTGCTGACCATTTTCCATCCTTTCTTCGAAACCTCCACCAGAGCGA
>NZ_JAGRPF010000018.1 GCF_020439865.1 Prosthecobacter sp.
ATTCCGAAGCCCGGCTACTTCCCTGAGGAGGGCGAACCGCCGAAGGACTTCCATTATGATCTGTGGCTTGGCCCGTCGCCCTTCCATCCGTACAATCCCGCCTACTTCTCTGGCAAGGCCGGTGCCAACTGCCTCTCCTGGAACATGTTCTGGGACTTCGGCGCCGGTCAGATCGGCGACATGGGAAGCCACACCATGGACCTGCTCTGGAACGCCGTGGACGGTGGCCTGCCCACCTCGGCCGAGGCCAAAGGCGATGCCTACAATTCCGACGTCACGCCGGTGAAATGCGAATCGCACTTTGATCTTCCCGCCAACGACTGGCGCGGTCCGATTCAAGTGAGCTGGTATCAGGGCGGCGCGATGCCGCGCAATCCGAGCGCCGCGATCGATCTGAATCAGATCGGGCACGGCGCGATGTTCAAGGGCACGAAGGGCTTCCTCATCGCCGACTTCACCTCGCGCATCATCTATCCCTACGGCGACACCGCCGACATGAGCTACTACAACCGCCGCAAGCCCGAGGACATGCTGCCGGACATCGGCCACTTCCAGAAGCAGTGGTTCGATGCCTGCCGCGATCCGAGCAAGCCCACCGCCTGCAACTTCGGCTACAGCGCCAACATGATCGAGATGATGCTCCTCGGTCTCGTCGCCTATCGCACGGGCAAGAAGATCCAATACGACGGCAAGACCGGCACCAGCCCCGACACGCCCGAAGCGAACGCCTTCATGACGAAGGAGTATCGCGACGGATGGAACATCGACGGGTGATGGTCCCATGAGTCATTCCGAATCAACCGCCGCCGTCGGCATCATTGGCATGGGCTTGATGGGCGGCGCGTTGATGAGGATGACCGGCGCATCACGAGGCTGGGACGTGGACGCGACGCGTTGCGTGAATGCCTTCACGGCGGCAGATGTGTTCGATCATTGCGCTGTCGTTTTTCTCTGTCTGCCAAATTCCGACATCGTTCGCAGTGTCCTTAGCGATGCAAAGTTGCGCGCCGGACAGATCCTCATCGACACCACGACCGGTGATCCGCGTGACATGGCCGCGCTGGGCGCCGAGTTGGCCGAAAAAGGCGTGCATTACCTCGACGCGACGGTTTCCGGCAGCAGTGCGCAGCTTTTGCAGCGTGACGTGCTCATCATGGTCGGCGGTGACGCGGATGTTTTTGAGCGCTGCCACGGTTTGTTCACCCTGTTGGCTCGCGATGTCGTCCATGTCGGTCCCTGTGGCAGTGGCGCGAAGATGAAACTCGTCACCAACCTCGTTCTCGGCCTTAATCGTGCCGCATTGGCCGAAGGCCTCGCATTCGCCCGGCAGCTCGACCTCGATCTCCCGCAGACGCTCGATGTGATGCGCCGCAGCATGGCGTACTCACGCATCATGGACACGAAGGGCGAGAAGATGATCGCGCAGGACTTCACACCGCAGGCGAAGCTCTCGCAGCATCTGAAGGACGTGCGCCTCATGCTCGCTGCGAGCGGCATTCCCCTGCCGTTGAGCGAGACGCATCGCCAGCTTCTCGAAAAGGCCGAGGCGCTCGGCTTTGGCGACGCGGACAACAGCGCGGTGATCAAAGCGATCCTCGAATCATGAGCGCCTCGCAACGCTACCTCGTTCTGGCCGCAGCCTTCCTAGCCATCGTCTTCGACGGCGTCGAACTCGGCCTGATGCCCGTCGCATCGCTTTCGGTTTCCAAAAGCCTGCTCGGTCCCGCCTTCACGCCGGAACTCGGCGGTGAATGGTTCGCGCGTTTCACGGCCGCGCTGATGCTGGGCGCGGCGATCGGAGGCATCGCGCTCGGGAATCTGGGCGATCGCATCGGGCGCACACGCGCGATGGGCGTTTGCGTTCTCGTTTACTCGGGTTTCGCGGCGATGGGCAGCTACGCGCAGGATCAATGGCAGATGCTTGCGTTGCGTTTTCTCGTCGGCCTCGGCGTCGGCGGTGTGTGGCCCAACGGCATCGCCTTGGTTTCCGAATGCTGGTCCGGTGCGTCGAAGCCCGTCGTTTCAGGCGTGATGATGGCCGGATTGAATGTCGGCATCCTGTTGCTGTCACAAATCGCACGCCACTGGTCCATCACGCCGGACTCTTGGCGCTGGGTTTTTCAGTTCGCGGGTGTGCCGGCGTTGCTCGGCATCCTGGTGCTCGTCGCGGTGCCCGAATCACCGAAATGGCTCGCGTCACGCGGTGCAACCAAGGGGCCGGTCGCACCTTTGCGTGAGCTGTTCCAGCCGAGCCTCCTCCGTTTCACGCTCATGGGCGTCGTGCTGAGCGCCATCCCGATGATCGGTGCGTGGTCGGCCAGCAAGTGGATGATTCCCTGGTCGGACAAGGTCGCCGGAGCCACGCATGTCGGATACAAAGCCACCACACAAGGCTGGTGGGCGTTGGGCGCCACGCTCGGGAGTTTCTTGGGCGCGCAACTCGCGAGCTGGCTCGGTCGGCGTCTCAGTTACGCTTTGATCAGCATAGCCACTGTCACGATCACCTTCGCGATGTTCCAACTTACCGCGCCGTTGCAGCCTTCGTTTCATCTCATCGTCTTTGCCCAGGGCTTTGTGGCCACGCTGTTCTTCGGCTGGCTGGCGCTGTATCTGCCGGAGCTGTTTCCGACACGCGTTCGCGCCACTGGCAGCGGACTCGCCTACAACTCCGGTCGTTTCGCCACGGCCTTCGGCGTTCTCGCCGCCGGATTTCTATTCTCCGCACTCGGCGGTGAGTATCCACGCGTCGGCACGATCTGTGCTTCGATCTACGCCCTTGGTTTCGTCGTCATCTGGTGGGCGCCAGATACGAATGCGAACGAGACCTGACGCTCTGATCAGGGCCACATCGAAAGAATCCGGGCACGAGTCCGATATTGGTGAGTCGCAACCGCTGGCACGCCATGCTCAAGATTCTCGCTCCCGCCGAAAAACGCAGCGCCTTCTGTGATGGCGTTTCGCGTCGCAATTTCATCAAAGTGGGTGGGCTGGGATCGATCGGGCTGTCACTGCCGAAGCTGCTGGCGCTGGAAAATCAGGCGGGCATTCGCACGTCGCAAAAGTCGGTCATTCTGATCTACCTCGTCGGCGGACCGCCGCATCAGGACATGTTTGACCTGAAGCCGGACGCGCCCAGCGAGATCGCCGGACCGCACAAGCCCATCGGCACAAACGTAGACGGCATCCAGATCTGCGAACTCTTCCCGCGCATGGCGAAGATGATGGACAAGTTCACCGTCATCCGTTCGCTCGTCGGTGCGCAAGCCGGACACGATGCTATCCAGTGCTACACCGGTTTTCCAAATCGTGTGGGCACCGTTCCGCCCGGTGGCTGGCCGCAGTTCGGCAGTGTCGTCGGCAAGCTGCAGGGCGCGTTTGATCCGTCGGTGCCGCCGTTCGTCAGCATGTGCTACGAGTGCACGCACGGGCCTTACAACGAACCCGGACCCGGCATGCTCGGTGCCGCCAACGACGCCTTCCGCCACACGGGTCCGAGCCGCGGTGATCTCACGCTGCAAGGCATCACCTACGACCGGCTCTCGGATCGTGCGCGGTTGCTGAAGAGCTTCGACAACTTCCGCCGCGATGTCGATTCGAGCGGCAGGATGGATGCGATGGACACCTTCACGCAGCAGGCCATGGGCGTGCTCACATCGTCGAAGCTCGCGGACGCGCTCGATCTTTCCAAGGAAGATCCGCGCATCGTCGAACGCTACGGCACCGGCGACACGGTGAAGCGCATCGATCAAAACGGTGCGCCGCGTGTACCGCAGAGTTTCCTCACCGCACGTCGTCTCGTCGAAGCCGGCGCGCGTGTCGTCACGGTGAACTACAGCAAGTGGGACTGGCACGGCGGAGCCGGAAACGACATTTTTTCCCGCGAACGCGAGGACTTCCCCATCTTCGACAAAGGCATCACCGCGCTCGTCGAGGACCTGCATCAGCGCGGGCTCGATAAGGACGTCACGGTGCTCGTGTGGGGTGAGTTCGGCCGCACGCCGATCATCAGCAAGCAAGTCGGGCGCGATCACTGGCCACGCGTGGCAATGGCACTGCTGGCCGGCGGCGGCATGCCCAACGGACAGGTCATCGGCTCCACCGATCGTCTCGGAGGCGAGGCCGACAGCCGCCCGGTCACCTTCCCCGAAGTCTTTGCCACGCTCTATCGCAATCTCGGCATCGACGTGGCCACCACCACTGTCACCGACACCAAAGGCCGCCCGCATTACCTCGTCGAAAACGGTGCACTGCCGATCCGCGAACTGATTTGATCAAGTTCGGACGTTTCGTGCCGTAAGACTCGCATGATACTGCCTGCCATCATCAGCATCGTTCTCGCCGCCTCCGCTCTTCACGCCGCCGAGTTCCGCGCGGGAGCGGCCACCAGCAACATCACACCCGATCTCGGCAGTTCGATCAACGGCGGCTTTCAGGACGGCAAGGCGGCCTACATTCATGACGAACTTCATGCCCGCTGCCTCGCGCTCGATGACGGCACGACCAAGCTCGTGCTCGTGGTGGCGGACAGTTGTGTGATCGGGCGCGGCATCTTTGATGAGGCGAAGAAGATGGTACACGAAGCCACCGGCCTGCCGATGGAGAACATGATGATGTCTGCGACGCATTCGCACTCCTGCGGCACCGCGCAGGCGGTGGGACAGAGCGAACCGAATCCGATGTATCAGCGCTTCATCTCGCGCCGCATCGCCGATGGCGTGCGGCGCGCACTGAACAACCTCGCACCGGCGAAGATCGGTCATGGAGTCGTCGATGTGCCACAGCAGGTCTTCAACCGCCGCTGGAAGATGAAGCCAGGCGGCATTCCTCCCACGCCGCTCGGTGTCACGACCGATCAGGTGAAGACCAATCCCGGCATCAACAATCCGAACCTTCTCGAACCCGCCGGTCCCACCGACCCGCAGGTGAGTTTCATCTCGGTGCAGACCCCGGATGGCAAACCGGTCGCACTCTACGCCAATTACTCGCTGCATTATGTCGGCGGTGTCGGCCCCGGACACATCTCGGCGGACTATTACGGCGTGTTCGCCGGTCGGATTGGCGAACTGCTTGGCGCAGAGCATCAGGATCCGCCCTTCGTCGGCATCATGTCGAATGGCACCAGCGGCGACATCAACAACATCGACTTCCGCGGCGGTCAGGCGAAGGAAGGACCGTATGGCCGCATCAAGATCGTGGCCGAGGACGTCGCACAAGCCGTCGCGAAAGAAGTGAAGAACGTGAAGCACGAAGACTGGGTGCCGCTCAGCGTCGCACAAAAGGAAATCACGCTTGGCTTGCGCCTGCCGGGCAAGGACGAAGTCGAAAAGGCCCGCGAAGCGACGAAGCAGTCGAAGCTCTTCCCGCGCATGGAAACACTGGAGCAGGTTTATGCGCGTGAAACAGTTTTGCTGGCCGATTTCCCCATAGAAGTCTCCGCTCCGCTGCAGATCATGAAGATCGGCGATCTCCACGTCTCGGCGATTCCGGCCGAAGTCTTCGTCGAGATCGGCCTGGAACTCAAAAAACGTCACACGCCCACTTTCACCGTCTCGCTGGCCAACGCCTACCATGGCTACCTCCCCACACCCGAGCAGCATGCCCTCGGCGGATACGAAACGTGGCGCGCACGCTCAAGCTGCCTCGAAGTCGATGCCTCCACGAAGATCGTCGCCGGTCTTGAAGACCTCTTTGCCAAGCTCAAGTAAGTGACGTCAGCCATGAAACCATTCCTCTTTCTTTTCGTCACCTCTCTCGCCGTCGCCGCTGACGAAATCCGCACGGAACATGACGTCGATTACCTCGGTGGAGGACGCAAGGAGAAGGCCGATCTGTATTTGCCGGCGAATCCGCAGCCCGGACAAAAGTTCCCGGCGGTGCTCATCATCCACGGAGGCGGCTGGTCCGGCGGCGAGAAGCGTGCGGCGCGTGAGATCAACATTGGCACCACGCTCGCGCAGAACGGCTACGTCGGCATGAGCATCGACTACCTGCTGGCGAACAAGGACAACCCCGGCCCGACCTGGCCGCAGAATCTGCACGACTGCAAAACGGCCGTGCGCTGGCTGCGTGCGAATGCCGCACGCCTGCAGATCGATCCCGATCACATCGGTGTCATTGGCGGGAGCGCGGGCGGACATCTCGCCGCGATGATCGGACTCACCGGCGGTGAACTTGATCCACCCGGCGAAGGATCGACGCGCGTGCAGTGCGCCGTGGATCTCTACGGCCCGGTGCTGTGGTTTGAGAGGCGGGACATCTCCATGTTCCGCAAAACGCGCGCCGAGGCTCCGGAACTCTACAAACAGGCCGATCCGCGAACGCACATCGACAAAGGCGATCCGCCATTGCTCATCCTGCATGGCACGGCAGACAAAACCGTGCCAGTGGCCGACTCGGAAGCGCTCGCTGCCGCGATGAAGGCGGTCGGAGCCAACTACCAGATCGAAATCATTCCCGACGCACCGCACTCGTTTCACTTTCAGCCAAAGCAGCGCGACCTGCGTCCGCTCGTGCTAGACTTCTTCGACAAGCATCTCAAAGGAAAGTAATCGCAGGCCATGAAATCCATTCTTCTCACCTTCATCGCTATCCTCGGCCTCGCGACCACGCTGCCGGCCGCGAACATCGTCATCATGACCGTCGTGGATCCGGACAACTACGACGCGCCAAACACCATGCGCGACTTCGCTGAGAAGGAACTCAAACCGCTCGGCCACCACGTCACCATCGTCGAAGGCGACAAGCCGGAGAAACATCACTTCGACGGACTCGTTGAGGCGCTGAAGGATGCGGATCTGCTGGTCCTCTTCTCGCGTCGTCGTTTCCCACCGAAGGATCAGATGGCCGCGATTCGCGCTCATCTCGACGCAGGAAAACCACTGCTTGGCATTCGCACTGCGAACCATGCGTTCATCCCGAAACCCAAAGAAGTCGTCGATCCCAGCCTCGCGCCATGGCCGGAGTTCACGCATGAGGTGCTCGGCGGCGAAAACACCGGCTACGAAACGAAGGGCCTGCCTTACAGCGTCAGTGTGGCCGCAGACATCAAATCACCGCTGCTCGAAGGCGTGAACGCCGCCAACATCCGCGGCCACCAATCGCTCTACAAAGTTCTGCCGCTCGCCGACAACGCCACGCCCATCCTCATCGGCACCGCTCAAGCCGGAGCCACCACACCGCCACAACCCGTCGCGTGGACGCGTTCCTATGGCGCGAACAAAGCCCGCATCTTCTACACCAGCCTCGGCGCGCCGGAGGACATGCAGATCGCCGATGTGCGGAGGCTTCTGCTCAATGCGGTGGCGTGGACTTTGCAGAAGTGATCGCGGCAGTTGCGCCGCTCATCGTTTGCCTTCGATCTGGTCCAGCCAGCCTTCGAGAGTGAAGTCCGGGGCGCCTTTTTCCTCGGGATGGAGCACGGCGAGTTGTTCTGGCGACAATGGCATGATTCCCAGATCGGGCGCGGTGGCGCCGCGCCAGTGCAGCCGCGTGCCATAGAGTTTCTCGAGCGCGATGTGATGTGTGTCGCACCAGTCGCCGAGATTGAGCATCGGCAGCGCGTCGATGCGATCGCGCGTCGCCTCCGGCAGATCAAGCTGACGTGCCAGGAAAAACAGCGCCTCGCGTCCGATGAAGTAAGGCCGATGCCCGCCGCCTGCTACGAGGTGGCTTTCCAGCATGCCAGGAGCAAACGCAGGCGACGCGGCTTTCATCTGCTTGTCGGAACGCCGCCAGACATCGTGATCTCCGCGGTCGATGATGTCGTCGATGTCGCCGTTGCCGGTGAAGATGGCGCAGTGCGGGGCCGCCAGCCGGATGAAGGCAGGCCAGTCGATGCGTTCGCGCATCATCGTGAAGGAGGCCCGCGTGCAGCTCTTCGTGGGCAGCACGATGTCGTCATACGCCCATCCGCAGACGAGGGCGGCGCGCAGCCGCGTTTCCAGCGCGGCCATCCAGCAGGCCTTGGCACCGCCGAGCGAATACCCGGCCACACCCACGCGGCGCATGTCCACGTCTTCGCGCGCAGCGAGCAAATCCACGCCGCGCATGGTGTCGAAGACGAGCTTGCCCATCATGAGCCTGCCGGCGGCGGCGGCGCGTTGATCGGCAGTGGCGTTGTCGTGCGCACGGCTGCCCATGCGGCCCGTCGCATGGCGTTCCTCCTCGCCGATGGGATCGATCGCGAGTGCGATGATGCCGAGCTTTGCATACAGCATGCCCGCGTAGTGATAACTCCAGGCGCTCTTGCTCGAGCCATGTCCATAGGTGAAGACGACGGCGGGAGCACGACCGCCGACTGTCTTGGGCCGGTAGATCAACGCCGGAACTCGCGAGCCCGGCTCCGCGGTGAAGATCCATTTTTCAATGACCACACCTTCATGCTCGATCTGTCCGCGGGCGGTGGCATCCAACGGCACACGCTCAGCCGGAATGCCCAGACCACGAGCAAGCTGTGCGCGTGTGCCATCCGCTTCGTCACCGCGACATGAGATGACGAACGCCAGACATGCGAAGGTGAATGCGATGCGGATCATGGAATTCGAAACGGCAACTGCGCCTGTCTTGTTGCGCCGCAGGAACACCCCGTCCACCTCCGTAATTCTTGGCCATGAATGTCCCCGCGATCTGCAACCTTGATCGATGCCGCCTGGTCTTGGCGTGGCTTGGCGTGACGATGCTGGCCTGGCACGCCGAAGCCGAGGTCGTGAAGGAAACCGTCACCTACAAGCGGGTAGATGGCCTCGACATCAAAGCGGATGTGTTTCATGACGGCACGATGAAGCCGCGGCCGGCGGTCGTGTGGATTCACGGCGGTGGTGTGATCAACGGCCATCGCGAAAGCGTGTCGTCGCAGGTGCGCGAGTTCGCGACCAGCAACGGCTACGTGCTCGTCTCGCTCGACTATAGACTCGCGCCGGAGTCGAAACTGCCGGAAGTCGTCAGTGACATCGAGGATGCGTTTCACTGGCTGCGCGGCGAAGGGGCGGCGCGTTTCGGCATCGATCCGGAACACATCGCCGTCAGCGGCGGTTCAGCGGGCGGGTTCATCACGCTCATCGCAGGCTCTCGCGTGAAGCCCGCGCCGCGCGTACTGCTGTCGTTCTGGGGTTATGGCGAGACTCTCAGCGACTGGGCGACGAAACCGAGCCCGCATCCGCGTCACAACGCGAAGAAGATCACGGAGGAAGAGTTCACAAAGCAGCTCGGCGGCCCGCCTGTTTCCGATTCGCGCCTGCGCAAAACCGACGGAGTCACGATTTACCTCTACGGACGGCAAACAGGCAAATGGGGCGAATTGATCGCCGGAGCCGATCCGCTGCGTGAACCGGAAAAGATCACGCCGTTTTTGCCGCTCAAGAATGTCAGCGCAAGCTATCCGCCGACGGCGCTCATCCACGGCACGGCGGACACGGACGTGCCCTTCGAGCAGTCGCAGCTCATGGCGCGTGAGTTTGAGAAGCACGGTGTTCCGTATCAACTTCACGCGATCACGAACGGCGAGCACGGTCTTGGCGGCGGTGATCCCGAGCAGATCAAGGACGCGTATCGCAATGCGTTCGAGTTTGTGAAACGCCGCCTCGACCAGCCCTGAGCATCCAGTATGAGAACCCTGTTTTTGCCTGTTTCGGTCTTCGTCTTCGCCATGGCGATGGCCAGTAGCGCTGCTCAATCGCCAGACCTCGGAGGAGTGAAGGTTTCTTGGAATCGCTACAACGGCCCTGCAACCTTCACTGCGACCAATTCGGAGTCGTTCAAGCTTCGCGTGCAGGTGGACCGCCAAGGAGAAGCGCAGCCGCTGACCTTGCGTGTTGAATTGCCAAACACAGGCCGTAACGCATGGCCAGCCAATGATGTCGAGGTGCGGGATGAAGCCGGCGCCGCGCTTCTTGTGCAACGCTCGGGCATTGAGTGGGAGAAGCTGCTCCTTCCGCTGCCGGAGAACGTGAACTCCTTCGTCGTTCAAGCCGTGGAACCTCCCGGAGGCTGGCCAAAATCAACATCCGAGAAGGATCGCGGCATTCAAGATGCCGCCAGCGGTGCCCGCGTGCGCATCGCGAACTGGCCGCACAGACGCATCGCCGCGCTGAGCATCCGTTTTGATGACTCGCATCCTACCCATCTCAGCAAAGCCATTCCAATCCTGCGTGAATACGGATTCAAAGGCACCTTCATGGTCAATCCCGGCCCGAAAGAACCGGGCAGCCGTCAGAACTTCTCGTTTGAGACGCAACACGCTGAATGGGAGGCGGTGATGAAGCAGGGCGACATGGAACTCGCGAACCACTCCGCCCATCATCGCGGTGCGCGGAGCGATGCCGAGATGGAGCTCGAAATTGGCAGCGCTGCGGAGGCGATTTGGAAACTCACTCCCGGCAGGAGCAAGCTCATGGCGCTCAATCTCGGCGGTGGCACGCGCTGGGAGACCTCACGCACGCTACGCTACTACCTCGACAAGTATCATCAATTCGACGCCTCCAGCGGATCGCTTGGCATGGACGACAGCTACGGCGGCCGCGTCGAGGCCTTCCGCAAAGCGCTCACCTCGCATCTGGAGCGCGGTCTCTGGTGCCGAATGCACTACCACTACATCGGCGACGGTCTCAGCAGCAGCGAGGCAAACTTCCGCGCCGCGCTCGACATCGCCAAACAGCATCAAGACAAACTCTGGATCGCCGGCATGGCGGACATCTACAAGTATCAAACCGAGCGCAACGCCTCCAAGCTTGCCATCGTGAAGACCGATGAGCGCAGCCTCACCTTCCAGCTTGCCGTCGCCACTGACGCCAAGATTTACGACCAGCCGCTGACTTTGGAAATGGAAGCGCCTGCCGATTGGAAGTCTCGCCAGGTCGTCATGCTCGATCCACAGGGCGCCCAGATTCCCTCAGATGCCGATGGCAGTCTGCGCTTTGAAGTCCCGCCCCGTTCTTCCACTTTCGTCATCCGTGTCGCACCATGAAAATCCTCCTCCTCCCGATCTTCCTTTTTGCTGTCACGACTCTTCAAGCTGAAATGCTCGCGGGTGTCGCGAGGATCGACATCACCGAGCGAACCGGCCCGGTGAATGATCCGTGTTATGCGAAAGCGCTCGTCTTAAGGAGTGGCGAAACGACTGCCGTGCTCATCACCGTGGATGCGGTGGCGATTGGCGGCATCGGTCGCATCGGGAACGGCTTTCTCGCGAATGTTCGTGGTGAACTGGAGCGCGATCTCGGCATTCCGCCGACGAGCGTTGTCATCAATGCGAGCCACTGCCACGGCATCATCCGCGCAGACACGCAGCAGCTCGTCGTGCAGGTGGTGAAGGAGGCGGCGAAGAAACTGGTGCCGGTGAAAGCAGGTGCGGGCGTGGGAAGCGAGCGCCGCATCAGCGAAAATCGCCGGCTGCTGATGAAGGACGGCACTCAGATCGACATGCGGCGTGCCTATTCGATGCCGCGCGACGAGGATGTGGCGAGCGTCGGGCCCATCGATCCGCAGATTGGCTTGCTGCGACTGGACCGCGCCGACGGCACGCCGCTGGCGATCGTGTATCAGTTCGCGTGTCATCCGATCATGAATCCGCCGAGCAAGGGCTGCTCCGCCGACTATCCCGGCTTTGCCTCGAAGGTGATCGAGCAGGCGCTCGGCGGCGGAGCGATGGCCTTCTTCATTCAAGGCTGCGGCGGTGACATCAATCCGGTGCGCTACAAGGAGGTCACACGCCCCGCCGATGCGGAGCCGCTCGGCACCATGCTCGGCGCGAGCGTGCTGGCCGCCACGCGACAGATTCAAACCGGAGACGAAAGCACGTTGAAGGTGAGCAACGAAGTCATCTCCGTTCCGCGTGCGGCGGACTACGAGAACCGCATCGCCAGCATCGAAGCGGAGCAGAAGAAGCTGTTGGCGGCGCTGAAGCCGACCAACATCAATTTCAAAACCTTCCTGCCGCTGCTGATCGAACAAAAGCTCTCGCCTGACTTCCCTTCGCACTACTCGCAGAGCTACCTGCACGACCAGGAGCTCGACCGAAAGGCAATCCCACAACTCGACGCAGACAACCGCGCGCTCGTGGAAAGCTATCTCGCGAATATCGAGGTCATGGAACGGCTCACGCGGTTGAACACCAATCTCGCGCTTTTGAAACGGCATCTCGCCGAAACCAAGGCTGCCGCCAAACCGGTGCTCGACGTCGAAGTCTGCGGCTTGCGTGTTGGTGACTTCAAACTCGTCACCTTTCCCGGCGAACTCACCGTGCAGATCGGCCTGAACATCAAATCGCTGGTCAAAGATCCTCACGCCTTCGTCTCCGGCTACACAAACGGCTACATCTACTACACGCCCACCGTCTTCCAACGCACCAACACCGGCTACGCGCAGGAAGACTGCGATTCGCTCGTGGCACCTGAGTGGCAGAAAATTTTCGAATCGAAGGCCGTCGAAGTGATTCGCAACCTCGGCCGCTAAACTATCTCATGAAATCATTTCTCACTCTCCTTCTCGCATTCAGTACAGTGGTCGCGGACGATCTGCCTAAGACGCTCATGACTATGCGCGGCAAATTGCTGATCAGCGAAGATTTCACGCCGCCGCTGGCGCCCGTGACGGGCAAGCCGGTCGGCTTTGCGAGCGGTTTCACCGGCTGGCGCTACAATGCGGGCCCGGCTGGTGGAAAATCGGGCCAGTGGAAACTGGCTG
>NZ_JAGRPF010000158.1 GCF_020439865.1 Prosthecobacter sp.
CCCACCGAGACGGGTCTTTTTCAGGGCTATCAAAGCGCCACGAACGCCACCGGCACGACGGAAGATTTCGCCTACTACCTGATCCTCGCGGCCGAACCGCTGCTCTCCGCAGCCGTGGAGCAGCCTGACACGACGAAGATCATTCCCTTCGGATTCGGCGATCCCTTCAGCCAGACGGCGGTGACTCACGACGGTGAGGACGCAATCGAAACTGCGGTCGTGGGACATGAAGAGTACTCAGGCATCGAGTTCACGGTGAATGGGCCCGCGCGGCTCGACTTCCAGTGGAAGGTGTCCTCCGAAAAGAACTACGACTATCTCGTTCTGACCGTGGACGGCTACGTGCGCGATTACATCACCGGTGAGACTGACTGGACTGCCTCCAGCACCTACCTCGGTGACGGTCCGCACAACGTGGACATCTACTACACCAAGGATCAGGCCGTGGTGAAAGGGCAGGACAAGGGCTGGATCGACCAAGTCGTCATCACGCCGACCACTGCCGCGCCAACGATCATCACCGAGACGATCCATGCCTATCAGGGCGTTTACTTTCGCCATCAACTCGAGGCGACCGACGCACCCTCCAGTTTCAGCGCAGATAATCTGCCGGCCGGACTGATCCTGCATGAAACCAGCGGCCTCATCTACGGCAGCGTCGCCACGATCGGCAGCTATCCGGTGACGATCCACGCGACCAACAGCATCGGCACGACGACGGACACGGTGGTCATCGACATTGCCTCCGTCGCCCTGGGACTGGCGGAAGCGATCGACGCGCCAATGCAGACTGTTGCCACCACCGGAGACCTCACCTGGACACCGCAGCAGTTTTACAGCGGCGACGGAGAGGATGCCGCGCGCAGCGGCCTGATTGACAACCTGCAGGAAAGCATCATGACCACCGACGTCACCGGTCCGTGCAAGGTCACATTCTACTGGGGCATCTCGTCGGAAAAGGACTACGATTTTCTGCGCTTCTACATCGACGATGCGGAGCAGGAAGCCATCAGCGGCGAGGTGGGTTGGACGCGCAAGGGCTTTCTCGTCCCTGCCGGCACCCACACGCTCAAATGGGCCTACATCAAGGACGACTTCACCGCCTCCGGTCTCGACTCCGGCTTTGTGGACCAGTTCGCCATCCATCACGACAATGATGGAGATGGCATTCACTCCGATCTCGAATCCTGGTTCGGCACCAGCGATGACGATCCCGCCAGTCTGCCGCGTACCGTTCTCAGCCGCACCACGGCCACCTCATTGCGGTTTCCCTCCGTCAGCGGCAACGACTACCGCATCGAGTACAGCGACGACCTCATCGAATGGCAGGCCGTGATCGTCACCGCCACCGGCCCCAGCACGACGTGGACGGATCTCAATGCCGTCAAAAAGACCCGACGGTTTTATCGCGTGGTCATTCCGTGAGTCGCTTTTTGCGTCCAATGTATCGATGTTGGTTCTTGCGCATGTGAAGTTTGAGTTCCTCAAAGCCAGCTTGTCCAAGATGATAAGCAAACAAGGTCTCTGATTCTGCGACCTCCTCATAGCTCAACCAACGTGGCATGTCTTCGCGTGCGGCAGGATGTTCGGGCACATGTTCGAGAAAGGACACGATGGCGCAGGTGCACAAATCATCATCAGCAGTTTCGCCACCAGGGGCTTCGATACACCAATCACAAAATTGGTAGATTCGAGCTATCATTGATTCATCAGGCGGAACCTCATCATAGGCGGCTTTGAACGCTGCAAGGAGCTCAAACCACAGCAAATAGGGCGTGTCAGCGTCAGTGAATCTATCCCTGAGTTCTGGAAACAGATTAGAAGCTGTACCCTTCCAAGGCGTTGGGATCGGGCGCGACATGATACTAGAGGCTTTTCAGAAACCGATCAAAGAAGTCCACGCCGTCTTCCAGATCGCGCACCGCGATGAATTCGTCCTTGGTATGCGCCTGGGCGATGCTTCCCGGGCCGATGGCGATCGCGGGCGTGCCGGCCACGGCAAGGAAGGCAGCGTCGCAGAACCACGGGGCACCGGTCAGTTCAGCGCCTGCGGCGATCAGCTTTTGCACGAAGGGATTTGCGGGATCGGTGTCGAGATGAAAGGCCTCGCTGGCGACGGTGACGCGCGCGGTTTCATCCACGTTCTGCACGAATTCGGTCAGCAGCTTCATGGCTCCGCCCGCGCGTTGCAGCCCTGGCGTGGTGCGGATATCCACGCGGAGTTTGCACGAGTCCGCCACGATGTTGCTGCGCGTTCCTCCTTGGATCATGCCTAGATTGATCGTGCTGGCACCAAGCCATTCGTCCTCGCCACCGGCTTCTGACAAGATGACACGGAATTCTCCGTCGAGCGCCTCGACAAGCTTTGCCATCTTCACGATCGCATTTACTCCGAGTTCCGGCGTGGCTCCGTGAACGGCAACGCCGCTGGTATGCACGTCGGCCCACAAGCAGCCTTTATGACGGAACACCGTCTTCAGACTCGTCGGCTCGCCGATGATGGCGAGATCGTAGCGCCCATGATGTTTCGCGAAGTGCTGCGAGCCCAGTTGAGCGCTCTCCTCGGACATGAACCCGGCAAAGTGCACCTCGACCGGCAGGTCGGGAATCTCCTCGCGCATTTCATGCAGCGCCCAGAGAAAGGATGCCATGGGGCCCTTGGTGTCGGACGCTCCCCTTCCCCATATTTTGCCATCGCGCAGCTCACCGCCAAACGGATCGATGGTCATGCCGCCCACGCTCACGGTGTCGGTATGCGGTGCGAAAAGGATGCGGGGCTTGGGTTTTCCATCGGTCGTGAGGTTCGTGGGAAAACGGCCGATCACGTTTGGCCGGCCGGGCTCCACTTCATCCAGAAATGACTCGGCCCCTGAATGCTTCAAAAACTCAGCAACAAACTGCGCGCACTTCTCCTCGCCGATGCCTTCGGTGCCGGGATCGCCGTCAGGATTCACCGACGGGATGCGCACCAGCGCCTGGGTGAGTTCGACGACGTTCTGAGGAAACACGCGCATGGCACAGCAAGGCACAGTCGCGAAGCATGCGCAAGCACGCGCCGGATTTGTCCTGCGGTGCGCGGATTTTGGCAAAGAAGGTCGCCACACCAGTTTAAACCGGCATTGTTGTAACGGGCGTGCAACTTAGCCCGTTTTCTGGCCATGAAATCCATCCGTCAGCCTCTTGCGTTCCTGATTCTCGGACTCAGTGGAGCCATGTCGCACGCTGCCGAACCCGCGCAGATCAAGCCTGTGCATGCCGTTGATCCTGTGCACCCTGCCATCGCCGCCACAAAGGCCACGGATGGCAAAACCATCTTTCAATCGGTGTGCGCACAGTGCCATGGTGCGAAGGGTGAGGGCAAGATCGAGATGAAAACGCCGTCCATTGCAGGCATGCCCTCGTGGTATGTTACCACCCAGTTCGCGAATTTTCGAGAAGGTCGCCGTGGTCAGAATGCAGCCGATGCCCAGCCTTTCATGATGGCCAGCATCGCAAAAGCCTTGCAGCCCGAACAGGTGAAAGCCGTGATCGAGCACGTGGAAAAGATGCCGTTGGTTGTTCCAACCGGCAAGGATCGCGCGATGGCCAATGTGGACACCGGCGAAGGCATGAGGCTCTTCCAAGAACGCTGCATGGAGTGCCATCGCTACAACGCCAGTGGCGAGATGGCCTTCGGCAGCCCGCCTCTCATCGGCCGGCAGGCATGGTATCTGGAGGAACAGCTCAAACGTTTCAAAGCGGGCAAACGGGGCGCGATCAAGAACGATGTGAACGGCGCGAAGATGGTGCAGATGACCACGCTCTTCATCGAGGACGAGCAGATGCTTCGCAATGTGGTGGCCTACATCATGACGCTGAATCCCGACCCTGAAGCGACTCCCGAAGAGCAAAAACGCCAGATTATCGAGGGCAGTCCGTTTGAGAGCGCTTCACGTTGACATCGCACGGTCTACGGTCGGCGCACCACGCGAAATCCCACGTGAGGGAAAGGAGTCATCGCCGGCAGGTCGAAGCGGCTGGCACAGCGTGCATCAC
>NZ_JAGRPF010000019.1 GCF_020439865.1 Prosthecobacter sp.
AACAAGCGCCTCACCGCCGCGCAGGACCTCGCCTGGGCCCTCATCAACTCACCGGCGTTCTTGTTTAATCATTGATTGGCGTGTCACGCGATGCTGGTTGATTCGTATCGACCGGCATGCCTGAAACCGCGAATCATCCCACCGACACCGTTGTCCTCATCCACGGACTCGGGCGAACGCGCCGCAGCATGTGGATGGTGGGACTGTGGCTGAAGTTTTGCGGCTATCGGGTGACGAGCATCGGTTATCCCTCCCATCGCGTGTCGATCGCCGACGCGGTGGAAAAGCATTTGATGCCGGCTCTGGCGGAGCTGGAGATCGAGGACGGTTCGCGCGTGCATTTCGTGACGCATTCGCTCGGCGGCATCGTGTTTCGTGCGTGGGCGGCGAGACGTGATCCGGCATTTCCGTTTGGCCGCGCGGTGTTGCTCGCGCCTCCGAACCAAGGAAGCCAGATCATCGACGAACTGCGCCAGTGGGGCTGGGTGCGCTGGTTGTTGGGACCGGTTTCAGCCGAACTCGGCACGGATGCGAACAGCACGCCGAACAGCCTCGGCCCGCTGCCGCCCAACACCGGCATCATCATGGGCAACAAGGACACGCTGCCCATCTTTCGCCACATTCTCGGTGACGATTCCGATGGTGTGGTGACCATTGCGAGTTCGCGGGCGGAAGGCGAGACCGACTTCACCCTCCTGCCGACGAATCACGCCACCATCATCCTGCAGCCTGCGGTTTTCCGTGCGGTGAACCGTTTTTTGAAAACGGGGAGTTTTGCAGAGGGGTGAATCACCTCACGGCGCCGCGAGTTTCGTCACGACGTGACTCATGTAGGGGAAGAGCTGTTTCTTCCGGCTCACGACGCCCGGCATGTCATAGACGTTCTCTTTCGCGAGCGGGTAGTCGATGGCATCGACCACACGTTGGTCGCCGGCGACGAGCAGCACGCTGTGATGGCGGGTGATGTCGGTGACCATGAGGCAGGCGAAGTGCAGGCTGTGTTTCGCGAGCAGTGATTGAAGCGCGGCCTGAAGATCGGTCTGGCGTTTCCAAAACTCGTCGAGACCGAGTTCCTCGATCTGGCTGATACTGATGTGCCAGCCGTTTTCTTCAAAGACCTTGCGGTCGCTTTCCAGCGCGCGGTCGGGCGTCTGCTCGCGCAGCATGGAGCCTGCGGCGAAGAAGTCCTTCACAAACTGGGCGCTGTCGATGCCGCCGATGCTGGCGAGCCATGCGAGGATGTCCTTGTCGGTGTCCGTCGTCGTCGGGCTGGTGAGATGCAGTGTGTCGGAGATGATGCCGGCGCAGAGGCAGATGGCCGTTCCTTTGTCGGGCGCGGCGTTCTGCATGCGATACATGATGCCGACGATGGTGGACGTGCTGCCCACGGGCTCGTTGAGGAAGCGGATCGGCTCCTTCGTGCGCAGGTTGCCGCTGAGACGATGGTGGTCGATCACTTCGAGAATCTCGGCCTCGTCCGCACCGGCGACGGCCTGGGCGAACTCGTTGTGATCGACGAGCACGAGCTTCATGCGCGGGAGTTCGATGAGGTCGGACTTTGAAAACACGCCGAGCAGCTTGCGTGACTCGTCATCGACCACCGGGAAAAGCGGCTGATGCGAGTGCTGGACGGTGGGGACGATCTCGCGCAACGCGGTGCGTGAGCCAAAGGACAAAAACTCGTGAGTCAGCGCTTCGGCGATCGGACAGGAGAAGCGCAGAAGCTGCGAGGTGCTGGCCGTGTCGTAGGGCGAGTAAATGATGGCGACGCCGCTCTGCTCCGCACGGGAGAGCACGCTTGTGGAGGGCTTGAACTTCCCGGTGATGATGAGGCAGCGCACGCCCATCTCGACAGCGAGTTCATGAATCTCCGGGCGGTCGCCGGTCACGACGATCAGGCGGTTGGCGGGGAACTGCTGCGCCCGCTTTTTGGTGGTTTCCAGACTGGACGCCGCCACGACGAGCACGAGGTCCTGCATCTCCTCGAGAGCGGGCGCTGTGCCACCCAGGATGCCGCCGAGGGCGTTGACGATGTTCAGCAGGCTCGTGCGCACCTCGCGGTTGGCGGCACCGGTTTTGTCGTTCGTATCCGCCGGAAGAAACAACTGCGCCAGTTCTTGAATGGCCGGCATTCCAAGCAGGCGGCCTTCTTCATCCACGACCGGAATGGCGCGGAAGTTGTGGTCCATCATCATGCGATAGACCGAGAGGAAGGTGTCATGCGGCCGGGCGGTGAAAACATCGCGCCGGCAGATGCTGGAGGCGGTGGGCCGCACGTCGAGTAGCAGCTTGGGCGCGGTGACACCGGCGGTCTGCAGCACCCAGTTGGTCCGCACACTGACTTCACCACAGCAGGCGGCCACGGCCTTCATGCCGCGCACGTCGCGCAGAAAGGCGGCGTAACCGATCGCCGAACAGATCGCGTCCGTGTCCGGGTTGCGATGACCGATGACATGGATCGTGCCCGGGTCGGGGGGCACGGCTCCAGCTCCGCGAAAGGAGATGGCCGGCTCACGACCGGGCGTTTTCGGCTCCGGGGTCATCAGCAGGAATCAGGCAAAGCCGAGCGCGGTGATGCGGGCGTGCACGGCGTCCTTGTTTTCAAGGAGCTCGGCGATGGGGTCCCACTTGCCGCTGGTGAGCGCTTCATGCGCGGTGCCTGGCAGCGTGATGGCAATCTCCTGATCTTCGAAGAACACTTTGCCGGCGGCGACGTCGACGGTGACCTCGAGCTGCGGATTTCGCTCGATCTCGTTGGCGAGGACCTTGATGTCCGCGGCGCTGGCGCACACGCAGGGGATGCCGAGCGTGGTGCAGTTGCCGAAAAAGATCTCGGCGAAGCTTTCCGCGATCACGGCGCGAATGCCGAAGCGATACAGGGCCTGCGGGGCGTGCTCACGCGAGCTGCCGCAGCCGAAATTGGAGCCGGAGAGCAGGATGTTGGCGCCTTTGAAGCGTGGATCGTCGAGCGGGTGGCCGGTGGGCTTGCCGTCTTTGTCGAAACGCACGTCATAGAAGGCGTATTCGCCGAGGCCGTCAAAGGTCACGCATTTCATGAAGCGTGCCGGGATGATGCGGTCGGTGTCGATGTCCGAGCCCGGGACGTAAACGCCGGTGCCGGAGACTTGGGTGATTTTTGCGAGAGCCATGGGGGCCGCGATTCTAGCGGGATTCGGCGGAAGGGCAAATGTACATCTCAACGTCCTTGCTGCTGGATCCGGGCCGCCCGTTCCTGCTCAGCCATGAGGGCGGTTTGGCGCAGGAGTTCTCGGTAGTTGTCCAGCCAGTTGGTGGTGCCTTCGGGATTCAGCGCCTTCGCCTGGCCTGCCCAAAGGTAGGCAAACTCGGCCTGCTCGAAGTCCTTCAGGCGGTGATAGTGCATGCCAAGGGCCAGGCGGGGCTCCTCGTAGAGCGGGGCGAGCGTCAGCGCCCGCTGTATGGCGGCCATGGCGTCGTCGTGCTTCCCTGCTGCATCGAGCGCATCGGCCAGGGCCAGCTGGT
The DNA here is from genome assembly GCF_020439865.1 of Prosthecobacter sp. GTDB lineage: Bacteria > Verrucomicrobiota > Verrucomicrobiia > Verrucomicrobiales > Verrucomicrobiaceae > Prosthecobacter. The sequence goes on from NZ_JAGRPF010000019.1 coordinate 3,502, forward strand.
AGAGATAGTTGTCCGGGTTCAGCGCCGTCGCGCGCGTGAGCTCCCGGACGCAGGCGTCCACCGTGCGGAGGTAGGCGTCCTTGGTCATGTTGGACTTGATGGAATCCATCAAGGCGAGTCCATGCTGGTAGGCCAGAATCGCGTTCCGCGGATCGATCTCAACGGCGCGTTCGAAGTGGACCAGCCCTTTGGCGGTTTCACCTCGCTTGCCCTCCACCCGGGCGAGGGCGGCGTAGCCGTCCGCCGTGCCAAATACTGCGGCGGCGGCGATCATCGCGGCGGATGCGGCCAGCATGGCGATTTTCATGATGAACCTCAGCCCCCAGATGCGGCGAGGTTTGAAGACTTCGCTCTCGATGCCCGGACTCGCGAGCAGTCCGAGGAGGACCGCCCCCAGAACCGCCGTGATCGGGATGTGACCGTGAAACTCAAATACGGCATGCACCAGTGTGGCCAGCAGGGCGGCAATGCTGCCGATCGTGAGCGCCAGTGAATTGCTTCCCAGCATGCCGGTGGCGGGGAATTTCTCCGCTGCAAACCAGCGCAGGAAGCGCAGGCCGTTCAGGAGATGCGTGAGCATCACCAGCACCACCAGCGTCAGCCCGGCCCAGCCGTAGTCCGCCATCGTTTGCAGGTATTCGTTGTGGGCGAAAAGGGCGTTTCCCGTCTGCGCCGACGCCTCAGGGTCCCGGTGGGTGATGCCGCCTTCGTAAAACATGCGCGAACCCACGCCGATCCAGGGTGAATCCGCATGCTGCGCCAGCGTAGCACGCCAGATGTGAACACGCATGTCCTCGCCCAGCGGCGTCGCAAGCTGCCGTGTGAGCATCGATTCCTCGTTCACCTTGTAGAGCGCACCGCCGACAGCACCGCCGACGAGCAGCAGCGCAATGACAAGCCATTTGAACAACGACCGCCGCGTGCACCAGACGATCCACAGCGTCAGCAGGAGGAAGACCAGTGCGCCAACGGCAAAACCAAGCATCGCCGCACGGCTGACCGTTAACGCCATGCCCGCCAGCATCGCCAGAATGCCAAAACCAAGCAACAGACGGGAGGCGATGTGAATGCGGGCAAAGAGCATCACGCCTGTGGAAAGAAACGCCGCGAAGGACAGGAAGGCCGCGAGGTGATTGGGATTGTTGAAGAAGCCGCCGATGCGGCCGGGAGGGAAGGAGCGGGAGAAGCCCGGCACGAGGTGGAAGTCCCAGCGTCCTTTGAAGTTCAGCCAGCCGGCGGTCAGATTCCCCGCCACTAGCACCAGCAGCACACACACGATGCCAAGCCGCCATTTGGGATCGCTTGCCGCCGTCACCGTCATCAGGTAGGCCACGAAGCAGGTCAGCAGTACCGCCGCATCCTCACGTGCATACACTTCCACCGGAGAGACCCAGGCGCGCCAGCCGACGTAGCCCGCCAGTGCCGCTACGGAGAGCAGGCACCAGTCACTGGGCTGAAAACTCACGCGCAACTTCCAGCGCAGCACGGCGATCAGTCCCGCGAGTCCGATCAAGGCGCACCCAGGCCAGAAAAACAGCAGACGTGTCTCCGTGCCGAGCAAGCCGGTCACAAAGAGGCCGAGAAGAAAAAGGATGAGGGCGAATTTCTGCATCAAGCGGAAAGCTCACCGCGTCCGCTGAAAAGCGCAAGCATCGGATGGAGCGCACGCGTCCCGCGTGCTGTTTTCCGCGTCTCGCGGAAAACCGTTCTGTCGTTGGCTTTAACTCGCAGACTGCAGCAGACCCTGCGATCTCTCATCGGACGGACTCCGGCGGGGACGCCGAAGTCGGCACGCGGGACGCGTGCGTTCCATCAAAGCGGCAGCGGGTGATCCTCGCCGATCACCTTCACTTCCATCTCCAACTGCACGCCGCGCTGCTCCTGAGCGATGTCCTTGAGCTGGGCGACGAGATCGAGCACTTCGCGGGCCTTGGCACCGCCCTGATTGACGATGAAGTTGCCGTGCACATCGGAAACGATCGCCTTGCCGACATTGCGGCCTTTCAAACCGAGATCGTCGATCAATTTGCCCGCGCCACAGACTTCGGGGTTCTTGAAGGTGCAACCGGCGCTCGCGCCGACGGGCTGCGTGGTGCGGCGTTTTTGATGGGAGGCAGCGAGCTTGGTGTCGATCTCGGCCTGTGGGGCGGGGGACCCTCGCAACACGGCGGACACGATGTAGCGCTCTTCGAACTCCGGCACGCTGCGGTAGTGATGCGTGATGTCGGCCAGCGGCTTTTCTTTGATTGTGCCATCGGTGTCGATGAAACGGACGCTGACGATCTGGTCGAAGGTTTCGCTGCCCATCGCACCCGCGTTCATTCGAATCGCGCCGCCGAGATTGCCTGGGATGCCTTCCATCCACTCGAACCCGCCCAGTCCTGCATTCCGCGCCGAACTGGCGATCTTCTTGAGGCGCGCACCGGCTCCGGCGGTGATCTCGTTGCCGTTCACCGTCACGTTTTCAAAATCGCCCTTGGGATGAATCACCGCGCCGCGAATGCCGCCGTCTTTGACGAGCAGGTTCGAACCACGTCCGATGACGCGGATGGGGATCGAGGCGGAGCGCAGGTAGCGCACGACTTCTGCGAAGGCGGTTTCGTTGTAGGGCTCGATCCAATACTGCGCGGGACCGCCGATCAGCCAGGTGGTGTGGCGGTTCATCGGTTCATAGAGCCGCGCCACGCCGCCGCCGTTTGCCTCGAGAGTCGAGCAGAGCTTTTCGAGCACTGGAAGATCGCGCGCAATGCAGCGGCCGACTTCGTGCACGTTGCCGGCTCCGAGCGTGATGAGCAGATCGCCGGGGCGCAGCGCATTGCCGACCTTGTCGCGTGCGATGAGCATCGTCGGCGTGCTGCCGGTCTTCGTGCGTGAGTTTTGAGCGCGCACCTCTTCGAGGATCGTTTCGCCGCTGACGCCGGGGAGCGGCTTCTCGCTGGCGGGATAGACGTCGGTGACGAACAGCTCGTCCACGTCGCCAAAACTCGCGCCGAACTCCTTCTTCAAAAGCTGGGTGCGGCTGAACCGATGCGGCTGGAACAGGCAGACGATGCGCTTCGTGCTCAATCCTTTCGCCGTGGCCAGTGTGGCGGCGATCTCGCTCGGATGATGACCGTAATCGTCGACCACGGCAAAACGCTCGCCGGCATGGCGGATTTCGAAGCGGCGCTTCGCACCTCGGAAGCTCTTCAACGCACGCTGGATCGCCTCAAACGCCACGCCGCAGCGTGTGGCCAGCGCGATGGCGGCAAGTGCGTTGCTGACGTTGTGCCTGCCGGGAATGCCGAGCGTGGCCGTGCCGAGCAGATCACCCTTTTGATACACCTCGAAGTCGGTGTGGTCGGGCTTCATCTCGATGATGTTCGCCGAGAAATCGTGATCGCGGCTCCAGCCGTAGCTAACGCCCTGCGATCCCGAGCAGACCTCGCTCGCCACGGGATCTTCGGCGCAGTACACCCACAGGCCCGGGGTCTGGCTGAGCACCTGACGAAACACGGCCTTGATGGCCTCGATGCCGTTGTAGAAGTCGAGATGTTCGGGTTCGATGTTCAGCACGATGGCATGCTGCGGATGGAAATTGACGAGCGTTCCGTCGCTCTCGTCACCCTCGGCCACGAACAGTTCCCCTTCGGCATCCCAGTGCGCATTCGAACCGAGGATCGGGATCTCTGCGCCGACGTAGTGGCTCGGTTTGAGGCCGCCCTGACGCAAGACGTGCGCGGTGAGCGCGGAGGTGGTCGTCTTGCCGTGGGTGCCGCAGACGACCACGCCCTTCTTGTTCGCCATGACGGCGGCGAGCGCCTCCGCGCGGCGCACGAGCGGGATGCCCTGCTTGAACGCCGCCTCATAGGCCACGTTGCCCGGTTTGATCGCGCTGGAGTAGATCACCATGTCGCAGTCCTCGACCTCCTTGTCCGTGTGGCCGTGGAAGAACTGCAGCCCGAGCTTCTGAAGGCGGTCCGTCTCCAGCGTGGTGGCCTTGTCCGAGCCGCTGACCTTGTGCCCGAGCCCGAGCAGCAGCAGCGCCAGCCCGCTCATGCCGGAACCCGCGACGCCGATGAGGTCGATGCGCATGGGATGACGGTTTTCTTTGAGGAGACTGAGGACGGCGTGGGACATGAGGTGTGGGGAAGCTAGGCGGGGTTGGGCAGTGGAGCAAGAATCCGCCGGGCCGCCGCCTCAAATCGCGGCCGATTTTTGTCATCGCTTCGTTTTGGGGGCTCTGCTCAGATCAGGGCGGTTAGACAAACCAAATCCCGAAAATGAAACCCGACATTCAAATCATCCCGAAGCTGTGGACCACGATTCCCGAGGCCATCCGCAACCGCGTGGGCCGCGAGGCCGGCCCGCAGCGTGCGATGCTGGAGGAGGAGCACCTGCTCATCATCCTGCACCAAACGCCGGGACCGGACGACGCCGTGCGGCGGCCCGCTTTGTTTTGGCGACAGCCGGACGGCACCTGGAAGTCCAATCCCGACGTCGGCGGACTTTTGGCGCTGCAAAACCACCTCGCCGCCTTCGCAGCGCGTCTGGACGAGCTCGACAAGGAGGAACACGTGGCTCAATCCGCGACGGAGTACCACAAGGTTCTTGAAGCCATCGCTCCGGTGCTGCGTGCCACACGCGGGCTGCATCGCGCCCTGCAGCAGGCGCGCGAATTTGTGAAGTCCGATCGCGACTTGATCAATCTGCGAGATCAGGCGGCGGGCATCGAGAGAACGGCCGAGCTGCTTCTCCAGGACGCGCAGTTTGGCCTCAACTTCACCGTGGCGAAGCAGGCCGAGGTACAGGCGTTGAATGCGCAGCGCATGGCCAACACCTCGCATCGCCTGAATGTGCTCGCCGCGCTGTTTCTGCCGCTGACAGCGCTCTCCGGCCTGTTCAGCATGTATGTGCGCGGTCCTTTGGAAGACACACAGGCAAGCTTCTGGCTCATCGCCACCATCGGCGTCGTGGTCGGCCTCGTGATGAGCACGATGGTGGTGGCACGCCGCTGAGGCGGAACTACTGCCCGCTCTTTTTCAGCGCCTCGACGTAGGTGATCATGGCGTTCATGTTTTTGACGAATTCACCCGAGTCGATCTCGTCGTTTTTCAGCCAGCGGCCTTCGGCGTCCAGAGATTCGACGGCGCGGCGGGCCTTGGAGGCGGCGCCTTTGGCCTTGCTCATCCATTCCTTCGGCGTCTGGAGCCCGGCGTGCTTTTGCTGATACTCCTCACGGCTCATGGCGAGCTGCTTTTTAAAGAGGTCAATGTTGTCCTGCTGATCGTCGGTGAAGGAGTAATGCGTGGGAATGTTGCTGTCGTCGTAGGTCAGCTCGTAGGTGTCTTTAACGAAGAAGAGCGGCTTGTTGGTCTTCAGTTCGTAAAAGCGTGCGTGTTTGCCGTCGGGCAGTTTCGAACGTTCGAACCACGCGAGCGCGGGCTGGATCGGAGCGAGGTATTTTTCATCGCCGGTGAGCACCCAGAGCTGATGCAGCACCTCCATCGCACCAATGCTTTCGTAGCCGGTGACGGACGGCGGCTCAAACTTGCGCGCCCAGGTGGGATGCATGTCGCGGTCATACTGCTGCGCCCAGACCGGCTGCGGCTCGGGCATCTGGGCGAGGATGAAGAACTCTCCAAGCTTCTTCAGCGCGGCAAGGTAGCGCTCGTCTTTCTCGAGTTCGTAGGCGCGGAACAGCACCTTGGCAGTCTGCTGGAGGTTGTTGTCATTGAGGGTGTAGTAGCTGACGTATTTGAGCTTGGGATAGGTCCGCGACCACTCGGCAGGATAACTGGCTTTCACGACAGGCGCGGTGGGATCGGCCGGGCCGTTGAACTGCTGCGGCCACGCGCCGACGGGGGCTTGCGCGGCGAGCAGCGAGTCGAAAGCAAACTTCGTGCAACGCTTCAACTCCGCGTCGTCAGCACAAGCCGGCTCGTGGGTCATTTCGAGCAGGAAGAGCAGCGCGGACTCGGTCTTGTTGTCGTCCAGCGTGGTGTAGTTGTTGCGCTTGCCGGGTTCCTTGTCGCCCGCGTCGAGATCGCTGCGCAGGTGGTATTTCCCGGCCTTGTCAGGAGCAAAATCGAAATCGCTGCTCCAGCCGCCGGTGGCGAGCTGGCATTTGAGCAGCGACTTCGCCGCATCCTTGGCCGCGCTGAGAAAGACTTCATCACCCGTGGCCTGCCAGGCCCTGAGCATCACCAATCCCATCGTCGTCGTGCCATGCGGCTGGATCGAAGTGATCGTGTGCGACTTGCCGTGCTCCACCTCGCCGATCTTGCCCTCCTTGTCATAAGAGGAGGCGTAGCCGCCCTCGCGTGCCAGATGCGTGTGGGCGTAGGCGACGGCCTTCTTCATCGCGGCCGTAACGGCCACTGGATCGGGCAGGTCGGCGGCCGAGAGGAACGAGGCGGAGAGAATGAGTGCGATGAGAGGACGCATGGCGGGGAGCCAAAACGATGCGCTCACCCCCACTCCTTCAATCTTTCCGGGAACGGGCAGTTGGCGCAGGCGGAGTCGTCTTCGAGGCAGAAGTCCTCATAAATTTGCAGCAGGCCCTGCTGTTGATGCAGCTTCTTTCGGAAGTCGTTGCCACGTGGATCATCGCCAAAGAGACGTTGCACGGCGAGCCTGACCTTCTGGTTGTCGAGCAGGGCGGGCAGTTCGAGATATTCGGCCCACAGGCGTGTGCGCTCGGGCACAAGCAGCGGGTAGGCGACGTTCGCCAGCATCTCCTGTACGCGTGTTTCGCCGATCAGAGCGACGGGCTTTTCGGCGACGTCGGAGAGCAGCGTGTAATGCGTGGCCCAAAATTCATGCGTGAGCACCAGCAGCGATTCGCGCCAGGCGGCCTGGCTCCAGCGCGTGGCGTCGGCGAGCGGTGCGATGATGGGCTTCCAGGAACGCAGCATCGCGGCCAATGCTCCGAGGCGGCGCTGGGGATGATTGCCGGGACGGATGGCATTGAGCTTCCAGCGCGGGAGCTGGCGGTCCTCGAGCCAGCGTCCGCACGATTCGCGCAGCTTCCACCATTCGCTCCAAAGCTGCCGCAGATAGGAACGCGTTGCCGGTTCAGTGTCGTCGCTGCGCACGCCTTCGAGAAATCCGGAGACGCCGAAGAGCCAGGCCTCGCGCTTCGCGGCATCGAGCTGCGTGATTTTTTTCAAGGGCAGCCGCTGCGCAAGGATGGCGAAGGGCTGCTGGTTCTTGCGATAGCCGAGTGTCTGCGCCAGCGCCTGATAGACCGCCTGCTCGCGTCCTTGGGCGGCCACGCTGCGGTGAAGGCGCTTCGACTTGAGTTCAAGCCGGTGCTGCGCGGCGGACTCAATGATGGACTGCACGCGTGCGTCATCCATGTCGCGCAGCGGCGTCGCACAACGGCCGAGATGAGCGGAGGCGGTTCGGCGCTTTGGCTTGATGCCCTCCGGCAGCATGTCGGCGCGCAGCAGCACCTGCGGCACTTCGCGGTGCTCGCTCGTGCGTGTGAAGAAGCGATGCTCCGGCGCGTGCAGGAAGAGATGCAGCACGACGTGGTTGAAGGCTTCATTCGCACCGTGCGTGTGGCGCTCCCAGTCGCGCGCATCGGGATCGAGCTCGATGTCGCCGCGCAGCGTTTGATCGTCGATCACGATCGCGCAGTCGTTGAAGTCGGGACCCGCGCCGGAATTCCAGACACCGAAATCGGCGATGCGCACGGCCTTGCCATCGGTCGTGGTGAACTCGCTGCCAAACGCCCCTGAGAACCACAGGCTCTGCAGTTCCATCTCCGTCGTCGGTTCGTCGAAGCCCGGCAGTCCTTCTTCAACGCCGGAAAACACGGCACTGCGAAAGCGTGCGTAGCGGTCGGCGAGCGGGAGCGACGTCATGATGGTTAGCGTGCGAATTCGAGGATCCCGATCTTCCAGGGAATGCTGCCGTATTTCTTCGCCTTGTAGCCCTCGGCATCGACGCCTTGGAAGACAAAGCGCAGAACATTGGGGTCGACTTCGAGAAACTCGTCGTTGGAACTGCGGATCAACTCGCCGTGGCTGATGCTGGTGGTCCAGTCGACCTTCGGTGAGATTTGTTCTGTCGCGGCAAACGGTTTCTCACGCGTGGTGGCGAGCGGTTTCCACTGGCCCTCGATCTTGTCGGCGAGCCAGGCCTTGTAGTAGCGGTGACCTTGGCCGAGGGCCTCAATGATGGTGAGGTATCGGTCACGGCCTTTGATCTTGTAGGTGCAGGAGGCTTCGAAGAGCGCTTCCTTGGTGTCTTGGAGCAGCAGTTCGGGCTTCGACCAGCCGAGCGGGAAGTTCTGCTTCGTGGTTTCGCGTCGCCAGAAGTGGCCGTCGTCGCTGGTGTAGAGCAGATGCGCCTTGTCGGCGTCGCAGATGACCCAGAAGTCGATCCATTTGGTCTTAGTGCCACCTTCGGGCAGCGTTTCGATCATCGGCTGGGGTTTCGTCCACGAATTTGGATCAGCGATGTCGGTGGTGGTGGAGAAGTAGGGGGCGAACTTGAGCGCCTTCTTTTCATCAGCGAGCTGGTAAACGAGATACCACTTCTGATGCGGTGTGAAGTAGAAGACCTGCGGGGCGCAGTGGTATTGATCGTGGAAGTCGAGCGTGTGGCGCGTGGCCTTGTCGGCGTCCTTCCAGTCGGTGAAGCTGAGGTATTGCATGTTCACCTTGCCCGAGGCCATGCGATGCGTGGCGAAGAGATGCCATTTTCCCTCGTGAAACACCATCGTCGGGTCTTTGAGAGCGACGTCGGGATCAGCGGCGGTTTCGATGGGGCCGATGAGCGGTGGCGAGCATTGCCAACGAAACTCGCCCGTCGCGAGCCATGCAGGATCAGCGCCGTGTAGCGTGGTTGCGGCGAACACGACCAGGGCGAATGTTTTCATGACATGAGTTCCTTGAGAGTGACGTGCGCGAGAGATTCGACGCGCTTCCAGGCGCCCGTGAAATCGAGATGGCGTGTCATCGGACCTGGTGCGACGACGCAACGGATGCCGGCGGCGACTGCGGCGCGGAGACCGTTCAATGAATCTTCAAAGATCACCGCCTCCTCCGGCTTCACGCCGAGTTTTTCGGCCGCGTGAAGAAACAGGCTTGGGTCGGGCTTCACCTTGCCTGTGTCATCGACGGTGGAGATGTGATGGAAGTGATCGTGCAGGCCGAGCTGGTCCATCCACGAGTCAATCCACACACGCGGGCTGCTGGAGGCGATGGCGATGCGCATTCCGAGCGCGTCCGCCTCCTGCAGCAGGTCCGCCACGCCGGGCAGGAGTTTCAGATGCTTGCGCAGTTCGTTCTCGCGCGTCTTGCGTCCGACCTCGACCGCGTCCCAGTCGAAGGTCCGGCCCGTGCGCTCTTCGAGGTCGCGGCGCGGATTGTAGCTGGTGTTGAAATCGGTGCCGACGACCTGCGCGTAGAGCTCCACCGGCAGTTCATGGCCGTGTTCGGCAAAGATTTCCCTCCAGGTGTGATAACCGGTGCTTTCAGTGTCAACGATGAGGCCGTCGAAGTCGAAGATGACGGCGCGGATAGGGTCGGGCATGCGCATGAATGGCCGAAAGAATCGAAAGAAGCAAAAGATTCGAAAACTGTGAAAACTAAAGATTCACATTCGACTTCTCGGCCTTGGAAGTGTGTGAAATGGTTCGCCCATGTTCAGCCTGCGAAAACCAACACCCGAACGACTCCGTGACCTGCTGGAGTTGTGGAAGGATGCGCCACTGAGCTACACGCCGCCGCCGGGCGATGGATTCATTGACGACGAGCATGCGGTGAGGCTGGGAAGCGGTGAAGAAGTGTATCGGTCCGCCTGCGAGGCGCTGGATGCGTGGATCATGTTCCCTGAATGGGCCGAGGTCAGCCGCTCGGAAGCAAAAGGACAGCAGGCAGGCCAGATCGTGGCGATGGTCACGCGCATCTGCGGCCTGTGGTGGGTGAATCCGTGCCGCGTCCTGCGTCGCACGGACTCCGATCACACGCACGGCTTCGTCTATGGCACGCTGCCCGAACACGCCGAATGCGGCGAGGAGCAGTTTGTGATCGAGAAACGACCGGACGGCAGCGTGTGGTATGTCATCCGCGCGTTTTCACATCCGCGCCATTGGATGGCCTGGCTCGCCTTTCCGCTGGCACGCTGGTGGCAGTGCCGGTTTGTGCGGGATTCGCAACAGCGCATGGGAGAAGCCATCACATCATGAACGATTTCATGGATGCCCTCAAAGCCTGGGTCAAACCGCTGATCTGGTCCACAGCAGTGCTGATGCTTGTTCTTGAGGATGCGGTGTTTGTGAAGGCGCTGCTGTTGTTCTCTCCGTTGATGCTGATGCCGTTGTGGTGCGGCACGAAACGTCCGCGACAGAAATTCGAGTATGTTGCGGCGATGATGATGGCCGGATCGTTTTCGTTTCTGTCCACACCTGGAATTCAGGCAGCATGGCTTGCCGTGCCTTGGCTCGTTGCACGTTTGTTTGTGGTGAAGGATGTGTCGATGGCATGGAACAAGAGGGGCATGCCTTCGGCTGTGACCGCTTGCGAACAAGCAGCGGCGATTTTTCCCGCCGTCGGCGCCGCGTGGTTGGTGGCCTATCAGGCAAAATGGACGCCATGGGGATTCGACCCGTTGATCGTGCTGCTCACCGCGGCGCATTTTCACCATGCGGGATTTACGCTGCCGCTGATGGCGGGGCTAAATGCGAAAGCGAAACCAAGCTTGCTGACAAAAGGGTCGTGCATTGCGATTCTGGCAGGTGTGCCGCTGGTGGCGATAGGAATCACCTGTACTCATTTCGGCGTGCTGCCGTTCGTGGAACCGTTTGGAGTCACGGTTCTCGTCTTGGGAGCGCTCGGTGTCGCCGTATCGCAATTGCGGCGAGGTTTGGAAGCGCCCCAACCAACCATGACGCGATTCGGTTTCCTTGTCTCTGGCGCGTCCCTACTATTCGCGATGCTTTTGGCTCTCGGCTTTGGTCTGCGATACGTGATTCCAAACTTCGCGCTCACCATGCCGCAGATGTGGATGATCCACGGGACGCTGAATGCGTTTGGCTTTGGGCTGTGCGGGATTTTGGCCTGGCGGGCCTCGCTCAAGCCTGACGTCCGCCCTTAAGCAGATCGAAGAGCGTGACCATGCCGAGGAGGAGGTTTTGATCATCGACGACGACGGCCTTGCTGACGCCGGTGCGCATGAGGGTTTGCACAAGCGTTGGCACGGGCGTGCTGGCGCTGACGCAGAAGGGTTTGGCGAGCTGGAGGGCGCTGAGCGGGTCCACGCAGGTGAGGCCGTGGTTCTTGAGCCACTCGTAGCAGATGCTGCGGCGCAGGAGGCCGACGACGCAGCCGTTGGATGTGACGGGATAGGTGCTGTGCGGGTGCGTTTGGAATTCGGTGACGGCGTCCTGCACGGTGGCGTTGACATCGAGCGAGGCGATGTCGCGCGTCATGACGTCAGCGGCGGTGGCGCTGCGCGTGGCTTCGGGAATGGCGGCGACGGTTTGCTGGATCTCTTCCGGCAGATGATACTGCTGCGCCGAGGCGCGGAAGAGCGTGTCGAGGCTGCCGATGCTCTTCACGAGCGTCTTGAAGGTCTCGCCGTCGATGGCGACGAGTTCGCTGGCTTCCTTGGCTGTGGCATCAAAGCGCCAGATCGAGTTGCTCAGCAGGGCGCGTTCGCCGAAATGCTCGCCGGGTCCCGCGGACTTCACGAGTTCGCCCTGCGCGTCGGTGATGTCCACGCGGCCTTTTTTGACGGCGTAGAGCGACTGCGCAGGCTCGCCGCAATGGAAGAGCGAGTCGCCGGGTTCGAGGTGCATCTCGCCGAGCGGCGAGGAGAAATTCGGCGTGAGCAAATTGATGTCGCGCGGGAAGAACATCTCAAAAGTCCACTCGGCCATGACGCGCAGCTTGCGGTCGAAGCCGGGGAGTTTCATGAGGTAGATCGAACGCCACATGAACCACGCGATGATGCCGGAGAAGCGCAGGCCAAAGACCTGCGCGACGGCCTTGCGATGACCGATGGTGGCGAGCTCGCCGAGGCCGGTGAACTTGAAGGGTTTCAATTCTTTGCCCGCGAATGTGGCGGCGATGTTCTTTGCCACGAGGGCACCCTGGCGCATGGCGAACTGCGCGGTCTCCGGGCAGTTGCCGCCGTCGGCTTTCGGGAAGACGGAGCAATCCCCAGCGGACCAGACATTGTCGAGACCCTTCACGCGTCCGGTGGCTTCGACGACCACCTTGCCGCGCTCGACGGGCAGTTTGCCCGTGGCGCCGAGGGCAGTGACCTGCGGATGCGGTGCATTGCCGACGGTGCAGACGACGAGCGTGGCGGAAAGGCAGACGCCGTCGCCAAGCTGCACAGTGCGCGCGGTGACGGCGCGCACACGGCTTTTGAAAACGATCTTCACGCCCATCTGCTTCAGGCATTCGCCGGTGTAGGTGCCGAGGCTGTCGCTGAGCATGCCGAGCAGGCGCTCGCCGCTGTGCACGAGCGTGACGCTGGGTTCGTCGGGTTCGATGTTCTCGTAGAATCGTCGCGCACCAACGATCAAATCCTGGATCTGCCCCGCAGTTTCCACACCGGAGTAGCCACCACCGACGACGACGAAGGAGAGCAGTTCTTTGCGCAGCTTCGGGTCCGTGAGGAGATTCGCCTCCTCGAGGCGGCCGATGATCGCGGCGCGCAGTTTCATGGCATCGCCGACCGTGCGCATGAGGTAGGCGTGCTCGCCCATGCCGGGAACGCGGCTGAGGTCCACGCCCGCGCCGGGCGCGAGCATGAGATGCTCGAAACCGATGGTGATCTGCGGGGTGAAGTTGCCGCCGTGGATGGTGAGCACGCGATTATCGAGATCGATGTGCGTGACTTCGCCCTTCAGCACTTCCGCGCCCTGGCAGATCATGCGGATGGGATTCACCACATGCTGCGGAGAGAGCGACCCGCCCGCCACTTCCGGCAGCATGGGCTGGAAGACCATGTGATTCTCGCTGGCGATGATGCCCACGGTCATGCCGGCGGTCCCGATCGTTTGTTTGAGCAGTTCGCGTGCGCAATACACGCCGGCGAAACCTCCTCCGATGATGGCGACTTTGAAGATGCGGTCGGGCGGCTTGAGCATAGTCCGCCTCAAGAGCGCAGGCAGCGAGCCAGATTGGCCGAAAAGTTCTCTCAGCGCCGTTGCACACGTCGCATGACCACCAGCGCATCGCCCGGCATGAGCATGGCGGTCGGGCCGGGGTTCAAATCGGTGCCGCCCTCCTTGCGCATGATCGCCACGGCCATGAGACGACCCGCCGCGTCCGCCTCGACCTCGGAGATGCGTTTGTGCAGCCATGGCGAATCCGGTCCGATCTCGATCTCCTCCATGTCGAGGCCGAGCTCGGTGAGGTGATGCTCGAAATCGACGCTCGACTTCGTCTTGCCGCCGAGAATGTCGCGCGCATTCGGATGCAGGATGAGATGGGCGATGCGGTCGGCGCCGATGTGGGCAGGCAGCACCACGCGATTGGCTCCTGCCTGCAGGAGTTTGCGCTCGGTGGAGGGCACTTCGCCGCGGGCGATGATTTGGATTTCCGGATTCATGTTCCGTGCGCTGAGCGTGATGAAGACGTTCGCCGCGTCGTTCGGCAGCACTGTGGCGAGCACCCGTGCGCGGCTGATTCCGGCGGCTTTGAGAACGGATTCATCCGTGGCCTCGCCTTGCAGGGTGAGCCATCCGGCGTCGCGCACTTCAGCCACGCGATCCGGCGCCTGATCGACGATGACGAAGGGAATGCCGCCCGCCTGCAGCTGGCTGGCGATCATGCGACCAATGCGGCCGAAGCCGCAGATGATGGCGTGGTTTTTGAGTCTCTCGATTTCGTGTTCCATGCGTTTGCCTCCCAAGGCGCGTTGAATTTGAGCTTCCGTCAGCCATTGCACGAGCGTGCCGGTGACAAAGATGATGCCGGTGCAGCCGAAGAGAATCAGCGCCATCGTCCAGGCACGCAGCCACGGGTCGGTGACCGGAACGACCTCGCCAAACCCGACGCTGAACGCCGTGATGACGACCATGTAGAACGCGTCGCTCCACGACCAGCCCGCGAGCCGGTAACCCACCGTGAACACGACCATCACCACGCCGACGAAGGCAAAGGCGTAGAGAACATTGGTCTGGGGTCGGCTCTTGGAGATCGGCATGCGGTCGGGCGGGGAACCAAGAAGAGCGGATGCCGTGCCAGATTGGCCACTTTGGCCGGGTGCAAAGTGATAGCATCCTGCGTGGCCCGTCGTTTCAGATGGCCCATGAAGCTTCTGCTCCCCCTCCTTTTCACCCTTTCGCTCGTCAGTTCCGCGTTTTCGGCGGACAAGAAGTCCATCGTCATGATCGCCGGCAAGCCCTCGCATGGTCCGGGACAGCACGAGCACAACGCGGGCATTCAATTGCTGAAGAAGTGCCTGGAGCAGGGCGCGGCGGATCAGGTGGACATCAAGTATCATCTGAACGGCGAATGGCCGTCGCAGGAGGAGCTTTCAGCGGCAGACACCGTGGTCATCTACTCGGACGGCGGCGGCGGACATCCGGCGCTGCAGGGCGATCGCCTCGCGCAACTCGACAAGGAGATGAAGCGCGGCTGCGGCTTCCTGACGCTGCACTACGCGGTGGAGCCGACGATCGAGAAGGGCAACAAGGAGTTCATCGACTGGATGGGCGGCTGCTTTGAAATCAACTGGAGCGTGAATCCGCACTGGGACGCGAACTTTAAGGAGTTGCCTGCACATCCGATCAGCGAAGGTGTGAAGCCCTTCGGCACAAATGACGAATGGTACTTCTACATGCGCTTCCGCAAGAACATGGAAGGCGTGACGCCGATCCTTAGCGACGTGGCTCCTGCATCGACCATGAGCCGCCCCGATGGTCATCACAGCGGCAATCCGGCTGTGCGCGAGTCGGTGGCGAAAGGAGAAAAGCAGCACGTCGCCTGGGCCTGTGAGCGTGCGGACGGCGGACGCGGCTTTGGTTTCACGGGTGGTCACTTCCATCAAGGCTGGGCCAACAACGACCAGCGCAAGCTCGTGCTGAACGCGATCCTGTGGACCGCGAAGGCCAAGATCCCCGCCGACGGTGTTGCATCATCGGTGACTGACGAAGACATGAAGGCGAACCTCGACCTCAAGCCCGGCCAGGGTCTGCCTGAGAAGCCGAAAAAGGGGAAGTGAATTCGGATGGCCGAAAAAGAGAAAAGAAGGAAAAGATCAGACTTCTTTTTTGACCTCTTTCGTATTTTTCGGCCAACAACTCTGCCAGCCATGAACCGCCGTCGTTTCATCCAACAAACCGCGGCAGGTTTTTGTGCCGCGAGTCTGGCGCCCGCGCAATCGGCGGAAGGCTTGATCGCCTCCATCGACAAGGTCACGCTCAAACACGGGCGCGATGGCAGCGGGCCGTCGTGGTTTCATCCGCGGCCCTGCGTGGTGCCGGGCACGGATGGTCCCAAGATCCTGATGACGATGCAGGAGATTCGCGGCTCGGATTACTTCCTGCCGGTGCACTGGATGGAATCCGCCGACCTCGGCAAAACATGGACGGAACCGCAACCTGTGCCCTCGCTCGGACGCGATCCGACGACGGACGGGCGCGGCGACGAAGGCGTGTGCGACGTGGTGCCGCAGTATCACGCGAAAACGGACTGCGTGCTCGCCATGGGACACAATGTGTTTTATCGCGGCCCGAAGTTCGACCGCAAACAGCCGCCGCGCTGTCCGGTGTACACGGTTTACAAAAACGGTCAGTGGTCGGCGCGCAAACGCCTGTTGTGGGACGATCCACGTGGCGCCTTCATCTACACAAACAACTGTGGTCAGCGCGAAGTGCTCGAGGACGGGAGCATCGCATTCGTCATGTCCTTCGGCCCCACCGAAGCTGGACGCTCCGCCGCGGGCGTGCGCTGCTCGTTTGATGGCGAGACGCTGACCATTCAGAAAGTCGGACGCGAGATCAAGCACGCCGCCGGTCGCGGACTGCTGGAGCCGTCGATGGTGCGTTATCGCGGGAAGTTTTATGCCACGATCCGCGCCGAAGACAGCCGCGGCTACGTGGCCGCAAGCGATGACGGCCTCGACTTTGATGAGAAGCAGCCCTGGTGCTGGGATGACGGCACGCCGCTGGACATGAGCACCACGCAGCAGCACTGGCTGCCGCACAGCGAAGCCCTGCACCTCGTTTACACGCGCAAGGATGCAAGCAACGCGAACGTGATCCGCTGGCGCTCGCCTTTGTTCATCGCGCAGGTGAATCTGAAAACGCTGCGCCTCATCCGTGCCACGGAACGCATCGTGCTGCCGATGAGTGCCGACGGTGTGACGAAGCCGGACGACGTGGCGCTGATGGGCAATTTCCAAACCACCAACATCACGCCCGACGAATCATGGGTCAGCGTCGGCGAGATGCTGCCGAAGCACGGCTACCGCGGCGACCTTCAACTGGGCAAAATCCGCTGGAGCCGGCCGAACTCACTGGTGTAATGAAAGCCGTCCTATCTGGATGTCAGGCAGCGTAACCGCCTGCGATGTAGGCCTCCAGTTGCTCGATGGTCATCTTTTGCGTCGCGATGATCCAGCGCACAAGATCACCGATCGAGACGATGCCGAGAAGTTCGTCGCCATCCATGACCGGCAGATGCCGGATGTGATGCTCGGTAACGATTTCCATGCATTTGGAAACATTGTGATCAGGCCCCACGGTCACCACCTTGCAGGTCATGATGTCTTTCACGGGCGTCTCCTTCGACGATTTCCCTTTGAGCACCACCTTGCTCATGTAGTCACGCTCGGAGATCATGCCCACGAGTTTCGTGCCGTCCATGACAGGCAGCGCACCGACATTTTTGTCAGCCATCATCTTGATGGCTTCGAACACGGTGACATCTGGTCCAATGGTCCAAACCTCACGCCCCTTGTGTTCCAGCAGTGTCTTGGCAGCAGTAGGTATTTCCATGATGTTTAGATGGTTGTTGCCGTCATTGTCTGGAATAGCAGTCGCTTAATCAAGCTTCAAGTTCCCATCCCATGGATCGTGGAAAGCATGACTTCGGCCAACCTTGATGCTTGAGATCACCTCCTCGCGTCGTTTCATGCGGCGCCATGAACACCCAACCCAAGCCACTCTCGCGCCGTCAATTCGTCGGTGCCGCCGGTCTCGTCGCCGGCAGCATGATCACCCGCCCGCTCTTCGGAGCCGGGGCGCCCAGCAACAAGCTCAACGTCGCCCTCATCGGCGTGTGGGGCCGCGGCCTCGCCCACTACGACTCCATCGCGGAGGAAAATGTCGTCGCGTTGTGCGATGTGAACGAGGCGCGTTTCCCGGATGCACTGAAGCGTTTCCCCGGAGCCACGACCTACATCGACTGGCGCAAGTGCCTCGATCACAAAGATTTGGACGCCGTCGTCGTTTGCACGCCGGACCACACGCACGCCTTCATCGCCAACTGGGCGCTCAAGCGTGATCTGCATTGCTACTGCGAAAAGCCGCTCGCCATCACGGTCAATGAAGCGCGCACCGTGCGTTCGACTTGGGAGACGAAGAAGAGCAAGCTCGCCACGCAGGTCGGCATGCAGCGTCATGCGAATCCGAACTTCAACCGCGTGCGCGAACTCATCCGCGACGGCGCCATCGGTGAACTCAAGGCCGCCTACGCCTGGGGCAACCGCCAG
>NZ_JAGRPF010000159.1 GCF_020439865.1 Prosthecobacter sp.
GAGATCCAGCGTGTGCGTTTCCATCTCGGTCTCCGGCAGGCCGTGGGCCGTCTGGTAACGCTTGAGCGCCTTGGTGGTGAACTCGCCGGGACGGCCGTCGAGCTTGCCGGGGCCGAAGAGCCGAGTGTCGAGGAAGATCTGCAGCCGCAGAATGTCGTCGACGGGCTCAGGAGCCTTGGGCAGCGGATCAGGGATCGCCGCTGACGTGCTGGCGAAAGCGATGAGAAACGTTAAGAGGCGAACGAAGGACTGTTTCATGGGAAACAAAGAAGCCGTGTGGACGGAGAAGCCTTTCGGGGGATTACGAATCCAAACAGAGTGGGGATGAACCGGCCTGCAAGAGGAAGATTCGTCACTCCGGATGAAGTGAGGCAGGAAAAGTGCCATGCCGGAGGCAAGACATGCCGCATCCGAAAAAACATTGGAATGGGGTGGGAACTTCTGTGCAGGCGTCAGTTCCGGATCTGCCCATTTCCATCGACGAGATACTTGTAGCTGCACAGTTCCGCCAGGCCCATGGGGCCGCGGGCGTGGAGCTTGTCGGTGGAGATGCCGA
This sequence comes from Prosthecobacter sp., assembly GCF_020439865.1. GTDB lineage: Bacteria > Verrucomicrobiota > Verrucomicrobiia > Verrucomicrobiales > Verrucomicrobiaceae > Prosthecobacter. The sequence goes on from NZ_JAGRPF010000159.1 coordinate 557, forward strand.
TCTCGGCGCCGAAGCCGAATTCGCCGCCGTCGTTGAAGCGGGTGCTGGCGTTGTGGAGGACGACGGCGCTGTCGACTTCGTGCTGGAAGCGCTCTGCGGCGGCGCGATCCTGCGTGATGATGCTTTCGGTGTGGTGGGAGCCGTGGCGGTTGATGTGGGCGATGGCTTCGTCCAATCCGGCAACGGTCTTGATGGCGACGATGAGGTCGAGGTATTCGGTGGTCCAGTCTTCCTCAGTGGCCGCTTTCGCAGGCACGCCGAGATGTTGCAGCGCGGTGGCGTCGCCATGGATTTCGACCTTGGATTCGGCGAGACGTTTGCCGATGAGCGGATAGAACGACGCGGCGGCGTCCTGATGGACGAGGATGGTTTCGAGGGCGTTGCAGACGCCGGGCTTCTGGCACTTGGAATTGACGATGATGTCGGCGGCCATCTGCTGGTCGGCATCGGCGTGGACATAGACGTGGCAGACGCCGTCATAGTGCTTGATGACGGGCATGCGGGCGGTGGCGACGACTTTTTCGATGAGGCCTTTGCCGCCGCGTGGAATGATGAGATCGAGGTATTGATCCATCTTCGCCATGTGCTCGACGCTGGCGCGGTCGGTGAAGGGGATGAGCTGGATGCTGTCCGGCGGCAGGCCGGCGCGTTCGCCCCCGGCCTGCAACGCAGCGGCGAGGGCGCGGTTGCTGTCGATGGCCTCGCTGCCGCCGCGGAGGATGGTGGCGTTGCCGGTCTTGAAGCAGAGCGATGCGGCGTCGGTGGTGACGTTGGGGCGTGATTCGAAGATGATTCCGATGACGCCGATAGGGACGCGCACTTTGCGAATGTGCAGGCCGTTAGGGCGTGTCCAGTCGGTCAGCTTTTCGCCAACAGGGTCGGGCAGGGTGGCGACTTCGCGCACGGCGTCGGCGACTGCCTTGAGGCGCTTCGGATCGAGCGTGAGGCGGTCGATCATGGCCTTGCTGAGACCGTTTTGCTCCGCGCGGGCAAGGTCGAGGGCGTTGGCGGCGAGGATGGCGTCCTGGCGTGCCATGAGTTCATCGGCCATCGCGAGCAGGATGGCGTTCTTCTGCGCGGTGGTCAGCTTGACGAGAGCGTAGGAGGCGGCGCGGGCCCGGCGGCCCATGTCGAGAATGGCGGACTGGATTTCGGAATCGGTCATTGAAGTTCTGGGTTCATGGCATGGCCGAAAAAGAGAACAAAGGAAAAAGAGACGGATTTTGGATCTCTTTCCTCTCTTTCGGCCAGGTCTGATTGGATGGCGGCAACCGGGACGATTGAGCGACGGAGTTACTTGGAAGGAACGGCTCCATCGGGGACTTGGACGTCTTTGCCGAGCAGATGGCGGTCTAGGAAGGCGCGCATGCGCTCGACGAGCGGCTGGCTGAAGAAGACGTGGCCGCCATCGGTGCCGGTGATGAGGGCGGCGGGGATTTTCGCTTTTTCGAGCGCGGCTTTGAACTCGGTGGCCTGCGCATAGCGGACAATGTTGTCCTTGTCGCCGTGGATGATGAGGAAGGGGGCGTCGTCGCTGGTGATGTAGGTCACGGGCGAGGCATTTCTGGCGACATCGGACTTCGCTCTGACGGTGCCGCCGATGAGCTTGGAGAGTCCTGTCTTGGGATCGTCCACGTCGATGATGGTGCCTTTGCCGGCGAAGGTGAGGAAGTTGGAGGGGCCGCAGAAGTCGAGCACGCAGGTGACGCGGCTGCTTTGCGTGAGATTCGGGCCGAGGTCGCCCTCCAGTTCCTTCACGCCGCCGCTGACGCCGAGCATGCTGACGAGATGCCCGCCGGCGGAGATGCCGAAGACGGCGATCTTGTCGGGATCGATCTGGTTTTCCGCCGCATGAGCACGCAGGGCGCGGATGGCGGCCTTGCAGTCATGGATCTGCGCGGGCCAGATGGCCTGGTCGGTGAGGCGGTAGTTGAGGCTGGCCCCGGCGAAGTCACGGTCCTTGATGAGTTCGAGAAGGAAGCCGTTGTCCTCCTTGCTGCCAGTTTCCCAGCCACCGCCGTGAATGAAAACGACGAGGGGACGCGGAAGGGTGGTTTTGGTCTCCGGCAGATAGAGATCGAGGGTCTGGCGAGGATTGCCTGCGCCCACGTAGTCGAGACCGCGCACCACACGATAGCCGGACGGGCTGCTCTGACATTGGGCCAGAACCGGGACGAATAGGGCGATGAGGACGGAGAGTCGCATGAAGGCTCCCATAAACCGGGAGAGAAGCCAAGACAAGGGCGTCAGAAAGAGGCGGCGGGCGGGCGTGTTGTCATCTTGACGCAAGCTTAACGAGAACTTACTATCGAGGCGATGAAGTACCTCCCCCACGCTCGCCTGCCAGGCATTCTGGCATGTGCCGTTTCCTGCCTCGCTCTGGCCACTCCCTCGTTCGCCATCTGGCCCTTCTCGGGAAAGAAGGACAGGGTGGTTCCCATGGCCAGCGAGCGTGAAGCCCAGGAGGCTTCGGCCGCTGCTCTGCTTGTTGAAGCCCGGCAGGCGCAGACCGCAGGCAAAACAAGCAAGGCTCAGGCTTTGTATCAGGCGATCATGAAGCAATACCCCTTCACGCCGAGTGCTGCGGAAGCGTCCTTTCAAAACGCGGTCATCATCCGTCATGTCGGCAAGATGGACGACGCCTTCGAAGCCTTTCAGTCATTCATTCTGACCTACCACGACAACCCTCACTTCAGCGAGGCCATCGAGATGGAGTATGAGATCGCCGAAGAAGCGAAGGGCGGGAAAAAGCAGCGCGGGCTGTTGCTGGTGCCGATGAAAATGCAGACGTCTGATGTGATCGGGTTTTACGAGCAGATCATCAAGAATGCACCCTTCGGTAAGTTCGCGCCGCTGGCACAGTTCAGCATCGCTGAAATCCAGCAGGACATGAAAGAGAAGGACAAGGCCGTGGCCGCTTATCAGAAAGTGGTGGAAAACTATCCTAACACCTCGCAGGCTGCGGAAGCGCAGTTCCGGATCGGGTCCATCAGCAACATCGCCGCACAACGCAGCGAGGACGCCTCGAATCTGCTCGCGGCACGTGATGCCCTGCGCACCTACATTGCCTCCAATCCCGGCGGAGAGCGCAAGCAGGAGACGGAGATGATTCTCCATCAGGTCAATACGGCGGAGGCCAACCAGTCGCTAACCGTGGCAAAATTCTACCAGCGAATTGGCAAAACCAAGGCGGCGGCGATTTACCTCAATGAGGCGCTCAAATTTGGCTCCCCCGAAGTTTCTGCGGAAGCTCGCACGCTTCTGGCTGAACTCGCCGCTTCAGATCCAGAAGGCGTGGCAGACGCCAGGAAGGGACCGGGGCAGGATTATACGGCGCTCACTGCCGAAAATTTGAAATCACGCGATGACTATGTCGGTCCCATGGCGCCGGAACTAGCTCGATTGAGCCAAAAACCCAAGATGCGCACCGGAGATGATGGTTTCAGACCCATCCCGCTGCAGGAGCCGACGCTTCCGCTGCGTCCGGGCGCAACTGCGCCGGGAGCCGGTTCGTTGTTGCCCCCGGTGCCTGAAACGGAGAAGCCCGCCTTGCTTCCGGTGCCTCCATTGCCGAATGCACCGTCGA
>NZ_JAGRPF010000160.1 GCF_020439865.1 Prosthecobacter sp.
CCATTGTGCTGAAGATGCCATCGCTTACGCGGCCACCTGGGATTTTTCCCGGCCAGCGGGCGACGAACGGCACGCGGCAACCGCCGTCCCACGCGGACATTTTCCAGCCGCGCAGCGGATCTGCGGTGCCGGAGTGATCGCGAGGGATGAACGGCTTGCCGTCGGGTTTCATGCCGGCGGTCGTTTCCACCCACGGGCCGTTGTCGGAGGTGAAAACGACGAGCGTATGGTCGTCGAGGCCGAGTTGCTTGAGCGTGTCGAGAAGTCGGCCGGTGGACCAGTCGATCTCCTCGATGGCGTCGCCATACGGGCCATACTCAGACTTCCCTTTGAAGTTCTCCGACGCGCCGAGCGGGATGTGCGGCAGGTTGTGCGCGAGGTAGAGGAAGAAGGGCTGCGCCGTGTTTTTTCCGATCCATTCGATGGCCTCGCGCGTGTAGTCGGCGGTGATGTGATCCCAGCTCTGCACCGCCTTCACGACGACCTCGTCGTTGCGCATGATGGGGCTGCGCATCGGCGTGTCCTGCACGCGCACGGTCGCGCCGTTGTACTTGGGCGTGCCGTAAAAGTAGTCGAAGCCCTGTGCGTTCGGCATCGTCGCCGGATCGGTTTTCGCCGGGCCGTCGCCGTTCAATCCGAGATGCCATTTGCCGATGAGCGCGGTGGCATACCCCGCGGACTTCATCACCTCCGCCATCGTGACCTCCTGTGGATGCGGCACGGTGTGCAGGCGCTTCAAATTGCCCGGCTCCGCAAGGCGGATCGGATACGAGCCCGTCATCAACGCCGCACGCGACACACCGCACACCGGCTGCGCATAGAAGCTCGTCAGCCGCACGCCTTCCGCGGCCATGCGGTCGATGTTCGGCGTCTTGATCTTCTTCGAGCCAAAGCAACCGAGGTCATTGTAACCCTGGTCATCCGTGAAGATGAGAATGATGTTCGGCTTTCGCGACTCCGCCGCGCTGACGAGCGAGGCGAGTCCGATCAAGGCGATGAGAATGCGTTTCATAGTGGGATGAAACGACTCCGCTGGAGCCTTCCTGCATGTCCATTCCACACCACCATGTGACCCTCAGCCACATGGTGGGTGCAGCGGCTCCGCTACTTACTTCATCGGATGCTCCTTGAGGAGCTGGTCCGTCGTGTAGAGCATCATGCGGCCAGGATTGGCGTCACGGATGGCTTTGACTTCGGCGGGGCTGATCGGATCGGCTTTGTTGCCGAAGTGGTTGCGGACGAAGGTGAGGACGTTGGCGATTTCCTCGTCCTTGAGCATGCCACCGAAGGGCGTCATGGGCACCTGGCCGTTGTATTCCTTGTCGCCGACTTTGATGGGGCCCATGAGGCCGTACATGGCGATCTTGATGAGGCGGTCGCGGTCGGAGGTCACCCAAGGGCTGTTCACGATGCTTGGGAAGGCGGGATCGAGTCCGGCACCGTTTGGCTGATGGCAGGTGACGCAATGTCCTTCGCGGAAATAGACTTCCTGACCGGCGGTAAACTGCGCTTTCGCGGCATCGCTGAGATGTGCAGGCGGCGGCACGGCTTTGTATTCGGGCTTCACGACTTCGATGACTCCGTTGAGGCGGTCGGCGGCGGTTTGCGCGGCAGCCTTGTTCCAATCGTCGAGCGGCAGCTTCGATGCGATGGCCACGATGTTTTTCGCGGCGGGAATGTTCGGCAGCCAGCTCGCGGCGACGATGGCTTCGAGGCGCACGCGACCATGTTCATCGGCGGCGGCTTTTTCGAGCAAGGCGACGTGATCGGCGATGACGTGCGTGTTGTAACGCAGCACGCGCACAGCGGCGGCGCGGGCATGGAAGTCGCTGGAGGCGAGCATCTCGCGCAGCAGGCCTTCATCGACTTTGTTTGCACCCCAGGTGACCCAGAGGGCTTCGAGTTTCGCGTGCGTGTCGCTCTGCTTGGCAGCCCAGGCTTTGACGGCAGGAACGACTTCGCTGGCCGGATGTGCGCGAAGTTCGCGACGCGTGCGATAGCGGGCGCGGAGTTCGGGTTCCTTGAGGTTCTCAAAGAGTTGATCAAGCGAGGCGCCGGCGACGGGCACAGCCTTGACGAGCGGGCGCGACGGATAGGTGATGCGGTAGATGCGGCCGTGCACGTGGTCGCGCAGTGGATCGCGCGCGTTGTGCTGCATGTGGCCGATGAGCACGTTGTGCCAGTCGATGACATAGAGGCTGCCGTCGGGTGCGAATTCGAGATCGACCGGACGGAAGTTGCCGTCCTTGCTGACGAGCAGGTCGTGCCGGTGATCGGTCTTCCAGCCGGTGCCGTCGTCCACGATTTTCACCTGCTTGATGCCGAGGAAGCCGATGGCGTTGCAGTAGATGAGATCGCCCTGCACTTCGTCGGGGAAGTGGCGTGAGGAAACGATCTCCAGGCCGCTCGTCGGACGCACCTTGTGATCTTTCGGCACGAGGTCGGCGGCGGACGGCGTCTTGCTGCCGAAGGCGGGCTTCACCTCGACAGGCAATGCCCAGTTCATTGTGGTGCCGGAGGTGTGGAGGAGGAAATCCTGGCCCCATTGATCAAACACGAAGCCCCACGGATTCGGGATGCTCATCTGAATCGTGCGCTCGAGGTGGCCGCGCTGCGGGCTGTAACGATAGAAACCGCCATCGACGCAGCGCACGGGGCCGTAGGGCGTTTCGATGTTCGAGTGGAGGAAGATGCCTTCGCACATCATGAACGCACCACTCGGATCGGCGGTGTAGGCGCTGACGGCGTGATGCGTGTCGTGCGTGTCGAAGCCGCCGAGGATGATCTCCATGCTGTCGGCCTTGTCGTCGCCGTTCGTGTCGCGGATGAGCACGAGATTCGGCTCCTGCGAGACATAGACGCCTTCAGGTTCGAGCTCGAATCCGATCGGCAGGTGCAGTTTGTCGGCCCAAACGATTTCTTTGTCAGCCTTGCCGTCACCGTCCGTGTCCTCGTAGATGAGGATCTTGTCATCCGGCATCGCATCGCCGGGTTTGAAATGCGGATACGCAGGCATCGTCGCGACCCACAGACGACCTTTGTTGTCGAAGCTCATCTGCATCGGGTTCGCGAGGTTCGGGAACTCTTTTTCCGAGGCAAACAGCTGCACTTTGTAGCCTTCTGGCACGGTGAGCGACTGCAACGCCTCCTCGCCGTAGAGATACTTCTCGCTGCCGTTCTTCACGCTCGGCACGTAGTTCGTCGGCACGGCGGGCAGCGCGTGCGTCTTGCTGTCATCGACCTTCAAATCAGTCGTCTTGCCGGCCGTGACCTGGTGGATCAAATCATCACGCAGCGCGGTCATCTCGCGCGTCTTCTGCACTTCGTCCGGATAGTTCTGCGGACCATACGGATTGTAGCGGCGGCCGTGCGCGTGCACGCCGTTGAGAATGTTGTAATCGTTGTTCCACATCCAGTCCTTCTCTTTCACCGCGGCGTGAACGAGTGCGGGATCCGCCTTCGATTCGCGGCTCTGGTGACCGTAAAGACCCGTGGCGAGCCATTCGGCGACCTGCTCGTAGCCTTTCTCCGTCGGCACAAAACCGCCGGTGGTGAAAAACTCGCCGCCCTTCGCATAAACCTCCTGCGTCGGCGTGAAAAGGTCGATGTAGGTCAGGCCGTGCTTCTTCGCGACCTTCTCGATGGCGCCCGCGTAGAGCACGAGGTTGGCGTTTTCGACGTCGCCCTTCGGCAGATCGCGTTTCGCGCTCTGATTTTCATACGCGATGGGCGAGACGAGCACCACACGCGGCGCGGTCTTGCCGTTGTAGGCTTTGCTCAGCGTGTGAACGACCCACGCGTCGAGTTCGGCTTCGAAATTGCCGACCTTGTTCGGGCCGTCGAATGACTCGTTGTAGCCAAAGAAGCCGACAATCGTGTCCGCCTTCAGATGTGTGAGCCACTGATCGGGCGTGGCGTAGAAGCCCTGACCGTTGTGGATCGTCTTGTCGGGATGAAACTTCTCCGCGCCGGGGAAGGCCCACTGCGACGCACGCGACGGATGCGGACGGAAGCCCGGCGTGTCGCCCACGTGGCCCATGTTGCGGAAGAACAGGTCGCGATCTGGATAACGAAGCTGCAGTTCCGTTTCGATGCGGCTGTACCATGTGTCACGCTCGGCGAGGCCGTTGCCGATGAGCACGATGTGCTCGCCCTTCTCCGGTGGCGCCACGTTTTGACTGCGTGCGGCGGTCGCGGCTGGTGGCTCCACAGCGGGTTGATGCGGTGCTCCGGCAGGTTGCTCTTCCTTCTTTTTCTCCGCCTTCTTCGCGCCGCCCTTTTTGGCCGCCGTTTGCTTCGCTGCATCTTCCGGAAGTCCCATCGACGGGCTGCTGCCGGTCGCAAAGTCGCCGGGCTTCAGATTGCGCTGCCTGAAGTAACCCGCGTCCTTGATGAAGCCGTAGAATGTCGGATTGAACGGATCGATGAAGGCCACATCCGCCTTTTCCGGCACGGGAAGGCCGAGCAGATGATGCGCGGCGTTCACGATGAGACGGCGCAGGTTTTCGTCCTGATAATCCACCGCCGCGCCCATCGTCGTGCAGAACGAATGGCCCTTTGTGGTGCCGTTTGGTGCCGTGTAGTCGTGCAGCCAGGCGATCGGCTGCATGGGCTCGTTCTTTGGGCCCACCAAATTCTTCGATTTCGGGTCGAGCGACTCCGTCACCGCGCCGCGCAGCAGGATCGTGTCGCTGTCAGCCTTCACATCCGGCGCGCCATACACATCGCTCAGCGCGAAAATCTCTCCCACGCCACGCAGCACCTCGTTCTTCGAGTTTGCGGCCTCCACAACACTGCGCGTGCCCTCCTTTTTGTGCGCACCATGATGACTGACCCATTTCTCGCCCAAGATTTTCAGCCCGAACTCGCTCCACTTGAAGTCACCCGTCTTGCCGTTGCCCGTGAACGCGTGCGTCGCCGTGCGGAAGCCGATCACCGGCTTCCCGGCGTTCAGAAACTTCGCGAAGTGTTCCAGCGATGCGTTCGGAAGCTGGCGAAAGCGCGTGCCGATGATCAGCAGGTCAGCGTCGGCGAGCCGTTCGGTGCCGCGGATGTTCTTCTGGTTGTTCGGATCGATGTAACCGCCTGCCTCGTCCGTGGAGAACAGCACGACGCAGTTGAAGCCGTGCGTCTTGGCCAGAATCTTCGCCAGCATCGGCATCGACTCCTCCGTGCGGTATTCCTCGTCACCCGCGACCAGCACGATCGTCCTGCCCTTGCCCGCGCCGACGGGGTTTGCGGCCATTTCGATGTATTCCTGCGCGGACGCGACCGAGCCAAGGAGTGCGAGTGAGAATAGGAGGTGCTTCATGGTTGGGAAAAAACGGAGGGGACGTTATACCGCACGACTTGGCGGAACCGGACAAGAAAAAACAGCTGCTTGGTGGTTTTCGTGTTGGAGGACTACTCCACCAGCTTCCGCAGACTCGACGTGACCTCGTCCCGGCTCAATGCGCCCGCAGCTACGGCGAACGTGAGGTTTTCCCAGTCGTCGCCGTCAGGTGCTGGCGAGAGGCCGTTCAGTTGCAGGAAGACCAGGCACGAGCCGAGCGCCACACGCTTGTTTCCATCCACGAAAGGATGATTGCTGCAGAGATAGAAAAGATAGGCTGCGGCCACTTCGATCGCGTCTTGGAATGGAGAATTCCCGCCAAAACTGGCCTGCGGTGCAGCGATGGCCGACTCCAGCAGTGCTCGATCACGCAAGACGTCCGATCCG
>NZ_JAGRPF010000161.1 GCF_020439865.1 Prosthecobacter sp.
ACCTTCGCCAACGTGCGCATCAAGAACCTCATGCTCGGCGGCAAGGAAGGCGGCAACACGCTGCTTCAGCCTGCAGGCACCGAGACGAGCATCTACGACGCTGCCGAGGCCTACAAGGCCGCCGGCACGCCAACGATCGTCATCGGCGCCGAAGACTACGGGATGGGCTCCAGCCGCGACTGGGCCGCCAAAGGCACGCGTCTCCTGGGCGTGAAGGCCGTCATCACGAAGTCCTTCGAGCGCATCCACCGCAGCAACCTCGTCGGCATGGGCGTCCTGCCCTGCAACTTCAAGGACAAGGCCGACTACGACAAGGTGAAGGACCTCAGCGACGCCACCTTCGACATCCTGGGCATCAGCAACGACTTCAAGCCCATGAGCGAAGCCACGCTCCGCGTCCACAAAGCCGACGGCAGCACCTTCGACGTGCCGCTCATCGTTCGCATCGACACCCCCGTCGAAATCGACTACTACCGCGCCGGCGGCATCCTGCCGTATGTGCTCGCGCAGATCCTGCGCGCGAATGCGTAAGCCGTTGTTCTCATCAACACTCAAAAAACCCGGCAGTCCGAAAGGCTGCCGGGTTTTTTGTTGGCTTGGAAATTCCGCGCGCAGTGAGCAAACTGCCGTCATGAATGCTTCCACCGTCTTTCCCATGATCCCTGCCGCGAGCAAGTCACTGTGGTTCTTCGCCATCATCGGTCTCATCCTCGTGGGCGTGATGTTCATGATGGGCTGGGTTGCGTGGTCCATGCAGCATGCTCAATTCACAGTCTCCAAACAAGGTCTGCGCCTTCAAGGCGACCTCTACGGTCGCTTGATCCCTCTCGCGTCTCTCAAGCTCGACGAAGCCGTCGTTACCAATCTCAACACGGACAAGGATCATCAGCCCAAATGGCGTACAATGGGCACCGGACTGCCGGGTTATGCCGCAGGCTGGTTCAAACTGCGCAACGGAATGAAGGGGCTGCTCTACGTCACCGACCGCAAGCACGTGGCACGCATCCCAACGACAGAAGGTTACACGGTGATGCTCAGCGTGAGCGATCCCGCCGCGTTGATCGATGCTTTGAAGAGGCAAAGCGCCCCGTGAGTCAAATCACCCGCCGTTCACCACCATGCCGCGCAGGGCGCTCGATGACATCATCGGCTGCAGCAGAGCGAGCCCGGCGCGGAGCTGTGCAGCGCTGCTTACGGATGGATTGTTGACGATCAGCACATCCGTCGCCAGCGGAGCCAGAGGAGCGACGTTGGCGAAGCTCTTCAGCAGTGGTGACGCATCGAGAATGATCCAATCGACCTCCGTCCTCGCGCGTTCGATCCAACTGCGATAGCCGTCGAGCAGTTCGTTTGTGGCGTGTGCGGGAAGATCGCAGCCGGGGAGAAGGAAGAGGTTGCTGTGCCCGTAGCGCAGGGCTTCGAGATCATGCGCATACGCGCCGTATCCCTGCACTGCACGCGGAAACCACTGATGGAGCGTGGGGGAGGACGGATTGCACTCCATCATGAACACACGACGGCCCTGGTGACAGAAAGCAGCCGCCAGAGCGGCGGAAACGAGCGTTTTGCCCTCGCCAGAGCCGGCGCTGGTGATGAGCACAACGCCAGCGGTGCTGCCACGGTTCATGGCCTGCTTCTCGAGCGTACTGGTGAGCTGATGGAGCGCACTGGACGCGCCGATCGGCTCAGGCTTCAGCAGCTCGCCCAGCATGGTTTCCGGAGCATTGCCGCTGACATACGGCAGCCGGGCAAGAACCGGGGTCTCGCCGCTGGCGGGTTTCACTGCTGGCATCTGCCTGGTCTGCGGTGACGGCGGTGGTCTCAGACGATCTGCCGACAGGGCGGGCGCCGTCGGCGGAGCTATGGCGAAAGGCGAGACGGACGAAGCGGGCTGCTGCGCTGGGTACCCATAGCCATGCGGGGTGTGCTGAGTTGGCTCCTGAGAGCCGGTATTTGGATCCTTGGGCACGAAAAGCTTCCGCACATGATCGTCGAAGATACCCCAGCCCACCGGCAGACCGATCAAGGAGAGGCCAAACAGCATCACTGCGGCAAGCGCCGCGATCGGTTTGCTGGGCTTCACCGGCTTTTCCGGCACCATCGCGATGTCCGCGACCCGGAGGAGACCGCTGTCACGGAACTGCCCGGTGAGCGCAGCCTGGCTACGACGCATTTCGATTTTTTCATACAGGTCGCGATCCATGCGCACCTGGTCGCGCAGCAGGCTCTGCTGCACGTTCTTGCCGTTGATGTCGAGTGCCACGCCGCGAGCCTCCTCAAGCTGACGCTGGTAGTCCGCCAGCTGGCGCTGCTGAGACTCCACCTCCGCCTGGATCATGCCGACGACAGCACTGATGGAGCGATCCAACGCGGCCTGCAGGGTTTCGATTTCTTTGGCGAGGCCGATCATGGTCGGATGCCGGCGCCCGCAGGTGGCCTCCAAGGGGGCGCGTTCGGCAATCTTCGCATCCAGCTGCTTGCGGATGTAGGTCACGTCGGAATTGTCAGCGAAGATTTTCAGCTCAGTGAGGTCACGCCCGGCTTTCTGCGCCGCGACGAGGTCGTTGAGATCACTCTTGGCCTTGGTGAGCTTCAAGTCGGCCTCGGTGATCGCCACATTGAGCTGGCGCACCTTGTCATTGGAGATGTCCTTCGACTCGCTGTCTTCCATGATGCCCTGGCTTTTGCGATACTCGGCCAGCTTCTGCTCCGACTCACGCAACCGCTTCAGCAGCTCCTCCGACTTCGTTTCCAGATAGGTGGACGCATCCGCGCTCAGCTGAGCCTCCTGATCGGCGACGTAGTGGATGTATTCCTCAATGTAGCGATTCGCAAAGTCGGCGGCAAGACGCGGATCGCGGTCACGAATCTGCACCCGCAGGACGTGGGACTCCTTGAGCGGCTCCACCCGCGTGTTGGCAATCATGAGGTCGATGAACCGCTCGCGGGGATCGCCCGGTTTGCCCGGTTTATAGAGGCCAAGCATCTTGAGCAGCTGATCTTTGCGTCCCAGCGAGTTCGCTTCGCGCTCGAGGTACGCGTCACGCTGGGCCGCGGGGAACTTGTCGTAAAAATGACTCAGGAAACGACGGGACAGCAGCTCGGTGCGATGGTTGTTGATCAACTGCGGCGCGCTCAGTTCGGTGACGCCGCGGGATGCCATGGCGTCGAAGTTGAACACGTTGGCGTCTTGAATGCGCAGCAGCAGCTGCGACTCCGCCTCGTAGATCTTCACGCCCATGCCGAGGTAGTAAAAGGTGAAAGCCGCGAGCAGAGCTCCCAGGACCGCACCGCGCAGCCAGCGCTTGCGAATGTAGCCAATCACGTCCGTGATGCTGATAAGCGACTGCACCTCAAAATCATTCGGATTGATCGGAGGGAGGAAGGCACGCGGATCAAACACCGGGGACATGCCGGGATGCGCCGGCATGGTGATGGATGGAGCCATCGGCGTCAGACCGCGCGCTGGCGCGAGGGCAAGCATCGTCCCAAAGCCGTGCTGAGGTGCGGCGTTTGCGGGCTGGATGCTGTATGGAATGGCCATGGGAAAGGATTAAGCGGCTGAGGAAATGAGCGATTTGCTCTCTTCCCGAAGTTCGTCCGCGGCTTTGAAGTCAGGCCGAACATCACGCGGGAAGAGACGGCGAACGGCGCGCAGGGTGTGGAAGGTGGCGGCACGCCAGCTGGTGGGACTGAACGCCTCCAGATCGAGCAGCCACCGCGTGGAGTCGCTCCACTGCTGTTTGTACTTGTACTCGCCCGGCAGCATGTCGAAGGTGTGTAGCCCGGAGCGGATCGCCTGCATGATGCAGGCGCCCACGGCCAGTCTTCCGGGTGAGAGGCGAGCCAGCGTTTCATCCCAGCCCATCTGGTACTGGAAAAACTCCCCGCGTTCGATGAATCCGTAGATGGCGGCAATGACCTGGCCACGTGACTCGAGCAACGGCATAATCGCCCGGCCCTGTGGCAACCAGGCTGATGCGATGCGGCGATGCAGCCGCTCCGCCACCGGAGTGGTGAAAGTGGAGACTCCCAGCGGAAAATTCATCGCATGCAGACGGCACAGTTCGTCAAACGCCTGCTCATGCGGCACGCGATCGCCTGCCCGGGTGATGATTCCGCCATGCTCCGTTGTAAAGGTCCGCCACTTCCGGCGCTGTGCGCCGCGCCAGTTGGCACTGTGCCGTGCCTCGACCTCCTCCCATGTGGAGGGCAGGACAATGCAGCGGCATGCGCTGCGGTTGAGAACGTCGGCCCGGACAAAATACTCCTCGAGAGCGAAGCGGATATGCGGCGTGTTCGGGGACTCCTGCGGCAGGAAGTTCAGCCGCACGAGCTCACATTCATCACGGAGCAGGCTGAACGCTTTGCAGAGCAGTGGAGCAAATTCGTCCTCGCGGCCCGCGGGCACGATGAAATCAAGCCTTTCGCCATGCGCGGGGCCAAAGCCACCCAGAAAGCCCAACGTGATCAGATGACGGCGGGCGCCGTCGTCCTCGCGGGCGAGCATGAGAGGCGCAATGGCCTGCGGGATTCCTTCGACATCCCGCAACACGGCGAGCGCGAGTTGCGCGCCCGCGCCGCATTCCTTCCACCATAGACTCATCCAATCCCAGCGAACGAAGGGGGAGCGCGTAGCCATTTGATCCACCAAAGCGTCCCAAAACGGCTTGAGGGCTACGAAGCCGGTCTCATCCCGCACAAGATCGAGCGTTAGGGCAGCGCGACGCGGTTTGGGCAGCGTGCAGGTCATGGTGTGCCTCCTTTCTGCAAAGCCGCAGTCTGTTTGCGATGCTCGGCGGATTCAATCAAGGTCCCAAGCTGGTGGCGTGCCTCCATGAGTGCGTCCGTGTTGTCATCCCAGTCACCGAAACCACGTGCGAAGCTGGAAGTCAGACGGCGTGCATCGTCTTCGAGTCCGAGCTGACGCGCGAGCATGAGGTAGTCGTAGTCTTCCGCAGTCTCACGCAGCCACTTCAAGCGCATCGAAGCGACAGGCGCATGACGCCCCTGATGTTTTTCGGTGGCGGGGTAGATGAACGAGCCGTCGCCATTGTAAGTCGCGCCATCGGGTGTTTTGAAGGTGCTGGCGTCCTTCCAGACATCGACTCCCTCGGCGGCAAAGATGGTGTCCCAATAGTCAAACCCGGTGATACCCACCTTGGGGAACAACCAGCCGACGACACGATGGGACATCGGCGGATAATCGAGTGCCCAGACCGGAGGGAATCCGTGGGCAAGCTTTTTGGGCATGCCGTTTTGTTGCTCCCAGGCATCTGGAATCTGCACCAGCGCTGCATAGGCCCAAACTTCATCGCCGGCCTGACGGCGCAGGGCAATGTCGTGACTGCCGCCGGCCCACTCCATGTCCTTCCACACCTCGCTGAAATGCGGCACCCAGATGTCCACGGCTCCGTTCAACGAACCCCACGCGGGTTTCTCCGGTGTTGGCTGTTCGGTGACATGCAGAGGAACACGAATGCCGTGCTTTTTTTCGACTTCATTGAAGAACTCACCCCAGCGGCGCACGACTTCATAGGCTGCTGCGTCGTTGGGCTCATCGAGGTCGCCCATGATAACGTAGCCGCGCGATTCGCAGTGAATCTTGGCGAGCAGCTTCATCCACTGAGCGACATAGTTCATGGCGGCTTCACGATCCTGGCCCAGCGGATCGTTGAACGGCCACTTCGGCCAGATGGGCAGGCCGACGGTGCTGCAATGGCGATGCAACAAGTGCTTCCTGAGCGCACGTTCGACCTTGTCCTCATCGATCTTACCGGTGTCTGCCTCGGGATAACTGCCGTAAATCTGATCCACGCTGAGCCGGTGCTCGGCCAGCAGATCATAGTAGGCATTGAGCAGCCCCATGTGGGTGAGCGAAGGCGTGTTGTCTTTGTACTCCAAACCATGCACCTCGGCGACGTGTCGCACCGTGGTCATGATCGAGGTGCGCAGTTTCGGAACGACCGGGAGATCGAAGTCCCACACGTTGAGCGTGTAGCTTGCGATCGCAGAAGTGCCGTCGGCGAACTTGAAACGCACCTCGCCCGTGTAGGCCCCGGGCGCGGCAGTGTAAGGAACAAAAACGTCGACCCAGTACGGCTGGTTCACGACGGAGGTTCCGCCGAGCTCCTGCGCCGGCATGTCGAGCGGCACGAGTGCATCGGGATAGTCGCCCGGAGGCAGCGGCGCCATCGGTGTGGATGTGGACACCCGCACGTAATGTTCACGGAACACATTCGGCGCTGGCAGCAGGGCGTCCGAATCGTTCTTGGCAATGCCGGTGGCAAGCAGCTCGACATTTTTCAACTGCTCCGGCGTGGCGGTTACGATGATTTGCAGCGGTTCCCATTCTCCCCGCGCGGCGTGCAAGGTGTGCGTTTGCGCCGTCGGCGAAGTGCCGCTACGGGAGATGCGCGTCATGCCATCGCAGAACGACACTTTCACGGGCTGTGCCGCCGCATGAACCGTCAAAGCAAGAAGAAGAAGAAGAAGTGACCGCTTCATGACTTCACCTCCATGAGCTGCGCGTAGGTTTCCGCATACTGGCGTGCGGCCTGTTCGATGGAGAAATGCTCGAGCACGTGCTGACGCGATTGCGCGGCGATCTGCTCACGTGCTGAGGGTCCGAGCCGAAGCGTTTGTTCCCATGCTTTTGCCAGTGCTGCAGGATCACGCACCGGCACGACCTGCCCCACGCCTTCGAGCAGACGCCCGCAGTCCCCGACATCGGTGGTGACGCATGGCACGCCGCAGGACATCGCCTCGATGACGGTCATCGGGCAGGCCTCCGTGCGCGATGAGAGTGAGAACACGCCCAAGGCCGGATACAGCCGCCACGGATCAGCGCGGAAAGAGTCAAAACGCACCTGCTGCGGGTTGGGCAGCAACGCGAGCAACTGGCGCTCTTCGGCGCTCAGTTCGACTTCAACTCCGCCGCAAAGAACGAAGTGAGCGTCGGGCATGCGCGTTTGCAGGAGCGCCGCCGCACGCAGGAAAGTCCCGAGATCCTTCATCTCGTGAAAGCGGCCCACGTAACCCACGACGGGCGCGTTGGGAGGCAGTTTGAGTTCGGCCCGGGTATCGAGCGCAGCGTCGATGTCCGGCACAAAGCGGTCCGCATTGATGCCATTCGGGATCCAACGCATTTTAGCACGTGGATAACCGATGGCGGCGTGATCTTCGATGGCGGCGGCGGAACAGGAAATGATACGTGACGGGATGAACCGGCAACTCAGAGACAGCGCACGACGGAAGAGTGCGGATTTGAGGACGCTCTCACCGTGATTGCGATGGATTTCGCGGCAATGAATGCCCCACACGACCTTGCGGACACCTGCGAGGCGCGCCGCCCAGCCGCCGACGAAATCGGCATGATGCATCCAGGTTTGCACGATGTCAGGCCGCTCCAGGCGCAGAACGGCCCTGAGTCTGGCAAGGGTCTGCGGATTGAGATACGCAGTGCTCTCGAGATCATGGACATCGACCCCTGCTTCATGCAGCCGTTTGAGCTGATGCGGCCACGGCCTGGCGTTGATGGCCACGACGACAGTGCGGAAGCGCGCGGGATCGAGTGATTCCGCAAGATTCATGAGCATCGCCTCCGCGCCCCCGCCACCGATGCTGTAGGTAAAGTGCAGCACGACCGGCCGTCGGTCTCTTGCCGGAGCCGGCATCGATCTCTCTGGCACAAGCGCAAGCGCCTGCTGCCGGGCGGGCAGCAGCATTGCATCGCTGGTGTTGAGCGTGATCGTCTTCATATCATTGACATGGCTTTGAGGCAGCTCCGCCTCCAGTCTTTGAGCGTTTCAAAAGCACCCGAGACGGTGGCCTCCGCCTCCCATACCGACTCGGGAGAGCCGTAGCGCGGAAGCTCGAACATCGACACATCGGCCGTCACACGGCCGCTGATCGCGGTGCAGGCTGCTTTAAACCCCGCTTCACGCACCCGCAGCATTGTCTCACGGGTGTAATCATCCGACCCGCCGTTTGGGTAGCAAAAGGCGACTGGTAGATCACCAATTTCAGCACGGATTCGGTCACGGCAGGTGGATATCTCGGCCCGTGCCGCCAACGAATCACAGCGGGCCAAAATGGGATGAGTATGGGTGTGGCCGCCGATGTCCACATATCCGCTAAGCGACATGACGCGAGCCATTTCCCAGGTCATCGGACGCATAGATTTGGGAAGGTCTTCGATACAGGGGGTGTTGACTTCGAGTGCCCGTTCAAACCGGTCCACCTCGCCGAGAAGGTCGGTATCCGGCAGTTCCTTGAGTTCGGGAATCAGACGCACAAGAGACTGCTGTCGCAGCTCGCGGGTCCCGAGGTAGAGGCGCAGCTTCTTGCCATTGATCTTCCAGTCGAGGAGTTCCTTCCGAGTACGACCGAGCGCGAGATCGACGCGTTGAAACCAGAGCATGTCTTCGCCGTCGAGGAAGCCCGTCGTAACGAAGACAGTCGCATGCAGATCGAACTCCCGCAGAATGGGGTAGGCGAGTTCGTAGTTTGAGGCGTAGCCGTCGTCGAAGGTGATGATGACCGAATTGTCTGGAAGGTGCGCTCCTCGGCTGCGGGCTTCGATGAGTTCGGCCATCGAGATCACCCGGTAGTCCTTGGCCAGCATGCTGCAGATGTTCCGAAACACTTCGACCGGCAGGTGCAACGTCCAATCGAGGACGGCCGAGTCACCCACGTTCTCGCTCAGGCCGTGAAACGACAAAATCGTGGTTTCGGAACTGCGACGCGCACGAGCAAACTGCGCCAGACCGCTGCCGATGAGGGCTGCAGCTTTGATGGCACGCGAGTGGAAGTCGAACGGCATGATTCGAGTGGCAACTGAGGATTGGTGCCGACAGTCAATTCTGGCGGCAATTATTGTTATGAAAATTTCAGATTGATTGCAATTTGGTGCAATTTAGAAGCTGATTAATTAACTTCAATAGAATAATCATAAATACTGTATCATTCTTACGCTTTCCTTACTTTTGAGCCCGGATACTCAATCAACCTACCCGGAGGGTCGCCCCAGCGTTCCTTTCACATGCTCAGAAGCCCATCATACAGCCTTGCATACTGCCCGGCCGACCGGGCGATGGTAAACTGGTCCAGCACACGGGCACGCGACCGCCGCCCCGTCTCCACCCGTTCCTCAGGGGTGAAGTTCAGGGTGTCCTCCCATGCCTTGGCCAGCGAGTCAGGACTACGTGCGGGAACGACCCGGCCCATGCCGCCGAGCAGGGACGCACAATCGCCCACATCCGTCACCACGCAGGGAACACCGCATGCCATGGCCTCCAGGATCGACAACGGCGCGGCCTCGGTGCGAGAGGAGAGCGTGAAAACGTCCAAGGCCGGGTGTATGGTCCAGATGTCGTCGCGGAAGGACTCGAAGCGCACTTGATCAGGGGCGGGCAGTTGACCGAGGAGTCGCCGCTCTTCGGGCGAAAGCTCAGACTCAAGCCCTCCGCAAAGCAAAAAATGCGTTCGTGGCTCACGTGCTTGCATGATCTTCGCGGCACGAAGTAGGGTCGGGAAGTCCTTGGCTTCGTGGAAGCGGCCTACATAACCGATCACCGGCGCATCCACCGGCAGATTCAGCCGTTGGCGTGTATTGCGTGCGATTTCACAGTCGGGAACAAAGCGGTCAGCATCGATGCCATTGGGAATCCGCTGCATTTTGTGACGAGGATAGCCGGTGGCGGCATGAACATCGATGGCGGCGGCGGAGCAAGACACGATGCGAACCGGAATGACGCGCGAACTCAAAGCGAAGGTTGCGCGATAGAGCGCATTTTTGAAGGGCCCACACTGTTGGTCACAGAAGATCTCGAGGCTGTGAATGCTCCAGATGATCCGGCGGATGCCAGCTAGTCGGGCCATCCATCCGCCGACGAAATCGGCCTGCTGCATCCAAGTTTGCACGATCTCCGGCCGCTCTGCGCGCAGAACGTGACGCAGCTTCGCAAGTGACACGCTCCCTAGCTCATGCAGCACCGCTCCGGCCTCTATCAAACGCCGCACATGATCGGGCCAAGGCGCGGCATGAACGGCCACCACCACCATTCGGAACTGGGTGCGATCAAGCGACTCGATGAGGTTCATCAGCATCGCCTCCGCGCCTCCACCACCAAGGTTGTAGAGGTAATGTAACACCGTCGGTCGCGTGTCGGCATTCTCGACCGTGCCGTTGGTGGGTTGGATCGTGCTCATGTGGTCGTGGAGCCACGTTCATTCATCCGCCTTTTGAAGATGTCGAGAATGCCGGAGGCGACGACTTCCGTCTCTGCCACGGACAGCGGCGCATCGAGACGTGGCAGTTGCAGAAGCGACGCATGGGCATCGACTCGCGCCTGCAGCGTCGTGCAGGCCACTTTGAAGCCGGCCTCGCGCACGCACGCCACCGTCTCCGCCTTGAAGTCCCCGGGCCGGCCGTTCGGGTAGGCGAAACTAAGCGGTGCCTGGCCCAGCTCATCAGCGATCCGGTTCCGGCAGGTGTAAATCTCCTCGCGCATCGTCCTTGCATCGCATCGCGCCAGAATCGGATGCGTGTGCGTGTGACCTCCGATCTCGATCAATCCGCTCGCGACCATGCTGCGCACCATGTTCCAGTCCATCGGCCGCATCTCCGGCGGCAGGTCATCCTTGCCCAAGGGCAGTACTTCGAGCGCCTCTTCCAGCCGGGCGATTTCCTGCAGCAGAGCGTGATGAGACAGCTTCTTCAACTCTGGCATCAGCGCACCATGAGATCTCATTCGCTGCTTCGGATTGGCAAACTGGAGGTGCAATCGCGCGCCGTTGATCGTCCAGTCCAGCGATGCTTTGCGCGTGCGTCCCATCGCGGCATCGACTCGCTGAAACCAGAGCATGTCCTCCCCGTCGAGAAAGCCGGTCACGACAAAGAGTGTCGCAGGCAGTTGATGCTGCTTCAGGATGGGAAAGGCCACGTGGAAGTTCGAGGCGAAACCATCGTCAAAGGTCAAGACCACGGCGTTCTCAGGCAGACGAGAGCCGTGCTGCTGTGCCTTGATCACTTCCGACAGTGGAATCACCCGGAACTTCCGGGACAGCATCGAGCAAACCTCCCGAAACACCGATGCCGGTGGATGCAGATACCACTCCAGCGATGTGAGCGCAGCGTCGTCCTCACGCACGCCATGGAAGGTCAGGATGGTCGCCTCTCCGATGCGCCGCTGGCGTGCCCAAGCCGTGAGACCGGTCGCAATAAGGAAGGTTTTGGCGGCGCAGGCACGAAGGATGTGCGGGAGTGGCGGCATGGGAAGGCGGGTGCCTCGGAGAAGTGCGCCCATGCTGTGGCATCCGCCGACAAACGCAAGGCCGGAGGGATCGCCTCCGGCCTTGCCGAGTTAAAGACTTGTCATCGGGCCGCGCTTCAGAGCGGGCGGATCCAGATGTTTCGGATGCGCACCGGCGGTTCGTTCTTGTGATCCTGAATGCGGATCGGCGCCTTCTCCGGAAACTCGCCGCTGTAGTCGGTGATCTGCTTGTGCTTCGTCGGTCCCATGATCTTCGTGTGGTTCTGCACGCAGATGCCATTCACAAAGGTCGTGATGTAGGCCGGTTCCACCACCTTGCCGTTCTCCAGCTTGGGAGCGGTGAAGATGATGTCATAGACCTGCCACTGTCCCGCCGGACGCACGGCATTCACCAGCGGCGGCGTCTGGCCATAAACCCCGCCCGTCATGCCGTCGGCATAGGTCGGGTTGTTGTCACAGTCGAGCATCTGGGACTCGTAGCGGTCCATGAAAAACACGCCGGCATTGCCCTTCTTCTGGGAATTGCCCTTGGTGTTCGGCTCGCTCATCCATTCGAGGTGAAGCTGGCAGCTTGCGAACTCCTGCTTCGTCCAGCAGTCGCCACCGGTGATCATCATCACGCCGCTGTCGATCGGCCATGGGCAGGGAATGATTTTGCCGGTTTCCTTGCCCTTGGCGTCCTTTTCCTTCGCCTGCAAAGCATCGGAGTTGGTGCCGTCGAAAATCACGATCGC
The DNA here is from genome assembly GCF_020439865.1 of Prosthecobacter sp. Lineage (GTDB taxonomy): Bacteria > Verrucomicrobiota > Verrucomicrobiia > Verrucomicrobiales > Verrucomicrobiaceae > Prosthecobacter. Next base: position 12,011 of record NZ_JAGRPF010000161.1, read on the forward strand.
ATCCGAAGGCGGCGCGCCGGGCTTCTCGCCAGGAGCCACCGGCTCAGGGCGCGGACGGTCAATGTCATGCACCTTCCACTTCGTGCCGGGAATGATGGGCGTGTCGGAGTAGCCGATGGGCGAGGGCTTTTCGGCGCCTGGTTTGACATCCAGCGCGAAGGTGGCGCTGCTGACACAAGCGAATGAGAGTATGAAGGCGATGGTTTTCATGCGGGAAGCAGCAAACGGGAGGCGGGAGGCGATGTTGCAGCGCCCTGCCACGAACTTCCGGGAAAAAAACAGGTTGCCAATCACGCAGGAGAGCGGACTCTTGCAGCCCTTCAAATCGCGGGATGGAGCAGCCCGGTAGCTCGTCAGGCTCATAACCTGAAGGTCGCAGGTTCAAATCCTGCTCCCGCAACCAATCTCAAAAGCCCGCAGCAACCGCTGCGGGCTTTTTTGTTTCACTGCCCCTCGACCTCGAAATAATCATCCTCCGCGATGTCAGGAATGCCGACGACGAGTACGCGCATCTTCCCACGGGCACCGTGGACGACGCCGGGCGGGATGTGGACCAGGGAGCCTTTGGAGACGGGCTGCTCGACGCCATCCAGCATCACCATGCCATCGCCTTCGAGGACGTAGTAGAGTTCGGTGGAGCGCTTGTGGTAGTGCAGCTTCGCGCCGTCAATGTCCACCGCGTGTGCCCAGGCGGCGGGATTCAGCTCTGCATCCTCACGGCTGATGAGCCGGTCACGCCAACCGCAGGTGCTGCGTTCACGTGGCGTGTGGCCTTCGTGGCGGATGAGAAGCGGTCCGTCGGACATGTGCGCTTGAGAGCTTCCCCTACTTCGCGTGCCGGTGAGTTTTGATCTCCTCGGCCAGATGCGCAAAATCCCCCTTTTCGCAGAGGCGCACGAATCCTTCGGTGAAGCGCTTCAATTCATCCCACACGCCACGGATGTGCTCCGCCTCTTCCTCGTTGATGTGGTTGTCGGAGGCGGCCTTGCTGATGGCGGTGAGCAGATCCGCAAACTGCTGAACGATTTCCTGAGTCGCCGGCATCAGTTCCATGCCTCGCGGCCCGCCGCCCACCGGATTCTGCACAAAGACGCCATTCGCCTTGTGGCACAGCCACTGCACAATCTGCGGATCCTGCGTGATCTCGAAAAGCTGGCGCACACGGTCCAGCGGGTTGGAGGTGCCGCTGCCCTGAAGTTCGTCGGGCTGCGACCACTTGTAAGCGAGCGAGAGAGAGACGCCCATCTGCGCCGCCACCTCCTTGAAGCTGGTGCGCTCGACTGCCTTGCTGATCACTTCATGGGAGTCCATGAACGACTTGTTTCAGAAACAGGGCTGTTTGGCAAGCAGCATCCTTGCCGTTCTGCGTTGACCATAGAACCCTCGGCCGGGGTTGCCTGAGTTTTCGTTTGCGGCTGGCATCAGTCGCCCGAAGTGTCTGCTATCTCCGCATGATCTCCCAGCTTCTCGACTTCGTCCTGCACGTTGACAAACACCTGCAAACTTTTGCGCAGGATCACGGCGCGCTGATCTACGGGCTGCTGTTTGCCATCATTTTTTGTGAGACCGGACTGGTGGTCATGCCCTTCCTCCCGGGCGATTCGCTGCTGTTTGCGGTGGGAGCGCTTTCCGCGCAGGGCTTCATGCGCATCGAACTTATCATTCCTCTGCTGATGTGCGCCGCGATCATCGGTGACAACCTGAACTATTGGATCGGCCGCAAGGCGGGCGGCTGGATCGTGAACCAGCGCTGGTTTAAACGCGACTACCTTGCCAAGACGGAGGCGTTCTTCGTGAAGCACGGCGGCAAGGCGATCATCCTCGCACGTTTCGTCCCCATTGTTCGCACCTTTGCGCCGTTCACCGCCGGGTTTGGCCGCATGGACTACCGCCGCTTCCTCTGCTACAGTCTGGGCGGCGGATTGTTTTGGGTGCTGAGCTTCAGCGCCGCCGGCTACTTCCTCGGCAGCATTCCGGTGATCAAAAACAACATCAAGCTGGTGTTCCTGCTCATCATCGTGGTCTCCGTTCTGCCAATTGCCTTCGAGGTGCTCAAACACCGGGCGGAGGCAAAACGAAAGGCGAAGGAAAACGCCGAGAGCTAAGGCTGCACCCGCGCACCAGTGTTCGGATTGATGTAGTAGCCTGGATTCCCGCCCACTCCGGGCACGTACACTGGCTGCTGGGAAGTGGGGGCGCCGTAATACGGCTGGTTTGGAATGTAGCCGGGGAGCGATGCGCCGGGATAGATCGGCAGTCCACCGATGGTCTGATAACTTTGCACGCCGCCGGAAGACTGAATGACACCTGTCGAACTGCGGCTGCCAAATGGACCGCTGACATTTTGTTGATACATGAACTGGTTGCCCTGCGGCATGTACGTTGGTCCCGAACCCGGGGCGTAACCTCCACGAGGCGTCGGTGTGCTGCCGTTGGTTGTGGCTGCGGTGGTGAAACCTCCGGACACAGGTGCCCGGTTCGATGAGGGATAGTAAAAACTCGAGCTGTCCGTTGGCGGCGGTGTTTCACAGGACACCAGGCAGCATGCAATCAGGGCAGGCACACAGAACCGTGTTTTCATGCCATCAGGGTATCACGAACATTCGATCCAGCGGCAGAAAACTTTGCCAGCAATGGCAAACGCGGCACAATGGGCGCCATGCAGCCCGTCGTCGTTCAGCACCCTCTGGCGCAGTGTCATCTATCAGCCATTCGCGCGACCGACACTCCCTCTCATGAATTTCGGAAGCACCTGAATCTTCTCGCCCGCCTGATTTTTTCCGAGGCATCCCGGGAGCTCCCTCTAGAGGAGATCAGTGTGCAGACTCCGCTGGCCCTGACGCACGGCGCACGGCTGGCCCGGCCGGTCATCTTCGTTCCGATCCTGCGGGCGGGCCTCGGCCTGCTTGATGGCATTCTGCCTCTCGTGCCTGACGCCACCGTTGCCCACATCGGAATCAAACGAGACGAAGAAACCGCCCTGCCGCACGCCTACTATGCCAACCTGCCGGCGAACCTCGCCGCCGCGGATGTGTTCCTGCTGGATCCCATGCTCGCCACCGGTGGCAGTGCCAGCGAGGCGGTGCGCCAGCTCAAAGAAGCCGGCGCTCTGCGCATCACGATGATCTGCGTCGTCAGTTGTCCGGAAGGACTCGCCGCCTTGGAGCGTGCGCATCCGGATGTGCCCATCGTCACTGCGGCCATCGATGCGGGGCTCAATGAAAAATGCTACATCGTCCCCGGCCTCGGTGATGCGGGCGATCGCTACTTCGGGACCTAAAGTTTGTCTTCCGCTCCGCACGATCCGCTCCTTAGTTGGCGTTTTAGATTTCCCCAATGCCCATCACCCTGCCACCTCTGACACGCCGCGACTGGTTGAAGCACGGCACCGCCGCCGCTATCGGTTCATTTGCCACCCAGCTTCCAGCGCTTGAGATTCCAGAACAGATCTGGGTGCTGTTTTCCGACACCCACATCGCCGAAGACGAGGCGCTCGTCGCACGAGGAGCCTGCATGGCGGAAAACCTGCGCCGCTGCGCCAATCAGGTGCTCAAAATCGGCCAGAAGCCCTTCGGCCTCATTGTGAACGGCGACTGCGCCTATCTCGAAGGCATCAGCGAAGACTACGTCACCTTTCTGCGCTGCATCCAGCCGCTGCGCGAGCAGTCGATCCAAATTCACTGCACGCTCGGCAACCACGACCACCGCAACAACTTCCTCAACGCCGTCATCGGCCCGCCGCCACCAAACGCCGAACGTCCCATGAACGTGCCGGACAAGCACGTCGCCACCGTCACCAGCGCCCAGGTAAACTGGATCCTTCTCGACTCTCTCGACCTCGTAAACAAAACACCCGGCCGTCTCGGCGAAGCCCAGCTCGTGTGGATCGAGCGTGAACTGCGCAACTCGCCGAACAAGCCCACCTTCATCGTCGCGCATCACAATCCGCAGGGCCCTGTGCCTGAAGGCAAGCAGCCCACAGGACTGCTCGACAGTGATGCGTTATTCGACCTCCTCGCATCCTACCCGAAGGTGCAGGGCTACATCTACGGCCACACGCACACTTGGCTGAAGTCGAAGCACGAGAAGACCGGCCTGCCGCTGATTAACCTGCCGCCCATCGCCTACACCTTCGATCCGAAGCGCCCAAACGGCTGGGTCATAGTGCGCATCAACTCAGACCGCGCCGAATTCGAGCTGAGAGCGCTGAATCCTGCACATGACGAACACGGACAGAAACACGTCATCAAGTTCGCTTAAGCGCTCGCATCGAAAACGCCGGACAGAGACGTCCGGCGTATGATTTACTCGTCCACTCCCGCGGCGTCCAAAGTGCGCATCATCGCGTCCAAGAACTCCTGGGCCGCTTCGATCGGCAGAATGATCGTGTCACGACGGCCGCGCACGTCCTCGGTGATCTTGATGAACTTGCCGCGATCGTTTTCTTTGAGGTCGAGGAAAAAGATCTTCCGATCGGTGACGATCTTTTCGGAATGCAGCGGCGGGTTGGGCGGACGCCGTTCGTCTTCAAATTCTGTGTTCCTCATGCCGATGACCTCCACTGACTGACAATTCGCTGTGCTTTTGTTCGGGGTGAATTCGAGGCCGATTCTAGGAGCACTGCCTGTATTGTCAACGCTTCTCGCAGCACTATCCGTGAGGGACAACCCTCTCAAAGGCAGCTGTCAGCCTGGATTCGAGGCCAACATCATATAAAAAGCAGGCGTGATCCGCACCATCATGAGGTGGCGTTGCATGGATGATGTAAAGCCTCTGAAGACGAACTCCAAAATTGTAATCGCACCACCTCAGGTCAGTTGCTTAAATCACGCCCATCTCAACCAGCACTCCCGACGTGTCCGAACTCTTCCAAGCCGCGATCTCACCCCATCAGCTGCTGCTCTCGCTGCTTCTGACGCTGGTGGTGTTTTACTGGCTCCTCGTCCTGCTCGGCGCGCTTGATTTCGAAGCCGATGTTCCCGACGACCTCGGCCTCGATGCGGAAGCCGACGGGGCGCATTCCACCCATGGCCACGCTCACACTCTCAGCACCGGCGGGGCCTGGCTCTCAATAGGACGGTTCTTCGGGTTCTCGCAGGTGCCGCTCGTGGTCTGGCTCAGCTTCATGGTCCTCTTCCTCTGGTTCGGCTCGCTCGTGCTCAATGAATGGTACAATCCGGCGGGCGCTCCCGGTCAGGCCGCGTTGTTGTTTCTGCCCAATCTGCTCGGCAGTCTCGTCTTGACCAAACTCACCACGATCCCCGTCGGCAAACTTTTCAAAGCCATGAGCGATGCCGACTCCGAGGCCGAAGAAGTTGTCGGCCGCACAGGCGTCGTCGCCTCCACCGAAGTCGATGATTCCTACGGGCAGTTGGAAATCGCCACCGCCAGCGTGCCGCTGCTGATCAATGTCCGTACGCAGCCCGGTGCCGTAGCACTGAAACGTGGAGACCAGGCCAAAGTTGTCGCCCCCGGCCCTGGTCACGTCTTTTACTTCGTCGAAGCCTCCCATCAAAACTAAACCACCCACTTTCCACCCAGCACTACCATGACCGCCACCCTCCCCCTCGCTCTCCTGCTCGAAGGCAGCCTCCTCGTTGGAGTCATCGCCGTCGGCATTTTCCTCGGCATTCTCATCCTCTTCTCGCGCTTCTTCCGCAAGGTCACGCAGGGTCAGGCCATCGTCCGCAACGGCATCGGAGGTACCAAGGTGTCCTTCAACGGCATGATCGTCATCCCGGTCGCGCATCAGGCCGAGTACATGGACATCTCGGTTAAGCGCATCGAAATCGAGCGCAAAGCAACCGAGGGTCTGATTTGCAAAGACAACCTTCGCGCCGACATCAAGGTGGCCTTCTTTGTACGCGTAAACAAAACGCCGGAGGACGTGCTGCGTGTCGCCCAGTCCATCGGCTGTACGCGTGCTTCCGCTGTGGACACGATTCGCGTGTTGTTTGACGCCAAGTTCTCCGAAGCTCTCAAGACCGTCGGCAAGCGCTTCGATTTCGTGCAGCTCTACAATGAGCGCGACACCTTCAAGAGCGAGATCCTGAAAGTCATCGGCACCGACTTGAACGGTTTCACGCTCGACGACTGCGCCATCGACTTCCTGGAACAGACACAGCTCGAAAACCTCGACCCGGACAACATCCTCGACGCCGAAGGCATCAAGAAGATCACCGAACTCACCGCCGCGCAGGCCAAGCTGGCCAACAACATCCAGCGCGACAAGGAGAAGGTCATCAAGCAGCAGGACGTGCAGGCGCGTGAAGCAATCCTCGAACTCGAACGCCAGCTCGCTGAAACCGAAGCGAAGCAGAAACGTGATGTGGAAAGCGTGAAGGCCCGCGAAGAGGCAGAAACGATGAAGGTACAATCCGAAGAGCGTCTCAAGTCCGAGCGCGCCAGGATTTCTGCTGACGAAGAAATCGCCGTCGCCACCGAGAACAAAGACCGCCAGGTGCTCGTCGCTCAGCGCAACAAGGAGCGCACGGATGCCGTCGAGATCGAAAGAGTCACACGTGATCGCGACCTTGAAATCATCGACCGCCAGCGCGTCACCACGCTCAAGGACATCGAGAAGGAAAAAGCGGTCGAGCAGGAGAAGAAAAACATCCAGGAAGTCATCAAGGACCGCGTCGCCCTCGAAAAGACTGTCGTCATCGAGCAGCAGAAGATGAAGGACGCCGAGGCCTTCGCCACCGCCGACCGCGAGAAGCAGGTCGCGTTGACCAATGCCGAAAAGGCCGCCCAGGAGCAGCTCATTCAGAAGATCAAAGAGGCCGAAGCGGCCAAGGAGGCCGCACGCCTCGCTGCCGAGCAGGACGCATTCACCGCCATCAAAGCCGCGGAAGCAGCCAAGCAGGCTGCGGAACTCCGTGCGCAGGAAATCCTCACACTGGCCGAGGCTCGTCAGGAATCCGCCACCAAAGACGCCGCTGCCGAGAAGTCGCTCGCCGAAGGTAAAACGGCCTCGTCAGCCGCCATCGGGCTCGGCGAAGCCCAAGTCTTGCTTGCGAAGGCCGAAGCCTCTCAGAAACAAGGCTCCGTCGAAGCGGAAGTCACGCAGCTCAAGCTCGCTGCGGAAGCGGATGGCATCACGAAGAAGGCCCAGGCCATGAAGCTGCTCGAAGACGCCGGTCGCGAGCACGAGGAGTTCAAGCTCACGCTCGACAAGGAGAAGTCCGTCGAACTCGCCCAGATCAACATCCAGAAGGACATCGCCGCCGCTCAGGCCGGCGTGCTCGGCGAGGCCATGAAGTCCGCCAAGATCGAAATCGTCGGCGGCGAAAGCCAGTTCTTCGACAAGATCACCAGCGCCATCGGCAATGCCCGCGCCATCGACCGCATGGTCGAAGGCAGCCGCACGCTGACCGACGTGAAGGAAACCTTCTTCAACGGCGACCCCGACTACTTCAAAGCCCAGTTGAAGACCATCGTCGATCAGTTCGGCCTCACCGCCGAAGACACGAAGAACCTCACGCTCAGCGCCCTCTTCGCCAAGCTCATCGGTCTCAACCCCGACTCCACCACGCTGAACAAGCTCACCGGCATGATCGGTGCCGCGAGCCG
>NZ_JAGRPF010000162.1 GCF_020439865.1 Prosthecobacter sp.
ATGTGGATCACACCACGCTGGCCGCCGCGGACGAAGCGCGCCTCAAGCAGTTGCGTGCCGACGCCACAAAACTCGAAGCCGCATTGAAGACGCTCCCCGAGGCGCCGAAAGTTTTCGCCGTGGTGAGCGAGGCCAAACCTTCTGTCGTCAAAGTCCAGCGTCGCGGCAATCCCGAGGACGAGGCGCAGGAAGTCACGCCGGGTGCCTTCGCATGGGCCACGCATGCGCCGGTGAGTTTCGGTGATGATCAAACACCCGAAAGCCAGCGCCGCCTCGCGCTCGCAAAGTGGATCACGAATCGCGACAATCCGCTCACCGCCCGTGTCATTGTAAACCGTCTCTGGCACCATCACTTCGGCCAGGGTCTCGTCACCACGCCAAGTGACTTCGGCCTTGGTGGCGACAAACCGAGTCATCCCGAGCTTCTCGATTTCCTCGCGAACGAACTCATGACCCACGGCTGGAGTTTGAAGCACATCCACAAGCTCATCGTGATGTCGCAGGCCTATCAGCAGCGGAGTGACGAGGTTGTGCCGGCGGCGGCGCAAATCGACTCCGGCAACCGTCTGCTCTGGCGTCAAAACCCGCGACGGCTCGACGCCGAATCGCTGCACGACGCCGTGCTCGCCGTCAGCGGCAAGCTCAATCCCGAGATGGGCGGCCCCGGCTATCGAGACTTCAACTACACCGAGGCCTACGCGCCGATCTACGACTACCTCACGCCCGACAAACCCGAGCTTTGGCGGCGCAGCATCTATCGTTTCATCGTGCGCACCACGCCGCACCAATTCATGACCACGTTGGACTGCCCTGATCCCGCCAATCTGACTCCGTCGCGCGCGCAAACCACGACTGCGCTGCAGGCCCTCACGTTGAGTAACAACGAGTTCATGCTCCAGCAAGCGCGCTACCTCGCCACGCGCATCGAAAACGAAACCGACTCCCGTGACGCCGCCATCCGCCGTGCCTTTGACCTGTGCTTCCAGCGTTCTCCCACCCAGGACGAACTCACCGCCTCCACGCATCTCGTCGCCGAACAGTCTCTCTTCGCACTCTGCCGTATGCTCATCAATGCGAACGAGTTTGTTTACGTTGATTGAACTCCCAACTGGTTTTCATGGACCCAGCAGTTTCTTGATCTCCTGTCATGCTCTGCACAATGAATCCTTTAGAAACAGCGATAGAATGGCGAGACGGACATGAAATCCATTATTGCGCTCAATCAAATAGTGCGGCTCCTAAAGCAGGTCCTGTCGTGATTTATGAGCCGCTCAGTCAGCAGGCTCGCACGTTCAACTTTTTGCCTTGCAGCGGATTGTTTGACCGCAACTCTCCGGATTTTGAGCCACGCGCACGATTAGTCTCAGGAGGCGGATTGTGGCCGACAGATCGGTTCATCGTCGTTCCTGAAGGAATTCGAACTAGCAATCCTCATCTCACCGGATTGTTTGGGGTCATAGATCATCTCAGAAGAACTGATGGCTTGGAACATGTTTGCCGACAGGTTGAGCCGCCTTCTTTGCGCTGGGAAAACCTAGATATTGAAGAGATTAAGCCGACAAGCGCTTTGCAAGACTACTGTAATGCACTAGGCCAAGAGTATCGAAATGGCTTTGTCGAGTCGCGAACATATCAAATTAATGACAATGCACTTGGAATTTCATTGATCGCGAAAAAGCGTCAACCATGGATTCCTACTCAGTTCCTTGAGATCATGAGGCATGAGGACATCGTAAATCAGTTTGGCATTTCGGAGCGCCAAGACCAAGTTCTGATCAGGCCAATCAACTGGCAATATTACTCGGCCTTTCTCTTGAGCGGCTTCTTTGCGCAAACACTCGCCCGAGGAGGTGCGTATTCACCATCTCCGATTACCGCAGAGAGGATAGATGATGCAAAGCGGTTGGGCGACTCCGTCTTTGCTTCATTCAAAGATGCCCATACCGACCTTGAATTCTACGCGTGTGATAAACCCTGGTGCTCAAGACATGGTGCGATCGCATGGGATCTAACGTGGGTCATTCTACAACCTAAGGCCCGTCTGCTAACGCTGATAATGGCCACAGACACTGACTGAGGAGCCTCAACGATTTGTCTGCTTCATAAAATCAAACGATATGAATTTCGTCACACCATGTCCTATGCGAAATCGTTTCGGCTGCCGCCGCGATTTTCTCCAACGCCTCGGCGGCGGCTTTGGCAGCATGGCGCTCGCCGCCTTGCTGGAACAGGATGTGCAGGCCGCGGCGAATCCGCTGTCGCCACGCAAACCGCATCATGCGGCGAAGGCGCGGGCGGTGATTCAGATCTTCTGTCCCGGTGGGCTGTCGCATGTGGACACGTGGGACTACAAGCCGGAGCTCGCGAAACGGCAGGGCAAACCCTTCGATCCAGATGGCAAGCTGCAGTTCTTCGCGTCGAAGCCGGGCAACTGCCAGGGAAGCTGGTGGCCGTTTCGTCAGCATGGCGAATGCGGACGTTGGATCAGCGATCTGTTTCCGAAACTGGCGCAGCGCGTCGATGACATGGCGTTCATCCACTCGATGCAGAGCAAATCGGCGCTGCACGGCCCGGCGATGTTCATGGCGAACAGCGGCTACATCCTGCCCGGCTTTCCGAGCATGGGCGCGTGGGTGACGTATGGCCTCGGCAGCTTGAGCGAGGATCTGCCCGCCTTCGTCGTGCTGCCGGATCCGCGCGGATTGCCGCCCGGCGGCGTCATCAACTGGGGCGCGGGTTTCCTGCCGGCGATTCATCAGGGAACCGTGCTCGAAACCGATGCGGAGAAGCCGCCCATCGCCGATTTGTTTCCACCGAAGAGTTTCGCGAACCTGCGCGGACCTGCCGAACAGACGAGCCGCGACTTTCTACAGATGCTCAATCGCGAACACGCTTCGCAACGCGAGGGCAACAGCGAACTCGAGGCACGCATCGCCGCGTATGAACTCGCCGCGCGTCTGCAACTCAGCGCGCCCGAAGCCACCGACCTGCATGGCGAGACGGAGGTCACGAAGAAGCTCTACCAGCTCGATCATGAGGACATCGGACCGTTTGGCAGGCAGTGCCTGCTCGCGCGCCGTCTCGTCGAGCGCGGTGTTCGCTTCGTGCAGATCTACTGCGGTGCGGAAAACACCACCGCGAAAAAGATCCGCCCGAACTGGGACAGCCATGAGGACCTCGTGCGCGATCACGGCTACTGGGGACCGATCCTCGACAGCGGCGCCGCCGCGCTGCTCGCTGATTTGAAATCACGCGGCATGCTCGACAGCACGCTCGTCATCTGCACCTCGGAGTTTGGCCGCCAGCCCGCCGCGCAGGGCAGCGGCAAGGGGCGCGATCACAATCCCGGCGCCTTCACCGCTTGGATGGCCGGCGGCGGGATCAAAGGTGGCAGCGCCTACGGCAGCACCGACGAACTCGGTTTCAAAGCCGCCGAGAATCCCGCCTACAGCTACGAACTCCACGCCACGGCGCTGCATCTCCTCGGTCTGGACCATGAAAAACTCAGCTTCTACCACAACGGCATCCAGCGCCGGTTGACGGATGTGCATGGACACGTCATCAAGGAGATCATCACATGAGTCAGCCCCACATCGCGATCATCGACTGGCGCACCGCTCCGCAGGGAGATGCCGAATCCGTCATTGAAAAAAACATCATCGGCAGCGCTGCGAAGGTCACGCGGCACCTGTGTGATACGGACGCCGATCTGGATGAAGAAATCGCGGGTGCGAATGCGATCATCATCTGGCACAACATGCCGCTGACCGCCTCGGGCATTGCCGGGCTGAAAAACTGCCGCGCCATCATCCGCAATGGCGTCGGTTTCGACAGCGTGGACGCGGCTGCCGCACGTGAGCGCGGCATCGCCGTTTGCAACGTGCCGGATTACGGCACCGAGGAAGTCGCCGATCATGCGATCGCGCTCGCGATGGCGCTGTGCCGCCAGCTTTTTCCGCTCGATGCAGAGGCGAAGACTCTGGGATGGAACATCAAGATCGGTGCGAGGCTGCGACGCCTGCGCGAATTGACGTTTGGCATCGTCGGCCTCGGACGCATCGGCACGGCGACCGCGCTGCGCGCGAAGGCGCTCGGCTTCAAGGTCATCTTCCACGATCCCTATCTTCCCAATGGTGCCGACAAGGCAGTGGGCGTCACCCGGGTGCGAACGCTCGACGAACTGCTCACGCGATGCGACGTGCTTTCAGTGCATTGCCCGCTCAACGACGAAACGCGGCATCTCATCGCCGAGCGCGAACTCGCGCTGCTCAAACCGGAGGCGTTTGTGGTGAACACGGCCCGTGGAGGCGTGATCGAGAAGACGGCGATTCTCGCCGCGCTTCGCGAAGGCCGCATCGCCGGTGCCGGACTCGACGTCATCGAGGACGAACCGCTGCGAACCGCAGACGAAGCTGCCACGCCGAACCTCATCGCGACGTGCCATGCCGCATTTTGCAGTGTCGAATCCAAGATCGAAATGCGCTCCACGTCCGCCCGCATCGCGCTCGCCGCGGTCACCGGTCAGCCATTGGAGAATGTGGTGAATGGTGTTCAGTAGTCGAAACCGATGAAATTCGCTTCTCTGTGCCTGACGACATTATTCGTGTTGCTGACATCGGCGCGGGCAGATGACCCGACGAAAGGCACCCACTTGCTGCTGGATTCGCGTGTCATTCAATCGACACAAAACGCACGCCTCACGCTTGGAACCGTCGAGAAGCATCCAGCGAATCCGCTCATGGCCGAAGACAGGCCGTGGGAGGTGCGCTTTGACAATCTGTATGCCAACGTCGTCCTCGATCCCGCCGACAAGCTCTACAAGTGCTGGTACAGCCCGTTCATCGTGGATCTGCCGTCGAAAGGCCTGTCGATCGAGCAACGTCACAGCACGCGGTATCGTCCGCCGCCCGGTCGCGAGATGGGCGTGTGCTACGCGGTGTCGGAGGATGGATTGAAGTGGGTGAAGCCCGAATTGGGCGTGGTCGAGTTTGAAGGCAGCAAGGCCAACAATCTCGTGCTGCGTGGACCGCATGGCGCAGGCGTCACGTGCGACGATGCCGAACCGGACCCGCAGCGGCGCTACAAGATGTTTCGCGCCGAAGACATGCGCTACTCCGCCGACGGCGTGCATTGGAGCGAGGCCGTTGCCTCCGAAGACACCGGAGTGCGCAGCGACACGCACAACAACATGGTTCGCGGCCCGGATGGGAAGTCCTGGGCGGGATTCGTGCGCTTGTTCAACAAGAGTGGTGGCGTTCGTGAACGCGTCGTCGGCCGCACTGAAAGCGCCGATTTGAAACACTGGACGAAGGCGGTCGAGGTGCTGCGCTGCGATCCGGAAAACCAGGCGTATGCGATGCCGGTGTTTCGACACGGCGATGTCTATCTGGGTTTGCTGGCCGTCATTCGTACGAAGGAAGACCGCGTTCACACCGAGCTCGCCTGGAGTCCCGACACCGCGACCTGGCAGCGCATTCAAGCCGGCACGCCGTTCATCGGCAATGCAACGAACGAAGGCGACTACGACTGGGGCTGCGTGTATGCCGCCGCCTCGCCGGTTGTGAACAAAGACGAAATCCGCATCTACTACGGTGGCTCGAACGGCAAACACACCTCATGGCGCGACGGCTTTCTCTGCCTCGCCACGCTGCGACCTGACGGCTGGGCCGGCTACGAACCCGTCGATGACCAATCCACCGCCATCATCACCACGCGACCGGTGACCTGCAGTGGTTCCCGGCTGTGGATCACCTGCGATGCGCATGATGGCGGTCAGGTGAAAGTGACGGCGTTCGACGAATCAGGCAATGTGACGGGCAGCGCCGTCGTTACCCGGACAGGCACCCGCGTCCCGGCGGGCCAGCTTGAACCACTTCTGAATCGTCCCGTCGTGCTGCGCATGGAGATCCACAACGCCAAGGTCTATTCGTTTGGCTTTGCCGATGCTCTGTGAATTGTCGCTCGATCATTTTTCTGAAACCGGGGCGACCTGCGGAGCATTCGGTGGTTGCAGCCTTCACCTTACCCGAACCCCATGTTTAGAACCGCTCTCATCCTTTGCTTCGTCACCCTGCAAATCGTCCCCGCGTCCGCACAAACCCGCTTGCGTGAGCGACTGCGGGAAATGCTGACGCAGCGACGGTCGTCAGGAGACTCCGTCGAACTCAGTTACGGCACTGACCCGCTGCAGAAGCTCGACTTTTGGAAATCGGAATCGCCGAACGCGCCGCTGGTGATCTTTGTCCACGGCGGCGGCTGGAGGATGGGGGACAAACGGGACGCGACCGGCGAGAAGTCCGCGCACTACCATCAGCAGGGTTACGCCTTCGCTTCGATCAACTACCGTCTCGTGCCTGCGGCCACGGTGGAGCAGCAGGCGCAGGATGTGGCGAATGCGATCGCGCATCTCATCAACCGGGCGGAGACGCTCGGCTTCGATGGCAAACGCGTGGTGCTCATGGGACATAGCGCGGGCGCGCATCTGTCGGCGCTCGTTGGCACGGACCTCAGCTATTTCAAAAAGGCCGGCCTGAATGCGAATTCCCTCCGCGGGGTCATCCCGCTCGACGGCGCGTGCTACGACGTGCCGCGCCAGATCGCGGAAGGCGGCCAGTTCATGCACGACACCTACTTGCAGGCCTTCGGCACCGATCCGAAGCGGCAGGCTGCCCTGTCACCGACGAAGCACGCCGACGCGCCCAACGCACCCGCCTTCCTGATCCTGCATGTGCAGCGTGAAGACGGCACCGCGCAGTCCAACGCGCTGGCTGCGGCACTGCGCAAGGACGGAACGGTGGTCGAGATCCAAGGCTTCGAAGGCCGCGGCCTCAAGGGCCACGCCGAGATCAATCGCCAGATGGGCGATTCGTCGTATCCGGCCACACCGGTCGTTGACGCGTGGTTGAAGCGAATGTTTGACCAATGATGTGCGGCTGAAGTCGGCAGAGCATTGGATGCGCTGCGGCTCAGCGTGGCTGCAATCGAACTTCGTCCACCTCGAAGCTGCCTTGCTCGCCGATCCACGTGGCCATAATCGCCATCTTGCCCGCGTGGCGGATCGTGTCGCGCCAGGAGAAGGCCTGCGGCGACGGCTGCCAGCCTGCGGCTCGTGCCTGTTCGTCGGTCCAGTCGTAGCGGATCGTCGTGGAGATTGTCTGCCAGCCGGCGGTGAGAGGCGGAAGCTTCTCGCATTCCCACTGCGCGATGTCGCGGGCAAAGATTCCCACGCGCACCTTGCCGCCCGCCTTCGCGGCGCGGATGCGGGCGGAGATCGTCACTTCGTCGCCGCCGAGCAGCACGGGCCAGTCGCCGGCCAGCGGAATCCCGTGCAGGATCGGGCTCAGGTTTTTGGAGCGCGAGACTGAGATATAGCCTTCCGCGTGATGCTCGAGCGCATCCACGCCCTTCCAATTCCCGGCGTCGTGATCGAAGGTGAAAACTAGCGGCTCCGAACGTGCCGCCGCGCGCGGCAGAGGCTCCAACTTCGGCGCAGGCAAATCAGTGTTCACAAGCGTGGCTCCTGTGATCGCATAGAGCTTCGCGCCGGGTGCGAGTGTGAGCCGCAGGCGCACTAGGCCGTCCTTTTCGTGCAGTGTTTCCATCTTCACGTCGCCATCGGCATTGAGCCGGATCGGCTGACTGGTCGTGCGCAGCAGCGAAGTCGTGAGCACGGTCGGTTTTCCAATCTCACTGGACTCATACGCCGCAAAGCGATCTTCACCCAGCCGTGCCAGACACAGGTCACCCGAACGCTTCCAGCCTTGATGCACCGTCGGGCTTCCACCGTAATAAATAAGCAACTCACCGTCCTGCACCGCTGGCGGACCTGCCTGCGCGTAGATGCAGCCACTGTCGTAGCTTCCAGCCACGCCAAGTGGCAGGAAAGCCTTACCCGGTGCTACGCGCTGCCAGTGGATCGAATCGGGACTCCACGCGAGCTCCACGTCCACCGTCCGCCCGGCTCCGACGTGATACATCATCACATAGCCGAGGTAGAGATTGGCATAGGGGAAGACGGTCAGCGCATACGTTTGATGCACACGACCTTCGTCCAGCGTGCTGCGAAGGACGAGACCGCTGCTCTTCCAGTGCTGAAAATCATCGCTCTCAAGCCGCGTCACCAGCCGTTCGCCGAGGTAGAGCTTCGTGAACCACAGATACTTGCCGAGCCGCGTGTCATAAAAGGCGTTGTTGTGCGTGTCGCCCTGCTGCGCCGTGAAGCCCTGCACCTCGCTTGCTTCGCCCCACTGAATCCCGTCCGCACTGAAACGCACCCGCGGTTTGCCGAGCCCGACGTCGAAGACCATCTTGTAGCGCCGAGTGGGATCAGCATCGTGGAGGTCTTTGAAAACGCCCACGTTCGGGCAGTCGCGCGAAACGATGTTGTTGGCTGCGCTGCCAGCGAACCGATGCACGCCGAGCTCAGGCCGCTGCCACGCGAGGCCATCGCGGGATGTGGCGTAGAGCAGATACCAACCGACATCATGCACCGTGCTGGGCTGATCCATCTGTGCGATCACTTCCTTGTCTGCGAGCACGTCCTTATACCAAAGCTTCCACACCTTCTCCTCCGCATCCCAAAGCACATTCGGGTAGTAGTTGTTCGTGGCGTTTTCCCAAGGATGATCCGAGCGAAGCAACGGATTTCGCGGCTCCTTGACCGGCGAGCTGAGAACGAGCCGGGCATTTTCAGCGTGTTCGATCACCCGCGTGTCGAGCATGAGCAGTTTGGCCTCATCGGGTGCGACGTGATGCGGTTCGGTTGCCGACAATGGCAGAGCCAGAGTCAGTGCGGCGAACGACCGGGAGATAAAGGAATGCATCGTTCAACCAACTGGCAGGGATCGCACTTTCAACTCCGAAGCGAATGTTTGACCAATGAGCGGCTAGGAATGGCCATTCGGATCGTTCTCATGCGACCATGAAATGTGCCCCGACCTTTTTCCTGCTCACGTTCGGCCTCGCGAGTTCCATTCTCGCAGCAGATGACGCCAAACAGCTCCTCGAACAAAGTCACACTACCGGCGGGCTGGTGGTTCATGTGGGCGCGGGGGATGGAGCGCTGGCGGCGGACATCGCTGCGACGCGACCGTCGTTGATCGTGCAGGCGCTGGATGATGACGCGGCGGCGGTGACGCAGGCGCGGGCGAAGTTTCGTGAGAGCGCGGCGGCCGCGCGGCTTTCGGCGGAAGTTTGGAAGCGCAACGATCTGCCGCATGCGGAGAATCTGGTGAACCTGCTGCTGCTCGATGATGGCACGAAGGTTTCGAAGGAGGAGGCGATGCGTGTGCTGGCTCCGGGGGGCACGGTGATGCGAAAGAAGGACGGCGCTTGGACGGCGGAAACCAAACCGCATGCGCCGAAGACGGTGGAGTGGACGCATTACCAATACGACGCCGCGAACAATCCGGTGGGCGAGGACAAGAGCTGCGGCCTGCCGCGGCGCTTTCAGTGGGCGGGCACGCCGCTGTGGTCCACGGCGCACGAGAGCATGGCGAGCCTGAACGCGATGGTGTCTGCGAATGGCCGCGTGTTTTACATCATGGACGAAGGAGCGCGTGCGTCGGTGCAGCTCGCGTCAGACTGGCAGCTTGTCGCACGCGATGCCTATAACGGTGTCGTGCTTTGGAAGAAGCCGCTCACGCAGTGGCTCACGCGATTCTGGCCGTGGAAGAGCGGTCCGGCGCAGATGCCGCGCAAACTCATTGCCATCGGCGATCGTGTGTATGCGCCACTCGACATCAACGGACCGCTCATCGAGTTCGACGCCGCCACGGGCGAGCAGTTGCACGTGTATGACGAGACCGCCGCCGCGGAGGAGGTGATCTCCACGCAGGGCATTCTGCTCGTGGTGAGCAATCCGACGCCGCCGGACATGAAAACGATCGAGGAGGACACCGAAAAGCGCCGCCACTTCAGCTATGACGGACGCAATCGCGTGGTGCTCGATCATTCGGCCCCGAAGAACGTCGTCGCGGTCGAGGCGAAGACGGGAAGGGTTTTGTGGAAGCACGCCGGACCGCAGATCAGCGTGCTCACGCTTGCGGCACTCGGCGACAACGTGGTCTATCACGACGGTTTCAGCCTCGTGTGCCTTGATTTGAAGACCGGCGCGCAGAAGTGGAAGTCCGCGCCGATCGCGCAGACGACGAAGCCGCTCTTCAGCTTCTCCGAGGAATCGCCCACCGTCGTGCTCAACGACAAGGCGGTGTATTACGCATGGAACCGCAAGCTCA
>NZ_JAGRPF010000163.1 GCF_020439865.1 Prosthecobacter sp.
ACCTTTGTTGTCCGGGGTGCCGGCATCGCCACCGCCGTCGTATTTGGGAATGACGCTCAGCGGTTTGCTCCACAACTCCTTGCCCGTAGCTTCATCCAGGCAGGCGAGCATTTCACCGCTGTTACCATCGGTTTCGCCAGTGACGAGCGTGTAGGCCTTGCCGTCCGCGACGGAGAAGCTGCTGAAGCCGAGGTTGGTGGGCGATTTCCAGACCTGTTTGAGGCTCCATTTGGCGCCGGGCACGGCAGGAACGATGCCATTGCCAGCAGGGCCGCGGAAGGTGGGCCAGTCAGCGGTGGCGGCAGAAGCGGCGGTCGCCAGAGCGAGGCCGAGGACGGTGGTGAGGTGGGTGCGTGTCATGATGAAAAGGAGGAAACAGAACGGTATCAAGAAGCGGCTCTTTCCTGCCCGCGTCATCCGTGAAACACATGGGAAGAATCATCCTGAATTCTTCCATGCTTTCCGCAGGCCAGGATCATTCCACCGGCCGGTGGGAGCGCGGTTCGCGAGTCACGGTGTCGCCAGGGCCTGCGCAGGTGACGAACGGACCGTCGGCCATCGGCGCGACTTTGGTGAAGCCGACGTCGGGCATTTCGCTGGGCTTGCCTTCGAGCGGAAAATCCTTCCGCAAGGGGAAGAAAGGATAGCCTTCCCACATGAGGATACGGCGCAGATCAGGATGGCCGCTGAACTTGATGCCCATCATGTCGTAGACTTCACGCTCGTGCCAGTCGGCGGTTGGCCAGATGTCGCTGACGGTGGGGACTTCCTCGTCCTCGGCCACGGCGGCTCGTACACGGAGGTGCTGCAGGTGTCCGTAGCCATAGAGTTCGTACACCATCTCGAAACGCGGTTCCTTGCCCATGTAGTCGAGGCTGGAGACGTCCACGAGGTAGTCGAAGTTCAATTCGTCACGGCAGTACTTGAGCAGCGGTTTCGCGCTCGCGAGTTTGACGACGAGCGTTTGCTCGTCGCGGAACTCCTTCGTTTCGAGGACGGCATCGCCGAACTTCTGCTTCAAGGCCTGCACCATTTCTGCCGCGTTCATGATCGTGAAGAATTAGGCGGTGAGTTCGTCGATGAGTTCCTTCTTCTGTTCGACGAAGGAGTGTTCGGTTTCGATCTTGTGCTGCAAACGCATGAGACCTTCGAGAAGCGCCTCGGGACGCGGCGGGCAGCCGGAGATGTAAACGTCCACCGGAATGAGCTGGTCGATGCCTTGAAGCACGGCGTAGCTGCGATACATGCCGCCGCTGCTCGCGCAGGCGCCCATGGCGATGCACCATTTCGGCGCGGGCATCTGATCCCACACGCGTTTCACGGCGAGGGCCATCTTGTAAGTGACCGTGCCGGCCACGATCATCACGTCGGCCTGACGCGGGGAAAAGCGCATCACCTCGGCACCGAAGCGGCTCAAATCGTAGCGGCTGCATGCCGCGGCCATCATTTCGATCGCGCAGCAGGCGAGGCCCATCGGCATCGGCCACATGGAGTTCTTGCGCATCCAGTTGATGGCGGCGTCCAGCTTCGTGAAGATGACATTGCCTTCGACTTTCGAATCGTAGGCGGCAAGAGTTTGATCAGCAGGGGCGACCATGGGGCAACAGGGGTTTAAGGGCTGGCAGAATTACGCCCCGTGCGCAGGAGCGGCAAACAGATTGTGAATCTTTTCACAAGGTCGGCAGGCCACCTCTCGCAGGAGAGCGGCTGCGATCCGTTCGAAATTCAGCGAGCGTGTCACAACCAACAGCCAAAGTGCCAAGTGCCAGCGCAGTTGTGCCACATTTTGGCACTTTGACGGTATTTTGGGGCACTTGGCACTTTGAGATCCAATCACTAGATCTCTGATTTACAGCGTGTTAACTGAGAAAAATGCCACTTGGCACGCCTCTAGCCAAGGAAAAGGGCATCAACAACCCTCAGTACCACCCTTTCCCCCCAACCCACACACCATGAGCAAAATCCTCGGCATTGACCTCGGCACCACCAACTCCTGCATGGCCGTCCTCGAAGGCGGCAAGGCCACGGTGCTCGAAAATTCAGAAGGCGCCCGCACGACGCCCTCAGTCGTCGCTTTCACCAAGAGTGGCGAGCGTGTCGTCGGTCAGGCCGCGAAGCGCCAGGCTGTGACGAACCCACGCAACACCGTCTTCTCCGTGAAGCGCCTCATGGGCCGCAAGTTCGCCGAACTCACCGACGCCGACAAGCGCATGCCCTACAAGATCGTGGCCGCCGGCAATGGCGACGCCCACGTGCAGGTCGAAGTCGGCGGCGAAACGAAAACTTACAGCCCGCAGGAAGTCAGCGCGATGATCCTCGCGAAGCTGAAGGCCGACGCGGAAGCCAAGCTCGGCGAAACGATCACCGAAGCGGTCATCACCGTTCCTGCTTACTTCAACGACAGCCAGCGCAACGCCACGAAGGCCGCGGGTGAGATCGCCGGCCTCAATGTTCGCCGTATCATCAATGAGCCGACCGCCGCGGCACTCGCCTACGGTCTCGACAGCAAGTCAGACGAAAAGGTCGCCGTGTATGACCTTGGCGGCGGCACGTTCGACATCAGCGTGCTCGAAATCGGTGACGGCGTCTTCGAAGTGCTCGCCACGGATGGCGACACCCACCTCGGCGGTGACGACTGGGACAACACGCTCATCCAGTGGATCATCAGCGAATTCAAAACCGACAGCGGCATCGACCTCAGCGGCCAGCCGGACGCCATCCAGCGCATCAAGGAAGAAGCCGAGAAAGCCAAGATCGCCCTCAGCTCCAGCCAGAGCTACGATTTGAACCTGCCCTTCATCACCGCCGACGCCACCGGGCCGAAGCACATTATGAAGACGCTCACCCGCGCCAAGATGGAGCAGCTCACGGACAGCCTGTTCGAGCGCACCATCAAGCCAGTGAAGGACTGCCTCGCCGCCGCCAAACTCGACGCCAGCAAGATCGACGAACTCGTGCTCGTCGGCGGAATGACCCGCATGCCGAAGGTGGTCGAAACTGCGAAGAAGCTCGCCGGCAAAGACCCGCATCAGGGTGTGAATCCGGATGAAGTTGTCGCCATCGGCGCTGCCATCCAGGGCGGTGTGCTCAAGGGTGATGTCAAAGACGTGCTCCTGCTCGACGTGACTCCCCTCACGCTCGCCATCGAGACCGCCGGCGGTGTCGCCACCCCGATGATCCCGCGCAACACGACGATCCCGAAGAAGCACTCGCAGATCTTCTCCACCTACAGCGACAACCAGCCCGGCGTCGAAATCGTCGTCCTTCAGGGCGAGCGCCCAATGTCCCGCGACAACAAGACGCTCGGCACCTTCAAGCTCGACGGCATCCCGCCGGCCCCACGTGGTGTGCCGCAGATCGAAGTCACCTTTGACATCGACGCCAACGGCATCCTGCACGTCTCCGCGAAGGAAAAAGTGTCCGGCAAAGAGCAGAAAATCTCCATCCAGGGCAGCTCCGGCCTCAGCCAGGAAGAGATCGAAAAAGCCAAGCGCGATGCCGAGGAGCACGCCGAGGAAGACCTCAAGCGCAAGGAAGCCGTCGAAGTGAAGAACAAGGCGGAAGGCCTCAGTTTCGAGATCGAGAAGCAGCTCAAGGAGTGGGAAGAAAAAGTCCCCGCCGACCAGCTCGCCCCGATCAAGGACAAGCTCACCAGCCTCAAGTCCGCCGTCGAATCCGGCGACACCGACAAGATGAAGGCACAGACCGAAGAACTCGAAAAACTCTTCGCCGCCGCCTATCAGGCCGCAGCCCAGGCAGGCGCAACCGCCGGAGCCCCCGGTGGCATGCCCGACATGGGTGCTGCGGGTGGCGCTGAAACAGCCTCTGCAGAACCGAAGGACAAAGGCAAGGTCGTCGACGCTGACTTCGAAGTCGTGGACAAGGACAAGTAAGCACAGATCCGCATGCCCATTCTGAAACCACGATGAGTCTGGAAGCGCTCAAGGAACTGTCTGCGCTCGATGGAGAGGCCAAAGGCCTCCTCCATCGACATGACGAGCTGTTGCTCGGCCAGCGCCGTCGTTTCTTGAACCAGATCGTCGAATGTTTCACGTCGATGACCGAGGTCGAGGGATTCCGCATCAAGCGCGATCCCATGGGCGCGAGCGCACGTCTCGATGAGACGGAGCTGGCGATCAGCTGCACCGACCCCACCCACACGCTGGTGGATTCGCAGGCGAAGTATTCCGTGACCTGCTCGCTGGCTCCCGGTCGTGCGTATGGCATCCTGCTCTGCCGCCAGCCGCTGGTGGAGTTCACCAACCAGAGTTCCGACACGAACGATCAGATCACGAACAAGAAGCTCGAGATCCAATACCTCAAATCGCTCATCGAAAGTCACGGTGGCGACCAGTGGTTCGTCATGGGCCGGTTGGAAAACACCGCTGATGTGCGCGGCATGACCGGAGCATTGCTGCCGCAGTACGAATCATTTCAAAGCTTCGAGCAGGCCGTGAGAACGGCCCTGCGTGAAATCTCCAATGCCGCACTGGCCCCACGCGCATGAAAACGTCCGCTTTCCTCATCATCGCGGCATTGGCATGCGCCTCCTGCGGCAAATCACCCGAAGCAGTCAAGCCGGCTGTTTCTGAGGCGCCCAAGGCCGCCACAGTTTCCGAAACGCGGCTCGATGCGGCGATCAGTGATGCTTTGACCCCGCCTCCGCCTGCTCCTGCCACATCCGACGAGCTGGCGGACGAGGCGAAGGCCATCCTCGCGCAATATCCTGGCAAAACGGCCGCCGATCTCCTCAACGTGCCGGAGGTGAACGCCCCGCTGCGCAATCTGCTGGGCAAACTCGCGCAGGACAAACCCTTGCAGGCGCGCATCAACAACAGCGTCGATCTCGCTGCACAGATCAAAGGACTCGATGGTGCTGCCAGGCTTGACCTCGACATCAAAGGCTACGATCAGGCACGCACGGCGCGCATGCTGCAGGCCGTGCTTTCCGAAGACCCGAAGCAGCTCGTGAGTTTCCTCGTCGGTGAAATCGGCGAAGCCACCCCAGACATCAGCTACGGCGGCCTCGATCGCGCACCCAACGGTGTTTCCATCGTCCCTGCGCCGGCCGCTGCGCCTACCCCCCCCAAAACCGAACAACCTGACTGACCCCTTTCCGCCCGGCCAGCCGGCACACCCAACCCGTGTGACAGCAGGCCGGGCAGACAACCCGAACCAAACCAGAACCACAACCCTCAAAGCACAAACCAGACCAACTATGGCCACCTCCATCACCCCCCTCGGACGCCGCGTCCTCGTGAAGCGCTCCTCCAGCGAAGAAAAAACCGCTGGCGGCATCTTCCTCCCTGACACCGCCAAAGAAAAGCCGCAGGAAGCTGAAGTGCTCGCACTCGGCACCGGCAAGGACGACGAAGGCAAAGACGTCGCTACCCTCTTCACCGTGAAGAAGGGCGACAAGGTCCTCATCTCCAAGTACGGCGGCACGGAAGTGAAGCTCAACGGCGAAGACGTCCTCATCATCAACGAAACGGACATCCTCGGCATCATCGCTTAATCCCCTCAACCCAAACCCCTGACCTCACACATCCACTGTTATGGCTAAACAACTCAACTTCGACGAAAACGCACGTCACGCCCTCCTCCGCGGTGTCACCAAACTGGCGAAAGCCGTGAAGGCCACCCTCGGACCATCCGGACGCAACGTGATCCTGGAAAAGAAATTCGGCTCCCCCACCATCACCAAGGACGGTGTTACCGTGGCCAAGGAAATTGAACTTCCTGATCCCTATGAAAACATGGGCGCCCAGCTCATCAAGGAAGTCTCCTCCAAGACCTCCGACATCGCCGGTGACGGCACCACGACCGCCACGGTTCTTGCCGAGGCGATCTACTCCGAAGGTCTCCGCAACGTGACCGCCGGCGCCAACCCGACCTCCCTGCAGCGCGGCATCCTGAAGGCCACCGAGGCCATCGTCGCCAAGCTCAAGGAAATCTCCACCCCGGTGAAGGACAGCAAGGAAGTGGCTCAGGTCGCAACTGTGTCCGCCAACTGGGACGCCGGCATCGGCAACATCATCGCCGAAGCCATGGACAAAGTCGGCAAGGAAGGCACCATCACCGTCGAAGAAGCCAAGAGCATCGAAACGACCCTCGAAGTCGTGGAAGGCATGCAGTTCGACAAGGGCTACCTCTCCCCTTACTTCGTCACCAATCCTGAGTCCATGGAAGCGAACCTTGAGTCCGCCTACATCCTCATCAACGAGAAGAAGATCAGCAGCCTCAAGGACATGCTTCCTCTGCTTGAGAAGGTCGCCCGCTCCGGCAAGCCCCTCCTCATCATCGCTGAAGACGTCGAAGGCGAAGCCCTTGCCACCCTCGTGGTGAACAAGCTGCGCGGCACCCTCAACATCGTCGCCGTCAAGGCTCCTGGCTTCGGCGACCGCCGCAAGGCCATGCTCGAAGACATCGCCATCCTCACCGGCGGCCGCTGCATCACCGAAGACCTCGGCATCAAGCTTGAGAACATCGAGCTCGCCGACCTCGGCCAGGCCAAGCGCATCACCATTGGCAAGGAAAACACCGTCATCGTCGAAGGCGAAGGCGGCAGCGAAGCCATCGCGGGACGCGTTTCCCAGATCAAGAACCAGATCGCCGAAACCACCAGCGACTACGATCGTGAGAAGCTCCAGGAGCGCCTTGCGAAGCTCGCCGGCGGCGTGGCCGTCATCAACGTCGGTGCCGCCACCGAAACCGAGATGAAGGAAAAGAAAGCCCGCGTCGAAGACGCCCTGCACGCCACC
>NZ_JAGRPF010000164.1 GCF_020439865.1 Prosthecobacter sp.
ACCGCTGATGAGTGGGCGGTAAGTCTGCGCAACTTTGCGTGGGGGACGGAACCCGGAGCGGCACGTGAATTTCTGTCTTCCAAGGCGCTCGAACTCATTCAACATCCGGTTTGGAAGGCGCAACCAAGCGCCGGTTATTTCGAAGCCTTTGATGTCTTGGTCTTTGCGGGCGCCACTGAGGCAACGCCAACACTGGCTCAACTGACGCTGGACCGCACACGGGCTGATCTTGGGTATGCCGCATTTTTGACGCTCGACAGGCTTGTCTTGCGTGAACCTGCGGTCATGCTGGCAGCACTCTCCAAGCTGTCCGATGTTTCCTCACAGAGGCCGGAAATGCTGGCGGGCTTTTTCGCAAGGGCGGATGTCCGTGATGCTGCTCAAAGGGACAGTCTGGAAGCATATTTGTCGTCAAATTCACGGTCTGAAAAAGAGTGGACGGCATTTGCGAGTGTTTTCCCAAATGCGAATGCACTCGTATCGGAGAACTTGCTCACATCTGCCTCGGAGACGACTCCCGGGTCGCTGGCGGACCATGACCGCGATGCCCTAATCTGGACCGAGGCGCTGCTCAATGATGCACGTTTCACAGATCACGTGGCGGATCTGCAGCGCATTCGAAAGCGGCTTACGCAGTTTGTCAGTGCCAAGGAACCCTAGATCAGCGCTCGTTCTCAAGTTCTTCGATGCGGGCTTGGAGTCTGCCAAGTTGAGGGATCCCCGGAGCATTGATGCCGACTCTCAATGCAATCCCTTTAGCCTCCTGCAAAAACTGCCGAGACTTGTCCGGATCGCCGCTGCTCTTGAGCAGTTTCGCCATGTTGACACAAGACATCCCCAGGTCGATTTCATGCGAAGATTCGTCGACAAACTGTCTGGCAAGTTGGCGGGTGATTTGCAAATCTTCAATATAATGTCCCTTTGCGATGGAGAAGTCACCTTTAAGGAAAGCAATGTCTCCGAGATTGGCGAGGCTGGTGGAAAGTGAACGTTGGTAATCTGGATGATGGGGGTCCACATCGCGCGCCAGATGATTGATCTTGTCATGAAACTGGGTGAACGCCACTTCTGCCTCCTCCAGTTTATTGAGTGCTTGAAACGCCTTGCCCAGCTTGTTCCAAGCGATTGCGAGTTCGTTAAAGATGCGCATGTCGTCTGGCAAGTTCGCGGCAAGATCGTCCAACAACTGTTCCTGCTGCTCGTAATTGGTGCGCGCCTTGGAATAGTCTGCAGCATAGAACCAGAAGTCACCCAAGTTGCCGTAGGATTTGGCAAGGTTGCGCTGGATTTCAGGATCGTCCGCACCCCGGAAGTTGATTTGTTGGAAGATTTCAAGCTGCCGGTTGAACGCTTTTTCCGCCTGACTGGTCTTGCCTTGCCTGAAGTATAGAAAACCAATGTTTTCCAAACTGGATGCCAAAGCCACGGCCGTCTGCGCATCCTCTAAATGAGCTGACTCGTCGGCACTCAGCAGGTCAAGTTGAGAACGATAAATCGACTCCGCTTTGGCCAGGTCGCCACGGGTTTCCCAGACTTTGCCGACTTCACCCAATGCCTGTGCGTATTCACGCGCCAGTTCGGTCTGCTGAGGCGAATTAAAATGTAGTTTCCTCAGCATGTCTGCATGGGAAAAGTATGCCTTATCAGCGTCTTCTGTGCGGCCCAGTTTGCGGGCGACATCAGCATAGTACTTGAGCGTCCATGCATGGTTTCGTGAACTCGATGCATTCCATTCGGTTTGAGGAAGATGGTCGAAGTAGGACCGCGCTGAATGGGTCACACTCTCGAGGAGATCGAGTCGCCCGACTTCCTCAAGTCGTTGACGGAGATCGCCCAACATATCCTCAATCAGGCTTTCAGCTGACTGACGCGTCTGTTCGGCGACAAGACGTGCCCGTGCCTCAGCGACTTGTTTATGCATGGCCAGCACCCCTGCAATGACCGCCGCGCCACCGGCGATCACCGCGAACCACAAGCGATTGCGTAGTTTTCGGTTTGTCGTCCGTTGCACCATCAGTTCCTCGGCGATGCGGGGAGCCTCGACAATCGCCTGCACTTTAGCCAAGACCTCGGTTGCAGACTGGTAGCGACGGTCGGGTGCCTCCTCGAGGCAACCACGCACAACATCGTCAAGGGGTTGCGATGTGTTGTTGATCTTCGACGGAACATCCCACGTCTCTGGAACTGGACGTTGCCCCGTCAACAGTTCGTACAAAATGATGCCCAAGGCCCAAACGTCAGTTTTCTTTGATGCTTCGGTTCCGTGTTTTAGCTGCTCGGGCGCCATATAGGCAGGTGTTCCGGCAGCCTTAAGAGCGTGATCTTTGTCTAGAGGATTATCATCCCGTCTCGCAAGGCCGAAATCGAGCACTTTGACCACGCCCGAATCCGTGAGGAAGATGTTCTCCGGTTTTAAGTCACGATGAATCACATTGTTTTCGTGGGCCAAGGCGACCGTCGCGCAAATCTGGCCAAAAATGTCTATGGCACGTTCTTCAGTAAGCGGTCCTTTGCGAAACTCCGCGCGCAACTCGTTGCCAACCAGAAGATCCATCGAAAAGAAGAACACGTCGCCCGAATCACTCCCATCGAAATCAGTATCCGTCCCTCCCGCTAAGAATCCGCTGTCAAACACCCGAACAAGCCCTGGGTGCTCGAGGTTGAACATGATCCGCGCCTCGTCCCTGAAACTCTTGCGGAACTGCGGATCATTGAATGCAGAGCCAGGCCGCATGATCTTGACGGCAATGCTCGCATCCAGTTGCAAATGATAAGCTTCGTAAACCGCACCCATGGCCCCATGGCCCAGCTCTTTTCTGATCGTATACCAAGCCAGTCCCTGTTTGTGAAATCTCTCCTCCAATTCCTCGGCAGTTGGAGGGTGCCAGCCTTCAGGTGAAGGGGGGGCATTGTAGGCATCAATGCCCAGTTTCAGCAGGTGACGAGGATGCAAATCGGTGAGGGAAGGAGGCAGGGCCTCCGGCGCAAATGTCCGGATTGGATGCTGGACAGCGACCGTGGCGCACTCCGCGTTTGGATCAGAGAAAGTCATTCAATTCGGATAGTTCATCTCTAATCTCGGCCTCCGACGGGTCATCAAGAGTCTGGGCCACTTGATCGCGAAGCATCTCTTGAAACCGTCTGCGCAGTCGCGAGATCGCGGTGCGCACAGCACCTTCGTCCATTCCAAGCCTCGCCGCCGCTTGAGCACTCGTGGTTTCTTCAGCATCGGGGGGCAGCATGCCGAGAAACCCTCGGAGATTCTCAAACACATCCAGCTTGTTGCGCTTCTGATATTCATCTCGAAGTGCTTTCATGGTGCTGTCGAGAACCGCGAGAGCCCATCTCCTCTGAAACAATCGGTCTGGCGTCATCGATTCGATGGGTTCTGCTCCATACCATCCCTCGGCACTTGCTTCGTCGATCGAGAAATGCGTGGCACCTTGTCCGCGTTTGAGTGCCGTCTCGCGAGTCCACTCATTGTGCAGGAAGTTTTTTACTGCCGCTAGGACGAGGGTGCGTAGCCGACCCTTCGTCTGGTTGGCCTTGGCAAACAATTCGCCTGTTATAACCTTTTTCTCAAAAAAGCCCTGGGTTAAGTCCTGTGCATCGTGGGCACCATGATTGGAACTTCGGACGAAAGCGTAGATAGGGAACCAGTACATCTCGCACAACTGGTTTAACGCCGCCCCGGAGACGGCACCATTCACCGAGCGTGCGCGCGAAATTAGCGTCCATTGTGTGCTCGGTATGGCTGACATGAGGTAGCGCTTGGTTAATGGTCCGGTGCGATGAACGGTCTTTTGCTCAGGAGAAGTATGGCTTTCTGCGCAATCACCCTGTGTAGTTTTTCTTGCTTTTTCAGGGAGATGTCAAGGATGTGTAAGTGTCCGATACTTCAGGGGAGCATTGTGGTGGTGAGTGACCAGTGAGTGTGCGATGTCGACCTTGGTGATAAATGTGTTCGTGGTTTGGCGGACGACATGGAATGCTTTGTTGGTGAGGAGTTGTCCTTTCTATCGGCGATCTGCTTGCGATTGATGTCGTGTTCTCGTGGAGGTGAAGTGACTTATGGCCGGTGGCTGATGCACATCCCTTCGGTTCATGGGATGCTGGTCGAATGCGGCTTTGTTGATCTTGACGAAGTTTCAGTCATTGAGAGAGCGTCAATCCATGAAGCTGAGCGGCGAGTTTTACTGCTGCCGTGCGAGCAGGGGAACAGTCACACATGTCCTTCATAGGACTCCAGCGATCTCGGTGTGATGCGGTCTCACTGGAGGTCCAGCGGCTCATTGGAGTATCATTTCCATTGGTGGCGATCATAGGCGATGGCAGGCGATTCTGAGGATGTTGGTGACAACTTCGGGAAGGTGTCTGCGGGTGAGGCTGACAGTTCCGTGATCGGGGGAGGCGGTGAACGCGAAGTTATGGAACTCATCGTCGATCTTCTGTGCCATCTTTGCATCGGTGCATTTGGTGGACTTCATGGTGCTGTGCGAGTGATCAGCTTTGGGGTTGTAACACCAGATCTGAACCTGCCAAAACTGGCTGTTTGGATTGCGGCAGATGCTGGCGGCTTAGTACATGTTCAACACAAACTTCACCAAAGCTTCAGCTGTTTCTTCAACGAATGGTGATTTTGTGATTTGTGCAACTCTGTATATGGCAACTCTGGATATGCTTTGTGTGATTTACCCAGTGATACGGGCTAAATCGAGATCTTCGAAGCGTGTCGCGAAAGAGCTCCGACCGTGTCGGCGGTTCGATTCCGTCCCGAGCCACCTTCTTGACCTAGAGGCGGCAATCAATTGGCGGCTCAAATGCCTCCGCCGATGCCGTGGTCAGTCATTGACGGACTTTCCCTCTTTCCTTGAGATTGATTGGAGTGGCAAACTCCGCAAGGGAACTGGCAGATGACGCAGACTCCTCCTCGCGGCTTGGATTTAATCTCAAGGCTGCCCCCGATTAGGTTGGCGCGGTAGTCCATGACGCGCATGCCGATCCCTTGGCTGCCTTCGTTCCTCTTGAGGAGACCGGAGCCGTTGTCTTCGACTTTGAGTTCGCATTGGAGCTCATCGAGACGCTTGAAGGAGATTCGGATTGATTTGGGTCTGCCATGCCGCAGGGCGTTGTTCGCAGCCTCCTGTGCAATGCGGTAGATGTGAGTCTCTCTCTCGGGGTCATCAATGCAGATGTCTGACTGGACTTCACAGGTGCAATGTGTGCGGTGGTTGGTGCGGATGGTCTCAGCGAGAAGTTGCAACGCTCCACCGAGGCCGCGGTTCTTCACCGAAGCCGGTGAGAGGCTGTGTGACATGCGGCGGACTTCCTGAATGGCCTCCTGCAGGAGCTGGAGAATGCGACTGGCACTCGCCTTCTGATCGCCTCTGAGCTCGCTTTCCAAGGCTTCCATCAGCGTGGCGACCCCGGTCATCGTCTGACCGACACCATCGTGGAGGTTGTGGCCGATGCGGGCCTGCTCCTGTTCGGAGATTCTGAGGATCTCATTTTGCAGACGGTTGCGCTCGGTGAGGTCGGTGCCTGTGACGATGATCCGGTCAATGGCGCCATCCTTCGACCGGGTGGCGATGCTTGAAAGCGCCACGGTATGCGTCCTGCCGTTTTTGGCGTAGAGCACCGCCTCCCGGGGTGGGTTGTATTCGCCGCTAAAAAGCCGCACGAGTCGTTCGCGTGCGCGTGTGATCTCGGCGTCCCTCATGATTCCGACCTCCCAGGGGGTGCGGTTGAGGAGTTCATTCCGGCTGTAACCAAGAATGTTCACGGTGGCGTCATTGACGTGCACCATGTGGCCTTCGTGGTCGAGAAGCACGATGATGACGGAGGTGTGGTTGACCAGGATTTGATTGAACTCCTGTTCCCGCAGGTAATTGGCCTCCGCCTTCTTGCGCTCGGTGATGTCCTCGACCACGGAGAGATGCTGTCCGGTATGTACGCCTTCGGAGGCGATACGCGTGACGCGTACATTGCCCCAGATGACAGAGCCATCCGGCAGGAGATAGCGTTTCTCGAGAGAGTATTCGGATATCTCACCGGCTGACAGTCTTTGCTTCAAATGCATATTGGCGGCCCGATCGTCCGGATGGGTGATCTGGTCGAAGGTGCTGACGAGCAATTGTCTGCGGGTTCGGCCGGTGATGGTGCAGTAGCGCTGGTTGAGTTCGAGAAAACGGCCGGTCTGGCCATCGAGAATGCCCACGCCCACCGAGGCCTGTTCAAAGAAGGCTCGAAGCCGCGTCTCGCTCTCCAGCAGTTCTTTTTCCGCCTGCTTGCGCCGGGTGATGTCCTGAAACGTTCCGATCAGTGCAGTCACTTTGCCATCCGTCTTGACGGCGGAGCCCTGGGAGAGCGCCCAGAAGGGGCGGCCTTTGGCCGAGATCACGGGAAGCTCCAGCTCGTAACTGGTGCCGTACTCGATCGCATGCTCCAGCGCTGCACGGATGATGGGCTGGGCCTCCGGAGCATAAAAGTGGATGGCCTCGTCGACAGAAGGCGCCGCCAAGTGATCAACTTGGAAAAGACGACAGGTTTCTTGGGACCAGAAGAGTTTCATGGTGGCAAGGTCCAGATCCCAGCCGCCGATCTTGGCCATTTCTCCCGTGCGCTCCAGCAGATCGCTGGTGCGAGCGAGCGCGAGCTGGGCCTTTTTGCGCTCGCCGATGTCCTCCACTACCGCGATGAGTCGGGCGGGAGGTTCGCCAGGTTTCCACATCGGGGAGACAGTGATGTTTACCCAGGTGATGTCCCCGTCAGGGTGGAGGTAGCGCTTCTCCATCGAGAAGGTCGAAATCTCTCCCGCTCTGAGTTTCTTCATGTTGTCGAGATTGAGCTGCAGGTCATCCGGATGAGTGATGTCCATGAAGGTCGATGACAGCATCTGATGGCGTGTGAGACGCGCGATGTCGCAGGCACGCTGGTTCACTCGGAGGAAGCGTCCTGTGGTGCTGTCAGTCAAGGTGACGCCCACCGCGGCCTGTTCAAAAATCACGCGGAACAGCGCTTCACTCTCACGCATTTCAGCTTCGGCCTTTCGACGTGCGGTGACGTCTGTGAGGAGGGCGATGGCGCCCACGTAGGCGCCGCTGGAGTCGGTAATGGGATTGGTGGATACAAAGGCCCACAGGTAGGAGCCGTCTTTGCGCACGTATTTGAACTCGAACTGTTCAGAGACGCCCTTTTTCCGACGGCGTATATGTCCCGTCAGTAGAGCGCGTCCTTCGTCGTCGAGGAAATCGTCGATCGGCCTGCCGATCATTTCAGAGGCCTCGTAGCCCATCATCTGCGCCATCTTGGGATTGACGTAGTCGGTCAGGGAACGCACGTCGATGGACCAGATGCCTTCCTCGGCGGTTTGCACGATGCGGCGATAACGCTCCTCACTATCGTGCAGTGCCATTTCGGAGCGTTTTCGCTGGGTGACGTCATTGACGATGCCGGTGAGGTGTGTCACGCGGCCTGTTTTATCCACGACGGGAGTTACGGAGATCTCTCCGTATTTCGTCTCCAGAGGATGGACATAGGTCTCTTCCCAGCTCACCGGGCGCACCGAGCGAACAGCCTCGCGACACATTTTGACGATGCGACTGCAGGAGGGCTCAGGAATAAACTCCTGAAGTTTTTTTCCGATCAGTTGAGCGCGCCGCATTCCTGACGCGCTGAGGAAACAACGGTTTGCAGCGATCAAGCGCAGCTGATTCCTAGACTCCACCACAATGGTGAAGAGTGGTGCGCCAACCTGGTCGTAAAAGGGGGAGAACTGGGTGTCCGGATCGACGGGCTGACGGTTATTCTTTTTCGACGACGTTGCAGACTTGGCCGCTGACTTTTGCCCGGCTGCAGAACGCTTGGGTGTCTTTTTCATGCAAAGGCGGCACAGCTGGTGGAATGCCCTTACGGATCCTGCCAGTGGAACCGGTTGTCTCGGGTGATGAAATTCTAGGCACTGTGTGTAGCGGAAGCAAGCTTGATGGCATGTTCCTCACACTTCTGCAGCGCTCGCCAGGATCTCCTCAGAAAGTCCCGGAATTTTGGCCAGGGTCTTGGCGGGCGTTTCGCGCATGGCCGGGACGTGAAGAACATCTTCGCTCAGGCTTTGGAGCAGGCGGTCGAGTGCCTGGCCAAAGGCAGTCACGGCGGCATTTTCTTCGTCGATGTCATGCCGCAGACCATTGAGCAGAGCGACATGCTCGTAGCGCTGGAGCCACTCAGCGGCGCGCGGACGATAGCGTTCAATGATCCGGCGCATCAGGCTTTCTGCGGAGCGTGGCTCAGCTTCGCGAAGTACCTGAAAAGCGAGGCAGCGCGCCACATCGGCCGCGGCGGAGATGAGCCCAGGTTCGTTTACGCCGATCTGGTCGTGTGACAGGCTGCGGTGGCGGTGCTCGAAGTGAAAGCCCAGATCCACCTGGCACTGTTGTTCACCGGGAAGGTGGCGGAAGGCCTCACAGAGAATGGCAATCTCCAGCCCCCATCCTCCGGGCAGGCAGAAACATTCCAGCGCCTTCATGTCAGCGGCAAATTCTCCGGAGAGCGGGTAGCGGAAGCTGTCGAGATGTTCGAGGAGCGGTTTGGAACCCAGCACGTCGCGGCAGGCCTGCACGAGAGGGAAGATCAGCAGCCGTGTCACGCGGCCGAACAGACGGTCAGACACACGGCTGTAGTAGCCTTTGGCAAAACGGTAGCCCATGCCCGGATGAAGCAGGGGGTAGCACAGTCTCCACAGCAGGTCGCGGCTGTAGTTCAGGATGTCGGTGTCATGGCTGACGATGATGCCATCAAAGCCGCGTGCGTGCAGATATGCGGCGCCCATCCAGATGTTTGAGCCTTTGCCGGCGTGGGGGCCGGCCAGTCCGGCCTCATCCATGCGCAAATAGGCCTGCGCGAGCTGCGGCCCGTCGTTCCAGAGCACATGGGCCCTTTTGCCGCGAAGGTTTTTGCGGATGAGCATCAGGGCACGTTCATGCTCGGCGGCGTTCATGCCGTTCATGGTCAGAACGACTTCAGAGACATGTCCGGCCTGGGAAACCTCTTCCAGAATGCGTGGAAGCGCCGGGCGTTCGCATTCCGCATAGAGCGCGGGCAGAAGCAGCGCAACCGGCTTGTCTCGTGCCCAGTCCAGCATCTCGGCCTCACGCTCGGAACTGTCCGCGTGAGCGAGGTGATGAAGGGTGGGCACGCGCGCGTGCTGATAGAAGTCTGCCATGAGGAGGGAGGCCCTCCATTACGCATGGTGTGCGTTTGGGAAACGGATTTGTTTCGATTCAGACGTGCGCGGTGCTGTCGCCGCTGCCGCGGTGGTTGGGCAGGTCTGGCTCGTCCTCTTCGCCGTTGAGGGCGAGCGTTTCCACCTCGGGGTCGATTTCGGCGCTCTCTGCCTCGATCTCGATCTCCTGCCGCCATTTACGCGAGATCCATGGGCGCGCGAGACCATAGAGCAGGTAGCTGACAAACAGCACCGCAGGCATCCAGTGCCAGTTCATCACCGTGAAGGCGACGACAAAAATGCTGATGAGCACCCAGTGGAACGAGCGCTTCGTGCGCCAGTTCACCGCCTTGAAGCTCGGGTATTCGAGGCTGCTCACCATCAGGTAGGACAGCAGTGCCATGAGGCCCGCCAGCGCATACTTCCAGTTGCCGATCTCCTTCTCATTGCTGTCCAGCCAGATGATCAGTAGCGTCAGCGAGGAGATCACGCCCGCCGCCGCCGGAATCGGGCAGCCGCGGAAGCTGGTGTTGCTGCTCTTGACGTCGAGGGCGGCGAGGCAGTTGAAGCGTGCGAGGCGCATCGCTCCGCACACAAGATAGATGCAGGAGATCAGCCAGCCGAGTCCCTTGGGGGTGTCGATCTCCTTGAGCACGATGTCATGCACCAGAAGGGCGGGGGCCACTCCGAAAGAGACGATGTCTGCCAGCGAATCCAGCTCACGGCCGAACGGACTTTCCGTGCCGCCCATGCGCGCCACACGTCCGTCCAGCGCATCGAAAAGGCAGGCCAGGAGGATGAAGACGATCGCATAGTGGTAATGCATGTGGTCGTCGAGATGCCGTCCGTCGAAAATCTGCAGGATGGCGACAAAGCCGCATAGAATGTTGCCCGCCGTCATCAGAGTCGGCAGCACCGGGATGCGAGGTTCATGGGCGTTAGGCATGGCGGCCAAGGTGAACGCGGAATGACGAATGTCGAACGACGAATGCGGCGGGTGGGTGCGCCTCCCGGCCGGGCCTTCCGAGTTTGGGCCGGGCCTGCGGCTTGCATTGGATGGTTTTGCCGTTATGGCATGCCTCACGCGCTCAGGATCGTCCGAAAAGCTCAATGGATCCAAATTGGGTCTTCGGCTGTCGTCCTCCGATCTTCCGCATTCGTTATTCATTTCTCCCATGCCTTCTGAACTTCCACCCCTGACTGGCGACATGACCATGAGCCAGGTGCTCCAGGCCTATCCTGGCGCGCAGCGGGCGCTGTTTGCCCGCTATCACATCGGCGGCTGCCGCAGTTGCGGTTTTCAACCGGGGGAGACGCTCGCCCAGGTCTGCGAGCGGAATGAAAACATCCCGGTTGCCGAGGCAGTGGCGCACATTCAGGAGAGTCATCAGGGCGACGTCTCCCTTCAGATCTCCCCGCAGGACTTCGAGTTGCTCCGTCGCAGCAAACCCGATGTCGTTCTCCTCGATGTACGCACCCGTGAGGAGCATGACGCGGTGAAGCTTCCCGGCGCTCGCCTGCTGACACAGGAACTCGTGCAGGAGATCTTCACCAGCGGCGACAAGACGAAGCCAATTGTACTCTACGACCATACCGGCTCCCGCTCGCTGGATGCCGCCGCCTACTTCATCGGCCATGGCTTTGCGGAAACGAAGTGCCTCGCTGGTGGCATCGATGCCTACAGCCAGGAGATTGATCCCAGCCTGCCGCGTTATCGTATCGAAATCGAAGACTAAGACGCCATGGACGAAGCAGCCCTGCAGCAAGCCCTGACCGACACCCAGAACCTCGGTGAAATGCCCGACGCCGATGCCGTGGGCACCGTCGGCAGTCCGGACTGCGGCGACATGGTCCGCATGTGGATCAAATACAAAGAGAAGGACGGCAAGAAGGTCATCGACAAGGCCAGTTTCCAGAGTTTTGGCTGCCAGACCGCGATTGCCGTTGCAAGCATTGCCACCGAACTGATTCGAGGCAAGACGAAGGAAGAGGCGCTCTCCCTCTCAGCAGAGGAACTCAGCAAGCCCCTCGGTCCGCTGCCACCGATGAAAATTCACTGCGGCCAGATGGTCGAAGGCGCCCTGCGTGCTGCGCTCGAAGCTGAAAAGAAACCCGAAGGGCTCTCCGAACCCGTTGTCGCCGCCGATCAATCAGGCACCCTCGCCGACGCCCTCACCGCAGCTGGCAAAACTCAGGGTAAAATCAAGATCGTCCTCACCAGCCAGTAGTCTGGTCATTCGATATTCCTCATTCTGTCATTAGTCATTTTAAAACATGCACTCCTCCCTCGAACTCAAACGCGAAGTCGATGCCGTCCAGATTCCCAGCGGCGATCTCATCAAGCTGCCCATGGGCATGAAGGTCATCATCACACAGTCCCTTGGCGGCACCTACACCGTTGCCACGGACTTCGGACTCGCCCGCATTCAAGCCGGAGATGTTGATGCGCTGGGCATTGATCCCGAGGCCGCTAAAAAGGAGCAGGAAGGCACTTCTT
Organism: Prosthecobacter sp.; assembly: GCF_020439865.1. Lineage (GTDB taxonomy): Bacteria > Verrucomicrobiota > Verrucomicrobiia > Verrucomicrobiales > Verrucomicrobiaceae > Prosthecobacter. The sequence goes on from NZ_JAGRPF010000164.1 coordinate 11,718, forward strand.
CCAACATTCCGGCGGACATCACCGATCTCGAAGGCCAGGTGTGGAACCAGCTCAAGAACGTCTATGACCCCGAAATCCCCGTCAACATCGTCGATCTCGGCCTCGTCTATGACTGCAAGGTGGAAACCGATGGTGAGGGCAAAAACAAGGCCCTCGTCAAAATGACGCTGACTGCTCCTGGCTGCGGGATGGGCCCCACGATCGCCGCCGATGCCCAGAGCCGCATCATGACCATCGAGGACATGGATGACGCCGCCGTCGAGCTCGTCTGGGATCCCGCGTGGAACCAGGGCATGATCAGCGTCGAGGGCAAGATGAAGCTCGGCATGATCTGAGGCGCGCGGCCTTTAGACGCAGCTCACCAGACCTCGCAGCGGCCGGGTATAGCGAAATGGCGGACAGGGAGGGATTCGAACCCTCGGTACCGGATTAGGGTACACACGCTTTCCAGGCGTGCTCATTAGACCACTCTGACACCTGTCCAAAAAGTCTCCTCGAAAAAAGGAGAGCGCGGATAGTGGCGCAGGTGGAAGCGCAGGCAAGTGATTTTGCCCTTCAGTTGGCAGGTTGCTCCGACTTCTTCCAAGTATGCACGATGTAGGTGGAGGCAGAGGTGCCGAGCGCGGCGACCGCCTGCTCTTTGGTGAGTGCACTCGAACTGGAGGTGACGGTGACTTTTTGGGTGCCCGGTTTGTCGCCGGGAATGATCTGGACCTTTGAGACGCCGTCTAGTTTGGTGAAGGAGGCTGTGACGTGGTCCTTGCAGCCTGCGCAGACCATGCCGGTCATCTCGGCGATGTAGGCAACCGGCTGGTCTCCTGCGATCAGGGACGTGGTGAACAGGGAGAGCAGGGCGAGGAGGATGGCGGCGCGAGTCATGGGGCTGGGGGAAAAACAGATATACGGATGGATTACGCCGCCAAGTCCAAGTTTGTGCGGGGATGGGCCGTTGTGAGGAAGATTTTCGCGGATAAAGATTTTTCGTGATCCTATCCGCGTTTTGCCGTGTTTATTGCCTCCTCCAACTATGAAACCCACCTGCCTCCTGTCATTGCTGGCTCTGTTGCTGGCCCCCTGCGTCTTCGCTCAAACGGCTGCTCCCGAGACTGCGGAGACGGAGCCCGCTACCCCCTCGGTTCCGAAGGTTGTCCTGACTCCGGCGCAAACGGCGCACATCTTGAAGGAGCTCGAAAAAATCGAGGCGCAGATCGGGCAGGGGCGCAGTGGATTGTTCAGCGCAGCGCTGACCAAGTTTCGTGAAGGAATGGCGAGTGATTCTGCGGCGCTGGCCCTCTATCTGGACTGCTATCGTCTGGAGCACTTCGAGCGCAAGAACCTGAAACAATCGGATTTTACGGACTGGCGTGATCGCAATGAGACGCGTTTGAAGGATGACGATTTCAAAAAGGCGCTGTTGCTGCAGCTGGAGTATCTGGTGCTCTCCATCCAGGCACAAGACATCAAGGAAATGAAGAAAATGGCTCCTTTGGTGACGGCTTTGCAGGCTTTTATTGGCAAGGCCATAACGGCGGTGCAGGGATCGACCAAGCACTCGGCCTCTGGTGCCGTATCTGACAAAGACGCGGGTCCCAAGGGAGGTGGTGGACGCAAAGGCGGCGGAGGTGGTGGCGGCGGCGGACCCGGAGCGGATCTCACGGGCGTGCTTCGCCAGGCAGTGACTGGATCGGAGTTCGCCACTGCCTACCAGCTCGGAGATCACCTCGACAAAAAGGATTGGGACTATCGCCCGCTCGATGTGGAAGGAATCTATTCCAAGGTCATTTTGCCATATTATCTCTCAGAAAAGCCGACGGAATTGTCGGCCCAATGGGATGCCCGAATCAACGCCGAGGTGGCGTTGCGCAAAGCTTTGATGAGCGAGACTGAATTCAATCTGTTCCTCAAAGACGAGGGTCCGCGCATGCAGTGGGCTAAGAACAACTACCTGGTGTCCAACAATGTGAATGCGATCAATGCGTTGGCGGACATGCTCAAGATAATTCAGAACTACCCAGGTCATCCAGACGCCATGGGCTGGCTGAAGGACTTCCGGTCCATCGTCAAAGACGTCTCGGAGCCTGAGGCGGGGCCGACGCCAGCCGAGACTCCCATTGGCGGTACCCAGTAGCCGATCTTTTTTGGAATGTTCAACTGGCTTGCCTCGGTGACCCGCAGTTTCGGACCTGCGTGGGCCGGACTGTGGTGGGCGCTGAAGACGCAACGCAATCTCCAGGCGCATGCGATTGCCTCGGGCCTCGTGGTCGTCTTTGGTGTGGGATTGAAGATCGAAACTTGGGAGTGGTGCGCGGTGGTGCTAGCGGCAGGGCTCGTGTGGGCGGCGGAGCTGCTGAACACGGCGATCGAGGCGCTGGCAGACCGCGTCACCAAGGAGCGGGAGGAGCCGATCCGCCGGGTCAAGGACGCGGCGGCCGCAGGAGTGCTGGTTGCTGCGCTGGCCGCGCTGGCGCTCGGAATGATCGTCTTTCTGCCGAAACTGTGGGGGTTGATCTGAGAATGTTCCGCCGTCGCCTTGACGCAGCGGACGAGACTTCTATGATGCCCGGCTCCTTCGAGCCCCCCAAAAAAACTTACTGAATTACTCCGATGGCCATTCTTGTTGAAACCGACACCCGCATTCTAGTTCAAGGCATCACTGGCGACTTCGGCTCACGACATGCCAAGGCCTCGATCGACTATGGCACGCAACTGGTTGCCGGGGTGACTCCGGGCAAGGGCGGGCAGGTGTTTGAGCATAGCGGCAAGAAGGTACCGGTGTTTGACACGGTGTCTGAAGCCGCTCGTGAAACCGGTGCGACGGTGAGTGTGATCTTTGTTCCTCCGCCGTTTGCTGCTGACGCGATTTTGGAAGGTGTGGACGCAGGTCTCGATCTCGTGGTGGCGATCACCGAAGGCATTCCAGTCAATGACATGGTCAGGGTGAAGGCCGCCATGAAAGGCAGCAAGACCCGCCTCATCGGCCCCAACTGCCCCGGCCTCGTGACTCCCGGCCACGGCGAGAAATCCCAAGGCGGCTGCCGCATCGGCATCGCCCCTGGTTACATTCACAAGCGTGGCAACGTCGGCGTCGTCAGCCGTTCCGGCACGCTCACGTATGAAGCGGTGTGGCAGCTCACGACTCGTGGCTATGGCCAGAGCACCTGCGTCGGCATTGGCGGTGACCCGGTTAATGGCACCAACCACCTGGACGTGCTCAAGATGTTCAACGACGATCCCGAGACCGAGGCGATCATCATGATCGGTGAAATCGGTGGCACGGCGGAAGTCGAAGCCGGTCTGTGGGCCAAGGAAAACTGCAAGAAGCCGATCGCTGCCTTCATTGCCGGTGCGACCGCACCCGCCGGTCGTCGCATGGGACATGCAGGTGCCATCATTGGTGGGGCGGATGACACCGCAGCCGCGAAGAAGCGCATCCTGGCTGAATGTGGCATTGCCGTTTCCGATTCCCCCGCCGACATGGCGACAACGCTCCTCAAGCGCTGGGGCAAGGCTTGATCTTTATCTGGTCTTTCGTTTCAACAAAAAAGCCGAACCGCGAGGTTCGGCTTTTTTGCTGGGTCGAGAGATCGGGAGATCTTAATGCCAAAAGTGGAACCACTGGTTCAGCCAGCCGACAATCGCGCCAATAGCGCCGATGACCAGGGCGCCCTCCGTCAGGAGACGCAGGCGCTCACCGCGGCGTGCCCGCTGCTTGGCGATAGGAATGCGGCGATGGCGTGGGGCGGGGGAGGAGAGTTCCATCGGTGGCACCATGTTCACATTCGCTAGGCGATGCTGCCGCTGAATGCGCGGAGCCGCCGTGATGAAACACTCCAACCGGTGAATCTCAGTATTCACTTCCACCGCACGCTTCGCGAGATGTCGCGACTTGCTGCGCGGGGACGACTCGTGCTTCAGTTCCTGCGCGGATTTGGGACGGCGGGAGCGCACTTTACGGTTGCCGGAGAACAGGGCCATGACGTGTGGGGAGGGTGAGAGGTTGTAGAAAACTCAGAACATCAGACGGATCAGCACGATCGCGACAAGCAGGGTGCCCATCATCGGGAGAGAAAAGGCAAAGCCACGGCGCATCCAGGCGAACAGATCGTCGGAACTGCCGGTGAACGACGGCATGACCGGCGCATCCGCATCGTCGAGGCTGATCGGACCATTGGCGGCCGCCTCAGGCGGACCCATCGCATGGAGACGACGAATGCCTTTCGCGAAATCGTTTTCCGCCTCATCGATGGCGGCCAGGGCGTTGTCGAGTTCCTCGCTCACCTGGGCACGGTGCCATTTCTCCGGCTGGAGCGATTTCAGAATGTCCAGGTGGCGGCGGAATTCGTCATGGGTCAGGGCCAGTTCTTCGACGCGCTTCTGAGCATCATAGAGCTCGCGCTCAACGTGACCCGCTGAGCGTCCGAGTTTCTCCAGAAGGTCCCGCTTCCCGGCCACAAAGCGTTCCTGTTTGATGCGCAGGGCTTCGAGATGCTGCTTCTGGCGCTCGATTTCTTCCTGCTGCAGGCGGAGCTGGAGGAGCTGCTCCTGCGCGGCCTTCACCTTGGAATCGACGTTTTCGAGGGAAGCGCCATCGCTGTGGCCGTTCATGAATTCAGGAGCGTCTTCGAAGACGAGGACATTGTCCTCGACCGGACCGGGGGCCAGAACTACGGCAGATGCTTTACGGGTGATCATGGGAGTGCTGGAAATTATTTCCAGCATCCAAATACTACAGGTATCTTAAATATTCCAGATTTTTCGTGCGCTTCTTGGCAAAAAAATAAGGAAGTCCTCCAAAAACCAGAGTCAGGACAGCTACTCCGACCAAGGCTGCCAGTTCCATCCGGCCGTCATAGCTCATCAAGGTGACGGCCTCCTGCTTCAGGTTCTGCCAGGAGGGAATCAGCGCGACCAGCATCCCGGCGACGATGTAGATGAAGCTCGCGATCAGGCAGATCGTGCCTCCAAAACCAGAAACGATGCGTGCCGGATTCGACTCGCGGAAATTGGGAACCAAGGCACCAAGGGACAGCGCCAGTGAGGTCAATCCATAACTCAGCATCAGGATGGACGCGCCGAAGAAGACGATGCGCTTCCACGACAGCCCGAGAGAAACACCCGAGACGATGACGAGGGTGACCATGACTATTGCAAGCACGCTGGCGCTCAATCGAAGCTTCAACGCGAGAACACGATGCAGGGGCATCGGGGACAGTCCCAGAATCCACAATCGCTGTCCCTCAAGGCTGAACTGCGGATAGATGAAACGCGTCGTCAGAGTCGAAAGTGCCAGGCAGCAGACCAGCAGGTTCAAATGACTCACCACCGTTATCCAAAACGGGCTCTGCAGGTCGTAGCCCAGCTTGCGCAGGTTCATTGAGTAAATCAGCAGCAGGCTGAAGATGATCGCCGTTTGCCCCCACTGCACCGGTTCGCGCACGAAGGTGCGCGACTCCTTCACCAGCAGGGCGAACGAGGCGCGGTCGAGACCGAGCATGCGGCGCAGCCATTCAGTGCAGCGTCCGGGCTGCGTGCGGAACATCGGGTCCACCGCCTTGCTTCCCGTTCGAGGGGCGGCGCTCATGACCCGGTTCCAGGCCGGAGAAAACTGCCCTCCCGCGATCCTGGCGGTGATCACGATGCTGATCAGAGCGTTCGCGAGAAGTACGAGATTGAAAAACAGTGTGCGCTCATGGATACCGCGTCCCGCCGCCTGAATCGTCTCCGCCACCCAGGAACTGGGCAGCAGCGGATGCATGCAGATTTCAGTGTGCTTCAGGATCTGATTCAAACTGGCACTTAGATCTCCCGAGTTCAGGGTGTCGAGACTCGTGTGCCAGACCGGCATGGTTTGGATCAGCAGCCAGACAACGATCGCCAATAGAGGCTTCCACATCCAGCGGCGTGACCAGCGCACCAGCGCGATCAGCAGCCAGGTCGAAGCATTCGCCGCGATCATCACGAGAGCCATCAAGGCGGGCAGCACGGCGAGCATGAATCCCGCATGTGCCTTGTAGGTTCGTGCCAGCGCCAGCAGGATCGGCGTGCTGAGCACCAGCAGGCCCCAGCTCGCAAGCAGCATGCCCTCCAGTGTTTTCCACAGCACCAGGCTGCGGGGAGGCAGCGGCAGGGCAATCTGCCATTCCATGTCCTTTCGGCGGAACAATCCCATGCCCGTGATCGTGGCATTTGAGATGATCAGCATCACAAAGAAAAAGAAGAACAGCAGAAACACCAGTCGCTCCGTCAGCAGCGTTCCGATCAGCGGCAGTTTGGCGACGAACTCCAGCCCGCTGGCCACCAGCCAGTAGGCCGCCACTCCGTAAAACACGAGGAACCCGCCGAGCGTGAGGCAAAGCAATCGGTTCTCACGCAGCCCAAAGCGCAGTTTGTGCAGCAGCATGAGCCAGTGAGCCTTGGCAAGCAGCGAAGTGGCGGATGCGACGGTCATGAGGGAACGAGGTATGAGTTAGATGTTATGAGTGCCGGGTCAGTTGCTTTCAACCCGCAGCTCTTTACTGCCCCGTTCCTCACTTCGCGTCCGCCGCGTTGCTGACGGCGTTCTGTCCGATCATGTTGCCTTTGCCGCCGATGACGACAAGAGACGGCTCCTTGCTGCGCTTTTCCGCGTCACGATCATCGCGGATGAGATTCTCGGAGACGAGGCTGTTTGTCACATTTTCCAACCGGATGCCCGCGCCGTCGGAGTCCAGCACGCTGTTGTGGGAGATCTGCAGGCGGCTGCAGGATTCGGCATCCACCGCGGCGCGTTGCTTCCATACGCCGGAGACGATGTTGTTGCTGAAAATGCTGTCTTCGCAGCGCAGGAAGACGACGCCGTTCTTTTCGGCATTGTCGAAACCGTTCACCAGATAGCGCGGATTGCGGTCAAAGTTGTTGCCGGTGACGACGATGTTCCCGCTGTCCTCTACTATCAGGTCATGCTGGAAGCCTTCCCAGAAGGTGTTGCCCGTGACCGTCACGCCACGTGAGTGGCGGATCTCCACATTCACCTGCACATCGCTGAACACGTTGGCGGTGATGGTCACATTGCCTTCGCGGGTGTGCTCACGTCCTGCGCGACGCAGCAGCGAAGCGTCCGTGCCGGAGCCGATGATGCGGATGTTGGCGGAGTCCGGCGACTTGTTCGTGTGCTGAAGAGTGCAGCCAGTGATCGCCACTTCGCCGATCGAGCCGCCGCGTGAATCAAGCATCACATTCGCGCTGGGCGGTCCGTCTTTCGCATGATTGCCCTCGATGTCGCAGGTGCCGATGTGCAGGTTGCGCACGTTGCCGCCGACGGACACGACGCCGCCGCCGCCATTGTAGCTGATGTGGCTGCCCACGATGTTCGACTGATGCAGGTTCACGTTGTCATAAAAGACGCCGATGCCCGTGTTGTGATAGAAGTGACAGGCCGAGATCAGAACGTTGCGGTTTCGTGTCGTCAAATGCACTGCATGGCGGCACTCGCGCACCACCACGCGGCTCAGAGTGATCTGCATCGTGCCGGTGGCCTCGATTCCATCGGCCTCGGCGTGAGCGCCCACGATCTCGATGCCAGTCACCATCGGCGTTCGCTGGTTTTCCCAGACCTCGGGCTTGAAGGAGTCCGGCGCTGCCGATCCTTCATGGGTACCGATGAAATGAATCGCGGGTCCTGCAGCCTCCATCAGGAGGCGCACCGTGCCGTCGCCGCTGATGGCGGCGAATCCGGTCTTGGCCAGGTCAACTTTCAGAGTTTGTGTCAGTCGATAGGTTCCTTTTGCCAGTGTCACGCTGCCGCGTGTGTCGATCAGGTGCTGAATCGCCGCCGTATCGTCAGCCTTGCCGTCGCCGACAGGTTGCTGGGCCATCGAAACGCCGGCCACGGCCAGCACAGAAAGGAGGAGGCGGTACATCATTCGGACAGCCTAGCGGTGTGCCTCAGTTTTCGTCAATGCCAGACTCCCCGTCTCATTGAGAAATCATCTCATCCTGCAATCGCTTGAAACCCATCTTCTCCGCGCGACGTATCGCTCGCACGTTCTCTTCATTTCTTCACCTTCATCATGAACAATACCGCACGTTCCCTCATCCTTGTCGTCGGCTTGAGCACCGCCTCCGCGCATGCGCAGGCCGATCTTACTGAAGCCTTTCTTCCGATGTTCATGCCGCTTCCTTCCCAGGTGGCGTCTCCCACCAATGAGATCACGGAAGCCAAAGTTAATCTCGGTCGCCAGCTCTTCTATGAGACCCGCATCTCGAAGGGGGCAAAAATGTCCTGCAACTCCTGTCACGTGCTCGACAAATACGGTCAGGATAATCTGCCATTCTCTCCCGGTCATGAAGGCAAGCTCGGCGGTCGCAGTTCACCCTCCGTCTACAATGCCGCGGCACACGTGGCGCAGTTCTGGGACGGTCGTGCGCCCAGTGTGGAAGAGCAGGCCAAAGGCCCCGTGCTCAATCCGGTCGAAATGGGTGCTCCCGATGCCGATTTCGTCGTGAAGGTGCTCAAGAGCATGCCCGGCTATGTGGAAGCTTTCAAAGCCGCATTCCCCGGCGAAGCCGATCCTGTCACCTATGACAACTTTGGCAAGGCCGTGGGAGCCTTTGAACGCAAGCTGCTCACCCCCTCGAAATGGGATGCCTTCCTCAAGGGCGACAAGAGCGCGCTCAGTGCTGAAGAGAAGAAGGGGTTCGCCACGTTCGCGAAAACAGGCTGCGTTACCTGCCACAATGGTGTGGGTGTCGGTGGCATGATGTATCAGAAACTGGGTCTCGTGAAGGCCTGGCCGGACCTGACTGACAATGGTCGTTCGGACATCACCAAGAGCGACAGCGAGAAGTTCTTCTTCAAAGTCCCCAGCCTGCGCAATATCACCGAAACCGGCCCCTATCTCCACAACGGCTCGGTCAAGACTCTCGATGACATGGTGAGGAAAATGGGAGAATACCAGCTCGGCAAGATGCTCAGTGATGAAGAAGTGGCCTCCATCATCGCCTTCCTCAAGGCGCTCAAAGGCGATATCCCTGCCGATTACATCAAGAAGCCCGAGCTTCCTGAAAGCACCGCTGACACGCCCAAGGCGTGATCGTATCGGATTCTTAGACTTACTTCATCAGCCGGGCCGCAAGCCCGGCTGATTTGTTTTCAGCTCACGTTATTCATTCCACGCCTTCAAGCCGGTCACCGGCAGCAGTGCATCCGCTGCGGCACGCCATTCGGATGTTCCGGCTTTTTTGAAGAGGTCGTAGATCAGTTTCGTGCTGTGTGGATCAGCGATGGAATTGGGCTTGTTGCGCCACAGACCGAGGCGAAGGCCGCCTTCCTTCGCATGGTCCACGTGTCGATGGTAGATGAAGGCGTCGATCGTGGGCAGTGTCTGGATCTTCTCCCAGGCGTAGGCATAGGCGGCGGCCTGAAGTTTTTCACCGTCGGGAGTCAGCAGCGTGTGAAAGCCCTGCTCACTGAGGATGATGCGGCGCGGCTTGCCTTGATAAAGCAACTCGGGCTTTGCGAGATGCTTTGGCAGCACTTCGAGATTCTTGAAGGTAACCTTGTTGGTGTTGTCGTCGTGCGTGACGTTCTTGTCCGCCCACGCACGCGGATTGCCGAGGTTCTCGGGATAGGGATGCCAGGCGGCATTCCAGTCGAAGTCACCACGCTCGCGCACGAGCCGTGCGAAGGTGTCGAGGAAGTCGCGTCCCGGTGTGGCCTCCTCCGGGCTGACGTTGTGCATGCGTTCGGCCCAGTGATGATCAAAGGAGGCGTAGGCGCGGGCATGCTGCGAGTGTCGGCGGATCGCGGTGTGGGCGATGCGAAAGGCCTTCTCGTATTCACTGGCCGCCGTTTCGAGTGTGACGAGCCCCATATTGTTCCACATGAAGTGCGAGTTCACCTCGTTGCCGATGATCCAGCCCCACACACGTCCGTGCTCCGGGTGCGCGCCGCTCCAGCGCTCGGCGAGGAGGTTCATCACGGCCGGGAAGAACCCGCTGGAGGTGTTCACCGCGCCGACGGTGAACTTGAGGTCCTGTCGGTGCCCCGGATGCAGCACGATGTTGTCGATGGCCGGATTCTTCGACGGGTAGGCGATGATGATCAAATAAACGACCACGCCCGCGTCTGACAGCGGCTTGATCTGTTTGTCGAGCGACGCCAGGTAGTTCTGGCTCCAGACGAACTCGCCTTTGCCCGGCTTTGACTGCGGCGAATGCAGAGCGGCGACGTTCACGTTGATCGTCGCGTGATGAATGCCGAGCGCGAGCGCATCCTCCGTCATCTGCACCTGGATGCCCTTCACATCCGGCGGTGTCGGATACGGATCCGCGTTTTGCGCACTGGCAATCGTGGCGAGAATGAGGCAGGAAAGAAAAAGTCGAAGCATGAGCGAGATCGAACCCATCCTACCCACGCCAGCCGCCGAGCAACCCGAACCTGCCTGCGAACGCTGCGGCAAGCCTGGTGCGACGAAATTCGGCGACGAGTTCATCTGCGATGACTGCTATGTGGCGTGCGGCGCGTGCTGTGCGGGGTGGTTTGAGGAAAAGGAAGAATGATGCTTGTTGGCGGAACAGTTCTGCGTCTTTGCTTGTCTAATGCGTCTGATCACCCCCAGAAATGCTCTGCGTCTCATGGGAATCTTGGTCCTGGGAGGTTCAGCAATCCTCTGGCGCTGGTATGAGGCCCGCTACACCCGGTTTCCCGTGCACAGACTCCCACATTGGGAAATGTTTGAAAGCTGGCGTGTCTCACGCACTCAGGAATATGTGGCGACCGCTACCTTGGCGGTGGCTGGCTTTCACAAGCATTATGGGAAGCTGCCTTTCAACAGCCCGGACCGCGAATATCAGTTCAGCATCACGCTCGGACATGATTTGAGTGGCGTCTGGACGAATACGAACCGTCTAAATCATGATCGTGTCGTCTTCTGGAACTTGCCTGCCGGGGAGCAGCGTGATGGCTGGGGAAACTTGCTGCATTACCACTTTGATCACGATGGTGACGGCATCGTGCATCCTGGTGTTGAAAGGTGGGGGACTGCTCCCGGAGCTAAGCCAGTTCACCGCTCCTTTGTGGTCTGGTCCGACGGTCCCAACGGGCGTGATGATGGAGGCGAGGGCGACGACATTCGTGGTTGGTAGATTCACAACATGCGCTGAGACATCGCGTCTTCGTCACGTAGAATGCCCCGATGTCCCTCGAAGCCTTCTTCCAGCCGCGCAGCATTGCCTTGATCGGAGCCACAGAGCGTGAAGGCAGCGTAGGGCGGGCGATTTGGGAGAATTTGCGCGGGTTTGGCGGGACGGTGTTTCCGGTGAATGGAAAACATGCAGAGGTGTTCGGGGTGAAGGCATTTCCCAGCATCGCGGTGCTGCCGGAGGTGCCGGATCTGGTGATCGTTGTGACTCCGGCGCCGACGGTGCCGCAGATTGTCGAAGAGGCCGGAGCTGCTGGTGTGAAGGCGGTGATCGTGATCTCGGCGGGGTTCAAGGAAGTCGGTGCGGAGGGGGCGGAACTGGAGAAGCGCGTGCTTGAAGCGGCGAAGCGACATGGCGTTCGCTTGATTGGGCCGAACTGTCTTGGGCTGATGAATCCGCATGCGGGGTTGAACGCGAGTTTTGCGAGCAGCGTCGCGCGGCCGGGGCGCGTGGCGTTTCTGAGCCAGAGCGGGGCGTTGTGCACGGCGATCCTGGACTGGAGCCACGACCAGCATGTGGGATTCAGCGCGTTTGTTTCGACCGGTGCGATGGCGGACGTGGGATGGGCCGAGTTGATCCGGCATTTTGGCGATGATCCGCGCACGGAGAGTATCGTGATCTACATGGAGTCGGTGGGCGGTGATGCGGCGGCGTTTCTCGCGGCGGCACGGGCCGTGGCGGCACAGAAGCCGATCGTGGTGATCAAAGTCGGACGCACGGCGGAGGCGTCGAAGGCTGCGGCATCGCATACTGGCGCGATGACGGGCAGCGATGCGGTGCTGGATGCGGCGCTGCGGCAAAGCGGTGTGCTGCGTGTGGACACGATCGAGGAGCTGTTCGACATGGCGGAAGTTTTGGCCAAACAGCCGCTGCCGACCGGGCGACGGCTGGCGATCGTGACGAACGCGGGTGGTCCGGGGGCGCTCGCGACGGATGCGCTGGTGCTGGGCAAGGGCGTGCTGGCGGAGCTGTCGCCGAAGACTCTGGACGAACTGAACGCGGCGCTGCCTTCGTGCTGGAGTCATCACAATCCGGTCGATGTTTTGGGCGATGCGGACGCGGCGCGATTTGCCAAAGCACTGCGCATCGTGGCGAAGGACGATGGCGTGGACGGCGTGCTGGCCATTTTGACACCACAGGCGATGACGCATCCGACGGACATCGCACACGAGGTGGCATTGATCGCGAGCGAGATCGGCAAGCCTTTGCTCGCAAGCTGGATGGGCGCGCAGAGCGTGCAGGAAGGTCGTGGCATTCTGAATGCCGCCGGCGTGCCGACGTATGATTACCCCGATGAAGCAGCGCAGGCCTTTGTGCGCATGCGCGAGCACCGGCTGCGCCTGATCTGGCTGAATGAGACGCAGAACGCCTATGCCAACGATGACGGTGAAGCACTGCCAGTGGTCGGAGACATGATCGACGCGGTGCTCAAGAGCGGTCGCACGTTGATGACGGAACTGGAGGCGAAGCAACTGCTGCAGGTGGCGGGCATTCCCATTGTGGAAACACGTGCGGCCTACGATGAAGCAGCCGCCGTGGCCGCGGCGGAGGCGCTGGGCTTTCCCGTGGTGGTGAAGCTGCTCTCGCCCACGATCACGCACAAAAGCGACTGCGGTGGTGTGCAGCTCAATCTGCTGAATGCCTCCGCCGTGCAGCAGGCCTGGCGGCTGATCCGCGACAATGTCACACACCTGCATGGTGCCGCCGCATTTGAAGGCGTGACGGTGCAGCGCATGGTGACGCGCAAGGGCACCGAATTGATTCTCGGCGCGAGCACGGACGCGCAGTTTGGCCCGGTGCTGCTGTTCGGCGCGGGCGGGACGCTGGTGGAGGTGTTTCAAGACCGCTCCCTGGCGCTGCCGCCGCTGAACTACCCGCTCGCACGGCGCTGGGTCGAGCAGACGAAGATCGCCAGGGTGCTGCACGGTGTGCGCGGTCAGGCGGGGATTGATTTTCCGGCGCTCGATGACCTGCTGGTGAAATTCGCCCGTCTTGTTCAGCACGAACGGCGCATCGTGGAGCTGGACATCAATCCGCTGCTGGCCACGCCGGAAGGCGTGCTGGCGCTGGATGCGCGGGTGGTGGTGCGGGCGTGAATTGCCATTTGCACGCAGGGCCTCTCCCGATAGGATGGCGGACCCAAATCACCCATGAAAACCGCCTCGTTTCTCCTCTGCGCCGCCGCCATTGCCTTCGTTTCCACTTCCTGCGGGAAGCACACCTGGAAGGAAACCCAGGTGCTGCATGAAGGCATGCACAAGGCGCACGGCGAAGAGCACGGTGACGCCCAAGCGAAGGAAGCCGGACACGGCGAAGCCCACGCTGAGAAGAAGGAAGCGCACGGCGAGAAGAAGGAGCACTAAGACCGGCTCATGCGTCGCTTCGCCATCATCGGGCTGCTGGTTCTGGTGATCGTCGCGACCAGTTGTGTGATGTTGCGGACCTGCTGGGCGCGCATGACGGGTTCGATTCCGTCCATCGGCGGCAAAGAGCTGCATCTGCGCCTGCCGGATGGCGGGAAGACGCATTTGCAGAAGGACAAACGCTGGGCGGAGGACCAGCTCGGCTCCTCGACAGGCACGTTGGGCAGTCATGGCTGCCTCGTAAGCAGCGTGGCGATGGCCTGCTCAAATCTCGGCGTCAAACTGACGCCCAAGGAACTGAACGAGCGCCTGAAGAAAGCCGACGGCTTTCTGCCGCAGGGCTGGGTGGTGTGGAATGCGCTGCCCAAGGTGACCGAAGGCAGGCTCGCCGCGGATTACCATCCTCATTCAAGCCATGCCGTCATGGATGCGGCGCTCGAACGCGGCGCCTATCCCGTGGTGAAATACTTCCTCCTCGGCGGCATCCAGCACTGGTGCGTCATCGTGGGGAAGGAAGGCCAGGAGTATCTGGCGCGCGATCCGCTGCGGGATGACAAGGAACCGGTGAAACTCAGCGAGCTGACCGCGAAGATCTACGCGGTGCGGGTGATCCGGAAGGTGGAGTGACGATCAGTTTCGCCAAGAGCAGATGTTGTCGTGCCAGGTCTTGGGGTCCCGGTCCGGGCCGGCGGAGTAGATGATGACCTCTAGAGATAATGTTTGAGGTGGCGGGTTCGCTTGGCACCGCTTCGCGTAATCGGGATGGGATTGGTCCGCACCGAATTCGGGATTGGCGACTTGGTTGTCATTGTTGGTATCGAGCACGATAAAATAAGGCTCGCCCCAAGGATCGCTGAGCACCCACTCACCGCCGTCTTGCCAGGTGCCGAATTTGTGATCATGGGCTTTAGGAAGGTCGATGTATCTGATATCTTTAGGACTGCTGCTTGGAAGGGGGATGAGCGGTTTGGTTTCGTCACCGATGAGCATGGGCAGCATTGGGCCTCGCGAGCGCATGGAAATGTCTTCGCCGGACAGAGCAGATGTCAGAATGGGATAGCGATTCCAGTCCACTTGAAAAGAAATGATCGCCATGTGGAGGTCTTTGATGACGTCTTGCACCTGTGTCGGGCGAAGCTTTTTTGCGGCGTGTTCTGGGAAAAAGAAGAGATAAACCGCAGCCATTGCCATCACTGCCACGAACAAGCCGACGAGCGACACAAGAATGATTACCATCCATTCACAGCCGGATTTTTTTGCTTTCGTGGGCACGGTGGCTTTGCCTTCGGTCACGCCACCGTTTTACCCGACAGAGCCTTCCTCTGTCGAGATCCGAATGAAAGCCGACGGCTCCTCGGCGCTCCCTATCACACCACCAATCCCGCAGCGGCCACGAGCGTCTCTTCGTTGACGATCTTGCCGGCGAGGTCGGGTTTGCAGTCGCCTTTGAGTTCGTCGCGGAATTTCCGGATAAAGCTCTGGGTGGGCCAGGAGGCGGCTTCGCCGAAGGCGCAGATGGTCTTGCCTTCGATCTGATTGGCGACGGTCTCCAGCGTGTCCACGTCGTCAGGGCTGGCGTCACCGGCGACGATGCGGTCGCTGATTTTCTTCATCCACAGGCTGCCTTCGCGGCAGGGGGTGCACTGGCCGCAGGATTCGTGGGCGTAGAAGGCGTTCAGGTTGTTGATGACCCAGGTCATGCTGCGGCTGTCGTCCATGATGATGACGCCACCGGAGCCGGCCATGGTGCCGCACTGGGCCATGGTGTCGAAGTCCATCGGGATGTCCATGATGCCGATCTCACGGCCGTCCTTGAGCTTGTACTTCTCATCGGCACGCAGCACTTTGGAGGAACTGCCGCCCGGGATGATGGCCTTCAGTTTGCGGCCGGGTTTGAGGCCGCCGCAGAGGACATCAATGACTTCGCCCATGGTGACCTTGCCGACTTCGACTTCGTAGTAGCCGGGCTTCTGCACGTCGCCGCTGACGCAGAGGATGCGGGTGCCGGTGTTGTTCGGCGTGCCGAGCTTGGCGTATTCCGCACCGCCCATCTCGATGATGTGCTTCACGTGGCAGAGGGACTCGACGTTGTTCACGATGGTCGGGCTCATGTAGAGGCCAAGCGCGGCGGGGAAGTAGGGCGGCTTGATGCGCGGGTAGGGGCGCTTGCCTTCGAGAGATTCGATCAAACCGGTTTCTTCACCGCAGATGTACGCGCCCGCACCGCGATGCACGTAGATCTCGCAGTCGAAGCCGGAGCCGAGAATGTTCTTGCCGAGGAAACCTTTTTCGTGGGCTTCGGCGATGGCCTTTTCGAGAATCTTGGCGGCGTAAGGGAACTCCTCGCGCACATAGATGTAGGACAGCTTCGCGTTCACGGCGAAGCAGGAGATGGTCATGCCCTCGATCAACTGATGAGGGTCCTGATGCATGATGTAGCGGTCCTTGAAGGTGCCGGGTTCGGATTCGTCGGCGTTGCAGATGAGATAAACCGGCTTGGTGTTCGTCGGCGGGATGAAGCCCCACTTCACGCCGGTGGGGAAACCCGCACCCCCACGACCGCGGAGTCCGCTGGCTTTGACCTCGTTGATGATGGCGCTTTTTTCCATCTTGAGCGCCTTCTTGAGCTGCTCGTAGCCGCCGTTCTTCAGGTAGCAGTCGATGGACGAATCGTAACCGGCGCGGTCGACGTTTTTGAAGATCAGGCGCGTTTCGCGCGCATGGGGTTCTTTTCCGGGAAGATACTGGACGGGGGAGGCCATGGAGGCAGTATTCCTGTGTGAATAAGCGGGGCAACCGGGATTTGTGAAAAAATTCACAAAGGGGGTGGAAGGGGAATGACGAATGAGGAATGCGGAATGTCGAATGACAGATGGCGGGGATGAAAGCTCGCGGGGGTGAGCGGTGTAGTTTGGGGGTGATTTTTCCGGCTCTGAGAACGGGATCGATGGCTCTGCTGATGCTGATGGCATCTGCGGGTCTCGTTTTGGCCAAAAAAGACGAGGGGCCAAAGCCGGTTCCGTGGTCGTTTGCGCCTCTGAAGCGGGTGGCCGCCCCTCAGGTGAAGGACACGGCGTGGCCGAAGACGCGGATCGACTACTTCATTCTCGCCAGGATGGAGGCGGCTGGGCTGAAGCCGGCGCCGCGGGCGGAGGATCGGGTGTTGCAGCGGCGGTTGGCCTTTGACCTTACCGGGCTGCCGCCGTCCGACATGTCGAACAAGTCGGACTGGTCCGACGCAATTCGAGAAATGCTCGCGAATCCCCACTACGGCGAACGCTGGGCGCGTCACTGGCTCGATCTGGCACGCTACGTCGATGAGACACCGAACTGGCTCGATTCGACAAAGTACTCCTACCTCTACCGTGACTGGGTGGTGCAGGCGTTGAACGAGGACATGCCGTATGACCGCTTCGTGGTGCGACAGCTTGCGACGGATTTCCTTCCCGAGTGCGGACCTGCGGATCGCGTGGCGCTCGGATTCATCGGCCTGAGCCCGACCTACTTCAAAGAGCTGCAACTGCCGCCGGAGATCATCAAGACGACGGTCGCCGATGAATGGGAGGAGCACGTCGATGCGATCGGCCGCACCTTCCTCGGCCTCACGCTGGCTTGTGCGCGCTGCCATGATCACAAGTCGGATCCGATCACCGCGCAGGATTACTATGCGCTCGCCGGTGTGTTTGCCTCCGTGAAGCTGTCCGAGATGCCGATCGTGGGAGACGATTTGTGGAAGCCGGTTGAAAAGGCGCGTGCTGATGTCGCAGCGTTGGAAAAGCAGATTGCCGACTTGAAGAAAAAGA
>NZ_JAGRPF010000165.1 GCF_020439865.1 Prosthecobacter sp.
TATGAAGAAGACGTTTTCGGCTTCTTCCAGATCGCGCAGAAATACACGGACAGCGGCGTGCGTGCCGAGCGCAGCAATCCCTACCTGCTGCGGGCGATGGCCAACATCACACTGCCCGAGGGCAAACAGGAAATCCTCATGCGCGTGCGTGGTCAGGGCCGGCTCTGGATGGACGGGAAGGTCATTGGCGAGATCGCCTTTGGTCACACGGGCGGCGGAGCGCACAACGAAGTGGAATACGAGAAGGCGGAGTCAAGCGGTCCCGCGCTGCGTCTTCTCGGGCCGGGCGATCGCGAACTGCGCGTGCCGGTGCAGGGCGATGGCAAGGCGCATGCGTTGGTGTTTGAAATGATCGCTGGCAATGGCCGCGTGCGCACCACGCTTGGCGAAACCAGCCTGAGCGTCCGCCGCGCCGACGGTCAGCAGATTCTGCTCACGCCGTCCACGCGCGTTGTTCCGCTCACCGACGACGGCTGGGCTTCGTATCGCAAGGAGCGTCTTGCCTACTACGCCACGCTCGATCAGCAGAAGCGCCGGAGCCTGCGTGCGAAACAGGACGCCTATTGGACGGCGCGCCATGAGAAGGCACGCGCCACAGTCGCCGCCACGCCGCAATCGGGCATCGATGCGATCCTTGCCGCGTCGTGGGCCAAATCCAACGCTGCGGGAGAGCAGGTCGCAGGCGGCATCGATTTCGCGAAGCAGATCAAACCGATCCTCGCCGAGAACTGCTTCCGCTGTCATGAGGAAAAGGCGAAGGGCGGTCTGCGACTCAACACGCTCGAAGCGGCGATGGAAGGCGGTGAGTCCGGCGATCCCGCCATCGTTCCCGGCAAACCTGCGGAGAGCCGTCTCATCAGCATGATTCATCCGGATGCAGGTGAAGACATCATGCCGCCGAAGGGCGATCCGCTTTCCAAAGCCGACCGTCAGTTGCTCGCCGACTGGATCAAGCAGGGCGCGTCGTTTGCGAGCGCGGGTCGCAAGATCGAACCGGCGCGTCTGACCGAGGATCTCGAGTTCCTGCGCCGCGTCACGCTCGACACCGTGGGCGTGGTGCCAAGTGCGAAGGAGATTGAAGCGTTTCTCGCCGAGGACTCGCCGGACCGGCGCTCGAAGACCATCGACCGTCTGCTCGATGATCCGCGTTATGCCGATCACTGGACGGCCTACTGGCAGGACGTGCTCGCGGAGAATCCAAATATCCTCAAGCCGAGCCTGAACAACTCCGGCCCCTTCCGCTTCTGGATTCACGAGGCGCTGAGCGACAACCTGCCGATGGATCGCTTCGTCACCGAACTGATCATGATGGAGGGCGACGTGCTCGCCGGAGCGCCGGCCGGATTTGGCATGGCGGCGCAAAACGACGTGCCCATGGCCGCGAAGGCGCACATCCTCAGCACCGCCTTCCTGGGTCAGGAGATGACCTGCGCGCGCTGCCATGACTCGCCTTATCATCAGTCCAAGCAGCGCGATCTTTTTGAGATGGCAGCCATGCTCAATCGCAAGCCGTTGACGCTGCCCGCGACGTCGTCGGTGCCCATGAGCACCTTCGCCGGACGCAAGCCGCTGATTCAAATCACGCTGAAACCCGGCGCCGTGATCGAGCCCACGTGGCCGCAGTTGTTTGCCAAAAAGATTCTGCCGGGTGACAAGGCCGCGCCAGTGAGCAAAACCGGAGACAGCCGCGAGCAGCTCGCAGCGCTCATCACCGCGCCGGAGAACACGCGCTTTGCCCAGGTGATCGTCAATCGCATCTGGAAGCAGCTCATCGGACGCGGGTTTGTGGAGCCGGTGGACGACTGGGAGTCGTCGAAGCCCGCACATCCCGAACTGCTGGCGTGGCTCGCACGCGAACTCGTGGCCAACAGCTACGACATGAAGCATCTGCAGCGCCTCATTCTGAACTCCGAAGCCTACCAGCGTCAGGCGCGGCCCGCCGAGCCCGGTGTGGCGCCGGATTTCGCTGCGCCAGTGCAGCGGCGCATGACGGCAGAGCAGATCGTGGATTCGCTCTTCGCCGCCGTGGGCAAGGATCTCGACTCCGAAGAACTGACGATGGACAACGACGGCACGCAGTCGCAGAGCGCGATGATCAGCCTCGGGCATCCGCGCCGCGCATGGGAGTTCACCTCGCTTTCGAATGAGCGCGACCGTCCGAGTCTCGCGATTCCGAAGGCGCAGTCGATCGTCGACGTGCTGGAGAACTTCGGCTGGCGTGCGTCGCGTCAGGAACCGAAGAGCGTGCGCGAGACGGCGGCCAACGTGCGCCAGCCCGCGATCCTGGCGAACGGCTCGCTGGGGCGCTGGGTCAGCACGCTGAGCGAAAACAGCGGCATCACTGCGCTCGCACTGCAGCCGAAGTTGAGCGCGGGCGAGCTCATCGACCAGATCTTCCTGCGCCTGCTCACGCGACATCCCACCAACGAAGAACGTGCGACCTTCACCGAGTATCTGAGCCCAGGATTCAAGGAACGCATCATTCCGGAGGACCAGCGTCCGCCGCCCGTGCAGCTTCCACCGCTGAAGTATGTCGCGTGGTCGAACCATCTCTCCGCCGGTGCCAACAGCATCAAGATCGAGATGGAAAAACGCGCCCGTGAAGGCGATCCGCCGACCACGGCGCTGCGTGCCGACTGGCGCGAGCGGCTCGAAGACATGGTCTGGGCCACGATCAATTCGCCCGAGTTTGTCCATCTGCCCTGATTCCATTCCAACACCGATTTCCTCATGAAAAGACGTTCTCTTTTGAAACTCGCCGGTGCGGCCGGTGTCGCCGCGAATGCCGACCTCGCCTTGCTGGCCAAGGAGGCCGCGCATGTCGCGCACTTTCCCATGGGGAAGGCGGAGCACTGCATTCACATCTGGCTCGGTGGCGGTGCCGCGCAGGTGGATACGTGGGACCCGAAGGGGCTCGGCGATGCCAAGGCGAAGAAACCCGGCAGCTACTATCCGAGCATCGAGACCTCGGTGCCGGGTGTGAAAGTCACCGAGCATCTCTCGCGCTGCGCGAAGATGATGGAGCACATCACGGCGATGCGGACGGTGAATCACGATGTCATCGACGAGCACGCCGCCGCCTCGAACCGCATGCACACCGGCCGCAATGTCAGCGGGACCA
>NZ_JAGRPF010000166.1 GCF_020439865.1 Prosthecobacter sp.
AGGATGTTCGCCGGCTTGATGTCGCGATGAATGATGCCGTTTTTGTGCGCGTAGGCGAGCGCATCGCTCACATGCGCCGTGATGGACAGAGCGTAGTCCTCCGGCAGCTTGCCCTGCGAAGCGATCATCTTGGAGACGTCCGTGCCGTCGATGAACTCCATCACGATGTAGAGCAGGCCCGTGTTCGTTTCGCCAAAGTCGTAAACGTCGACGATGCTCGGGTGATTGAGCTTCGCCATGGTGCGGGCTTCATTTTTGAAGCGTTCGGCAAATTGTGCGTCGCCGTCCTCGACCAGATCAACCGGCAGTACTTTGATGGCGACCTTGCGGTCGAGCGTGACTTGCACTGCTTTGTACACCGCGCCCATGCCACCGCGGCCGAGAATGGCCTCAAACTGATACTGCGGCAGCATCGCCTGCATTTCCTCCAGCGACGGAGGCTGCCAGCCGCTGGAAGGTTTTGAGCCAGAGGACGCGGTGCTCATGGTAAGAAGAGAACGGACAGACGGTAAGAGTAGCAGGGAACGTTCCTGTAGGGCAAGGCTGTTTCGGAAAACTCGAGGACGACAGCCTGGCCTCAACGCACGGAGGCTTTCGCCTCACACAGCGACTGGCTGCCGCTGATGTCACAAGTGCGGGAGGTCGCGGCGGATTTGGTGGCGGAAGGAAAGCTGAAGTGCGCGCAGCGAGGGAATCCTGCGCATCCGCCGCAAATCAAAGGAGTCACATCCAGATGGCGGTCCGGCGCGGCGAAAACGAGCCTGATTCAGCGTGATACCTTGCACTGTGGCATCTGCTTCTGGAAGTCGGCGGCGGCTTCGAGTGTGACGGCGGTGCCGTTGAGGCGAATGCTGGTCAGTTTCTTGAGTGGGAGCAGCTTCTTCAGGCCGAGGTCGGTGATTTTGGTGTCGCTGAGATCGAGTGAGGTCAGCTTGGTCAGCTTTGCCAGACTTCCCGCAGACTCATCTCCGAAAGTCGTGCCAGTCAGATTCAAAGCATTGAGCGAGGAAACTTCTGCCAGGGCAGCGAAGCCCACATCCGTCACTGACTTCGAATTCATGTGAAGAGTCAGCAGTTTTCTGAAGTTGGCCAACGCACGCATTCCATCATCGGACAGTCCGCTTCCCATGACCTCCAAGGTCGTGAGGGAGGAGGTGCAAGCGAGCTTGTCGAGTCCGCGACCGGTGAACTGACCGGCGTTTTGAATGCTGAGGTAGTCGAGTTTCCTTGCCCCGGCGAGGTGAGCGAGAACCGCATCCGTAACATCCGGCACACCATCGAGATTGACCCATGTCAGATCGCTGTTGGAGGAAAGAAAGGCAAAAGCGGCATCGCTTAGACTGGGCTTCGCCGGACGGATGTGCACCCGGCGGAGATCACGCAATCCTGCGAAGGCGGCAAAGTCCGCGTCTTTGAGCGGAGGCAGCACCGATCTGTCGCGATTCAGAGTGAGTTCCAGGATGTCGAAACGGCCGGATGGTATTTCCTCCGGCGTGGAGACGTTGATGATGCCGCCGTTTTTAGCGGCGACGAACGAGCCTCCGTTGGCCACTAAAAAGTCCGCCGCCGTGCGCCAGGAACTTCCGCTGCCAAGCATTTTTGCGGGCGTGGAAGGGGATGGTGCGCCGTCTGTTGTTGGTGGGGGAGGCGGCGCAGGTTCAGGGGCTTCGGCAACAACGGCCACGGTGGGTTTTTTGGAGGCGATGTCGGTCCGCAGCACCTTCACCTGCCGTGCCTCGTCGAGTTTGGTGGCCTTGATGAGTTCGGTGATGTAGGCGTCGAGCGCGCTCACATAGATGTCGTAGAGAGGCGCAGCACGGGCATCGCGTTCAGCAGTGATCTTTGCCAGGGCGTTTCGATAAATGGAGCGGAGCGATTTGAGCGATTCTGGCGTGCCGGGTTCATCCACTTCGGGCACGCCTTCGCCGCGCTCGATGCGGGCTTTGACTTCGTCGAAGGCGATGACTTCCTTTAAGCTGCCTCTGCTCTGGGCTGCGGCACGTGCCTTGGCGACGCCGTTGGCGAGGTAACTCTTGTTAAGGGCTGTCAAAGCGACCAGAAACGGCTTCTGCACGTCGGATTCATAGCGCGCGTTGAAACCTGATTCGAGTTTGGCGAGGTGCGGGTCAGACGGTGGAGCCGGAGGCTCGGATTTGGGCGTTTTGCCAGTCGCGGAAGCGCCGCCGGTTGTTGGGGCTGAAGCAACCACAGGCATGGCGGGCGACGGAACAGACGGGCCACCCGCGGCCGGCCGCATCACGGCACTGTGGAAAGTGACTCCCGTGGCGTAGCATGCCAGCCCGAGATGCTTGCCATTTTTAACTGAAGTGGACTTTTCATCGCCCAAGCGCTCGAGGTTGCCACTCCACTGCAGCACCTCTTCGCCATCGATGAGCGCTCGCAGAGAGCCTCTACGTACCTCTACTGTGCTGCGGTAGCGCTGGCCGGTCTTCAGACGCTCACGTTTCAAGACAGCCTCCGTGCGTTTGGGGTCGACGGGACTCAAACCGTCCAGCATCGGCCCAAAGGAGCAAAAGTTGGTTGGGGGAGATCCCTGCGCCATCTTCCACCGCAAGGAGTGCCCTGCCACGGACAGCACCTGACTGACATCGCTCCCCTCCGAGATCGTGAACTCGATCTCAAAGTCGTATTCTTCTGGTGGGCTGTGGTTGAATTCGAGCACCTTCACTCCGCGTTCCCGCTTCAGGATCAGGCCGTCTGGCGTCATCTCCCACTTGCCGCTCACCGTATCACGCTGCACGTCCACATCAGCGAGGAGGTCTGTCCAGCCCGGCGGGATTCCGAGATTCGCTGTAGCTAAGGTTGAGGCGATTGCGACAGGAGCGGGAGATGCAGGCATCGGCTTCGTGCTGGCGTCATCCCATTCGATCAGATAACCACCACGACGGTCGGCGTTGCCGATGCCGTTGGTGCGGATGTCTCCCCAGCCCATGTTCATTTGTGAGAAACAGAGCACAGGCTCATTCGGATTTGTGCCTGGCTCCCCGGCACCCCAAGCGGTGAAGGTGAAAGGCTCGCCAGTGATCCACGTCCACTGCCGTGTGGGGTTGTCATTGGTGCCGCCGAGCCAGAGGGAGAGGCCGCCAGGCAGCTTGGAGACGAAGGTGTCCAACACCCATTGGTTTTCTTCTTGGCTGGTGATCGTTGCCAGATGGCCGCCTGTGGTTGCAGCCTTGGCCTTGGCCTCCTCCCAATTGAGTTTTTCAGGAGAGAACTGATAACGGTGGCCGCCGAAGGCAAGCACCTCGACTGGTGGTGGGTTTGAGGTCGGCTGGTCGAGCACGGCCGTCTCTACAACGATGAGCTCGATACCATGACTGGCAAAAACACCGGGGAAACCTTCAGTGAGAGTGGATTCCGGGGCTTCGCTCAGCAACTGCCCGTCAAAGAAGAAGGCGAGGCGTTTGCCAATGGCATAGAACTCAGCGGTGTGCTCGGTGCCGGTGCCCAGCGGTGGGTTGCTCTTGAGCGGGGCCAGTGTGCGCTTGTCCCCATCCTTCTTCATTGGCAGCATATCCAGCGAGCCGTCGATATTTGCTTTTGTCCGGATGGTCACCAGATAGCGCGGACCGATCCCTACCTTGTTGAGGCGTTGAATGAGGTTCAGCGAAGCGTCATCCCTTCGGGCGCGAAAGCGGACGCGCAGCGCGGAGTCCCGGCGCAGGTCAGCAAACAGGCGCATGCCATTCATGGACGCCACGACGTGCATTTCACCGTCCGCACGCTGCCAGGCCGGACCCCAGGAGTCCGTGCCCGCCATTTCATCACGCCATTGGGCTGTGGGTGCGAAGTTGGAGAAGCCTGCGCTGCCATTCGGTGCGGGAGTGAGAACAGGTGCAGATTTAGGCACGGGTGCCGGTGGTTTGTTGTCCGATGTGGACGCTGTGGTTTGTCGCACAGGCTTCTTAGCGGGCGGTTTAAACACGTAAACCAGACCTGCGACGAGCACGATGGTGGCAGCGATGCCGATGACAGGACCGAGGCTGGATTTTTTGACCGTGGGCGGAGCATGGTGCGCTGTCTGCTCTGGCATTCGCCTCTGTGGACCGCTGGCTGCCTGCTTCTGCGCCTGGGTGGCGCGCGCGGTGGCCTCTGCCGCCGCCTGCTGCTGGGCGATGAGGGCTGCTCGCGGCAGCGTCAGAATCGTGTCCAGATCGCGGCGAAGGTCGGTGGCACTCTGATAGCGCACTTCGCGGTCCGTCTGCATCG
>NZ_JAGRPF010000167.1 GCF_020439865.1 Prosthecobacter sp.
CGCCAAACTTCTCCGGGATCTCGATCTTGGTGTTGCCGCCCGCTTTACAATGCAGTTCCACCGCGGGCATTTTTTCGCCACGTGCCGGGAACTGGAACACGATGTCGGAGCTCAGCGGGTAGCTGATTTGATTGTAGTCCGCCAGCGCGATCGGGGTGATGCGCGTCGGCAGGCCCAGCTTCAGATTGTCGTGCGCGAAGTCGATGATGTGCGCGCCCCAGTCGCCGAACATGCCACCGCCATAGAGGTGGAATCCGCGCCAGTTGAACGGGTGATACATCTTGCTGAAGGGCTTCACTGCCTGCGGGCCGCACCAGAGATCCCAGTTCAGTGACTCGGGCTTCGGTTCTTCAGGCGGATAGCCCTTCACGAGCGCACGCTCCGCCGCGTTCATGAACCAAAGGGAAGGCGACTTCCACGCATCGATCTTCACGATGTCATCGACGATGCCTGCCGCGAGCATTTGCTTGAACTGCTCCGCTCCGGCGGAGGTGTGGCCCTGGTTGCCCATCTGCGTCACGACATTGAACTTCTTCTCGGCGCGCATGAGGATTGCCGCCTCTTCAAAGGTGTGCGTCAGCGGCTTCTCGACATACACATGCTTGCCGAGCGCCATCGCGCTGATCGCGGCGACGAAGTGGGTGTGGTCCGGCGTCACCACGCTCACGGCGTCGATGTCCTTGCCCATCTTGTCGAGCATTTCACGGAAGTCCTGAAAGCGCTTCACGTCCGGGAAGGCCTTTAGGTTTTTCTCGACACCCTTCGCTGCGACAAAGTCCACATCGGTGAAGGCCACCGGTATGGCGTTGCCTGCTGCGGTCAGCCCCGGAATGACACTGCCCGCACGTCCGCCGACGCCGATGCAGCCGAGATTGATGCGGCGGCTTGGCGGCAGCTTCGGATTGTCAGCCGCGCGTGCGCTGGTCAGGTAAGCAGGAATGAAATTGAAGCCGAGGCCCGCAGCGACGGATTGTTTGACGAAACGGCGGCGGGAGGATGCAGGGGATGTCTCAGATGTTTTCATGGTTCTTGGGTGGGTGGGAGTGAAGCTGGCAGTTGGCCGCAAAAGATCGCAAGGAGCGCAAAAATTGCGGCGGAAATTCAAGGCTTTTTCTTTGAGCTGGGAGTCAGGGCGTATTTTTTGATGTAGAAGCGGTAGCTGCCAAAGTTGATGAGCAGGCCGTGTTCGATCCGAGATGATTTCAGGTAGCCAAGGATCTGGGCCACATGCTCGTCAGCGATGCTTTTGACGGCCTTCAGTTCGATGATGAGCTGATCCTCGACAAAGAGGTCGGCGAAGTAGTCGCCGATGATCGTTCCATCCTCGTCGTAAACCTTGATCGGATGTTGCTGCTCGACTTTCACCCCTGCTTTGCGGAGCCGATGAGCCAATGCATTCTCATACACCTTCTCCAGGTGCCCTTGGCCGTGATACTCGTGGATGGCATACGAGGTTTCACGGATGAAGTCGCAGAGTTCAAAGACAGTTTTCATCAGGCTGGTTGGGATTCGATTAGCCGCAAAAGATCGCAAAGAACGCGGAGATGAATCAACTCATTCTTTGCGCTTCTTGCGTTCCTTTGCGGCTGAAAATCAGTCCTTCGCCTTCGCGCTCCAGAGAGCCACGTTGCGAAACTGCGCGCCTTCATTTTTCGCGACAAAGCCGACACGGCCTTTGCGGTCTTTGAAGCGCTCATGAGAAGCTTCGAGGGTGAGATCGTCGATCTTGGCGAACATGTGGTCGCCGCAGACTTCGACGGTGATGCGATGCCAGGTGTCGGGATCGAGTTTGGTCTCGATGCGCTTGAGTTCCTCGCGGCGCGTCTCTTTGGCGATGCCGCTCATCTTTTGAATCCAGATCGCCGTGGGCGTGATCATGACACGACCCTGATGGAGGTTCGGCTGGTTCGAGTCGCGGCAGACGAAACCGATCTGCGGTGACGGCCCGAGTTTGAACTCGGCGGTGAAAACATAATCGCCGAGATCCACGATGTGCTCGCATACGGCCTCGTGACCGTTCGGGCGGTTCTTGCTCGGCGCTTCCTGAATCTCATAGGCTGCGCCGTCCTTGATGCTCCAGGTGCCGATGCCACCGCGCCAGCCGTCGGTCCCGGGTTTCTTTTTGTCGGCAAAGGACTCGGGGCGGTCAAATTTCTCGGCGGAGATCAGTTTGTCTGGCTGGCAGGTTTTCGTCGCCGGAGGTGCGGGGTCTTCGGCGAAGACGAGTGATGAAGCGAGGAGAAGAGTGATGAGGTGTGGTTTCATGGTTCGATGAGCTGGTGACGACGCGCCTTCCAATAAGCCGCGAGGTGGTAGATGATGCCGCAACTGGCGTTGTGCGTGTAATCGAAGCCGCTGAGGAGCTTTTTCAATGACGCATTCTGCTCAGCCGTGAGCGTCGGCGGCTCGACCATGAGCAGGATGAGCGCGGATTCACCTGCCTCGCGGGTGAGGTGCCAGATCTCACGAAACGGCCCCCATTGCGGATTGGGATAGCCTTTCTGATCCTTCCATTCAGGCACCATGCGCCAGTCGGGGCCGAGCATGCGCATTTCTTCGGGGCTTTTCTTGGACAACGATGACAGGACATTCGTACAACGTTTCGCCGCGAGTTCGCGAACGTGCCGCATGTGCGTGTGGATTTGTGCCTTGAGGGCCGGATCTGGCTCGAGCGCATGCAAAACCTCCAGCGAACACTGCATTTGCAGCAACGCGTAGGCGGGCTTGTTCTCGCCGGGGTTCGCGGACTGTTCGACCGCATCCCCAGCGTATTTGCGCCACTGTTCACGGTAACGTTCGTTCCGGGTCACATCCCACGCGGCGGCATAGATCATCGGCAGGCGCGCGGCCTCGTGCGCCTGCACATTCCACATGCGGCAAATGCCGAGCGGACAGCGTGTGCCATCGGCGCGGCAGAAGTCGTAATCGTTCTCAGGCGTGACGAAGGCGATCATGCGTTCAGCGACATCCGCGAGCACCACACGAATCTGCCGCTTGGTGGCCTCGTCTGGCAATGGGCTGTGATAATACTGCCACAGGCCATGAACGAAATGCGTCACCTGATCGCGGGAGGAGTTGCTGTAAGTACTCTTGGCATCTTGCGGACAGACATTGCGTGCCACGAAGCCGCGCACACCATGGACGGTGACGCAGCGCCGCAGACCGGCGAACACGTTGGCGGCCTTTTCGCGCAAAGAATCGTCCTGCGTGACCGCGTATCGATCACAGAGCACGCTGAGCATCGCGCCGCCGAGGATCGCACCGTCTTCCATGCCCGTGCTGTATCCGCAGGGATTCGGATACTGGCGTTTCACTTCCTCGGCGCTCGGTAGATGCGCCTGCTCCTTGCCTTTCTCGTAGCTGCTGAGGTAATCGCCAAACGTGTGCACCGAAGGAAGGTAAAAGCGGCTCCACGTCATATCCCAGGCACGATCCACCTGTGCGGAGAGCACCTGCGCAGACACGTTCGCGCCGAGCAGAAGAGCTGCGGTAAGGATGGACAAGGAACGCTGTGTCATGGGAACGGAAAAGGGACCTCGGTTGCTGGGCCAGCGAGCAGCACTGAGAAGACTCAGCGTTTTGCTGAACTGCCTCCCGGCATGGAGACGACTTCAATTGGTTTCGCTTTGGCGAGAGCTGCGTAGGTGCTTGCGACGCGGACATTCTTGAACGCAGACGACGTGGTCGTGGCGATGGCGAGATTCGCCTGAGTGTTGCCTTTCGAGTTGCTCAGCGTCCATGCGCCATCTTTCGGTTCGGCCGGAATGGCTCCCGCAGGTCCGGTCTGCACGAACAGTTCATCTGGCGTGGTCTGATGACCCACGATGCGGACGAGTAGCGACATCGTCTCACCTTCCTTCAATTCCGGGCCTTTTGCTTCGCCCGGTTGAATCCTGGCGGTGAGCTTTCCCGCAGCATCGACGCCGATGACGACGCGCTCCAATCCAGAACTCGTGCTCAAACCAAGCCTGGCGGTTTGTCCACGTTTGGGCACGGTGAGTTCAGCGGCGAGGTAGAGTGTTTCTCCCTCGTTGCCGAGATCGATCCAGTCGCTGGCTGCTGAGGCGGGCGGTGGGGTAATTGGCGGCAGAGGTTTGTCCAACCCGACGGACGTGGGCATCACGGTCTTTTCGATGTCGTCGAGTTTTACCTTCAGCAACTCGGTGACGTTCTTCTTGTTCGAGAAGGCGATGAAGAGACTTCCATCGTGCTCCATCACGTGCGGATACTGAAACGTCGTCGCCTTGGGCGATGGGATGTCGAGCCGCATCATGCGGGTGAAGGTGACGCCATCATCGGAGACGGCCAGATGCATCTCGCGGCGGCCGATGCGTGGATTCGCATTCGAAACGAGCACGCGATAGCCGCGGCTGGTCTGGAGCGTGAAGAGCTTGCTGGTGGCGTTGGGGTAGTTCGTGATCACGGCTTCGCTCCACGTGGCGCCGTGATCGTGTGAGACGGTGCGGTAAAGCATGCCGGAACCGCCATTGTCGCGAATGGCGGCGATCAGCGTGCCGTCCGGTTGTTCCCAGCACACGGGTTCGTCCGGGCTGAATTTGCTCGTGCGCACCGCTTTCAGGCGATCCACCACCGGCACGGCGCGCCAGTCACTGAGCGACTTCACACCGCCGAAGAGCATCGTCACGTTGAAGCGTGCATCGCGTCGCGTCATCATCCATTCACCGGTCGAGATCTTCTGCGGCGAGAAGTTATTGATGGCGTCCTGATAGAGAACGCCCTTCTCCGTCCAAGTGTCGTTCGACTTGTTCCATGTGTAAGCGACGAGTTGCAGATCCTTGTCCACGCCGAAGGCTCCGTGGCCTTTGTAACTCGCCGCAAGCCCGAGCAGTTCACCATCGCGGAGCCAGAAGTCACGTGCGATGAAGGCGCGGCCTTCGGCGGGCATGCCCGTGAGATTCTTCGGCGCGTTCCAATGCAGGCCGTCATCGCTGGTGGCGTAACGGACATGCTGCGTCGGAAAATCCTCCACCTCAGGTCCCGCACTCCACATGCACCAGAATTTGCCATCGTGGCGCAGCAGGTAGTTGTGCAGCTGAAACTTCCAGGTCTCGTCGTAGGGGCAGACAACGGCATGCTCCCCCTTCAGCACCGGTAGCGCTTCGAAATTGATCCGATTGGCGTCGCCTCCCGTTCCCGGGAGATCGAGCAAGGGAGGAAGCTCTGCGGCGAATGACCAGGAAGAGACGACGCCGAGAATGGCCGTGATGCCCTGCTGCCGTGTCATTTCGATGCAGGGGGCGTGAGTTTGCAGGACTGCCAGGCGAGGAAGCGCCAGTGGCCGTCTTCAAGGCGCCAGACGGCGAGAAAAGCCAGTGTGGGGTCGAGCTCGCCGTTCGGCGTGCCGATCTTGAACTTCGCGCGGCCCGTCATCAGCGCGATGCCCGGTGCAGGGAAGCTGAAGTCTCGCTCCTCATAGTCCACGCTGAGATACTTCGTGGTTCCTTTGGTGAGCACATCGATGAACGAAGCCTTGGTATCGACCACGCCGCTCGAATGCGAGTAGCGCAGCTCATCGGAGAAGATGGCTTCGAGCTGGCTTCGCTCGCCTGACTTCATCGCGGCGAGCCTCGCGGCATCGGCGGCCTGCACGGCGGCGAGTTGTGCGTCGTCCGCGTGCAAGACGACGGTGAAGAGGCAGAGAAGGGTGAGCAGTATTTTCATGGGGTTGGCGGGGTTTGGGATTTTTTCAGATACCCGGACGGCGTCATGAAGACGACGCCCTTGGATTTTAAGAACTCAAGGATCTTCGTGAAACCATCCCAGCGTTTGTCGTCCCATTGATCGGGATGGCCTTGCAGCACGAGCACGTCTTTCTGTGCGGCGTGTTTGTCGTAGTAGGCGATGAACTTTTCCGCGTCCGGCACGAAGGTCGGATTCTCGAGCGCCATGACGCGCGGGATGCTCAATCGCTTGAAGAATTTCGGTTTCGCAGGGCCGTAGAGCCAGATTTTTACCTCCGGCACGCCTTCCATCGCCTCATCCGTCGCGTCCGTGGTGCCGCTCCAATGGGGACCGAAGGCCGGCAGACTGAAGCCGAGTTTCTCCTTCGCCAGTTTCTCACCTTTCGCCAGAATCGCCCGCTGTTCCGCCGCCGTGCCCTGCTCAAATTCACCCGTGTCACTCGCGCCCCGCATCTTGTAGCCGTGCATCCACAGTTCGATCTGTCCGGCGGCCTGCACGTCCTTCAGCCACTGGAAGTACATCGCGTTGTCTTTCTCGAGTGATTCAGTGATGACGCCGAACGAGCCCTTGATGCCCTGAGCGATCAGATAGTCATGTGTCTTCTGCCAGCGGTCAGACACCGGCTTCGTGCCGACACGGCGGGCGACGACGTCATCCAGCTTCAGCAAGATGACCTGAGGGGCGGCAAGGGCCTGGCTTGCCAGTGCGAGGAGCAGGAGGAGTCGTTTCATGGAGTGAGCTACGGTGCACCGGGAAGTGCCTTCAGCCACGCGAGATTGAAGACATAGTGATTCTTGCTGCTGATGAGCTGGATGCGTCCGTCGCGTGTCTGCGTGGCGGCGAGGTAGCCGTTGTGCTCGGCGCTGGTGTCGCTCAGCGTGAACTGGTTGCGGTCGATGCCGTTTACCGTGCGACCTTTGCCGCCAGGTGTGATCAGGCGTCGATGCGGCCAGGTCTTGCCCTCATCGAAGGAAATCGCGGCAAAGAGGCCCGCGCCGTGAAGCGTGCCACCTTTGCAGGGGAAATCCATGCCATGGGGCTTGCGGGCATTTGCCGAGAGATCGGTGAAGGAGCAGAACAGCAGCGCGCCTTCCTGCAGTCGCATGAGCACCTGGCGCTGCACGCTGCTGATGGCGGGAAACTCGGTCGGTTCATGGGTCCAGGTAATGCCGCCGTCACTGGAGAAGCTGGCGGGCGTCTTGTAGTTGAACTTTGCCTGCTCCTCGGGCGTGTTGAGCCTGCCGAAGGTCATGAGACGACCATCCTTGAGCTCCACGATTGGCGCGTGGATGCCTGCGTGACGCGCAGGGCTGCCGGTGCGATGCGCGAGCTTCTTGTCGGTGATCGCCGCGTAGGTCCATGTCCGCCCGCCATCAGGGCTGACGCTGAGGCTAGCGGAAGGAGTGTCGCAGGTGATGAGCAGACGTCCGTCGTGCGTGCGGATGGGCGCATTGCCCCACTCGCAGACCGGCTGCACGAGTAGCGCCTTGGTCCAGGTCACACCGTTGTCGGTGCTGGTGCGGACGATGTTTTCCAACTGACCTCTGGCAAAATGGAAAAGCGTTTGGTCGCCGTCCCACCACAGCTTCGGCGCATGATCGTTGATGTCGGCTCCATCCCAGAAGAGCGAGGCGGGTTCCCACTCCTTCGATCCGAAGCGCAGGCGGCTGGCGAGATTGTTCAACTCCGTGCCGGCTTCATCGACGCAGGAGTACCACACCGCGAGAAGATCGCCGTTGGGACACTCGGCGATGGCGGGACTGTGATTGTGCCAGGAGTACAACGGGCCTGACGAATTCGGTGGAATGATCACAAACGGCTTTGGTCCTTCGAAGAATGGCACGTCTGCCGGCGCCTTCTCAATGGCAGCGGTCGTTTGAGAAACGTTCTGCGCATTCAGCGGCGGAGCTGCGAGCGGCAAAGGGCAGCTCTTCGGCAGATCGCCGAGCACGACGCGGAATCCGGTCTTGGGGATTTTTGATTCAGGTAGCCAGGCGGTGCGATTCGCCGAGCGCAGCAAGCGTGTCTGCTCTGAATGACTGCCGCCGCGAATCACACGAAAATCGCCGTCGGTGCGGCCCGTCGGATACGTTTGTTCGCCGGCTTCATACGGACCATACCAGTCGGCGCACCATTCGGAGACG
This sequence comes from Prosthecobacter sp., assembly GCF_020439865.1. Classification (GTDB taxonomy): domain Bacteria; phylum Verrucomicrobiota; class Verrucomicrobiia; order Verrucomicrobiales; family Verrucomicrobiaceae; genus Prosthecobacter. The sequence goes on from NZ_JAGRPF010000167.1 coordinate 7,848, forward strand.
TTGCCGTGCATGTCGAAGAGACCCCAGGCGTTCGCAGGTGTCTGCGCGACCCTCAGTGAGAGCTTGGTGGTTTTTGGGCGATACTCGGACGGCAGTTTCTCATCCGGAAAAAAGCGATCGCGCAAACCGGTGTCCGTTGGCCACGAGTGAAAGCCTGCAGGCAGAGCATCCCCCGTATGAAACAGCGTCGTGGTTCCGGCGCGGCAGGCGTATTCCCACTCGGCTTCGGTTGGGAGGCGATAGGTCCTGCCTTCCTTCTTCGACAACCAATCGCAAAAGGCGACGGCGTCATTCCAGCTCACTTCCACGACTGCATCGTCGTCGTTTTGGCCGTGATGTTTTGCGTCAAACAGCCGGTATTGTCCCACCGTGACCTCGGTGGTGCTCATTTGGAAGGCCTGCGTGATCGTCACACGATGCACCGGCTTCTCGTCCCAGTCTGCATCATCGAACTTCTCCGCGTGCTTCTTCACGTTGTAATCTGCCGACGGTTCGTCCTGTCCCATCATGAAACTGCCGGGCGAGATCGGCACGAGCTTCATACCGATGGAATTGGTGATGACTTCCGCCGACATCACCGAGGTGACAGCAAGGAAAAGCAAAGGCAGTTTCATGGCCGAGCAAAAGGGATGAAGTGATCAAGGCGTGGTCGGTGGTGTCCAGAGCGTGCCTTCGATGGCGCGATCTTCTTCACGCGGGCCGTTGTAGTAATACACCGTCATCACCTCACCATTCAGGCGCACGAGCGTGCGCGGATAGCCGAGGTCGCCATCGAAGCCATCGTCACGGATCACGATCTCCGGCAGCCACGTGATTCCTTCATCAGCGCTGATGCGTGCACGGATGCCGGTGGGTTTGCGGCGATAGCCGTAGGTAACGCAAAGGCGGCCATCCGGCAGCAGCACCGTCGCCGGTGGGTTGCCGCCGATGTTGCCAGTGACCGTGCTGACATGTTTCCAGTTCTGTCCGAGGTCATCGCTGCGCCAGAGATGGATGTCGGCATCAGGCTTGCCCATGCGGATCGTCGTGAGCAGCGCGCCGCTCTTGGTGCGCACCGTGCTGGGCATGATCGCGAAACCGCCCGGCTGCGGCTCTTCGCCGATGTAGGACACGAATTTCCATGTCAGGCCGCCGTCGGTGGTGCGTGCGCAGAAGACTCGGCCTTCCTTGCCGTCGTTCTTTTTGCCGCAACTGCCGAACATGAGGCAGTCATGCGATCCTAGCACGATGAGATCCGTGCGTGTGCAGATACCATCCACGCCTTCGACTGAAAACGCATACGGCCCGCGCCATGTCTTGCAGCGATCGGTGCTCGTGTAAAACCACGAAGGCCCCGCATGCAGTCCGCCGAAGCGGAACATGAGCGCGGAGTTCGGCGCAGTGAAATCGATCGGTGCCGTCAGCGCGGTCGGCTTGGCTTCGGTTTTGGGATCGGCAAAAGGCAGGCTCTCCTCGGTCTTCCATGTTTTGCCACCATCGAGACTTCGGGCCTGAATTTCGTAGCTCGGCTTGGTGCGGTCGATGCGATGATCCGTCGTCGTGGACTTATACCAGGTCGCCGTGAAGCCAGCGACCAGTTCATCGCCCCATTGCCACAGCCCATGATTTGCGGGCCAGCCACCGTAGCGTTCCGGTTCCTTGTAGATGATGACATTCTCCCGCGTGGCAGGGGTGATTGTCGGAGTTGTGGCGGTTGGCGATGCGGGCTTCAGGATTTCGAGTTTTTCGTCGGCGATCGCCATCGAAGAAAGGACAAGAAGGCAGGGAATGATGAGGGGATTTCTCATGGGGAGGATGATTTGTTCAGAACGTCAATGCGGATGGGCGGATACCGTTTCGCACTTACGGTAATCCATGCAGTCGTTGGCGGTTCACGGTGGGTTCATCGCAAACTTCCCGAAGCGAATGGAGCGACGCTGGCGTTTTTCATCGCCGCTGTCCCACACAGCGCGGAAATCGCCCGGAGCGGTTTCGATGAGGGTGGGGTAGGAGTTGTGAATGCCTGCGTCGAAGAAGGTGCGTTCGTCACTCCAGCCACCGTTGGCGGGTTTGACCTTATAACGCAGCGCCATGCGGCTGAATGCGGGGCCATCGTTATAAACATAGAGTTGCGTGCCGCTGCGGGACTGGCCGAACCAGCCCTCTGACACCGAATTCCAAAGCTCCGGCTCTTCTTTGGCAATCGTCCACGTCCTGCCGCCGTCATTGCTGGTGCTGGACCAGGCGCGCGGCGGATTCAACGCGCCGCCATCGAGTGTTTTGCCATCGCGTTTGCCGCCGGAGGTGCGCATGACCATTTTGAGGTGTTGCTGATCGTTGACCACCGCGATCTGGCCTTCGTGCAGGAAGATCGAGCCAGGCACTTCCTGCGGCACATAGCCGCCGAGATGCCAGTCGAGCAGACTGGTGCTGCGCAGCACAAACTGCTCCTGCTGGCCAAGTGGATCCGCGCGTTTCGTGTTCCGATGCGCGGGCAGAAGATAGACCGGCTGCCCGTTTTCGACGATGCGCTGGATTTCGCCGAGAATAACGAGCGGCCCGGTGTAGTGCATCGCCAGTTCCACTGGATTCCACGAGCGTCCGCCATCACCGCTGTAGGCAGCGGCAAGATGCGAGTCTTCGCTGTCGGCGTAGTTGAGCGGACAGCGCATGGCGTAGCACCAAAGCACTTCCTGTCCCGGCGGCTTGTAGAGCACGGCATTGCAATAGCCGAACTGCATGGCCCCATGGCGTTGTTCGTGATCAAAGATCGTGCTGGGAACGCCCCATGAATTGCCATCGTCGCTGGAAACGACCGCGTCGATGCTGCCCATATCCATCTTGCCCGCGATGCCTTTCTGGTAGGCCACGACGAGATGCTTCTCTTTCCAAAGAGCAATGCTCGGCTGGCCGAGCAGCGCGGCGCGAGGCTCCTGGTCGGCCGTGCGAACGACGCGCACGTCACGCACATCGCCGGTGGTTTCGGCGAAAGCAGCGTGTGAGAGCAGCAGCGAAGCGATCAGTCTTCTCATGGCAGAATCGGCTCTGACAAAAAAACTCACTGCGGCCACTGACCGTCCACGATCGGCTTGGTGGTCAGTTTGGCAGGATCAAGAACGACATGCTTCACCTTCTGACGCTTCCACGTATAGGTGATGTGCACGAGGCCATCCTTCGTCTGGATGATCGCGGGATAACTGAACTCCTTCTTCGGCTCTTCTTCAAAGACCAGTGCGGCTTCCCAGGTTTTGCCATCCTTGCTCACGGCGAGGTTCAGCGGGCTGCGGCCCTTGGTGGTGTGATTGTAAATGAGCAGGTGCGTGCCGTCGGCGAGCGTGACGGCATCGGTGCCGGAGTTGGGATTGGGCAATGGAGTCAGCGAAATCTCGCCCCACGTTTTGCCCGCGTCGTTGGACGTGATCTGGAAGACCTTGCCCTGACGTGTGCGGCCGACCGCCTGCAGTTTGTCACCGCCAAGGAAGAGAATGCTCGGCTGGATGGCGCTGACGGTGAGGCCATCGTGCAGCAGTTCGGTGCGTGTCCATGTCTTGCCGAGATCCGAAGTGCGTTCGAAGTAGATGGCCCAAGCGCTGGGCCTTTCATTCGTTTCGTTGCTCGTAGGGCAAAGAATGTCGCCATTCGGCAACTGCACCGGCTTGTTCTTGATAGGGCCGAAGATGCCTTTGGGAAGCTTGGTTGCTGCCGACCAAGTCTTGCCGCCATCGGTGCTCGTTTTGAGTTCGCCCCACCAGGTGCTGGGCGACGGACCGACTTTGTAGAAGAGCATCAGCGGCGCGTCCTTCGGCTGAAACAACACGGGGTTCCATGTCGGATGCCGGGTGCCGTCCGGCTGCACACCGTTGGCTGTTTCAACGCTCTCGGTCCACGCACCATCCGGAAGCTGACGCGACACCCAGATGCACACATCCGGGTTCTTCTCCGCCGTGCCGCCGAACCATGCCGAAACGAGTCCGGTGGGTGTTTCGACGATCGTGGTCGCGTGGATCGAAGGATACGGGCCCGTGTCGTAGATGTACTCGGTTTTCAAAATGGCGGGATCAGCGGCCAGGGCAGCGATGGGAAGGAGGCAGGCGAGGATGGCTTTCATGGTTGGCGGGGTTAAGGGATCAGGCCGAGGGCGGTGAGTCTTTCACGAATGATTTCGCGTTCAGGATCGCGGAAGCGATGAAAAGGTTCGGCCATGTGATCTTCGCAGATGCCGAGGAGTGAGAGACCGCACTTGATGCCTTTGATAATGGCGGATTTGTGGCGGCCGACGGTGTAGATGCTGCCCGCGAGGCGCATGACTTCCGCATGCAGTTCGCGGGTGCGCTTCAGGTCCTGCGCAGCGGCAGCCCGATACATCTCGACGTAGAGTTTCGGATGCAGATTGGCGCCGCCATTGATGCCGCCGTGACCACCGAGCAGCACCGCCTCGGCAGTGAGTTCTTCAGGGCCGACGAGCACGCTCCAGTCGGCGCGTTGCTTCGCGACTTCGATCAGACGATGGAAGTAGATCATGTCGCA
>NZ_JAGRPF010000168.1 GCF_020439865.1 Prosthecobacter sp.
GCAGCCCGAACCTCACCCTCCACTGCGGAGCATCGCACGTCGAGCTCGACGAAGTCCGTGCGGTGGCCACGCCGCGCCACACGCAGAGCTGGTGTCCCATCCCGCATGCGGAACTCATCAGCACCGTGCAGCGCACCCTGGCCACCACCAACCTGCGCGTCGGCACTCAGGCCCATTCGTTGTCCCACGAAGGGCAGCGCTACTTTGGCCTCATGGAAGTCCACGCTCAGAAATCCAGCGGAGACTACTGCTGGGTGCTCGGGCTGCGCAACAGCCACGACAAGACGTTCCCCGCCGGCATCGTCGCCGGGGCCAGCGTGTTTGTGTGCGACAACCTCAGCTTCTCCGGCGAAATCAAGTTCGCGCGCAAGCACACGCGGTTCATCGTGCGCGATCTGCCGCAATTGGTCAGCCGCTCCATCGGGCTCCTGCTTGCCAAATGGCATGATCAGGACAAACGCATCGCTGCCTACAAGAAAGCGGAGATCACAGACATCGAAGCCCACGATCTCGTTATCCGCGCCACGGATGTCGGGATCTGTTCCAATCGTTTGATCCCACCGGTTCTGCATGAATGGCGCGAGCCACGCCATGACGCCTTTGAGCCACGCAACGTGTGGTCGTTGTTCAACGCGTTCACTGAATCGTTGAAGGACGGCAACCTTGCCGAACTCCCCAAACGCACCGAGGCATTGCACGGTCTGCTCGACACCCACGTGGGACTCCTGTCATGAGCCAGCCCACCCGCATCGAGCGCGAGCACTACCAGAAGCTCGTCGGACGCCAGATCATCGCGATCTACTGGGACGAACTCGATGGGCAGGCTCTGCCGATCCTCGTTCTCACCGGTAGTGGTGTGGACGGCCACGCCGCCACGGCAACCTTGCTCGCCGATCCCCAAGGCAACGCCCCAGGGCATCTGGATCACAATTTGTGATCCGCCAACACGCGGTCCCGCCTTTGGATGCAGGCGGGGCCGCTCAACCTGACCCCGACTCCCTTCATCCCTGAGTTGTTCGCAGCGCCGGGATGGAGGTAGTGGAGACGGTCACGTTTTTTTAGCTATCCCTGAGGGGGAAGAAGTCAGCTATGCGGTCATGACTTCGGTGTCACTTGCACATCCGCATCGGTCTGGAATGGCTGGCCATCGAAACCACGGCCCACAGTGCTGATTCGGTGGATGCCGGGCGGCAGCGACACCGGGATGACTGGGCCGTCGGCGGGGGTGCCATCAGGTTTGGACTGGAGTTGGCCGTTCACCTTCCACCCTGTGATCGGAGGTGCGTTGACCACAGCGCCAGCATTGTCACGGGCCACAACGTTGAGCAGCACTTCCACGTTTCCGCTGCCTAAAACGGAAGAAAGACTGGTGGAAACGACGCTGAGTGAACTGATGCCAACTGGGGGAGGTCCTTGCGTGGTCATGGGCGTGGTGACAGAACCGGGAGGCGTGTCGGAGGTGCTCGACGCCAAGTTCTTGATGGAATCGTCTTCCAGTATCGATCCAGGGGCTGCGTTGACAATTTTGCCATCGGCACCTGCCACACCAGTCACGGTGCCGAAACTGTCGCGGAGCACTGTTCCCGGCGCGCTGGTGGTTATCTTGCCCTCTTTGTCGAGCACGGTGCCGTGCGAGGCGGAGATGATTTTTCCATCCGCATCGCATACACCGGTAATCACGCCTTTGCTGTCACGGATGAGCGTGCCGGGGGGGGCGCTCTTGAGTGTTCCATTTGTGTCTTCAATGATCCGCCCAAGTTTGGCGGGGATCACCTTGCCATCCTTATCACAAACACCTGTGCAGACTCCACTGCTGCCGCGAATGACCGTTCCCGGCGCGTGGGCGGTGACTTTGCCGTCTTTGCTCACGACCGTCCCTGGATTGGCAAGCGCCAGCTTGCCATCTTTTCCAAACACACCGGTGATAACGCCACTGCTGTTGCGCACGATGGTGCCAGGAGCAGCGGTGATGGGCTTGATCGCGGTAGAACTGGATGTGGTGGACGATTTCGTCGGCGCGGGAGTTGTAGTCGTTGCCGCCTTTGGGATGTCGGTCGATTTCTTTGTCGAATCGGCGCTGACGGTGCTCTTGGAGTCTGGGGACTTCTTCGGATCGACGGATTTGGAACTGTCCGACTTCGTTTCCGAGATCATGCTCTTCTTCGAGTCACTGGACGACGTGCTCTGCGCACTGGCGGGCGTCGATGTGGCCGGATCGGCGGCTGCAATTGTCATCGGTGTGGTGGAGGGGCCCACGGGCGGCGTCTGTGTGCTGTTGGGCGAAGAAACTGTCGCGTTTTTCGAAGCGGCGGCCGCGTTGAAGGCGGCGATGCGGGCTTCCTCGGCTTTTGCTGCTGCAAGCGCAGCTTCTTGGGCGGCGGCTTCTTCAGCGATGCGCTTCTTCTCCTGCTCCTGATGATAATACCATCCGCCACCCGCCAGCGCGGCCAGGAGGAGAAGTATGGGGACAAGTTTGGATTTTTTTGGTGTCGGGGCAGAGCTTTCGGACTCACCCGGCGGCGTGTGCATGAGATCGACGGCGGCTCCGGGCGCCAGTGCGCTGCCTTCCTCGCGTTCGATGCCCCAGAGCACGATCAGCTTTGCAGACGAACCTTTGCCGATGAGACGATACAAGTCGCGGTCCTTCTGCGGGTCGGGCAGGCGGAAGCCCTCGATCATCTGGCGCTTGGTTCGGTCGCAGTGCGGATCGTCGGCCTTGCGTTTGAGCTCATCAATCGCGGCACGGAGCGCGTTCAACTCCTTCGCGGGAATCTCGCTCATGCTGCTGATCGCGGTGCTGGTGCTCGCCTGCTCGGCGCCGCCACTGCGGTATTCGAAGAGCACGCTGTCCTCATCTTCAATGGCGCGCGGCAGAAATCCTGCCAACGCTCCAGAACGCACCGTTAGCTGAAACTCATGGCTCCAGAAATTGCCACCGCCGTGCCAGGTGCGGATGGGGGAAAGACGGCCGAGTTTCAATCGCAGACCTTTGTTGGGTTCAAGTGAGATGGACATGGCGGTTTCGTGTTCAGGGTTTGCAGGAGAATCATTCGGGCCAGGTGATCTCGAAGCGGCCGGCATCGACCCAGAAGTCGTCGCCTTCGAGCGTGCAGAGCTGAAGTTCGACATCATCCTTGGTCACTGTGTGCTCACCAGCGGTGCCTTTGACGTTCACAATGGTGAGACTCTCCATGTCACCTGGGTGGGATGGCGGCACACGTTTAAGCGTGACCTGCAGCGTGGCGTTGTGCGCGGCTCCGATGAAACGATCCCGGTCGGCCCAGCGGAAGCGATAGACCTGCTCCGGCTTCGTCGCGGAAGGCAGGACTTTGCGGCCGATGCAGGTGCCGATGAGGATCGGATGCGTGGCCTCGCTCTGCTTCGGATCAAGGTAGGGGCGGCTGAACTGCGTCGGTTGATTGCGCGTGGGCATCGCACCCCAGTAGCAGCGTGGCGACTCCTGATTCGTGATGATGCGGATGTTCCAGCCGGAGATACGACCGTTGTGAATCGCCTGATACAGCGTGGCACCGACGGCAGTGACGCTTTTGGCATCGTGAATCGTGTTATCCGAGCTCATCGGATACCAGTCGCCTGCAGGGAAGGACTTCGCCTGGATGATGCGCTGAGGCAGGATGGGCAGCAGGTGCTCCAGCAGTTGCTTCACCTTCGGCAGTTCGGAAGGCTTGCCGCTTAGCGTGACCAGATCGACATCGTAGGCCGCGACATACTTGGAAAGCGAAACGATCACCGGTGTGAGCACGCGCTCGACGCAGGCCTCGATGTCCGATGGCTGGTAGGGTATAGGATCGCTGTCTTCCAGCAGGTCTTCGCGCAGCGGCGAGTCACGGCCGATCAGGTTGAGGTCAGCAAGCGCCGTCGGATCGACAAGACGTCCTTCGGACCCCATGATCTCCGCAGCAGCCCAGGCGGCACCGGTTTCAGGATTGCCGTATTCATTGCGGGCCAGGTCCTTGAGCCACTGGCGCACGATCGGCATGAGCACGAGCTTCACGATGCGGCCCCACTTCGCACGCGACGCGGCGGTGGAGTGCGCACCGGAGAACAAGTTTTCAAACCACGCCATCTTCTGCGGTTCATTGCGGAACTTGGCTCCGATGGCGGGCAGCAGGACGTTTTCGATGATCTCCTTGGCCAGCGCATCACCGGCAACGGAGCTGCAATCGCGGAACAGCAACTTCGCTTCGAGATTCACACCGCCACCTTCCAAAGAGTCGCCGTATTCGAGAATGGAAATGTCCGTGGTGACTCCGCCGATGTCTACGGTCATCAAGCGCGCCCGCGCATCTGTTCCGCGTCCGCGACCGACGAGCTCAATCCAGTTTTCACCAATGTTGTAGAGCCGGCGGATTTCCGAAAACACGAAGGGAAGCTGGCTGGCGACGGCTTCATCGAGATGCATCAGCAACTCCGGCTTGTCTCCGCCGTCATGAATGGCCCGTTTGTCACGCAGGTGGCCGAGCGTGAAGATGTTCAGCGCCTTCTCCCACTTGCGGCGGTAGTTCGAGGTCTCCTCTCGGCTCCAACCGGAAGGGAAGGTAACCACGATGTTGCGCAAACGGCGCGGGATGAACTCATGGTTGCCCTTCCGCCACTCAGACGAGGTGATCTGGCGATATGCCAGCTCCATGATCGCGAGTGCTGACCACGTCATGGCATCCGAGCGCGGATACGAGGGTGTTTGGGGCGATGCCGACGGACGATGCGATGGATCTTCGGCCTCATTGGGCGGCTCGTGAATGTCCCAGTCGCGGCCGTCGCCCGGCAGGAAGCGCAGCATCGCTCCGGCAAGCTTCGGCAACTCCACGCGGCTCTGTGAATTTGGATTCCACGGGTTGAGCATCATCGTCCACCACTGCAATGCATCGCGCCCCACGGCGTCGGTGTCCCACGCATAGCGCTTCGGCGAGCTGAGGGAATAATTGCCGCCGACATCGAGCTGAAGGTTGCCGAGATCCTCTCGCGCGCTGTCGCCCATGAGCACAGGCGACAGTTCCACGAACATCTGCGGCACGCGGGTGGTGACGAAGTGCGAGGTCTGTGTCGTGGCGCTCTTCAGCAGGCCGCCGCCGACATGTTCCTCGACGGTCTCAAACTCCTCCACTGGATGGAAGCGCGACGAAGGCGGCTCCAGATTGGAGAATACCGGCTCATGCAACACGAACCACGAATCAACGATCGCAGCAGTGTCGTCGCCCTTGTTTGGGCCGGTGAATGGCTCGTAGTCGAAGCCCTGCTTGATGAATCGGATCGGGCGGCATACGGAAGCGAGCTTGCCGCCTTGTGCGTCCATGTTTTCCAGCGCGAGAACAACCGTGCGCGTGTTGCCAAAGTCGATGACGAGATCGACGTCGATGGGCTCCCCCGCAGGACGCTTCCAGATGACCTCAAACTGTGCGGCCTCCACGAGTTCCCCCGGATTTTTTGGTGAAGGCACCTTCAGCGTGATGACCTGGGCCTCAGGGGGCAGTTTGCTGATGTCGCTGGCGGCGTAGGGAGTTGCGTTCGTCGCATCGGGGCGCGGTTCACAGGCCTGGCGTGGTTCGAAAATACTGCCGCGGCGCACGTTGCCCACGTTACTTTCCACAGCGACCCACAGGCCGGGCTGTCCGTCTTTCGTCGCGAAACGGGCGCGGATCCAATTGTGGTTCACCACGCGCCACGGCTGGCGGCCCTGGGCGCAGAGCTGCTTGAACTGCGGGTAGCGCTGCAGTGCCTCGGAGAGAAGCGGCACAAAGGTGTAATGATGGCCGCTGTCAGGAAATACGTCGATCGTGGTCATGGCATCAAAGGGTGGAGATCGTCGCGAGTTCAGCATCGCCGGCCTGCGGCGGGCGGGCACCGGTGGAGATGGTCTTGACCTGCTCCAGGCGCTTCAAGAAGGGCTCGATGACCGCCCGGTAATGCGTGGAGTTCTCCGGCGCGGCGTTGTGCTGCTCATCGATCTGCGCCAGCTCCTCCAGCACCGCGTTGACGGCTTTCGGATTGCGGTGCAGCGGTTCCTCGGCGCTGCCGCGCAGCAGAGCGTTGCTCATCTTGATGGCGAGGAAGCGCCGCGCCTGACGGCCTTCGACGCGACTGGTGATGTTGCCCAGATTGTCGCGGAAAAAAGCCACGACGCTGTCGAGATCGACCACTTCGATGAGATAGGTGAGAAGGCGAGAGGCCTGCGTGCCATCGGCGATGCCCACATCGGCGAGCTGCGGATACTGCGCTCGTTTCGACTGCCAGGAGCGGAATTGCTTCTCGACGTGCTGGCGGAAATTCAGCTTCAGTCGCGCGGCATTCAGCGGCACGTCGTCGATTTCATCGGGATCGATGTTCAAGAACGCCCGCAGGTGGCGGCTGACGAGGATTGGATTGTCGAGATCGTGATCGTGTTTCCGCGGCTGATGCAGGCGGGTCTTGATCGCGCCCGCCCACGCATCGAGTGCACCATCGCGGTCGTCGCTGACGGCGTTTTCGTCGGGAAGCTGCTGCTGGATGAGCTGCTGGAGCTGTCTGGCCGCTTCAGTGAGGCGTGTTTGCAGCAAATCAGCGCGATTCGAGGTGAGAGCCTGCTCGCGCAGGGTCTTGAAGACGTAATTGGTGCCGCCGTTCGCCACCATCTCACGGAAGGACTGGGCGCTGTCGCCAAAGCGATCCTTGAACGCGCCATCGGCCACGATGCCCTCCAGCGCGGTCGTCTGCTCCTCCGGAGTCCCGAAGATGTGGCACTCGTTGAACTGCGGGTAGTTCGTGGCGAGCGCATTGACGACCTTCGGATCGGCGAGATGTCCGAGGGACTTCAGCTGGTCAAAGCAGCCCTGCAACCCGTCACGCAGTCCGGCAGACATGACCTTGTTCACCAGGTCGGCGCAAAAGGTCATGATGAGGTTCAGCGGCATCGCCTTCTCATGCGGTGGCCAGGGGTGACCGAAGGCGCGCAGCCAGCTGCTGATGCCCGCGACGAGTTGCACGGGCTGCGCGGGGAATTTGCCGAGGCGCATGAGCAGCGAGAAGCCGTCGATGTCGAGACTGCGCGCGCCGGTGACGACGATGGAGGCGGTCTTACCACGCTTGAGCACCTCCGTGAGCATCACCACCGGTTTGCCCGCCAGGTCGCCGTCCTTGTGCTTCGTGGCGTTGCCGTAGTTGTTTGCCACGCCGGGGAAGTCGAGCAGGTCGGCGGAATCGAGGAAGTCACAGAGCACCGGTGCGCGTTCGCGCAGCACATCGCTGCGCAAGGGCACGCGAAGCTCCCACACGAGGCCCTGAAACAGGCCGAAGTCGTCGTTGTCACGCGCCAGCGGCGTGCCGCTGCCACCGGAAACGCAGGAGACGCCGTCGCGCGTCTTCACGGTGAGGGACATCACCTTCTCCCGTGTCTCGGGACGCTCCGCACACTTCTTGTAGGAGTCGATGTCGAGCAGGATCGATGCCGTGCGGAAGGAGCAGCGCAGCGTGCCGCTCTGCCACTCGCGGCGCTTGGAGACGAGCTTGCTGTAACTGGCGGTGATGCTGCTCCACGAATCCCACAGCAGTTCCGCGGCGAATTTTTCCACCGCCTGCACGCTGCCGAGCAGCGCCTCGCATTCGAGCATCTGAGCCCGCAACGCCCCGCGCCACTGGCTGGCGAGATTTGAGTAGCGGCGGATCTCGGAAAGGATGAGAAGATCGACGGTTTCCGCCAGCTGCTGCAGCGCTTCAAACGCCGCGCGCGTTGGCTCACCGGAGGCCTGCTGGCGATCCAGCAGCGCCTTGAAGCTGTCCGCGTCCCAGGCGGTGATCTCGCCCTTGTCATTGCGCTCCTCGCACTCGGAGAGGTAGCCTACGGTCAGCGCATGCAGAATTTGCGACTCCGTAGCCAGCGTGACTTCCACGGGATGCTCGGGATCGGACACGGCATCGCACAGGACGTAGCGCGACACGCAGCCGGAGGCGTCCGAGCCGAAGTTGAAGGGATTGAGCACGATCAGGTCGTCGCTCTTGTCCTTGCCGACCACAAAGCGCACCGGCTCTGCCTCGCTCCAGCGCAGCGCCGAGCGTTCCCCGAGTCCGTCCTCGGGATCGTCGAGGTA
>NZ_JAGRPF010000169.1 GCF_020439865.1 Prosthecobacter sp.
AGCTCAAGGCGCAGCGCAAGGGCGTGCAGAGCATCTGGTTTGGCTTTGGCATGTTCGGCCTCATCGGCTGGTCGGTCGTCGTGCCCACGCTGCTCGGTGCGGCGCTCGGCATCTGGCTGGACGATCACCATCCGGGAACACACTCGTGGACGCTTTCGCTGCTGGTCATCGGATTGTTTGTCGGATGCCTGAATGCGTGGCATTGGGTGGCGAAGGAGAATCAAAAAATGCACGACGACGACAAGGAGGACAAAGATGAGTAATTCGCTTCCCTTTGTGCTCGCTGCGCTTGCCGGTCTGGTGCTCGGCGCGATCTTCTTCGGCGGTCTGTGGTGGACGATTCGCAAGGGCATGCAGTCGCCGCGTCCGGCGCTTTGGTTTCTCGCCAGCTTCGCGCTGCGCACCGCCATCGTGGTGGTCGGCTTTTATTTCGTGGGCGGCGGTCAGTTGCAGAAACTGCTGGCCTGCCTTGCGGGATTCATCATCGGGCGTCTCATTGTCACACGGATGACACAAAACCTCTCCAGCAAGGAGGACGGCCATGCGTCTTAGCTCCGACGAGGTCATCTTCTGGCAGCATGGGTTCTTCAAGCTGAACGAAACCATCATCACCACGTGGGCGCTGATGCTGGTTCTCGTGCTTGGTGCGAAGTGGATCACCAGCCGTCTTTCGCCGGGCATTCACATCTCGCGCTGGCAGAGCACGCTGGAGATCATTGTGAGCGGCATCAGGAAGCAGATTCAGGAAGTTGGTCTGCAACGACCGGAGGTTTACATCGGCTTCATCGGCACTCTGTTCCTTTTCATCGCGCTGTCGAATCTGTGCACCATCCTGCCGTATTACGAGCCGCCGACAGGTTCGCTCTCCACCACGGCGGCGCTCGCGATCTGCGTATGCATCGCCGTGCCGCTCTTCGGTATCGCAGAGCAGGGAATTGGTGGCTACCTGAAGACCTACATCAAACCCACGCCGTTGATGCTGCCGTTTCATGTCATCAGCGAGATCTCGCGCACGTTGGCGCTGGCCATTCGTCTGTTCGGCAACATCATGAGCGGATCGATCATTCTTGGCATTCTTTTGACCATCACGCCGTTCATCTTTCCGGTGGTCATGAGCGCGCTCGGACTGCTCACCGGCATGGTGCAGGCCTATATTTTCAGCATTTTGGCGACCGTTTACATTGCGGCCGCCTCCAGCGAACGATCCGAATAACGCAACCTCCAAACCAAGCACACATCCATGGACAACATGACCATCATCGCCGTGGCCTCGATCATCACCGCCGGCATCACCACCGGTTTCGGCTGCATGGGGCCCGCTTTTGCCGAAGGCCGCTCCGTTGGCACCGCGCTCACCGCGCTCGCCCAGCAGCCGGACGCCGCACCCACGATCACGCGCACGCTGTTCGTCGGTCTCGCCATGATCGAATCCACCGCGATCTACTGCTTCGTGGTGTCGATGATCCTCATCTTCGCCAATCCGTTCTGGAACCACGTCATCACCGCGACCGCCACCAAATAGGCCATGCTCATCGACTGGTTCACTGTCATCGCGCAGGCGGTCAACTTCCTCATTCTGGTGTGGTTGTTGAAGCGCTTCCTCTACAAGCCCGTGCTCGATGCGATCGACGCCCGCGAAAAGAGCATCGCCGCGCAACTCGAGGACGCTGCCGCCAAAGAAGCCGCCGCGGCGAAGGAACGCGATGAATTCCAACGCAAGAACGACGAGTTCGCGCAGCAACGCGATGGCATGCTCAAAAAGGCCGGTGAAGAAGCCAAAGCCGAGCGACAGAAGATGGTGGAACAGGCGCGACAGGAAGCCGAGGCGCTGAAGAACAAACTGCAGACCGCCGCGCAAAACGAACGCGACGGGCTGAGCCGTGAAATCACCAGTCGCGCGCAGCAGGAGGTGTTTGCGATTGCGCGGAAGGCGCTGTCCGAACTCGCCGGTGCGAATCTCGAAGAACGCATGACAGAGGTGTTCATCCAGCGCCTGCGAGGTTTGGATGCGGACGAAAAAGCAAACCTCACCGCCTTCCTCAAGACCTCGCATCATCCCGCGCTGGTGCGAACGGCATTTGAACTCTCCCCGCCGCAATGCGCCGCGATCGAGGCGGCGATCAAGGAAACGCTGAGCACATCGAACGAGGTTCAGTTTGAAACCTCCTCCGCGATCGTCAGCGGCATCGAACTCACCACCAACGGCCACAAGGTCGCCTGGAGCATCGCTGACTATCTCGCCTCGCTGGAGCGAAACGTGGGGGAACTTTTGGATGACACGCATGGAAACGAAAAGTGACCAGCCAGTCGGATTGCGCATTGCGCTGGACCAGGCCTTCAGCGGCTTGACCCGCAGCCGCGAGCAGTTTCAGCCGCGGCTTGAGCCACGCGAGGTCGGCACGATCACCACGGTCTCCACCGGCATCGCCAAGGTCTCCGGACTGCCCGGTGTCGGCTTTGAAGAACTGATCAAGTTTCCGGGCGATCTCTACGGCATCGCCTTCAACCTCGATGAAGATGAAGTCGGTGTCGTTCTCCTTGGCGAATGCTGGCATCTGCATGCCGGTGACGAGGTCGAACGTACTGGCCGCGTCATGGACGTGCCGGTGGGAGATGGATTGATCGGCCGCGTTATCGATCCGCTCGGTGATCCACTCGACGGCAAAGGTCCGGTCGCCTTCACCCGTCGTCTGCCGCTCGAACGTGACGCCACGCCGATCATGGACCGTGCGCCGGTCACCGAGCCGCTGCAGACCGGCATCAAGGTCGTCGACGCGCTCATTCCCATCGGCCGCGGTCAGCGCGAGCTGATTCTAGGCGATCGTCAGACCGGCAAGACCGCCATCGCCGTGGACACCATTGTCAATCAACGCGGGCAGGATGTGATCTGCGTGTATTGCGCCATCGGACAGCGTGCTTCGTCCGTTGCCAAGGTCGTCGCCAGTCTTCGCGAGCAGGGCGCGATGGACTATACGATCGTGGTGGTGACCGAGGGCAATGACCCGCCTGGGCTTACCTACATCGCGCCTTATGCCGCGACGAGCATCGCCGAGCATTTCATGGAACAGGGACGCGACGTGCTCATTGTTTATGATGATCTCACGCATCATGCGCGTGCGTATCGCGAGCTGTCGCTGCTCCTGCGTCGTCCGCCGGGACGTGAGGCTTTTCCCGGCGACATCTTTTACATCCACTCGCGTTTGCTCGAACGCGCGACGCGATTGGGAAAGGAGTTCGGTGGTGGCTCGGTCACCGCGCTGCCGATCATCGAGACAGAGGCGCAAAACATCGCCGCTTACATCCCCACGAATCTCATCTCCATCACGGATGGACAGATTTATCTCTCGCCCACGCTCTTCGAGCTTGGCGTGCTGCCGGCGGTCGATGTCGGCAAGTCGGTCTCGCGTGTTGGCGGCAAGGCACAGCTCGCGGCATATCGTGCGGTTGCCGGAGATTTGAAGCTCGCCTACTCGCAGTTCGAGGAACTCGAAACCTTCGCGCGATTCGGCACGCGACTTGATGAACACACGAAAGCCGTCATCGAGCACGGTCGCCGCATTCGCGCATGCTTGAAGCAGCCGCAGTTCGCCACGCTGCCCGTGCCTGAACAGATCGTCGTGCTGCTGGCGCTAACCGGTCGTCTTTTTGACAACGTGCCGCTCGAACGCATGACCGAGGCGGAAACCGCCGTGCGTGGCGCCGCGGCGCAGATCCCGGGGGAGGTGCGCGACCGTTTTGCCACGACGAACAGGTTGAGCGATACCGACCGCCAGGTGATTCTCGATGCTGCATCCAAAGCAGCGGCCGCCTTTCTGCCGAAGTCATGAGCGACTCCCTCGAAAGCCTGCGGCGCAAGATGGATGGAGCCGGCGAGCTCCGCTCCGTGGTGCGCACGATGAAGGCGCTCGCCGCCGCGAGCATCGGCCAATATGAACGCGCTGTGCAGTCGCTCGGAGATTACTATCGCACGGTGGAGCTCGGCCTAGCCGCCTGCTTTCGCCATTTGAAGCATGACATGCCCGAGTCGCGCGAGACCTCCGGCATCGGCGCGATCGTCTTTGGTTCCGATCAGGGGCTGGTCGGTCAGTTCAATGAGACGCTGTGCGAGCATGCCGTCACCGCGCTCAAAGCCATGCCCGGCGAGAAAGTTGTGTGGGCGGTGGGCGATCGCATGCAGGCGCGGCTCATCGACGCCGGTCTGCCGGTCGCCACCACGTTCACCGTACCGAACTCCGTGAACGCGATCACGCCGCTCATCGGCCAGATCCAGCTCGAACTGGAAACCCGCCGCGCCAAGAGCGGTCTCTCGCAGGTCCATCTCTTCCACAACCGCCCGCAATCGGGCGCGCTCTACGAGCCTGTGAGCCAGCGCCTGCTGCCGCTGGACGAAGTGTGGCGTCACGACCTCGCCAAGATTCGCTGGCCCACGAAAAACCTGCCCGAGGTGATCCATCCCGGCGCACCCACGCTGCTCTCCCTCATCCGCGAGTATCTCTTCGTCTCGATCTACAAAGCCTGCGCCGAATCCTTGGCCAGCGAAAACGCCAGCCGCCTTGCCGCGATGCAACGCGCCGAGAAAAACATCGGCGAACTCCTCGAAGACCTCGGCCGCAATTTTCATCGCCTGCGGCAAAGCAGCATCGACGAAGAGTTGTTCGATCTCGTGTCGGGCTTCGAGGCGTTGTCGAACGGCAACAAAGGTTCAGCCTGATTTTTGATTCTCAACTCGCGCCGCTGCCGCGAATGACGGCGGGCAGGGTCTGCAGAAGGATCTTCAAATCGAGCCAGAAGGACCAGTTGTCGATATACTTAAGGTCGAGTGCGACCCACTCCTCGAAGTTTTTGATGCCGTTGCGGCCGGTGACCTGCCAGAGGCATGTCAGACCGGGTTTGACGCTCAGGCGGCGACGCTGCGCATGTTTTTCGATGCGCTGAATCTCATAGACGGGCAGGGGACGCGGGCCGACGAGGCTCATCTCGCCTCGCAGCACGTTGATGAGCTGCGGCAGTTCATCGATGCTGTTGCGGCGCAGCCAGCGGCCAAAGGCGAAGATGCGGGGATCGTTGGTGATCTTGAAAACAGGGCCGTCCATCTCATTGTGTGCCTCCAGTTCGGCGCGACGAGTTTCAGCGTCGGTGTGCATCGTGCGGAACTTCCACATCACGAACGGCCTGCCATAGTGGCCGGCGCGTTCCTGTTTGAAGAAAATGGGGCCGCGCGAACCGAGGCGGATGCCAATGATCGCCACAAGCCAGAGAGGCAACGAGAACAGGAGCAAAACGAGTGCACCGACACGATCGACGATGCCTTTGAAAAGGAGCTCCCACGAGGCCTGCGGCGTGCTGTGAAACACCAGCATGAGGCGTCCACCGAGAACATCGAAAGTAGGGCGCGCAATGGCCGTCTGGAAGAAATCTGCGGCGATCCAGGCTTCGACTCCCTCGGTTTCGCAGGCCTGCACGGCCTCCTCGATCTTGCTGAAGTGCACGTGCTGGGCGGCGAAGAGCACGCGGCTGATCGAATGCTCATGCAGGGCGGCCACCAGATCTGAGACCGGGCGTTGGGTGATGTCGATCTGGCCCACGACCTCGATTTCGGCGCGTTGCTCGGAGGTCATGTTCGCGAGGAAGGAGTCGAGATCGTTTCGTTCACCGGCGATGATGACACGCTCGCGCCCTTTGCCCGATGTCATCTGCCTGCGTAGGATTTCTCGTTGCCAGGCCTCGCGCAGCAGCAGCGAGAGTGCGCCCAGTGCCACGGAGAAAATGACCACGGCACGGCTTTCGACCGACCATTTGAAGAACACGATGCAAAAGGCGATGAACATTCCGATGATGACCAGCGCCTCCGCCAGCTGACGCATGGAGCGGCCGGGAGTCTTATTGTATATGTTCGAGTAAAAACCGCGGGCCTCCAGCACGATGGGTGTGAATGGAGCCACGACCGCGATCACCCAGTAAAACTTCTCCAGCGAGGGAATCTCCGCGGCGTCAGGCAGAAAGACAGGCACCAACTGTGAACGCAAAAAGTGCCCGAACCACAGACAGAACGCCAGCAGAGCGCTGTCGAGCAGTTCGGTGAGCTGCAAATTGATTTCTTGCTTCCGGCCCAGCATAGTGGTGGCTTAGATGCTAAAACTTATTTAGATTTATTAAAATTATACTCGACCTAGCGAATGGCTCAACTTGTTTCCTCTAAAAACCTGCTCTTCTCCTCCCGGCCCCTCGCTGTGGGGGTGGTGGCTGATTTGGTGGCTCTCGAGCATTTCACTTCGCTGGAGGCGGCTGCGCGGGCCGGGTTGTGCGATGTGGCGGAACTCCGACTCGATCAGTTGCAGCTTCCTGCGGCTGATTTGCGCGCGAAACTTGCCGGGAACACGGTACCGCTTCTTTTGACCGCCCGCCATCCTGCGGAGGGAGGTCAGGCCCCGGAGGATCCCGCAGCGCGAGCGGCCATGATAGAGCCGTTATTGGATCTCGCCTCCCTAGTTGACCTCGAACTGCGCAGCGCCACCCAGATGCAGGGGACGATTCAAAAGGCACGTGCGGCCGGAGTGCCGGTGGTGGGCTCGTTTCACGACTTTCAGGCCACGCCCTCAGACGAGGTGCTCAGCGGCGCGGTGAACTTCGCCCAGCAGGTCGGACTCGATGCGGTGAAGATCGCCACCTACCTGAACACGCAGGATGATCTGGTGCGTCTCATGAAGCTTGCGGGCGAGACCCATCGTCTGCGTCTGTCTGTGATGGGGATGGGGCCATGGGGACGTGTCTCACGCCTGGTGTTGGCAAAGTGTGGCAGTCTCTTGAATTACGGCTTTATTGGTGTTTCGAATGCCCCCGGCCAGTGGCCAGTCGCGCGACTGAAGGAACTTCTAGCAGAACTTTGATAATGATCACCCGCCTCCCCCCGACTCTCCACCGCGGCGCCCTGCTGACGGTTCTTTTCAGCAGCATGCTGACCGGTTGCATTGACGAAAAGCGCGAGAAAGCTCTGCAATGGCGCGAGGAGGAGGCCGAGGCCAAGATGGCCGCCGCTTCCAAGATTCAGCAGGAAGTCGCCGCCGAACGCCAGCGCATTGAGAAGGAGAAGGCCCAGTTCGCCGCGCGGGAAACGGCGCTTCAGGAGATGAAGAAGCAGCTGGAGACGCAGCTTGCCGAGGAGATTGAAAAGACGCGCAAAGTCCGCCGCGAGATCGAAATCAAAAACCTTCGGGGTGCGATTCCGCAGATCAGCGCCGGACGCTGCATCATCATCGACCCCGAAAACGATGACGTTCTCTTCGAAAAGAATCCGGACGTCAAAGGTGCCATCGCCAGTACCACGAAGATCATGACCGCGCTGCTTGTCGTTGAGGCGGGTGAGCTGGACAAAATCGTCACGGTGGAACTCGCGGACACGCAGTGTGCGCCGGTGCGCATCGGCTTGAAGGTCGGCGAGACCTACACGCGGCGTCAGCTCCTCACCGCGATGATGGTGAAAAGTTCCAATGACATCGCTCAGGCGCTCGCACGCGACAACGCCGGTAGTGTGGCCGAATTTGCCGCGAAGATGAACGAACGCGCAAAGGCCCTCGGCCTGCAAAACACCTTCTTCGTGAATCCACATGGCCTGCCATCGACCACGGACGAGGATCCTTACTGCACGGCACGTGATCTCGCGATGATCGCCAAGGCCGCTGACCAGCAGACGGAAATCCGCAAGATCGTAAAGCTGCAAAGCTACAAATTCACCAAGCCCGATGGCAAATTCATCGAACTGGCCAACACCAACCGCGTGCTGCGCAGCGCGAGCTACTGCGATGGGATGAAGACAGGCTACACCGAGGCCGCCGGTTACTGCCTTGTCGCCACCGGCGAGCGCAACGGCCGCCGCAGGATCGTCGTGGTGCTCAATGACAGCAGCACAGGAGTGTGGAAGGACGCTGAGGCGCTGCTCGACTGGGCATTGAAGGCGTGAAATAACAATCACGGCTTGCGAGTTTCATGGCTCCCCGGCATCATCGATGCCTCTCCAACCATGAAAACATTCGCACTCTCCCTCGCCTCATTTTGCGTCGCAGCCCTCAGTCTCGCTGAAACGCCCAAGAACCTCGCCATCGACCCGAAGCCGCGTGAAGGCGGTTGGGTGAAGCGTCACGAGTCCTTCAACGAGATTTCGAAAAAGGGCGAGGCTCAGCTGGTTTTCCTTGGCGACTCCATCACGCAGGGCTGGGAAGGCAATGGCAAGGAAGTCTGGGCCAAATTCTGGGAACCACGCAAGGCCGCGAATTTCGGCATTGGCGGCGACCGCACCGAGCACGTCATCTGGCGTCTGCAGAACGGCAACTTCGACGGCATCAAGCCCAAGCTCGTCGTTCTCATGATCGGCACCAACAACACCGGTCATCAGGGCCGTCCGGCCGCTGAACACGGTGGTGCCGTTTACACCAGCAGCGCCGAGCAGACCGCCGAAGGCGTGAAGATGATTCTCGACATTCTCGGCAAAAAACTGCCGGAGACCAAGGTGCTGCTGCTTGGCATCTTCCCTCGCGGAGCCACCAAGGAGGACAAGATGCGCCAGCAAAACATCGCCACCAACAACATCATCTCAGGCTTCGCCGACGACAAACGCGTGTTCTACATGGACATCGGCAACACCTTCCTGCAGCCCGACGGTACGCTGCCGAAAGAAATCATGCCTGACCTGCTCCACCTCAACGCCAAGGGCTATGAGATGTGGGCCAACGCCATCGAAGGCAAGGTCAAGGAACTTATGAAGTAGCCAAGGAGCGGGGACAGCCTGTCCCCGCCTGCATTCCCTTGTCGTCCATCACCATTCCAGTCATGAAATCCCTCCTCATTCCTTTTCTTTTGGCCGCCACGGCCAGTTTTGCCCAACTCGCAGGTCAGGCCACACCTGTGGACAAGATCAAGGTCGCAAAAGGCTTCAAAGTGGAGCTGCTCTACTCAGTGCCGAAGGAAACGGAAGGCTCGTGGGTGGCGATGACTCAAGATGACAAGGGGCGCATGATTTGCAGCGACCAATATGGCGCGCTGTATCGCATCACACCGCCTGCCATCGGCGGAAGTCCCGGCGAGACCAAGGTGGAGAAGCTCAGCATCGACTTCGGTCATTGTCAGGGCCTGCTCTATCATGCGGGTGCCTTGTATGGAGTTGTGAACGATGAAGTCTATCAAGGTCGCGGGCTTTACCGCTGCAAGGACACGAATGGGGACGATCAATTCGACTCCGTGGAGCTCCTCCGCGGTTTCCCCGGCAAATCCGGCGAGCACGGGCCGCATGGCGTCATCGCCTCTCCCGATGGCAAAAGTCTCTACGTGCAGTGCGGCAACCAGTTGGAGGAGCCAAGCTGCGAAACGAGCCGTGTGCCGCGCAACTGGGCCGAGGATCAGCTTTTCCCCATGTTGCTCGGTCGCGGCTTCATGCGGGACAAGCTCGCTCCCGGCGGCTGGCTCGCGAAAACGGATCTCGATGGCAAATCGTGGGAGCTGATGACCATCGGCACCCGCAACACCTATGACATCGCCATCAATCACAAAGGTGACATCTTCGGATTCGACGCTGACATGGAATGGGACACGGGCATGCCGTGGTATCGCCCTACCCGCGTCTGCTTCATGCAAAGCGGCGGTGATTTCGGCTGGCGCACCTGCAGCAAGAAGTTTCCCGCGCGCTATGAAGACAGTCTTCCGTCCGCCGTGGACATCGGCCCAGGCTCGCCCACAGGCGTCGCTTTCGGCTACGGCGCCAAGTTCCCCTCCAAGTTCCAGGACGCCTTTTACATCTGCGATTGGAGCTACGGAAAAATGTACGCGGTGCACCTCTCCCCGAACGGCGGAGGCTACACAGGCGCTGCTGAGGAATTCATGAGCGCCTCGCCGCTGCCGCTGACGGACCTCGAGATTTCGAAAACGGATGGTGCGATGTATGTCAGCGTCGGTGGACGCAAGGTGCAGTCAGGCCTCTACCGGGTGACCTACGTGGGGGACGAATCAACCCAGCCAAGTGTTCCTGCTGAAGATGAAAAGCCCCTCATGCGTCGCGGGTTGGAAGCATTCCATGGCAAGAAAGATCCCAAAGCCGTCGAATATGCGTGGCCCCAACTGAGCGCCGCTGACCGTCAAACTCGTTTCGCCGCCCGCGTCGCCATCGAGCATCAGCCGGTCGCTTCGTGGAAAGACAAGGCGTTGAGCGAAAGCAATCCGCGTGCCGCTTTGACCGCCCTGATGGCGCTGGCGCGTTGCAGCGGTGGCGATAAGGCGCTGCAGAAACCGATTCTCGACGCGTTGGGCAAGATCGACTTCAAAATGCTCAAGGGAATCGATCGCGTAACGCTCGTTCGTGATTACATGCTCGCGTTCACCCGCATGGGTGAACCGGACGCGGCGACGAAAACCAAATTGATCGCGCGACTGAATCCGCTCTTCCCGACGAACGACACTGGGCTCAATCGCGACCTCGCGGAAGTGCTCGTCTATCTCGGTGATTCCGGCATCGTGGCCAAGGCCGCGCCGCTGGTGAACGATTCGCCCACGCAGGAGGAACAGATCGACTACGCGCGCATTTTGCGCTTCGCGAAGAGCGGCTGGACGAAGGAACTGCGGGCCGATTATTTCAGGTGGTTCCTGCGCGCCGCGAATTACAAAGGCGGCGCGTCGTTTGATCTCTTCATCGGTGAAATCAAGAAAGACGCTCTGGGCATGATGTCCGAGGAAGAAAAACTCGCGATCAAAGACGTGCTCGATACCAAGCCGGAGGCAAAAGCACCGGCCTTCACCGTAAAGCCGATGCAGTTCGTCAAAGCCTGGACGATGGCCGATCTCGAAAAATCTCTCGGAGTCGGTCTGGAGGGCAACCGCAACTTCCAAAACGGTCGTAACATGTTTGGTGCGGCCACCTGCTTCGCCTGCCACCGCTTCAACAACGAAGGCGGAGCCGTCGGCCCCGATCTGACCTCCGTCGCTGGCAAATACAGTCCGCGCGACCTGCTGGAACACATCTTGGAGCCGAGCAAGGAGATCAGCGACCAGTATGGAAGCACGGTTTTCACCTTGAAGGATGGAAGTACTGTGATCGGCCGCATCGCCAACATGAAGGAGGACACGATGATGGTGTGCACCAACATGATGGACCCAAACAATTTCACGAATGTCGACGTGAAGAACGTGGTGAAGACTGAGGAGAGCAAGGTCAGCATGATGCCGCCTGGCCTGCTCTTCATGCTCAAGGAAGACGACATTCTCGACCTCATGGCCTACCTGCTCAGCAAAGGGAATCCAGATGATCCGATGTTTGTGAAGTAAGAGCGCGAATCAGGTTCGTGCGTCGATCTCTCTTAGCAGCTTTTCTGCGGTGCCTCGGATCGTGAAGTCACGAGATTTGGTATAGCGGCGGATGACGGCAAGCGCCTCGTCACCGCCGATGATCGCGAGTCCCTCCAGCGCGGCAGTCTTTGTTCTCCCGTCTTGCATGGCAACGGCCTCGTTCTGACCGATGTCGATACCAGAGCCGCCGGCACGTCGTTTGCGGCTCGGATACCAAAAAGCGTCATCAGCGTATTTTTTCAGCAAAGGGAGCGCCGCCGGTTCCCGAGTTTGTCCGAGAAGCCGCGCGCAAAGCACCTGCATTTCCGGGAACGAAAAATCCTCAACGGCCTTTGCAAGTGCGTTCACGGAATCTGTGCCGCCTATGCCAGCCAAAAGCTCGGCGGCATACCGTCGGGGGCTTGTTTGCATGGAGGTGAGGAGATGCTGTCGCAGGAATCGGATCACCAAAGGTGATGCGTGTTTCAGCACGAAAGCTTGAGCGGCTTTGCGACTGTCCAGATCAGGGTCGGTTACTGCCATTGTCGTGACCAGTTCAGCGAGCCGCTGGTCCTCAAGGTCCGGAAGCATATCCAAGCCTGCGATCCGGGTTTTGGGGTCTTGCGAAGCAAGCGCAAGGCGGGCGCGACGTAGTCTGAACCAGCGGCCGATCATGGTGGATCACTAACTTCAGTCGATGGTGCGCGCAAGTCAGCGCGGGGGGCTCTCCTGTAGGCAACCCGGGCTATTACAGAGGCTTGTCGTAGATGCTGTGAAACACTTCCCGGGCATTGGGATCGATGATCGTGATGCCATCGGGACCAAAGCGCGCGGTGACCGTGGCTCCTTTGCCTTCCTGAATGTATTTCCAGTTCAGATCCCGCACGCGGGCCGCCGCGTCGACAATGGCACACGTAATGCGGGCCTCTTCGGCGGTGGGATAGAGTTCCGCCACCTCATCGCGTGATTCCTGGGCAAACTTCACGCGGCAGACCGCGACCAGGCCCACGGTCAGGCTGTCCACACCGTAGCCGATGTAGCCTTTGCTGCCGTCGGGGCGCATCACTTCACGGGTGAAGTGATTGTTGCTGGTGCGAGAGCCGCCTCCGGCGTTCCAGAAGCGGAAACCGCGGTACTGCTGGTCGCTTTCGACCTTGCCATCGGCGCCGAGAATTTCGTGCCCCTGATTAACAGGGCCTTCAAAGTCGGCGGGCGTGATCCAGTTGTTGTGGTAGTTGATCGACATGCCGTTGTCGTAGTCGACCCGCACCTGCACTGCGTCGAATGCGTTGATGCCGTCGCGCACGAGGCGTTTCTTTTGACCCACGGCGGTGAGACTGACAGGCTTGGACTTGTAGTAGCTCCAGATGAGATCCGTCCAATGCGGGCCGACGTAGCTGAAGGGATCGCTGTCCTCCACCCACTTGAAGGTGCTGGTGCTGACTTCGAGCGGTTCTTCGAGATAGGCCGTGCCGTATAGTGGCGCACCGATGCGGTTCTGGATGTCGTCGCGGATACGGAGATGGTCGGGGTCGTAGCGCTTGTGCATGTCGACGGCGACGATGAGATTCTTCGCCTTGGCGGCTTCGATGATTTGATCCGCCTCCTGAATCGAGAGACACATCGGTTTCTCCGTCAACACGTGCACGCCTTTTGCCAGCGCGGCCAGAATGGGCTGAGTGTGCAGATGATCGGGAGTGGCGACCGCCATCACATCGAGATCGGGGAATGCTGCGAGAATGTCATTCCACGGCTCGTCGCCATGAAAAGCACGGGGCTCGTGGCCGGTGATGTCCTTGAAAGCGGCGGCGGCTTTCCTGGCCGACTTTTCGCTGCGCGTGGCCACGGCGACGAGGTCAAACTTCACTCCTGCGAGTTCACGTGCGTATTTATCGAGCCCGACGCGAGCAAGCTGTCCGGCGATGCCAAAGCGCTGCAGATCCGCGTAAGCGCGTGCGTGAACATCTCCGCCGAACATGCCGGCGCCAACGAGAGCAATCTTGAGGGTGGGTTCCATGGTGTGCGCATGGAAGGCGGACTCCTTCTTCACGCAAGGTCACATGCTGATACCCGAGTGCCAAGTTTCGGTACGATTGCGGGTACAAAAAACGCGGGAGTCGAAAGACTCCCGCGTTGGATGGGTTCTCGATGAGAGACGCCTGCTTATTCAGCGGCGGCGGCTTTCTTCTTCGGAGCAGCCTTCTTCTTGGCAGGAGCCTTTTTCTTCGGCGCTGCCTCTTCGGCGGCAGGTTCGGCTGCGGCTTCAGCTTCAGGGGCTGCGGCGGCCTTGGGCACGTAGGCGTCCACCCACTCGATGTAGGCCATCGGGGCGGAGTCACTGCGGCGCTGGCCGAGCTTGGTGATGCGGGTGTAGCCACCGACGCGGTCCTTGGAGGCCACGGCGATCTCTTCGAAGAGCTTCTTCACCATGTCTTTGTGACGCAGTGAGGAGAGGGCGGTGCGGCGCGCATGCAGAGTGCCGCGCTTGCCGAGGGTGACCAGCTTCTCCGCGTAGGGGCGAAGGGCTTTGGCCTTGGCGAGCGTGGTGCGAATGCGGCGGTGCTCGATGAGCGAGCACGTGAGATTCATGAGCAGCGCGTCGCGGTGATCCTGCTTGCGCTGAAGTTTGACGATTTTTCTTCCGTGTTTCATGTCCTAAATAATTCTTTCTACCTGTAATTGATTACTCCTCGTCATCGACGTCAGGAAGGTGGCTGTCCACCAGCTTGCTGAAGTCGAGGGAATCGGCCTCTTCATCGTCATCGCCGATCATGCTGCTGCGGGCGAGGAGGGAGACACCGCCAGGGGTGGCCTCAAGCAGCGCAGGATCGAACTTCATGCCGAGAGAAAGACCAAGCTCGGCGAGCTTTTCCTTGATCTCGGTGAGGGACTTCTTGCCGAAGTTGCGATAGCGGAGCATTTCGCCCTCGGTCTTCATCGCCAGCTGGCCGACGCTCGTGATGTTGGCGTTGTTCAGGCAGTTGGCGGCGCGGACGGAGAGTTCGATCTCGTTGACGCTCATGTTCAGGAGCTTGCGCAGCTCGCTGTTTTCCTCGCTCTGCGCTTCCGGTGCGGCTTCGAATTCTACGGCCTTGTCGTCGTAGTTGACGAACACGTCGAGATGGTGGCGCAGGATGGCGGCGGACTGCAGGAGGGCGTCCTGCGGGGTAATGCGACCGTCGGTCCAGATGTCGAGCACCAGCTTGTCATAGTCGGTGTTCTGACCGACGCGGGTGTTTTCGACTGCGTACTTCACGCGGGTGACGGGGGAGTAGATGGAGTCGATCGGAATGACGCCGATGGGGGTGTCCACACGCTTGTTTTCCTCCCAGGTGGAGAAACCGCGGCCGACGCGGACTTCGAATTCGCACTCGAATTTGGTCTTGCGGTCGAGGTGGCAGATCACGAGGTCCTTGTTGATGACTTCGTAGTGGTTGTCGTCCTTGATGTCACCGGCGGTGACGGCGCCTTCTTTGTCGGCAAGAATGGAGAGCAGACGGGGCTCCTTGGCATCGCTGTGATGCTTGAAGCGGACTTTCTTGAGGTTCAGGATGATCTGAACGACGTCTTCGAGCACGCCCGGAAGGGTCGTGAACTCGTGTTCCGCACCGCGGATCTTCACGGAGGTGATGGATGCGCCTTCCAAGGAGGAGAGGAGGACGCGGCGGAGGGAGTTGCCGATGGTGTGACCGTAACCTTTATCGAAGGGCTCGGCGATGAACTGGGCGTAGGTTTCGGTTGCCGTGGCCTCGTTTTTAACCAGGCGGCTGGGCATCTCGAATCGAGCAAGACGTACTGACATAGGATGTGTGATATGGCCGGGTTACCTCCGGGCGAGAATCCTGCACATCTCGAAGAGAGGCAGGCACGGAGACCAACGGCGAATTTTAGGGGCGGACTCGCGAGGGGCGGGGATAATGCAGACCGCGCCCGGGTTTGCAACCGGGATTTTCACCCCCGGTCCGTCCGGATTGGTGCTCCTGTCTCAGCGTGTCACACGCAGCCGAAGATAGCGGCTGGGCACCGAGCCGAGGGGCACGATATCGTGAACTTCGAAACTGCTGATTGCTGTCGGGTAGGTCGGGGTCGGAAGAATGAGGCCGCCACCTGTCTGAATCACTTCGGCGGCGCCACTGAACGCGCCTCCGGCAGATGCGGTGGCGATCGTCGTCCAGGGGCCCGGCAGGCTGTTCGCAGCCTGCACCTCATAGGTGAGGTCAGTCGCGACCAGCAGGCGGTTGAACGTGAGGCAGAGCCGCTGGGCTCCGGGATCGCCGGTGACAGACACTGCGGGAGGGCTGGCAGGCCGATGGGGGTCGAGCCCCAGAGCGTATTTAAGCAGATTGGGCATCTGGTCATTCGCAGGAATCTCCAAGTCGGCTGCTTCACCCTCATTGGCAGCAGTGGCAAAGTAACTTTGACGCCAGGCCTCGACGGGGGTGACTGTGGTGAACGTGACATCCGTTCCGTAGTAGCTGACACCGACACCGTCGGTAAGCTTCAGCCTGTAGTGATAGTTCGTTCCGACAGCGAGGGCATAGGGTGTGGCCCAGGGAGTTTGCACGGAGTTGTTGCCACCACCGATGATGATGCCTCCTCCTCCGCCACCGATGATGATGCCGCCACCGCCCCAGAGGATGATCCCACCGGGGGAGATGACTGATCCGTAGTTAGTGGACGGACCGTACTCGAACGTGACGGTGTAATTGCCCTCGTGCATGTGGTAGGTGCCGTTGAGCGTCGTCCAAGTCGCGCCGATGTTGGAGGCCGCATCGGTCGTCACCTCCGGCACGGGCAGCGTGATGAAGGTGGTGTCGCCACTGAAGGTCGTCCCTTCGTTGTTGGTGGCACGCACGCGGAAGTGATAGGTGCCAGCGGGCGCGAGGCCGCTGACAGTAGCATAGGTGATCGTGGAGCTGTTGATGGCCAGGCTGCCCGGCACGGCAGCCTCGAAACCGTAAGACGCATCCGGCCCGTATTCGAACACGACGGTTGTCTCCGAGCTCCCGGCATTGACCGTGGCGGCGAGATTGGCGGAGGTGGTGTAGCGTGGCGAGAGCGACTGGCCGGGGCTGGTGATCACCGGCGGCGTGGCCGCAGGGCCGGTGGTGAAGGAAACATCCTCCCCGTAGGTGGTGTGGCCGTTCTGGGTGAAGCGCAGGCGATAGTGATAAAGCGTTCCCGGCAGAAGCGGCGGCATGGATGCAGACACGATCTTCAAATTCGGGTTCCCGGTGTCGTTTTGGACGAGCGTGGCGATCCGTGTCTGCCCGTAACTGGTGGTGGTGCCGTATTCAAAGAGGTAGCTGAAGGTGGTGCCGGTGCCGTTGGTGATCACGGTGGCATTCAAAGTCGCGGCCAGGTCGGTGACGTTCGTGGCTGGCACCGTGGTCACGTTCGTCGGCGTGGTGAAGGTCAGATCGTCGCCGTCGTAAAATTCTCCGCCATTCCAGGAGTCGGCACCGCGCAGGCGGTAATGATAGGTGGTGCCCGGGAACAGGCCGGTCAGGCTGCCGCTGACATCCTTCGTGCCGGCACCGCTCACTTGATAAGGGCTGCCATTGGCCGTGCTGCCGTAGTCGGTGGTCGGCCCGTATTGGAAAAACAGGCCCAGCGTGTGCGCCAGCGGCGTCGCGGTGCCGACCACGTTTGCGCTGAAGCAGGTCACGTCGCTGGCGGCTCCGGTGGTGACGGTGGCTGGCAGCGTGGTGGTGAAGGTGGCATCCGCGCTGGTCGTGGTGCCCTGGTCGTTCGTCACCTTCACGCGGTAGTGATAAAGAGTGCCCGGCGTCAGGCCGGTGGCGTTGATCTGGGCAGATGATCGCAGCGTGTTGGTCGCCATCGTGTCCGGCATCGTGACTTGCGAGCCGTAATCGGCCGTGGGGCCGTACTCAAACGTCGTGGTGGCCGGTGAGCCGCCGCTGCGGGTGTTCCAGATCACGAAATTCACCAGCGTGTCACCGATGATGTCCGCGTAGGCGGACTGGAACGTCGGCAGGGTGGTGGGTGCCGCGGTGGTGAAGGTCATTTCCCCTCCCACCCAGCCGCCACCGCCCACGATGCTCGGATTCATGACCACGCGGTAGTGGTAAGTCGTGTTCGGCAGCAGATCCGGCGGGTTTGCGGTCACCGCGACCGGGCTGGTGCCGATCACATTGAACGGATCGGCATTGATCGTGGAGATCAAACCGCCGTCGATCCAGTATTCGAACTTGGGGTAACGGTAGTTTGTGGTGGAGCCCGGGATCACAGACCCTCTCAGAGTCGCCAGGACGTCGGTGACACCGGTGGCGGCCTGCGTGGTGACCGACTGCCCGAAGGCGTCGAGTCCGCTCAGCCAGACCACCATCAGGAGAAGCGCGTTTCGGAGGGCTGGCATGGGAAAAACGTCGATTGTGGTGCTGCCAAACGTCGGGCGGGCTCAAAGCATTCACGAATTTGTCATGGCAGGCTCTACTGCTGCGGCATCTTCAGTTCCACCCGCTTTCCACCCCGCAGCACCACGGCGGGCAGTTTTTCGCCCGGCAGATGGTGGAGCAGCAGGTGGCCGATGATCGCGCTTTCAGTGATGCGCTGTTTCAAATCACCGACCTCCACCAGGATGTCGTCTTTTTGGAAGCCGGCCTTCTTGGCGGCGGCGTGCGGCCCGTATTGGCCGACGTGCATGATCCGCAGCGCCATCTGATCCTTCGCAAGGCCGAGCGTGGCGCGTTCCTCATCGGGAATGTCGTCCATCTTCATGCCGCCGAAGGCCATCGCACGCATGGGCCAGGTGCCCACGCGTTTGCCGATGTCGGTCCTCAATCGCCAGCCGGCGGGAAGTTCTAAAGCCGTTTCGATCGTTTTGCCACCGCGCTGAATCGTAGCCGCCAATGATCCGGAATCCGGCGAGCGATGCAGCACCCAGCTTACATCGGCGATGGAGACGAGAGGCTGTCCGTTGAGGCGGGTGAAAATGTCGCCGGCCTGAATTCCGGCGGCATTGGCGGCCGAACCGTCTGCCACGGACTCTACCCTGGCAACGTCGTCCGTAGCCAGAATGACACCGAGCGTCTCGATCGACGGCTGTGGATAAATCCATTCGACCGGGATGGGCTGGTTCTGATTCCGGTAATAAGCGCGGAAGGCATCTCCGACCATGTGACAGTGGACGCAGCTCATCATAACCTTGCCATCCCAGTCGAGTTTGCTCGGGTACTTGGCGGCGAGGCTGGGGAACTCGACGGGTGTCTTGTAAGGCGTGGGACCGCCCTGCTTGCCGCTCAGCGCGGCTTTGTTGGCGGGGTAGCCCTGATGGATGGCGAGGGCGGCGTTGAGTGCCTTGGTAAAACTGGCGGTCGTTTTGTCGAGCGGGTCTTTTTGATGCTGCCAGGAGCCGTAGCGACCGTAGATCGTTCCGTCGCCATTGAACATGATCGCCGAGAAGGACAGGTCGTAATCATACTGGAACAGCGAGAGGTTGAGCGTGTTCGCATTGATGACGCGGACACAGACAAACTGGTCGAGCAGCGGCGTGAGCTCCGGTTCCTCCAGCACGCTGGCGTCGATGCCGGCGCAGGCCAGGCAGGGCAGGCATCGCAGCACCACGAGCAGCGGCTTGCCGGTGGTTTTCGCGAGGCGGAAACCGCCTTCAATGTCATTCCAGTTCCAGCGCGGGTCGTTTTCCAGTCTGGCCTTGTCACCGCGAACCGCTCCCTCACGGTCTTTGACGGTGGCGGCGGTAAGGTTGCTGGTGGCGATGGCAAAAAGAAGGGTTGGAAGAATAAGGTGGCGTTTCATGGCGAGATTTTGCGCAGACCCTCCAACACCTGACAAAGCAAAATAGTTTTGCCCCGGTTTTTAGAATGGACAGGAATCGCATTTCTCCGGTTAATCGTGCCCAGTCTGCCTCAATGTCCGAAGTCACCGCCATTTCCAAGTTTGCCTGTCCCGCCTGCGGAGCCGAGGCGGTCTGGACGCCGTCGAAGCACGCGCTGGTCTGTCCTTACTGCGGCACGGAATCACCTGCCGAACTCAAGACCGACGGCACGCTGGTTGAGGAGAATGACCTCGTCGCCATGCTGCGGTCGATTCCAGACGACCAACGCGGCTGGGCTGCGGCGCGCAAAACGGTGAAATGCCAGAGCTGCCATGCTATCTCGGTCTTCGACGAAAAGCGGGTGGCGCAGAACTGTGACTTTTGCGGATCGCCCGCCATCATCGCCGTGGATGACGTCGGCACGCCAATCCGTCCCGGCAGCCAGCTTCCGTTCAAGATTGCTGAGAGCCAGGTGCGCGAGGATATCCGGCGATGGTATGCCAGCCACTTTTGGGCGCCGAATGCGCTCGGTCAGAAGGCGCTCACGGACACGCTGCACGGACTGTATCTGCCCTACTGGACGTTTGACGCGCATGCTGAGTGTCCCTGGGAGGCAGAGGCCGGTTACTACTACTACACGACCGACAGCAAGGGCAATCGCACGCGCCACACGCGCTGGGAGTACGCCTCCGGCCACGTCAGCACCGACTTCGATGATGTGCTCGTGCCTGCATCGAAAGGAGTTCACACGGACTTGCTCGAAAAACTGCAACCATTCCCCACGACCACGGATCTGCTGCCTTACGATCCTGGATATCTGTCAGGCTGGGTCGTCGAGCAGTATCAAATTGATCTCATTCAAGCCGCGCAAGACTCGCGTGGTCGCATGGACAACAGCCTGCGCAGCCAGTGCACCGCGCAGATTCCCGGTGACACGAGCCGCAATCTGCAAATCGCCCCGCAATACAGTGCGCAGACCTTCAAGCATGTGCTGCTGCCGGTGTGGCTGCTCTCCTACACTTATGGAGCGAAGAGCTTCCAAGTGGCCGTCAACGGCGCGACCGGCAAGATCACCGGCGAGTATCCGCTGAGCTGGGTGAAGATCACCATCGCCGTTTTGATCGTCCTGATCATTCTCGGCATCTTCTTCGCGTCCCAAAACTGAGCCGTTGTGAGTTTCAAATTCCGAGAACTTCCCATTGCCATCGCGTTGCTTGCGATCGGTGCGTTCTTTGCCGTCAACGAGCCGGCGTTCCTCGGTGCGCGCAATCTGTCGATGCTTGCGACGGAGCTTTCCATCACCGCCACCCTGGCGATGGGCATGCTGCTCATACTTCTGCCAGGACACATCGATCTGTCGGCGGGCAGCGGCGTGGGCCTGCTCGGCGGCATCGCCAGCGTGCTCGTATTTCACCATCACCTGCCTGCACCGGCTGCGCTCGGTCTGGGTTTGCTGTGCGGGGTGCTGATCTGGATGGCGATGGGCGCGTTCATCGTGTGCGAGCGCATGCCGGCTTTCATCGTCACGCTGGGCGCGCTGCTGATCTTCAAAGGGCTGTTCTGGCTGGTGATCGACAACGCCACCGTGCCTGTCGCTCCCGGCGGCCAGAGCAATCTCTACTCGCTGCTCATCACGTACTACCTGCCGCCAAAGTTTGGCTGGATGCTCGCCGCTGTTTTGATGCTTGCCCTGACTCTCACGACAATCAGTGCCCGCAAGCGTCGCATTGCTCATGGATTCGCCGTCGATGACAAGGAGATGTCCTTCATGCGTCTGTTTATCACGGCGCAGGCCATCGCGCTGTTCGTGCTCGTTACCGGACAGTTTCGCGGCATCCCGCTGCCTTCGCTCATTCTCGGCGGCGTGACGATGATCGTATATGCGGTTACTCAGCACACGAGCTTGGGCCGTCACTTGTACGCCATCGGTGGAAATACCGAAGCCGCCTTCGTTTCCGGCGTGCCGATGAAACGCACGGTAATCGCGGCCTACAGTGGCATGGGAGCCATCGTGGCCATCACCGGCTTCATGCAGACCGCGTATGCCGGTTCATCGACGACGACCGTCGGCGACTTGATGGAGCTCGACGCCGTCGCCGCTTGTGTCATCGGCGGCGTCAGCCTGCGCGGTGGACGCGGCACCGTGTTGGGCGTCCTGCTAGGCGCGTTGATCATCGCGTGTCTGTTGAACGGCATGACGCTCATGTCCGTGCCGCCAGAGCGCAAATTCATCGCCCGTGGCGTGG
Organism: Prosthecobacter sp.; assembly: GCF_020439865.1. GTDB lineage: Bacteria > Verrucomicrobiota > Verrucomicrobiia > Verrucomicrobiales > Verrucomicrobiaceae > Prosthecobacter. The sequence goes on from NZ_JAGRPF010000169.1 coordinate 21,349, forward strand.
TGTTGATTCTTGCCGTTTGGATGGACATGCGGCTGAGCCGGAGGCAATAAAAGACATGTCCGCCGCCACCCAGCTTCTCAAACAGCACCTGCAGCAACGCCAGCTTCAGGGCGTGACGCATGTTCCGCTGCGGCCGGAAGCGCTGGAGAAACTGAGCGGGCTCGGACGCAAGCCTGTCGTTCGTGAAATGCCGGAAGCACCGAAGCCGATTGCGGTCGAATCCGCGCCTTCAGCGCGAGCCATTCTCGACAATCCGCCGCCGGAGACGAAGAAGGCCGGTTTGATCGAAGTCTCCGGTGCCACGATTGAGGAAAAACTCGCCGCCTTGCGTGCCATGGCGGAGAACTGGGAGCCGGCGCGTGCCATGAACAGCCTGCGTCAGACCATGGTGTTCGCCGTTGGAAATCCGCATGCGTCCCTGATGTTCGTGGGCGAGGCACCAGGCGCCGAAGAGGAAAAGTTGCGCGAGCCGTTCGTCGGCCCCGCAGGTCAAAAGCTCACGGCCATCATCAAGGCGATGGGGCTCGATCGTCCACAGGTTTACATCAGCAACATCTGCAAATTCCGCCCCGCGATGGACAACCAGGGCAGCGGCAACCGCAAGCCGACCGCCGAGGAGATGAAAGCCTGCCTGCCTTTCGTGCTCACCGAGATCGACCTCATCAAGCCGAAGGTCATCGTCGCTCTTGGAGCCACGGCTGCGGAAGGTCTGGGCATTCCCGGCAGCGTGGGAAGTCTGCGCGGTCGTTTTCACAGCACCGGTGGCATCCCGACCATGGTGACCTATCATCCGTCCTATCTACTGCGCGAGGAGAAGATGGGCGACGGCATTCGTGCCAAACGCCAGGTGTGGGAGGACATGCTTAAGGTGATGGAGAAGCTCGAACTGCCCATCAGCACGAAGCAGCGTGGTTACTTCCAGGCTAAGTGACCAAACCGGCGAACGTTCTACACTCGCCATGAAGCCGAAGTCTTTTTCCCGCCGTGATCTGTTCAAACTGGGCAGTGCGGGTGCTGCTGTGCTCACAGGCGGCGAAACACTGGCCGCCGGGAAAAAGGGCCCCGTTTGCGAAGAAGGCGGATGCTGCATCACGCCCTCTGGTGACTTCTACAATGTCGAGCGCGGCAACCCGCTGCCCTACAAGCTGCCCATCGAGAAGCAGCGCGAGATCGGCATGGTGCGCGAGACGTGGCAGCTCGAGATTATCGCCGATCCGACCAGCAACGCGAAGATCGAGCGGCCCATGCTGCGAAGCGACGGCACGGCGCTCACATTCGACAAACTGATGGAGATCGCCAAAACGAAGGCGGTCAGCTATTTGAAGGTCATCACCTGCAACAACCTCGCTGATCCGCTCGGCCATGGTTTGTGGGAAGGCGTGCCGCTGCGTGATGTGCTGTGGCACTGCGGGCCGGTCGAGAACCTGCGCCACATCTGGTATCACGGTCATCACAACGAGGATCCGAAACAGATTTTCAAATGCTACCTGCCGATGAACCGCGTCTTTGAAGATCCGCCGGGCGAACTGCCGGTGATCCTCTGCTACAAGCTCAACGGCGAGTTTCTCACCGGCGAGCGCGGCGGTCCGGTGCGCATGATTGTTCCCGAGGCCTATGGCTTCAAATCGGTGAAGTGGCTGCAGCGCATCGGCTTCACCAACAACCATCAGTCCGACGACACCTACGCGAACGGCAACAACGACATCCATTCCTGGCTCAAGACCTTCGCACGATTCGGCGATCTGCCCGGCAAACTCACTTCCGTCGAGCCGTTGACGATCCACGGCAACGCCCAGGTCGGCATTTCCGGCCTCACGAAGGTGCAATACTGGGTGCGCGATGTGCGCACGCCACTGCCTGAGAACGACCCACATTTCACCAAGGCGCCGTGGCAGGACGCCGAGATCGTTCCCTTCGATGGAAGCGGCATCGCGGGCTTCAAAGGCGCTCCGTTGCATCCGGCACAGTTCGATCCGGCCACGAAAAAACCACGCGAATGGCCGATGCGTCACACGTTGTGCCGCTGGACGGCGAAGCCGATCAAGCTGGGCGCGGGCAAGTATGAAATCCGCTGCCGCACCGTCGATGCGAACGGAATTCCGCAGCCCATGCCGCGTCCGTTTCCGAAATCGGGGAAGAACAACATCCAGAAAGCGCTGCTGGAGGTCGTGGCATGACTTCGCGCATTCAAATCGCATCGGCATCCGATGACGTCGCACGCTGTTTTGATGTCATGCATGAACTGCGGCCGCATCTGACCCAGGAGAGTTTTCTCGCGCAGGTCGCCCGGCAGCAGGCACAGGGCTGGCAGATGGCGTATCTCGAATGCGATGGTGCGGTGCGTTCCGTCACCGGTTATCGATTGATCGAGAACCTCGCCTGGGGACGCATTCTCTATGTGGACGATCTGGTGACGCGTGGCGCCGACCACGGCGGCGGTTTTGGCAGCCAAATGCTCGACTGGCTCATCGCACAGGCAAGGCAGCACCAGTGCGACCAGTTTCATCTGGATTCAGGCGTGCAGCGTTTCGGTGCGCATCGTTTTTACCTGCACAAGGGCATGGACATCACCTGCCACCACTTTGCGATGAAATTGTGAATCGCGAAGGCTTGGACGGATGATCGGCCCGAATGCTGCTCTATTAAAACTCACTCATGTATTCATCCTCTGTTCCTTGGAAGGTTTTGTCGTCCAGCGTCTCCGTCAGTGTTCTCACGGAGGGGTGGAATCTGGATCGCCTCGATGACGGGGCAGAGGAGGAGATTCGAACCTTCAAAGTTTGCGTGACGTTTGATGCGCCCTTTCTGGCGGTGCCTGTGGTTCAGCTGGGGCTGAGCGGTTTTGACATGGATCAGCGCGACAGCGCCCGTCTCAAGGTGACGACCGAGGGTATCACGGAGTCGGGATTCCAGGCGGTTATCACCACTTGGGCCGGGACACGGGTTTACGCGGCGGAGTTCAACTGGATCGCCATAGGTCCTTGAGGGCGCGGATTTTTCTCGACAGCGATTTTTGTCGCATAGGCCGTGCCATGAGGCGGGCAATGTTTTCGTTGTGTTCCAGGATCGATTGAACATGCTTCCCAATGCCGTCCTGCCCGGCGGAGACGGGAGGTGCTGGAAGAACTGATCCATCCAGCGGCAGACAGTTCCGCCCCAACCGGAGGTTTGCCATGAAGAAACGTACGTGGTTTAAGCGATCCAGCCTGATTCTTTCCGCCGTGGTGTCGATGGCGGCCCCCACCGGGAAAGTGGAGTTCTCCAAGGAATCGAAGAACCCCAAGGGCTGCAAGAAATCCAAGTCGCCGTTCTCCCATGTCGCGGGTGACGAGTATGCGGACGGCGACCCGCCATTTGACGATGATCCTCACGGGACGCGATGTCGCGCCACGAGTGGTCATTCGGTGGTGCACACACCTCCGGGGGACGGAGGGCATCACTACGAATGGAAGCGCAACATCAGCACCACGGTCTTCTGGATTGGCGAGAAGCCCACGGCAGGCAATCCCGTGCCCAATCATGCGAGCAGCTGGGATGAGAAGTGGGCGAAACACTACGGTGGCTACGACGATCCCAGCCCCAAGGCCCGGAAGGGTTTCCTGCCTGCCGATTTCGTCCCCAAGCAGAACCCTTTCTATGTGGCGCTCCCCTACAACGACATCGCGAAGAACGGACACAAGAAGGAGGCGCGCAGCATCATCCCCTGGTTCAAGGAAAACTTCACCAGCAAGTGGAAATCAGTGTGCAAGGGGCGCTGGATCGCCATTCGCAAAGGCGACCGCGTCTGCTACGCGCAGTGGGAGGACGCCGGACCGTTCACCACGGACGACTCGGAGTACGTCTTCGGAAATGCGCGTCCGAAACCCAATGCCAATCAACATGCTGGACTCGATGTCTCGCCCGCCGTGCGGGATTTTCTCGATCTGGATGGAAGCGACGTGACCGACTGGAAGTTTGTCGAGTTTGAAGACATTCCCGTCGGGCCGTGGGCCGAACATGGCGAGAACAATCACTTCGTGATCGAACGCAAGGCCGCTGAGAAGCGCGCTGTTGCCGAGGCCGCTCCTCCGAAGGAAACACCCGTCATTCGCCGCCGCCATCATGCATCGGAAGGCTGAGCTCCTGATGCATGTCCGGTTTAGCCTTTGCGGAAGCACCACGAGCGATAGGACAGCTCGTGGGATTTCAGCGCTTCATACACTCGTGATCCTGGCAGACCGGCAAAGTCGTGGCCCAGCGAATGCAGGAACCCAGGCAGGCGCTGGCAGATGAGAGCTTCGCTGCGCGCGGCGTTACAGTCCATGCCGCGCAGCACTTCCTCGCGAATGTCGCGTGTTTGCATGATGTCGAGCGGAGCGCCGTCGATCGCCTGCTCCCAATCGGACCACTGATCGCGGAAACGGAAGTCGGCATAAAGGAAGTGGCCGCCGGGACGAAGAACCCGGGCAACTTCGGCCAGAAAGCCGGGGAAGTCCGGGTAGCAGTGTGAGGCCTCGACGTTGATCACCGCATCGAGGGAACTGTCAGGGAAGGGGAGCTTCTGGGCGTCACCTTGAACAAAACTAAGACCAACAACCTGATGACGTTTCTGGCAGAAAGCGATGCCGGTGGGGTTGAGGTCGAGACCGGTGTAGCTGGCGGGCTGCATTGTCCGTGTGAGCCACGACGCTCCGCCGCCATGTCCGCAACTGACTTCGAGCACTTCTTTGCCCTGCAGATCGATCTGCGAGGCAACGTGGTGATAGAGCTGGATGCACGCGCGGTTCGGCTCGTCTGCTGGATCGAGTTGCAAACCGACAGGCGGGTCAGTTTCAAAGGCGTAGTTTAAAAACAGCACCTCCTCGCCGCGCAGCCTTCGGGTCAGAAAGGGATACCAAAGCCGCCAGATGGCCTTGCGAATGGGAGCGATGGAAAAGAGGCGTTCGAGAAGGGACATAGATTGCGGGACCCTGCGATTTGATACGAGCGGACGCAACCGGCCAGTTGGCATTCGTCATATGGGAATAACCTTGCCGCTTGCGTCTCCCACCGTGGACCGCATGCTTTGCCAGTCATGAGCGACAGTTCCCACATCCCCTCGAGTGAGATCACGCCCGAGGAAACTTTTCTCAACCGGCGCTTCTTCATGAAGTCGGCGATCTGGGCCGGGTCCACGCTCGCCACGGCGGGGCTGTATCGCACCTTCAGCCCTCGGCCGGAGGTGAAAAACACCGGCAGTGCGATCAGCACCGTCGCAGAGCCGTTGCAGGAAACGTCCCTCGCGGCGGACGAGAAGGTCAACTCGTTCACTGAGATCGCCGGGTACAACAACTACTACGAGTTCTCCACGGACAAGTCGGAGGTGGCGGCGAAGGCAAAGGATTTCGTGACAAACCCGTGGAGCGTGCAGGTGGGAGGGTTGGTGCAGAAGCCGCGCTCGTTCGACTTGGAAGACCTGCTGAAGTTCGAGTCCGTAGAGCGCACCTACCGGTTCCGCTGTGTGGAAGGCTGGTCGATGGTCATTCCTTGGGTCGGTTTTCCGCTGTCCAAACTGCTGAACCAAGTGGAGCCGACGAGCACGGCCACACACGTCGCGTTTGAGACCTATTATGACGTCAAGCAGATGCCGGACTCCCGTTACGCAGGCATCGATCTGCCGTATATCGAAGGCCTGCGGCTCGATGAAGCGATGCATCCGCTGACACTGTTGGCCACAGGGCTGTATGGCAAGACGCTGCCGAATCAAAACGGTGCGCCCATCCGTCTTGTGGTGCCGTGGAAGTATGGCTTCAAAAGCATCAAGTCCGTGGTCAAGATCACGCTGATGGACCGTGAACCGGGCACGACGTGGAGCCTCGCCAATCCGGCCGAGTATGGATTCTACTCCAACGTAAACCCGAACGTGGACCATCCGCGGTGGTCGCAGGCGCGCGAGCGGCGCATCGGCGAGATTGGATCGCGGCCGACCCTCATGTTCAACGGCTATGCGGAGCAGGTGGCGCATCTGTATGCGGGCATGGACCTCAGGGAGGATTTTTGACGCCATGACTTTCAGTGCGGATTCCCGTTTTCACCGGCAGCTGTTTTTCTTCAACGGCCTGCTGCCTGCACTTCTCATCCTGCTGGACGGCTGGCGCGGCAGGCTGGGTGCGAACCCGGTGGAATTTATCACGCGGTCCACGGGTGTGCTCACACTCGTCTTCCTGATGCTGACGCTTTTGGTCACGCCGCTGCGCAAGATCTGCGGCTGGAACTGGCTGCTCAAACAACGCCGCCTGCTTGGTCTGTATGCGTTCTTTTACGGCGTCGCTCATCTTCTCACCTACCTCGCCTATGACCGCGACTGGCAGTTGCAGACGGTTGTTGGAGATGTGTACAAGCGGCCCTTCATCGCCATCGGAATGTTCAGCTTTGCTTTGATGGTGCCTCTCGCGGTGACATCCACCAATGCCATGATCAAGAAACTTGGCGGGCAGCGTTGGGCGCAACTGCACCGTCTGACCTATTACATCACCATTGGCGGTGTGCTGCACTACTGGATCATCGTGAAGTCGGATGTGACATATCCGTTCTTCTTTGCGGTGATTCTGGCGGTGCTGCTGGGCTGGCGCCTGGTAATGAGCATTAAAAAAGCGCGGGGTGTTGCGCCCCGCGTCTCGTGAGATCCTGCGGTCCGCTTATTTTTTGGCAGACGTGGCATTCCAGACGGTGATGCCATCAAACCAGCCGCTCTGGCCTGCGACACCGAGCTCGATTTTCGATTTGGTTTCGTGACCGATGCCGGGTGACTTGAGGAAGGCGACGGGTTTGCCATCGATACTGACGCGCATCTCGTCACCCACGGTCTCCACGACGAGAGTGTAGTCTTTGTGTTCTTCAAGCTTCACCGGGAAGGTGGCGCTTTTGCCAGCCATCATCTTGGCGACTTCGGCGCTCTTGGAGGGATCGGCTTTCATTGCCTTGATGACCTCGTTCTGGCTGCCCTCGCGCTCATCCATGATCGTCACCTTGTCGAGCCGCACCTGGGCGCGGCAGAGATGGCCGTAGTGCGAACCTGTGTATTTGCGGTCATCGAACTCGACATCAATCATCGTGCAGCCTTCGAAGCGGATGTTCACTTCCACCACGCTGTCTTTCGTCGGCACTTCCAGTCCGTAAACAGCTGCATGCGCTTTGATGATCGATTTGCCATCTTTCGACGGCATGTCCTTTACGCGGGTCTGGGTGCCTTTGAGCGCGTTGTTTTCAAAAACGAACGTATCGACAACGCGATGCCAGCGTTTGTCATGTTCGCTCCCGTTCATGTCGTCGGAGAACAGCACTTCGCCTTTTTCTGCGATCGGTTTGGATGGAATCTTGGGCAGATCGGCGGCAAAAGCGATCGAGGTGACGAACAAGCAGGGGGCGAGAAGGAGGCTGATTTTCATGGCGCATTGAAACGAGGTCCGCCGTTCGCTTCATGCGGTGAATTCAAGCCGGCCTTGAGTTTCACGCGCTGAAGTGTCTTGTGTTCACCTATGAGTCAACCTGCCTGCCCGATGTGTGAAATGAATGATGTATTGGACCATGCTGACCGCTTCGAATGCATGACCTGCGGTCACGAATGGGCCAAGGATGCCGCTCCGGAGGAACCGGACTCGGAGCGTGTCGTCAAGGATGCGTATGGCGCCGTGCTCGCAGACGGGGACATCGTGGCGATGATCAAAGATTTGAAACTCAAAGGCTCGTCTGATGTGCTCAAGATGGGCACGAAATCGAAGCCGATCCGCCTCGTGGACGGCGATCATGAGATCTCCTGCAAGATGAACGGCATCGCGATCGGACTAAAGGCCTGCTTTGTGAAAAAAGTGACTGCTTAGTTTTCATTTCAACCACGCTCCGCCATGAACGCCCCCGCCGACGCCCCGTCTCCCCAGCTCTTCTTTGAAACGATCAACGCCTTTCAGAAATCGGCGGCGCTCAAGGCGGCGATCGATCTCAATTTGTTCACCGCCATCGCCAGCACTCCGGCGACCGCAGCCGAGGTGGCAACGCTTTGCCAGTGCCCGGAACGGGGCATCCGTATTCTTTGTGACAATCTCACGATTCTGGGATTCCTGATCAAAAAAGAGGGGCGTTACTCGCTCACGCCATCGTCGGCTGCTTTTCTTGATAAGAAATCCCCGGCCTACTTCGGTTCGGCGGTGAAGTTTCTGCTGGCTCCCGGCCTCACGGAGGCGTTCTCCGATCTCGCCGCCACGATTCGTCGAGGACGTCTCCACACGACCGAACACGGCACCACGGCACCTGATCATCCGGCATGGATTGAGTTCGCACGCGCCATGGGACCGATGATGGTGCCCACGGCTCAGGGTGCCGCAGAACTGGTGCCGTTGGATCCCGCACGTGACACCCGTGTGCTCGACATCTCCGCCAGCCACGGCACCTATGGCATCGCCTTCGCAAAAGTGAACCCACGTGCGCATCTCGTGGCGCTCGACTGGGAGGCGGTGCTCGCGGTGACGGAAGAGAACGCTGCCGCGGCGGGGATTGGCGACCGTTTCAGCAAGATCGTCGGAGACGCCTTCACCGTGGATCTCGGCGGCGATTACGATGTGGTCCTCGTGCCGAACTTTCTGCATCACTTTAATACTGCTGACTGCACGCGCTTCCTTCAGCGCGTGCGTGCCGCGCTGCGCCTCGGAGGGAAGGTGGTCATTGTGGAGTTCGTGCCGAATGAGGACCGGATCACGCCGCCTCCCGCCGCGAGTTTCAGCCTCGTGATGCTAGGCACCACGCCGGAGGGGGATGCGTACACATTCGCGGAGTATCAGGCGATGCTCACGTCTGCGGGATTCCAAGGCGCTGAACTGCATCCGCTGCCACCCACGGCGCAGAGTGCGGTGATCGCGGTGGCGTGAGCGCGTCTGGCCGCAGCATTTCGTGGTATCAAAGCACTTGCGCGGGAGACGTATTCGCCGACTCATCGCTTCGATGAAAACTTGGTCTCTTTTCTTCGCCGCTACCGTTCTTGCATTTCCTGCGCTGTCCCTGGCGCAAAGCGACACCGCCCATCACCGCGCGGTTTACAGCCAGATCAACGACAATGAGAAGTCCTTCACGAAGGTCACCGCCACCCACAAGGATGAACCGACGGTGTTTGCTCTCACCGGCTGGCTGGATAACGGCGAGGTGAGGAAGATTGTCGCCGAGTGCAGTGACGACGGCGAAGGTGTGACGGAGTACTATCTGGAGGGCGGCAAACCGCTCTTCGTGTACAACGTCTATTACCGAACCACCGAAAGCGGCAAACGCGGCGAGAAGATCGAGGAGCGTCTTTATTTCAAGGACGGCAGCATCTTCAAATGGCTCACCACCGAGAAGCCGGCGCCCGTGTTTCACGGCGAGGACTATGCGGCAACCACGGAGCTCTACACGGAGAACTGCGCCGCGTTTGTAGCCGCGCTGAAGCGTGGCAAGGCCGGAGGAAAGGCCAAGGCGGCAACTCAGGTGGTGGAAGGCACGTTTGTCGGCATTGAGGAAGGCGATTACTTCCATTGGAATATGCGCACGAAGGCCGGTGAGGAACTGTCGTTCTTCATTCTGAAGCCCGATGCCTCGGTGGAGAAGGTGCTCGAAAATGCCGATGCCTACGCGGGCAGAAAGTGCCGGGTCACATCCAAGAAGTCGATGGAGAACATTCCTGAAGCCGGCGGCAAAATGGAGATCGAGCAGATCCTAAGTGTGGAGTGGCTTGGAAAGAAGTGATGGTGCATGGCCTCTCCTGAAAACGTTCAACTCGCCGCCCGCTTCGGCATGTTCATGCTGGCCGCAGGAGGCCTGGGGCTCTTTCTCGGCACCACCTTGGGGCGAAGTGGCATTGTAAGGCGTGCCGACAAGCCCGGTGAATTCTATGTGATCTGCTTCTCACATCTTGCTGTGGGGACGTTCTGTTACCTGGGTCAGTTTTTTGTGACCACCCCCTGACCGGCAGTTGGTGCTTTTCAGGGGATGAAGCCGTCGTCAGCTCCGTTTGAGGTGGTTCAGATGATAGAGACTGGGCATCCTCCCGTTGGATGGTGCCTCCGATGAAGTTCTCCGTCTGTTTCAGTGCCATCCTGCTTTCCGCCTCCTGCCTTCAGGCCGGGGATCCCGACCTGCCGGAGCCGATCGATTTCAGTTTTGCGGATGAGCTGCTGACGCGTTCCCCCTTTACCCGCACCGTCAACCTGCAGGCATCGCTCCAGCTTACTGGTGTGGCGTATGTGGACGGGCGTCCGGTGGCCACCGTGTTGAATACCGAGACGAAGCAGCGGTTCGTTGTTTCCGAAGAACCCAACGCGCTTGGATGGAGGCTCGTGACGGCGAGCGCCGGGGCTGATCTTCATCTGACGCAGGTGGAAATGCAGGTCGGTGATGAGGTCATCGCCATGCACTATCAGGGCCAGCAGATCTCCCCGGCTGGAAGTGTCAATGGTTCTAAGAGTATGTTCGCAGGAAGTGGAAAGAAGGACGGAGGGAAGATCAAGACCTCCTCTTTCCTCGGCGAACATGGGAAGGAGATGTACTCCTCCCTTTCCCCCGAGGCGCGGGACAAGTTCAAAGAACTCATCCGGGATCGCGTGGAGAAACATCCTGAACTGACGCCCGAACAAAATGCGGACTATGCCCGGAAGGTGTTTGCCAGGATCAAGGCGACCGACCAGCCCGCCGCTGGCGGTGTTGTCAAAACTCCCAAGACTTCGAAGAAGAAACAGGGGGCGTGATTCAGTCCGGTTGGATTTTGCTTTGCCAAATTCGTCGGCTTCCGCAACGTTTCAGGGCGGTCTGACGAAAACATGTCAGGCACCGCTTCAATCAGATAAATCTCAAACCATGCGGAGTCAGAAACAAACCAACCGGTCGCCCCGGCCTTTCAAGAACCAGCAGTCTGCAGGCAGATGGACAGGCGGGAGTGGCAGCAATGGTTTCATTCCCGGCCCTCAAACTCCGCCCAAGGTGAAAAAGCCGGAAGGTTCGCCGCCAGACAAGAGTTCAGGCGCATCGAAGAGTTAGCGGACCATCATCCACAGGGTGGTGGCGCCGTGACCCGGAGGAAAGTCCGGAGGTGCTACAGGCTTTTCATAGTCCGCAGTTCGGCGTCTCGCTTTGGCGCACCAGCGCGCGCGGCGTTCAAGTGTGGCCGTATCAAACTTGGTGCAATTGGTGGAGAGCAGGATCGCACACTTCGGAGCGGCCACTTCGAGCGCGGCACCGAGCAGGTCTTCAAAGTGTTGCTCCACCTGCCAGCGGCGGCCGTTCGCGCTGCGTGAGAAAGTTGGAGGGTCGAGAACGATGGCGTCGAATTGCTCGCCACGTGCGGCCAGCTTCGGCAGTAGTTCCATCGTGTCGTCCACGACGAATCGATGCCCGGTCTCGGCGATCTCGTTCAGTTCGAAATTGTGCCTGCCACGATCCAGTGATTTGCGGGACAGGTCCACGCTCAGCGTCTCCGCACCTGCGAGCGCGGCCACCACGCTGAAACTACAGGTGTAGGCAAAGGTGTTCAGCAACCGTTTCGGTTTCATGGCACGCAGCCTGGCCCGATTCAGCCGCTGATCCAAAAAGAGGCCGTGGCTGTATCCCGCACCCATGTCCAGCCCGTAACGGATGCCGGCCTCCGTCACCACCGTCGTCAGCGGCAGGGTCGCGTCCCCGTTGTGCAGCACGGGAGACACACGTTCGGCATTCTTCGTCGGCATGAAGCGTGCAAACACTCGCCTGGCCTGCCAGCCGTATGCTGCGCATTGAACGGCCAATCCCTGCAGCAACTCGGCCAGCGCCGCATCGCTCTTGTAGGAGATGATCACATCCTCGCCCAACCGTTCGACCCAGCCTCCCGGACCTGAGCCCAGTCGATAGGCCGTGGTTTCCGCCGCGCTCAGAGCTTCGCCTTGGGCAGCCGTCATCCATGTCAGAGATTGTTGTGGAGAGGGGCGGTTCGGCAGGAGGGAGGACACAGGGCTGCGGCAGGATGGGTTGATGAGTTCAGTGTGGAGCTAATGGGACGGATGTTTGTTGGCAATGGATTTTCTGGCTCATCTTTCGCCAGGTTGCTCAATGATGTGTCACTGCCATCTTTTGAGCACGAATTGCGTCGACGCCATTCGACATCTCGTAAGGACGAAGTTTTAAATGGGTATTCCGGAGTTTGGAGAGCTCCTTTCACTGCATCGTGATCACGCAGGGCGGTGATTCGCCACCCAGTCGGCAGGAAGCGTGATCGTGGTGATGACAGGATCTCCGATGCTGAGACATTCGGCTTTCCAAAACAGGATCCGGTAGGGTTTGGAGGCGGTGATTTCTGACCACGAGATGAACAGCCGGGGATGGCCAACTCGGAACAGCGGCATCACATCCAGAAAAAAGCCGTCGTGGTCGGCATGCAGCGTGAGGACGTTGCGATAGTTCATCGAGCCCACTCTTCCGGTGATCCCGCTGCTGCAGGTGCCGGTCACCAGACGGCTGCCGCTGGCGTGGTTTGCCGCCAGCAGATGCCAGCCTCCGATCCGGCTGAGGAGCCACACGACGCCGCACCAGAAAACAGGAAAGACGATGAAAAACCCGCCGATGATGGCCACCAGAAGCCATGCCGGGGTGTCAGGGGGCTGAGTGGTGTCCATGGAAATGATTCCGTGCGGTGAGACGCCTTCTGCAGCCGGAGCGGCTCGCTATCCGGCGCGAGCGAGGGTCCTCCACCATGGGGCGAAATCAACCCGGATTGTGGCTAGGATATTTGATGGCAAACTCTCCGCGCTCCTAGCCATCCTTCGGAGGCCAGATTTCGCCATCGAGCTCCTTGGGCAGTTGAGTCGGTTCTACCGGGTAGATGAGAGACAAGTCGGGCTTCACCGGCGCAGAGGGAAGCAACTCCGTTTCCTCCGGCGCACCGATGATAAGCCAAAGAACTTCCGCGTCGGAGTCGTTGAATACCTGGCGCAGTTGGTCTGGTCCGACGAGCACGCCGCCGTGTTTAGGCACGGTCAGTGTCTCGTCGCCCACGCGCAGCCGGCCTGTGCCTTCGAGCACAAAGTAGAACTCTTCTTGCCGGATGTGCTTGTGCAGTGTGCCGGCGCTCTTTGGTGGGTAGCGCCAGAGACGCGCGCTCATGTTATCGCTTCCGGTTCGTTCCAAGATGTCCGCGTTCGGAACCTTCATCAGATTGGAAAGACGCCACGAAAGATCCGCCGGACGGATCAGGAAATGCCCTTCGATCGGTTTCATGCGGGCACAGTCTGCATCGTTCCGATTGTCCTTCAACGCAGGATCTCGATTGAACGTGATGAGGGAACTGGACTGCTCCGTCAGCATTGCCCGATCAGTGTCAGGATCTTCGTCGAACTCACTTCGGCCCGGTTTTAGACGCCGGGTTGTCTGTGCGTGGATCAGGCGCACCGAGCAGCACCCAGGTTTCCAGCAGGGCGATTTCGATGGGCGGAAGTTTCTCCTCCGGTGGCATCGCGCTGTCGGAATTGTGGTGGCGGATCGCCTGGATCAGCGGGCTCTTCTTGAGATTGTTGGGGGTGACGGCCGGGCCGTGATCGCCGCCGGTCATCCATCCGGTTTTGGAGTCCAAAGCCAGCCCGCCTTCGATTTCATGTTCCTTGGAATGGCACTCAAAGCACCGTTTCTGGAGAATGGGCAGGATTTGAATCCGGAAGAAGGCGGCCGGTTCATAGTACGAATTCGTCGCTTCGTCTGCGCCGGCATTCATCGGTGCCAGCAGAGCCATCAGCAGCAACGCATGTGCTTTCATATCAAGAAAAACGCCGGGCATTGTCATTGCCGCGCTGTGAATCTTGCTCGTTTCACGCCGCCTCTTGTCAGCGTGGGCTGGGAGACGCTTTCCCCGTTGACAGCCGGGACGGGGCCCGGCCACATTGAAGAGCTATGAAACACATTCTTATCTCGTGGTTTTTTCGTGGTGGTTCCGGAGCATTGATGCGGCTGGCGATGATGCTCTCTCTGTTTGTCCTGCCATCCTGTGTAGCGCCAACGTCAGGTGGTTTGCCGCCCCCGGACATTTCAGGCTCTTACTCCGGCAGTTACACCTACGGGTCCGGGTATTCGGGCAGTCGCGCCGGTTCCTCGGTGCCGTTCACCGTCGAGATCTATCAGACCCCTGGATCGAATCGCTTCTCCGGTGTTATGCGTGAAAGCTACTCGGACTTTGGAGTGCCTCTCGCTGGCAAGTTGTGGGCGGACATCAAAGGCACCTGCAGCCGTGCTCCGAATGGATCCACCGTGATACAGTTCAAGAAGACCTATCGCTTCTTCAAGCAGGATTCGTTGAACTACCAAGGTGGAATCGCGGCAGGTGGAGACACGCTGGCCGGCACCTGGCTCTTCCCCGGCCAGCCGAATCTTTCCGGCACCTTTGCGCTCTACAGTTTTCCGTCCCAATGAAACGAATGAGGCTGGCTTGGGTCTGGGGTGCGGCTTTGCTGCTGGGGGGCTTTGCCCCTTCGGCGCAGAGTCAGACTTCCGCTGAAGCTGCAGATCGCATCGTTGTCAGCGGTTTCGAGCCCTTTGGTGGTCGCTCGAAAAACGCCTCCTGGACCCTGGTGCAGGAAATCAAAAAAGCTTTTCCCACCATCATCGACCGTCAGATCCCTGTCGTATGGGGTGCGCCGCTGAAAGCCATCGAAGCGGAGAAAAATGTGCCCGACGTCTGGATCGCGTTCGGGGAAGGATCACCTGCGTTTCAGATCGAAGTTCTCGCGCACAACCGAAGGGGTGGCTTCCAGGACAACGAGAGTCGCCCCCCCTCTGCGCCGCTTATTGTTGAAGAGGGGGCGGCCGAGTTGAAAAACAAGATCGACGCCTCAGCTCTCGCCGCGAAGTTGAGCGCAGCTGGTTTTCCCACCCGCGAGTCCTCCAGCGCCGGCGCCTATCTGTGCGAGGAGATGCTCTACTCGCTGCTGCACGCACAGGCGAAGCACTCCGACGGCTTTCGCCTGGTGCTGTTCATTCACGTACCAGTACTGGGGAAGGTGGTCTCCTCTGCCGCCACTGGCGATGGGACGGCAACCAAGAAAGTTGATGCTGAATACCTCGCGGCATTTGGCAGGCAATTGTTTGCAGCGTTGCAGGAAAACCAGCAGATCCGAATTTCGAAGACGGTGAGCAGCCTGCGATAGTGTCCGGGACACACCGGGGCATTTGTCTCTGCTTTCACCTGTCGTCTATGCCGGCCTGCTGTTGGGACGAGAGTAGAGCCTTGCCTCGTGGTGCTGCCTTCAGAGTGTCTTGTCTGTGCGCAGGCGGGGGCGTGAAACCGTTTGCTTTTCAAGGCGCACCATGGAGCATTTCCATCGCTATGAACGCTCGACATTTCGTTGCAATTCCGATGGTCGCTGTGTTGATCGGCGCATCGATGGTTTGCGTGGTTCATGCGCAAACGTCCGCGGACAGAGCTGTGGTCAAAGGCACGTTCCTTGGCGACGGCAAAGATGGCAAGATTCAGTACCTCGTCGTGCAAACACGCGAGCCCTTCAGTGATCAGGCCGCCATTCGACTGGTGTTTACTGAGAAAGATCCGTCTTCGTCAGAGAAGCCGGATTTCGACGCTGCATTCAAGAAACTAGGAAGCGCGCTGATCCTCAGCGTGTTTCGCAATGGCGACATCTTTGGCTGCGAAGTCGCCCATACGGAGCATCCGAAGTCGCCCTTTTCGGCACTCGGGGAAATCAAGATGAAGGACTTCAAAGTCACTGACACACACGTGTCGGGACAGGTGACCACGGGTGGTGAACTGGACGCATTTGGTCAAAAATGGAATGTGGATCTCACATTCTCCGCGCCTTTGCCGAAAGGGGCGTTTGCCGCAGCAGAAGAACCCGCGTCCGAGCCGAAGAAAGTGGCGAAAGAGAAGTCCATGCCTGCGGAGCCGGCGGTTGCGGCGGAGAAACTGCCTGTCGGGAAGCTTCCGCTGCCTTCCGGTGCTCTCGACGTGGAGTACAAGTCCGTGGTGGAGCAGATCGCGTTTCGCTCCGATGCTCCGGTGAGCACCGTGGCAGGTGAATTCGCGGCCAAACTCAAAGAACAGGGCTGGAAGGACGGTCTTGGCAGCTTGATCGGCAAGAACAACGCCATCCTTAAGCGCGAGCTCAACGGCGCGGACCTGACGATCATGGTCCAGCCGGCGGGCACAGGATGCACCGTTAAGGTCTTTGCCCAAGGTCTCGACTGGTCGAATCCACCGGCTGCCACTGCTGCCAAGTCTGCGGCAGGCAGCGACGCAGAAAGCATCGAAGCCGAGGCCAACCGTTTGATCAATGACGCCCTGAAGCAGATCCCGAAGGGATTTTGAGTGAGACGTTACGGAGTTGTCTCACCGCACACCGATTGTCTTCATCCACGCTAGCGCGTCGTCAGGCCAGACCTTGGCGTCGCGCTCGCAGTGGAGGGCGTAGCCGTGGCCGCCGGTGGGGTAGAGTTTGAACTCGTGGGCGATCTTCGCGGCAGTGAGTGCCTCGTGGTAAATCTTGCTGCCGACGACATGAGTTTTGTCGTCTTCGCTGTGAATGATGAGCGTGGGCGGGATCGGCGCCTTGAGGTTGAGGTCGGGCGAGATGTGTCCACTTTTGTCATCGAGATAGGCCGGATAAACAAGAACGGCAAAGTCCGGCAGGCAGCTTTGCTGGTCCACGGCATCGATCGCAGTGTAGGAACGTTTCTCGAGAGGTGCACTGGCTTTGGCTGCGACATTTCCCCCGGCGGAGAATCCAATCACGCCGAGGTGCTTCGGATTGATCTTCCATTCCACCGCATTTGCCCGGGTGAGGCTGAGCGCTCGCTGCACGTCTTGAAGTGCGCCGGCACGGTTGTTCGGCGTTCGATACTTCAGCACCAGCGCGCTGATGCCATTTGCGTTCAGCCATGCGGCGATCTCGGATCCTTCCTTGTCCATGACACAGTAGCTATAGCCACCGCCAGGACAGACAATCATGGCCGGCGCAGGCGTGCCGTCTTTCCGCGTGGCCTGAAACAGCGTCAGCGTCGGTTTGCTCACATTGGTGATGCGGTGGAAGCCATCTTTGCGCGGCACTTCAGTCTCGGCTTCCTTGGCTCCCTTGCCGGGCATCCTCCCTTCCGGCCACACATTCACAATGGGTTCAGCGCGGAGATGGGACGTAATCGCAAAGAACAGGAAAAGGACGCGGATCATGGACATCGTTAGGCCTCGCGTTGTCGAAACGCAAGGCGTGCGGTGAACCGGTCTCGCCGCTGGTCCTGCGAGTCGGAATGGAATTCCCTGAGCATTGCGTAAGACCAAGTAAGTGATGGCGTTCCCATGGCCCGCCTATGATTTCTCCATCTCGTTGCATTCGCCTGTCCTTGGTCGGTTTGTTTCTCGCAGTGTGTCCCGCACTTCGGGCAGAGGGTCCGGACTATCAACCGGAGCTGTTTCAGAGCACCAAGCTCGTTTACGCCGACAGCTTTGACGGAGGCATGATCAACACCGAGTTTTGGGAAGTCCGTCAAAACACGACCTGGGCCATCAAGGACGGTGTTCTTAGCGGCAGCGAGTCGTCGAAGGAGTTTCAGGAAAAGAAGAAGGCCAGCGATGATCCCTCCCATGCAGGACTTAAACCGGTCATCTGGCTCAAGAAGGTGCCGGAGAAGTTTGTCTGCACGATGCGCGTGCGTTACGACGCGAAAACTTACCAGAAGGGATTTCCTCTTCTAGATCTCGGCCACCACATTCACACCCTCAGTTTCGGCGAAAAAGCCACGACGCTGACGATCAAGAAAAACGTCGAGAAGATCGAAATCGAAAAGCCGCTCTTTGCGCTCAACCAGTGGCATGACGTGGTCATCGAACTGAAGAAAGGCACGATCCTGCTCAAGATCGACGGCGTGAAACATGTATTCGAAAGCAAGAACATCGACATGAGCGGCCAGGCGCAGATCGACTTCAAAGCGGTCGATTTCGGCACCTGCCAGATCGACGACGTGAAGATCTGGGAAGGGAAATAAGAAGAAGGCTCTCTTGGCCGGTCCAAACAGAACGCCACTCCACCCTGTTGGCGGGAATTTGGCGGTAGTTCGAAGAGCAGGCGTATGTCTTGTGGATGTCCTCCCCTTCAAGCTGCCTTGGCTTCGATGTCGCCATCCCCGCGATCACCAAAGCCTCATTTACTTCGTGATTGGATTGTTTAGAAAAAACATTACTAGGAGTGTTGACATGTGTTTGAGTTTTTGATTCTAATATTCGCTAGTAGCATTCTTGGTCACTGTTTCCTTGATATGCTGTTGAACATCCTACCAACATTCAACCTGCCAACGTTATGCCCGCGAAACCAACTACTTCTCCCATGGCCAACATGCCTCCGCGTCCTGCCGGGGCGACTGATCCGGCGATCAAAGTTTATGAGCATGCAAACCTCGGTGGCTGGCAGCTCGCTTTTATCGGCGAACAGGTGAACAACATCGGATCCGACGCCAACGACAAGATTTCCTCCGTTCAGGTGCTGTCTGGAAAATGGGAATTGTTCGCTGATGCCGAATTCAAGGGGACCAAGCTTACCTTGGGCAAAGGCACAGTGCCCGACCTGGCCCCGTTGGGCTTGAACGACAAAGTTTCATCGCTCCGGCCGGTTGCTTGGTAACAGATTCGTTCGGGGTTTCCACCTGAACAGGGAGGGTGTCTTCCGGGCACCTCGTTAATCCGTCGTTGCTTCTCAGGTGCCGAGTGCATCGCTCTTATGCGGACGCGGGCGCATCGGCTGTTTTCAGATCAAGCCGCCAGTGCATTTTACACGGTTTGTTCATCGGCGAATCACCGCCCGTCCGAATCACACCTTCATCATCTCCGTGATCTGCTTCGTCGCGATGCCGATCGGGCGGTCGAGCGGTACTCCGGCGCATGCGAGCAGCGTCGAGAGCAGATCGCCCTGATTGCCCTTCGTATCCGCGAGGAAGCGCCCGGTGTTGATGCTGCCGCCACCTTTGCCGGCGATGATGAACGGCAGGTTCGCGCGGGTGTGCTTGTTGCCGTCCTCGAGACCGGTGCCCCACATCATGATGCAGTTGTCGAGCAGCGTACCGTTGCCTTCGCGGAGAGCCGCCATCTTTTTCACCATGTAGGCGAACTGGTCGATGTTGAACTTGGTGATGGCGGCGACTTTGCGCACCTTCTCCGGCTCGTTGTTGTGATGCGTCGGCGAGTGATGCATGTCGGTGAAGCCGAGCTCGGGATACGAGACGCCGTTCGGCGTGGAACCGATGTAGGTGCTGACGCGCGTGGTGTCGGTCTGGAAGGCGAGCACGTTGAGGTCGCACATGACCTGCATGTATTCGCTGCGCTTGTCGCCCTCGGGGATTTTGACCTCGATGGGCGGTGAATCGGAGGCGTTGCGCTTGCTGGAGGCGACGCCGGCTTTTTCGAGAGCGGCTTCCTTTTGCCGATACTCGATGGCGGCGATGCGGCGTTCGACGGAACGGACGCTGTCGAGGTATTCGTCGAGCTTCTGCTGGTCGCCGTGCGGAAGTGTGCGACGCAGGTCCTTCGCGCCGCCGATGACGAGGTCGAGCATCTGCCGGTCGAGCGGATCAGCTTTCGCAGCCTTGCCACTTTGATCAGTCTGGCCAAACAAACGGTTCAGCACGCTGCGTGGATTGATCTCCGCGGGCATGGCCTGCGTGGGCGAACGGTAGCTGCAGTGCGAGTAGTAGCCTTCGTTGAG
>NZ_JAGRPF010000170.1 GCF_020439865.1 Prosthecobacter sp.
ACGAGGTTGCTGCGGTGGATGCGCTCGAAGGACTTCGTGATGACGGCCTTCACGCCCAGGAGACGCGTGCCTTTGGCCGCCCAGTCGCGGCTGGAGCCCATGCCGTAGTCTTCGGCGCCGATGACGATCGTCGGCGTGCCGGCGGCCTTGTAGGCTTCGGCGGCGTCGTAGATGCTCGTTTCGGTGCCGGCAGGCTGAAGCAGCGTGTTGCCGCCTTCCTTGCCGCCGAGCATGAGGTTCTTGATGCGCACGTTGGCGAAGGTGCCGCGGGTCATGACGAGATCGTTGCCGCGACGGCTGCCGTAGCTGTTGAAGTCGCTCTGCGCGACGCCGTTTTCGGTGAGGAAACGGCCGGCGGGACTGTCTTTCTTGATCGCACCAGCGGGGCTGATGTGGTCGGTGGTGACGGAGTCGCCGAAGATGCCGAGCGGACGCGCACCCTTGATCTCGGTGATATCGCCGGGGGTCATGCTGAAGTCAGCGAAGAAGGGCGGATGCTGGATGTAGGTGGACTTGCCGTCCCACTCGAAGACTTCGCCGATACTGCCTTTGATCTCGTTCCACTTCGGATTCTGCGAGGCGAAATCGGTGTAGAGCTTGCGGAAGACCTCGGGCGAAAGCGCGGAGGCCATCGCGTCGCGCACTTCGGAGAGCGTGGGCCAGATGTCCTTCAAATAGACGCCGCTACCGGCGACGAGTTCGTCCTGGCTCAAGTCGATATCGACCGTGCCAGCGATGGCGTAGGCGACAACGAGCGGGGGCGACATGAGGAAGTTCGCCTTGATGCTCTGGTGCACGCGGGCTTCGAAGTTGCGGTTCCCGGAGAGCACGGAGGCGGCGACGATATCCTGGCCTTTGACGACATCTTCAATGCCGGGGTCAAGCGGGCCGGAATTGCCGATGCAGGTGGTGCAGCCGTAGCCGACGGTCTGGAAGCCGAGCTTGTCGAGTTCGACCTGGAGGCCGGTCTTGTTGAGGTAATCGGTCACGACGCGCGATCCTGGTCCAAGGCTGGTTTTCACCGCTGGCTTCACGGTCAATCCTTTCGCGTTCGCCTTCTTCGCGAGCAGACCCGCGGCGAGCATGACGCTCGGGTTGCTGGTGTTCGTGCAGCTCGTGATGGCGGCGATGAGCACACTGCCGTCGGTGATGGTGTCCTTGATGCCGTCTTTGGAATCGACGGTGACTTCGTAGGAGGTCTTGTCGGAAACGACATCGACGCCCGCAGTGGCGCCCACCGCCGAAACGGCGCTGCCGGCCGATTCACCGAGGTGCTCGACGACCTGCGAGGCGGGTGCCTTGCCGAAACCGCCGGCCTTCACGTCGGCGACGAGCAGGTCGTTGAACTTGCTCTTCAAATCAGGCACGGTGATGCGGTCCTGCGGACGCTTCGGACCGGAGACGCATGGGACGACGTCGCCGAGGTCCATTTCCATCTCGGTGGTGAATTCGATCGCGCCCTTCTCGGTGGGGATGCCCCACATGCCCTGCGCCTTGTAGTAGGCCTCGACGGTCTTGCACAGCTCCTCGCTGCGGCCAGTGCCGCGCAGGTAGGCAACGGTTTCTTCATCGACGCCGAAGAAGCCCATCGTGGCGCCGTATTCGGGCGCCATGTTCGCGATGGTCGCACGGTCCGTGACCGGCAGACTGACGGCGCCGGGGCCGTAGAACTCGACGAATTTGCCGACGACGCCGAGCTTGCGGAGTTTCTGAGTCACTTCGAGCACGAGGTCGGTGGCGGTGACGCCTTCTTTCAGCGCTCCGGTGAGGTAAACGCCCACGACTTCCGGCACGAGGAAGGTCACCGGCTGGCCGAGCATGCCTGCCTCGGCTTCAATGCCGCCCACGCCCCAACCGACGACGCCGAGGCCGTTGATCATCGTCGTGTGCGAGTCCGTGCCGACGAGCGAATCCGGGTAATACACGCCGTCTTTCTCCAGCACGCCCTTCGCGAGGTATTCGAGGTTCACCTGATGCACGATGCCAATGCCGGGAGGCACGACCTTGAAGGTATCGAAGGCCTGCTCGCCCCACTTCAGGAACTGGTAGCGCTCTTTGTTGCGCTCAAACTCCAGCGCGAGGTTTTGATTCAGCGCCTGCTGCGTGCCGGCGAAATCGACCTGCACCGAGTGGTCCACCACGAGATCGACGGGCACGAGCGGCTCCACCATCTTCGGATTGGCACCCAGTTCCTTCACTTTGGTACGCATCGCGGCGAGATCGACGAGAAGCGGCACACCAGTGAAGTCCTGTAGCACGATGCGGGCGACGGTGAACGGGATCTCATACTCGCCGGGCGCCTTCGCGTTCCAGTTGGCGAGATTTTTGACATCGGCCTCGGTGACCTTCTTGCCATCCAGATTGCGCAGCAGCGACTCGAGCACGATGCGGATCGAAACAGGCAGCTTCGAGACTTTGCCGATGCCTGCGGCCTCGAGGGCCGGAAGGGAGTAATACTTGCCGGCGGAGCCGTTGCCAGTGGTGAAGGTCTGAGGGGTGTTCATTGTGATGAGAGTAGGGGCCAACGAAATAGCGAGCGTAGCACGAAAGACACCACTTTTTTGACCCACCCTGCAAACGGAAAAGGCCACCCGCTCGGTTCACATGGTATTTCAGCATGATGCCGACGGAAGTTGAGGCGACCGCCGGAATTTCAAGATGCCTAGGGAATCCGTGCCCGTGGTTTTAGGCGTATGCCGGTTCGTTTGGCAAAGCCTGCTGCTGAGTCAGCGAAGGTGCGTTCCAATCGTCGATCACTTTGACCAGGATGTAGAGTCCCCTCGGATGCATCGAGATTTCAAGCCTGTGGGTTTGTCATCGATTTAAGACCGGCAACTTCGTGACCCATTCGAGTGGACCAAGTCACAGTTGCTCCGCGATCTGCTTGTGCCAGCAAAGAGCTCGTTATTCTCCGCATGCAATTGAGTTCCGCGGCGGATTAACGGACTTTGCTTAGAGCTGGGCACGTCGATTGCATGATGATCGATCGCCGGTGTTTGGATCTTGAAAACACCAAAGCTTTCAAAAGGCCGCGCAGCTCAAGAAACAGCGGTCGAGATGTGTTCGAAAGCTGATGCAGTTTGAATGGCACTGCACGGCTTCGCAAAACTCCAATCATTGAATCGCGCGATGTGTGGTTTTCGTTCATGTTGGCGAGTGACGCATGACTCGAGACGGCCCGATGTTAGTCGTGCGCTTTGTTAGACGATGCCCGATGAGTTCTTCGCACTCGTTGAAAACTCCCTGGCTCAAAGTGCAGTCTGCTTTCTCCAAGTGGAGTCGAGTGCAGCGTCTTGTTGAGAGGCGCATCAAGCAATCACATGCGCGACGGCATCGTGCGGCATGTGCCAGATCGATTACGTGACTTGCTGTGCTGCGTGAGGAAGTGAGAACGACTCACGTGAAGCGATGTTCCGACTGGAAGCAGTACGTGTTTTTGCCAATGGAACGAATGTCAAACCTACCGCTTGTCCGAAGTGCAAAATGATCGTTGGCAAGCGATGATTGTGACCGAATGGCGGGCCCCGCCGAACCCCAGAATCGGATTATTTGAAAAAAAGATCAAAATGATGTTGCAGGGTCTCGGAGTTGTACTAATCTGCCCATCCGCTAGCGAAAAACAGCGGCTGAAACAAGGAAGCGCGAGACGCAAAAAGCGACTCACATTTCCCGAAAATCAGAAACGATCTTTTAGAAAACAGAAACAGCAAAGTGAGGCGAAAGCCGAGCAATGTTGTTAGAAAACAAAAGGCTAAATTGTGCGCTGCGCGAATAAGTGCGCAGGTGTCTGTGGTTTAAACAGACACAGTCAATTTGGCTGGCTTTTAAAAAGCCAGCACCAATTTTTGGAGAGTTTGATTCTGGCTCAGAACGAACGCTGGCGGCGTGGATAAGACATGCAAGTCGAACGGGACTTCATGAGTAGCAATACAAGTGAAGTCTAGTGGCGAACGGGTGCGTAACACGTGGATACATTCCGGGAAGCGGGGGATAGCCCAGGGAAACTTGGATTAATACCGCATGTGGTCGAAAGACTAAAGACGGGGACCGCAAGG
>NZ_JAGRPF010000171.1 GCF_020439865.1 Prosthecobacter sp.
CCAGAACAGCGAGTTGCCCAGTTCCGTGCGCTGATACGGCGGCAGGGAGGTGTCCGGCTTCTCCTCCTCGGCACGTGCAAGGCCACGTGGCAGCGAGGCGAGGTCGATGTCCTTGAGTTGCGACGGGTTGTGCGGTCGCAGGAAGGTCTCGCGGATGTAGTGGATGACGGCGTATTTCTGCGCGGTTGTGTATTGCGGCTGCGGCACCATCTGACCGAAGCCCTTCGTCAGCGTGAGATACATCGAGAACGGATCAGAGCCGTTTTTGAACTGGCCTTCGGCAAAACGCAGAGCCGTGGGCAGCGATCCCGGCTGCTCCTTCGTGCCGTGGCACACGACGCACAGCGTTTTGTAGATCGCCGCGCCTTCTTCGAGCGTCTTTGCATTCCAGCCGCCCACGATCGCCGCATGATCGCTGCGCTCCAGCGCCTGCACCCAGCCGCTGCCACCTTCGATTCGTGGTTTGCCGCCCGATTTCGGCACATGCGCAAAGTCAGGCGTGTTCGCTCCCTTGCCGCCCTGCTTGAAAAGTCCTCTGATCTCACCTTCAGGCAAGGCGCGTTTCCACACCTTGACCTCACCAATCTTGCCGTTGGTGAAATCACCCGCGAAGATCGGTGCAGCGCGGCCCACTTTGAAAACATGCTCCGGCTTGTCCGCGGCGGTGAAGCGGGACTTTTCGGCGATGACCTTGCCATCCAGCCACAATTGAGCCGCGCCATCGCGCACCGTGAGGACAGCGGTGTGAGGCTTGCTGTCATTCACCTTCGGCCCGCCGGTCATCGCGCCGACCCAGCCGATGTCATACACGAGACGTCCGCCGCGAATGAACAAGGCCTTCGCGGCAGGCGACCATTTGCCAGTCGGTGCACAGATGGAAAACAACGTGCCCTGGCCGCTCGATTCGAAGGTCGCCATCGCGGTGAAATCCGCGCCGAGGTCCAGCTTCGCCTCCGGGAAATCCATCGCGCCAGTTTTCGCCAGTGAGGCCACCTCCTCAGGACCGCGCACGAGTTTGACACCGCTCCAGACGCGCAACAACGGCGCTCCCTCTGCGGGTTCCTCGACGGCGATGTCCTGCGGTTTCGCGCCATCGAATGAAAGCGTCAGATCATCGCTCAGCGTTACCTTGGCGGCGCCTTTGAGGTGAATGCGATAATTCATCGGCCACTCAGGTGCATCGAGCGGCAATGCATCGCGGGGCAGTCCTGCGTTTGTGGCGATGCTGCGCGGGGAACTGCGGCCTTCGGCTTTCGATTTCTCAAGCAGCCCTTTCAACTCGGTAACGATCTCGGGATGCTTGAAATAGAGGTTCGTGGTTTCACCGGGATCGACGTCCAGGTTGTAGAGTTGTCCGGGGGCATCAGGCGCGGTCTCGGGCAGTGCAAAAGCCTTGAGTTCGCCCTTGTCGTAATTGTTTCCACCGGAGCCGCGATGATCGAGGTATTTCCAGACCCCACGTCGGATCGACAAAGTGCGGGCACCGGCGAAGGCCTGTTCGAGCAGGTAGGGACGGACAGGTGCGGTCGCCTGACCTTCCAGCACTGGCAGCACGCTAAAGCTGTCTTCGGCAGCATCAGCGGGCAGGCTGGCACCGGTGATGGCTGCGACGGTGGCCAACACATCGGTCAGGCTCATGAGTTGATCGCTCACTGTCTCGGCTTTGATGTGACCTGGCCAGCGTACGATGAAGGGCACGCGGTGGCCGCCTTCCCAA
>NZ_JAGRPF010000172.1 GCF_020439865.1 Prosthecobacter sp.
CAAAGGCATCGTCGTGGCGGACTCCATAGTCACGTTCCAGTTCGCCAAACAGCTCCTTGATCCGCGCTCCGCTAATATGCTCCACGATGGTGCCGCAGTTGGTGGTGGTGATGGTCAGCTTTTCGGGGTCGGAATCCAGCAGACGAGGGACGTAGTCGCAGCCGCGCTCCTCCAGCAGGCGCAGGACCCGGACTTCGTTCTCGAATCGTTCCTTCGCATTGTGCCCCTTGAACT
The DNA here is from genome assembly GCF_020439865.1 of Prosthecobacter sp. GTDB lineage: Bacteria > Verrucomicrobiota > Verrucomicrobiia > Verrucomicrobiales > Verrucomicrobiaceae > Prosthecobacter. Next base: position 235 of record NZ_JAGRPF010000172.1, read on the forward strand.
GCTTATGGACTTTCCCGTCGTAGCCGATGTGGACGATTGCTCGGGCGGTGTTTTTGGCTTCTCGCATGGTGGAAGATACGAACACTCCGGCCTGCGGGGTGTATGTGCAAGGAGGAGGGCAGGGAACAGCCTTCTAAAGCTGTGGGGGCTCAAGAATCTCAAAAAATTATCTCGCATGTGGCATGCGACATGCTCTTTTCGCGGGAGCTGTCGCCGGAGGATAATTTTCCGAAGGCCAAGCTACAAATCCATACACATTCAACCATGGCCAAATACAAACTCGAATATCTCTGGCTGGACGGTTACGAGCCCGTCCGCAACCTCCGCGGCAAGACCCAACTCAAGGACTTCGACAGCTTCCCAACACTGGAGCAACTGCCAGACTGGGGCTTTGACGGCTCCTCGACTCGCCAGGCTCCTGGTGGCAGCTCTGACTGTGTGTTGAAGCCCGTTGCAGTGTATCCTGACAGCACCCGCAAAAATGGCGTCTTGGTCATGTGCGAAGTTTACAATGCCGATGGCACTCCCCACGCCTCGAATGATCGCGCCACCATCCTTGATGATCCCGATGCCTGGTTTGGCTTCGAGCAGGAATACTTCCTCTATCAGGACGGCCGTCCGCTTGGTTTCCCCGAGCACGGTTATCCTTCCCCTCAGGGCCCCTACTACACGGGTGTCGGCTACAACAACGTGGGTGACATCGCCCGTCAGATCGTTGAAGAGCACCTCGACATCTGCCTTGATGCAGGCATCAACCATGAAGGCATCAACGCCGAAGTGGCCAAGGGACAGTGGGAATTTCAGATCTTTGGCAAGGGCTCCAAACGTGCCGCTGACCAGATCTGGGTCGCCCGTTACATCCTTGAGCGTCTCTGCGAGAAGTATTGCGTGCAGGTTGAGTATCATTGCAAGCCCCTCGGCCCGACCGACTGGAACGGCTCCGGCATGCACTGCAACTTCTCCACGAAATACATGCGCGAAGTCGGCGGCGAGCCCTACTTCCTCGCCCTCATGGCCGCGTTCGAGAAGAACTGCGCCGAGCACATCGCCGTCTATGGCCCTGACAATCACATGCGCCTGACCGGTCTGCATGAGACCCAGTCCATCGACCAGTTCTCCTGGGGCATCGCCGACCGTGGTGCGTCCATTCGCGTCCCGCACAGCTTCAAGAACAACGGCTGGAAGGGTTACCTCGAAGACCGTCGTCCGAACAGCCAGGGCAATCCTTACCAGATCGCCTCCCGCGTGCTCAAGACGATCGCCGAAGTGCCGACGAAGTAAATCGTCCTGCCTATCAATCCACGAACGCCGCCTGGAAACAGGCGGCGTTTTTTGTTTTAGAGGTGGCGTTTGCAAAGCGGCACCATCGGGCTAGTTGGAAGCGTATCCCCAACCTCATGCCCACTGAACAAGACATCCGCACCGCCCTAGGCAACGTCCGCTATCCCGGCTTCAGCCGCGACATCATCTCGTTTGGACTGGTCAAAAGCATTCTGATCGACGGGGCGGATGTCACGGTCGAAATCTCCGTCGCCACCCGTGATCCCAACATCCCGCGTCTGATTCATGAGCAGGCGATGGACGCCTTGAAGAAGGTGGCCGGCGTGAGCGACGTGAAGCTGAACTTCGACATCAAGGATCCGCCCGGCGCGGGCGTGACGGCTTCAGAGAAGCTCGGCAAATCGAGCCTTCCCGGTGTGAAAAGAGTCATCGCAGTGGCCTCCGGCAAAGGCGGTGTTGGCAAGAGCACCGTCGCATCAAACCTCGCGGTGGCCCTCAGCCAGAGCGGACTTCGCACCGGTCTGTGCGACTGCGATTTGTACGGCCCCAGCATCGCGCACATGTTCGGCACGGACGAGCGCCCGTATCAGAATGACGAGCAGCAGATCGTGCCGATCGAAAAGAACGGCCTGCAGCTCATGTCCATGGGCTTTCTGCTGGAGGATGCCTCACCTGTCATCGTGCGCGGCCCCATCGCCACGCGCTACACTCAGCAGTTTTTGCGTCAGGTCGCGTGGGACAATCTCGACGTGCTCGTGCTCGACCTGCCGCCGGGCACGGGGGACATCCAGCTCACCATCGTGCAGACCGTCGCCCTCGACGGCGCGGTCATCGTCACCACGCCGCAGGAGATCGCGCTGATCGATGCGCGGAAGGCGGTGTCGATGTTCCAGAAGGTGAACGTGCCCATCCTCGGCATCATTGAGAACATGAGCTACTTCCTCTGCCCCAGTGACGGCCAGATTTATCATATCTTCGGCAAAGGCGGTGGGGAGCACGAGGCGAAACGTCTCGGCGTTCCGCTGCTCGGTCAGATTCCGATCGAAATGAGCGTTCGTGAATGCGGAGACGAAGGTCATCCCATCGCCCTCGAAGATCCGGAGAAATCTGCTTCATCCAAGGCCTTCCGCGAGATCGCCGCGAAGCTGAAGTGATTACTTTGCCTCCACCGCTGGCTTGTCTCCCAGTTGCAGCGTTGGTGCCTTCGCGTCCGCGCTGACTTCCAGGGCCAGCCAGTGGCCGTTGATGGCGTGAGCGGGGAAGCCGCAGGCAAAGGCGTATTCGCCTTCTTCATCGGCCACAAAGCTGAACTCCGCCTTCGACACCGCCAGGCCGACCTCCGGCTTTGGCACGCCTGCGCCGTCGAAGTAGGGCGCGCCCATCTGCAGCTTTTTGACCTGGTCCTTTTCCACCACGATGGCGCTGTGCGGGATGGGGCTGGGATTGATGAAGGTTACTTCGACGGTCCAGTCCTTGGGAATCGTGAAGACGGCCTTGCCGTGCGCGTAGCCGTTGAAGTTCATGCCGTAGTTAGCGGCGGTGTAGGTGGCGATCAGGATGACCTTCACCGTCTTGGGCTTGTCGCTCAGTTTCAGGAAATCGGCCTCCGTGATGCCGGCGAAGAGTTCCTTCTTCAATCCAGGGATGTCCACCGCATGCGCGTCATGACCTGCGGGGGGAGTGGCAGGCTGCTGGGCAATGGAAAATGACGAGGCAAGCAGGAGGGCGGAAAATAGGCGGCGGATCATGATGGTGGCGAATGGAAGCAGGCAAGATTCAACGCGCAAGGGAGGATCGAACTGTCGGGCATGGAGCGATCAATCTCGCCTTCCGCGAAAAAATCCCCCAAGATGTTTTCCAGGTTCCCGTGATGCGCGGCGAACACGACCTCATGAGCGACTCGCACGATCTTTTCCTCGAAACCCTGCAGCGCTACGAGCGGCCCCTCATCCGCTACGCGCACGGCTACACGGGCGACCTGGAAGACGCGCGGGACATCGTGCAGGACGTGTTTGTGAAGCTCAGCCAGCACCTCGCGACGCTCGACCACGAGCGCCTGGCCCCCTGGCTCTTCACCGTCTGCCGCAATCGTGCCCTCGACCATCATCGCAAACATCAACGCATCGTCGTCATGGAAACGGAAACCCTCGATCTCGAAGCCTCCGCCGACCCCGCGCCCAATGACGCGATGGAAAAGCGTGAGACCGCCACAGCCCTGCGCGAACTCATCGAAACCCTGCCCGTGCGGCAGCGCGAGGCCGTGCGGCTGAAGTTCATAGCCGGACTCGACTACCAGCAGATCAGCGCCGCCATGCAGACCAGCATCGGCAACGTCGGCTACCTCATCCACCACGGCGTCGCCGCCCTGAAGACCAAATGGCAGGCCCTCGACCAACCGCAGCCCGCGAAACTCAAACCCGCGCTGGCCTGAAACCTTCCACCCCCTTTTTGATCATGAAACCGGAACAAATCACCGCCTGGGCGCTCGATGAAGCCAGCGCCGAAGAACGCCAGCAACTCGAGGCGGCGCTGCTTGAGAATCCCACCGCAAAACAGACTGCTGAGTCGACAAAGGAATTCTGCCACTTCCTGCTCGCGGAACTGCGCGACGACTCACTCGCACTCACCGATGCGCAGCGGGATCGTTTGAAGGCTCAGGCCGCCGGGCAGTCTTCTCGGTTGACCGACGTGGCGGTGTTGCCAGCCCGCCAAACGAAATGGCGCACAGGCTTAGTGCGGCTGGCGATTGCTGCATGCGTTGTGTTGGGAGGATTCTGGACGTGGCATGCCTACTCGTTGAAGCAGACTGCGTCTGAGATTGCGCTCACCACGGATATCGGGATCAAGGTGAACCTTCCCAAAGCTACCAGTGCTCCTCACCTGAACGAGACTGAGTCACTTTTCCGACTCGGTACTGAAACAACCAAGCACACAAGGGGCGCAGAAGAGCAGCTAAAAGCGGTTATCCCCAAGCCGCTTACGCAGCTTTCCGGTGTCGATTTTGACTCACCTCAGCTTCCACAACATCTTGGGCTCAAGGATGTGCCGACAAAGATGACAGAAGGCGATGTCTCCGAATTGAAGAAGATTCAGGATCAGGCTGCCTATGGATTGAGCTTTGACCAGTCCTCAAAATCTCCTGTGACTCCGCAACCTGGCTTGATCGCCAGTTCTGGCGGAAACGGCTCGATGACAACAGGATTCGCGACTGTTGGCACTTTGCAGGCGCCCGCGCAGCCGGTCGATGTGGCGGGTGTGAGCGCGCTGACCAAGGCGGGTGAGGGCTCGTTGACATTGTCGAGTGGCAACACGTTCACAGGGGGGACGACAGTGAATGCAGGCGACCTCCTGACCATCAATGGCAGAGGAGGCAGCGCCACCGCGTTTCCCTCAGCCGGTAGAATGGCCGGTGGGGCGGGCGGATACCTCGATCTGAATGAGCCTGCGGCACGGCCTGGTGTCACGGCAATTGCAGGGAACGATATCTCG